>JBEKIC010000018.1:0-70933 GCA_050011955.1 Xanthobacteraceae bacterium
GGGCGATCTGCCGTTTGAATTCGATGCTGTGGGTGCGGTGCTTGGCCATGGCTTTCATCCTCTGAAAGCCCGGTAGCTCCGGTCAATTCCCAACCTGCAATCTGTCCACCGTCAGGGGCGCACTCCATCTGTGCGAGAAAAAATATTACAAACTTTGCCATCCACGCGCACTTTTGATTCAACGAATCGTCTGTCCAGAGTCGAATATTGCGCGAATTTGCTCTCAGGTCGCCATTCAAGGACTTTACCGCGCCATTACAGCCGAGCCCTCAGTGCGTGCTCGGTACGCGGCCCGCGACCTTCTTACTCCCGTCTATCGCTGGTTTAACGAAGGCTTCGACACGTTCGACCTAAAGGAAGCCAAGACGCTGCTCGATGAGCTGCAGGCCTGACAACCAATTTCGAAACGGCCTCTTAGATTCGCTGATTTGAGACAGGCGCGCAAGAAGGCAACCCCGATCCGAGTCACGTTTCGACCAGCTATGCCGAGCGGCAAAACCTCACACAGCGAATGAGTAGCCGACGCTTTACCCGATTCACCAACCCCCTGCGATGGCTGCCGGTGTCATGTCGCGCCTCTGGGAGATTGGTGATATGGATGTATTGGAGGCTTGGGAGGTGACAAAATTGAAGGAAAACATGCTGTGAGTTGGACAATAGAGTTCGGTCAAAAAACCCCTAAAGACGGGAGATGGAGTATTATGACCGTCCGTAGTGAAGCTGAGGCTGTTCGCCAAACGAAAGAATATCTCGATATTGGTTTTGTTGTGAACGCAATCAAAAGACCAGACGGGTCAATTGCGCACGATCAAGACCAGTTAAGCGCCCTATATCATGGATTTGATGACTTGGCATTGAAGTTAGCCGAAAAGCGGACGCCGCGAAACTCGCGCGCAGAGGGAGACTTGGAGGGCGGTCGGGCTCGCGACGCCGCATTGAAGGCGGCAAAGAGACGGTGGAGCCAAAAAGGTGGCTCACAGGATTGATCCCCGAGCGAATGCGGCTACGCGATCCAAGGCGTTGCAATGACTTGGCGATCGATCCTTAACGTTGCTATCCGTTGGTTTGTTTGTGGCGCCCTCGTTGGCATTCTCGTCGAGCTTGGAATTATATGGGGGACGGGCAACCCGAAGCGGTGGCAAACGCCCGGGGCTCTTTTGACCACAATGTTCATAGTAGCGACTGCCGGTATGATGATCGGGATTCTCCGACATCAGATGCTGGGAAATTCAAACTGAGGCACTACCGACCCTGGAAGGCGCTCGGCCCGCGAGCTTGGCGTGCTTAACCCGCATTCCCCGGATGATGCATTGAGTTGCGCAGTCCGCACGCCGATTCAGATATAGGCATCAGCACCTTATCCTGGATCAAGCGAGGCGCGTCGGCACCACCATGATAGAAACAAAAGGAACTGTGATGGGCCGCATGGAATGTTTCATAGGCGGCACAGCCAACCCAGATGAAAAGTTTAGTGTTGTTCTCCAAATCGGCATCCCACGTAGTCGAGGTTGTAATGTTAACTTGAGTAAGGTTGAACTCTTGCGGAATGTATGCGGACGGGAAAACCGCGAAATTGCCAGGGTCGGGTTGCGTTTTCTTGCAACGATCCCAGTGGTCTTTCAGATACCTTTCGATTTTGTCGCCGCTGAGTGGTGGCGCTGCGGTCAAAAAATCATTTGTGACGAGTATATTGAGCGCCGGTTCATGTCCTGTGTTATCAAATCCGACTTTCACTTTTACCGGCAGCCCTATCACGGCCTCGTCTATAAGACCTACTCTGGGAGCGAGCCACGCGCGATTAGCGGCGACCAGAGTTTCACGCAGTGTTCTGTCTGTACTGTCCAATGCGCTCCACTGCCAAATGGCAATCCACGCGATCAACGCCGTAGCTATTGCAAGAATCAAGCTATCAATGGATTTGAGAAATTGGATTATCAAACAAGTCCAGCGTACAATGAAACGCCACGCAGCCATCAGGCACTCTTTTAGGTATTTCATTGTCGGTGAAAGTTCTTCTTTTCGCTTCCGCTTCTTACGCTTCATCTTGGACTTGGTGCTGTGCTTGGTCCGGTAGAGGCGCTTTTCGTCACTAGCGTTTCCGCCAGTGAGCGGTTGAGGTGTTCTCACCATTAACGGTTAATAGTGAGGCCCGCAAATGTTGGTGACAAACCGCTGGGAGCGGACTTTTACGGGCGGTCGGCCTTTCGGTTCCACAGCCCCCGCAACAACTTCGCACCGAAGATCAAGAAAACCGGTATAATTATCAGGCTGCCAAACCGACCGGCGACAGCATACGCCAGAAGTCCAGACGCGGTGCACCAACCATCGGCTCGTCTAGCTCGGCGACTTCGAGACCGAGCACGGCCAAGCGGATCGGCGGTCGGGCGGCGGTGGCTCGCCGCTTGATGCGCGTCGCGCTATCGCTTCGGTGGGTCCTTCGGTCTGTTGTGTTTCGGGACGCGAACGCGAGGGTTATCGAGGAGGTGTAGAGCCTCAGTCCAAACATCTTTGGCGGACGAATCGCGGTCCTGAGCCACGCGTAGAATTTTGCGCAACGCCTCCTGAAATTCTTGCTTACGCTGCTCTGGTGTTTCGCCAACTGGGATAGCTTCTGCTTGCGATGCATGCGCTTCAGCTTCGCTGATCGCATGATCGATGTTGATTCGGAAGCCTTCGGTGCCGGGCGTTTCCCTACCCAAAATCGTGCAAAGATTGTCGATCAATTCGTGCCATCGACCCTGCAGTTTTAAAAACGCAGACTTCAACGACTGCCCGTCGAATAAAAATCGGCAGCCGTGGTCTCGGGCGAATCTAGTGGCTGCGGTTCGCGTGCTTTCGTCAATCACACCCGCCGCTTCACCGGGCGGGAACAGCATCCCGAGCGTTGCTTCATCTATTTCGGTGCTATCGCCGGGAATTAGGTCGTCGAGCACTTGTCCCATCATTTCCCGATCCATGATCGCTCTCCTGGATACGAACGCGTCTTCACTCTTCGCGCAGTAGTTCCGGCAGCTTGGCGAAGTTCGCCGTCATGCGGCGGGCCTCATCGCGCGAGAGCCGATTGCGACCCAAGGCTTTTTTAATGTTGCAGGGCACGCCAGTTTTCATAATTCCGCCTTCTGTTCGATCTAGGCTAGCACCTTGGGATGTCGGGCACTGGAGAGTGCCCATGTCAGCACAAATCTTTAGACGCTATGACGCCTTTGAGATCATGATGCTAGCAGGGGCTTTCTAGGCATTCTGCGGGTCCATTATTTTTCGTTATTTAATTCGGTACCTACGGCGGCATTTGTCGGCGGTTGCTTGGGTCCACTACGTGAGCGATGCAGCGTAATGTCCGGAGTCGGGGCAAAGCGGAAGTGCCGGGCGCTCGCTCGATACGACGCATTGAGCCGTCGTCATAGGCGATCAGCCTTCCCTGCCTCGGGAACCGATGGAAGGTTTTTTTCATGTCAAAACGCAACTGAGAAATGCTGCCTAATACGGAAGGCTGCGAAGGGGGCGTTTCAGGCAGCCATGTGCCGAGTCTGCGATGCCATCACCGTCTGCTCCGCCACCGTCTTCATTAGCGACACTTCATGAAGCGGACGCTTTTGGACCATGGCCAATGCCGCCGCATAAAACTCCTGCCATCGTTCATCACTTTTAGTCTGATACAGAATATAGGCCGCCCATGCTGCAGCCTGTACCCACCATTCCCGTCGCGGTTCGAGCACCTTCTCCAGAATAAGTGCCTCGCGCTTCTTGCGTGCGGCGTAATTACCAGTCAGCGCCGCATCGACCTCGTCGCCAACTTCGAACCAGCTATCCAAGAAGCAGTAGTCATTGCCGAGGTCAGACCCCTCTGCCAACAGATCTTTGAATGCGTTGGCGCTAATCGCGCGGCCATCGGGGATCATATCGAGTAGCGATGCCGCACTTATAAGCTCCGGCTGAACCGAAGAGACGCCGACAGCTTCAAGAAATTGCACCAGTCCGAATGGCGGCATCAAACCAGTCTGATGCCCGAGCGCCAGGAAATGACCGACCGAAAGCCGTATAAAGTCTGGAGGGATCGTGAACTGGTCCATCTGGCCCGCTTCGAAAAATGTTTGCTCAATCTCCTTTGTCGTCATTCCTTCCCGCGCCCACGCATCGCGCACACCAAAGCCGTGCTTGAGCACCATGCTTCCTAGAGTATTTTTGCGCTTGCTACGGCAATGCGCGAGCACACCAATCGCTCCGGATCCATCGACGCCGGTGCTCACCAATTGGCGAATTTCAACCTCATCCCATTGCGCTGGCGACACGCTTTTCCTGCGTGCGGTGGAAATAGCAGCGTCAAGCGCCGCGCGGCTATCTTCCGGCAGCCAATTGCGCATCGTGATCATGCGGCGCAGCATGGTCGGCGACACTTTGCCTTGCGTGCGGCGTCCTCAATGGCGTTTGCAAAGGCTTTTCGAACAGATGCTATTGGATCCAATAGCCAGCCGATGGAAGCCTCAACGGCAGCTGCCTCGCCGGAAAACAGGAGCGCTGCGGCCATCACAGAGCGGTGCTCGTCAGGCAACCCTTCCGAAGTCTCCGCCAGAAAAGAATGGAGCACGAACGGATCACCATCTGCTTGCTTCACGAGGTCGGCGACAAAGCCAAACAGATCGGCGGAGTCAGCGAGATTGAAATCAACAGCATTCGCCTTGCCAACTTCTTCGAGCAAATGCTCGACAAACCCACGCAACTCTTCGCCAAGGTCGAGTTTGGCAGTACTAAAACACTGAACGAGAAATAAGATAGTAGCAGGATCATGCGCCCTATTTTGGATTGCCATAACTAACCGCTTGCGAACGCTTTCTGCGAGTTCAGATGCGGTCTGATAGCCTGACTCGATATCGAAGCGCAGAGCCTCTAAAGCTTGGCCGAACAGAAAGCCAAAAGAATCAACCAATGATTCGTTGGATTGCTTCTTCGCAGCCTCCTCCAACGTAAGGTCCAGCAGTTCGATTGCAGAGTTCTGATAATCTGCGAGCACCTCAACTGCCTGTTGAGCATTCTTGGATACGCGGCCGCTTGCGATATCCTTCTGCACTAACCGCGCCAGCCGAATAAGTTCCGTCTTCGTCGCTTTCATGCCGGCAGCTCCAGCGAATCGTGAGAATGTTAGAAAAGCACAAGCATTGGTAACTCGGGATCGGTGGCCCAATCAACGCGACGCGTCCAATGATATTTGGATAAGTTCAGAAATTACACAGCGCGCGGACTGAGAGCGCGGGGACCGATCCGTACCGAGAGACTCAAAAACGTTCGCAAATCAGTGCTGACGTTGGATTCCAGTTGTTCCCGCTGCCCCGAGATATCTTTCGAAAGTGCGGGGGCTGGCCCCACGAAAATAGTTTCAAAATCAGTCGCTTACGAGTTCCGTACTAAATCCGCGCAGTCGGGAGGTTTAGAGACAAATGGCCTGAGAGACAGAATTTTGAGTCTTGGCCGGTGCAGCGCGGTGCGGGGGGGACGAGCCCGTGGTAATTGGGCTTCTACACTGCCGTTGCGTCAGCGCCGATGAGGTCAATAGCGTGGCAAAACCCGTCAGCGCCTCGCGCGCGCGTCGACAAGATGGATCGAAAGCGGCGTGACTTCATCACGGCGCCTCACTCGCATGGCAGCTCGCGGCACGCCCTACGACCCATCACCTGTCTCGGGTTGCCCCGGCGCGAAAAGCCCGCATCAGCGTGGCCGTGTACCCTATTGTGTACCCTAGCTCAGAGAACGACTAAACCGCATCAAGCGCAAAATCGTCATAAGTTGTTGATTTTATTGGCGCGCCCGAAGAGATTCGAACTCCTGACCCCCAGATTCGTAGTCTGGTGCTCTATCCAGCTGAGCTACGGGCGCGGTGCACGTCGTGCGGGGAAAATCACCGGCTGCCGGTGCCGCCTGCGACGCGCGCCATAGCTATAGCGTTCACCGGCTATTGGCAAGCGCCGGCGGTGGGCCGGCGCCGCCCCGCCGTCTACGCGCGCGGCACGGCCTGGCACCCTCAGCTCTTTGTCTCCGCCGCGACCTCGCCGATGACGGTGTTGGCGCGCCGGAAGCCTTCCGCCGCGATCGGAATGCCAGCGTAGACGCCGGCCTGCAGCAGAATTTCCGCAATCTCCTCCGGCGTCACGCCGTTGTTCAAGGCACCGCGAATGTGCACCTCGAACTCATGCCAGCGGGCCATCGCCGCCAGCATGGCGACGTTGAGCATGCTGCGGGTCTTGTGGGAAAGACCGTCCCGCAGCCAGACATTCCCCCAGCACTGCGTCTGCGTGAACTCGATGAAATTCTGGGTAAACGCATTGGCTTGTTGCTTGCCGGAATCCACGTATGCCGCTCCGAGCACTTCGCGGCGAACCTTGGCGCCGAGCTTCGCGCGTTCCGTCAATGAGTCTGGCAAGGCCATCGTAATCTCTCCGTCTTGTAGGGGTTGGCAGTAAAAGCGGCGCTGCATGGTATGATATAACAATTATGTATCGCGAATGCCGCGGAGCGGAACCGTGTGGCGACCATCGCAACGGATACGGTTCAAAGCCTCGGCCGGGCGCGTGCCGTCCGCGGCGGAAGCCCGCGCATCGCGTTTGTTCTCCCCGATCCAGATCGGTCCGATCGCGCTCGCACAGCGAACGTGGGTTCCGGCCATGGTGCCGTGGCGGGCGACCGAAGAGGGCTACGTCACCGAGGAGGTCATCGAATGGTACGAGCGCTTCGCGCAAGGAATGCCGGGCGCAATCGTGGTGGAGGCCACCGGCATCCGCGATGTGCCGAGCGGGCCGCTGTTGCGCATCGGGCACGATCGCTTCCGGCCCGGGCTCGCTCGCCTGGTCGAGACGGTCCGCCGCGCCAGCCTGGGCCGCACGCGTCTTCTCATTCAGCTGATCGACTTCCTCGCCATCCGCCGCCGTCCCGATCCCGGCAAGTTTTTCGACCGCTTCCTCACCGTCACGGAACAGCATCGTGCGGCGCTGGGCGAGCCGCGCCTATCCGATGCCGAGCTTCGCGCCCGCCTGCGCAGCATGAGCGAGGATGAACTCGCGCGCGTGCTCAGCCCGGCCGAATTTGAAGCGCTGCAGTTCGGCTATCGCGAGCGTGTCACCGACCTGCAGCATGCGCATATCCGCAGCCTGCCGCAGGTGCTGCCGGGCTTGTTCGCCGAAGCGGCCTGGCGCGCCGAGCACGCGGGTTTCGACGGTGTCGAGCTGCACTATGCGCATGCCTATACCATGGCGTCGTTCCTATCGCGGACCAACACCCGCGCGGACGGCTATGGCGGGTCGCGCGAAGGCCGCCTTCGGCTTCCCCTCGAAGTCTTTGCCGAGGTTCGCCGCCGCGTCGGCAAAGCCTTTGCCGTCGGCTGCCGGTTCCTGGCCGACGAATGCATCGAAGGCGGCAGCGGTGTCGACGATGCCGCGTATTTCGGCGTCGCGTTTGCGCGCGCGGGCATGGATTTTCTCTCGACGTCGCGCGGCGGCAAGTTCGATGACGCCAAGCAACCCGCCGTCGGCGTCGCTGCCTATCCCTACACCGGCCGCAGCGGCTACGAGTGCATGCCGCAGTTCATTTCCGACGCATGCGGGCCGTTCGGCCGCAACGCCGCGCCGACCGCGGCCATCCGCAAGGCGATACGCGATGCCGGCAGTGTCGTGCCGGTGGTGTGCACCGGCGGCATCCACAACTTCGAAATGGCGGAAGATTATTTGGCGCGCGGCGTCTGCGATATCGTCGGGGCGGCGCGCCAGTCGCTCGCCGATCCGGACTGGTTTCGCAAAACCCTGCTCGGTTTTGGCGCCACTGTGCGGATATGCGAATACACCAATTATTGCGAAGGACTCGACCAGAAACACAAACCGGTCACCTGTCAGCTGTGGGATAAGCTCGCTTCGTCAGGCGCGGAAAGGCGCACGCCCGACGGCAAGCGGCGGCTGACCGCGCCGGCGTGGAGTCCGCCGGATTAACGTGGGGAAAATCGCCGACCGGTTGGCGCGCTGCAGGCGCGGCGTCAGGCTATCAGCGCTCTTTTGACGACTCGCGGCCGCAGCAACCGCGCGATGTCCTGCAGGCGGCGCGGCGGGCTGAACAGATAGCCCTGCATCTCGGTGCAGCCGAGGAACCTGACCTGTTCCAATTGCTGCTGCGTCTCGACGCCTTCGGCGGTCGTCATGATGCCGAGGTTTCGCGCCAGGCCGGCGATCGCCTGCACGATCGCGCGCGCATCCTCGCCGTCGGCGAGACCGCTGATGAAACACCGGTCGATCTTGATCTTGTCGAATGGAAAGCTGCGCAAATAACTGAGCGAGGAGTAGCCGGTGCCGAAATCGTCCATGGATATTTTTACGCCGAGCTCACGCAATCGATGCAACGTGGCGAGCGTCAATTCGGTGTTTTGCAGCAGCACGGATTCGGTCATTTCGATCTCCAGCCGGTGCGCCGGCAGGCCTGATGAGGCCAGCGCGCCGACGATGACCGGTACGAGATTTTCGTTCATCACTTGGATCGGCGACAAGTTCACCGCGACCTTGACGTCATCTCGCCACCGCGCCGCATCGGCACAGGCCTGCTTGAGCACCCACTCTCCGAGCGGAACGATCAGGCCGATCTCTTCGGCAACCGGGATGAATTCCGCCGGTCCGATCATGCCGCGCTCGGGATGATGCCAGCGCAGCAGCGCTTCGCACGACGTCACTTCATCTTTTTGCAGGTCGACGAGAGGCTGGTAGTAAAGCTCGAACTCGCCGTTGGCCAGCGCCGCGCGCAACGCCAGCTCCAGCGTCCGCCGCGCCTTCATGCGGGCGTCCATTTCCGGCTCGAAGAAGCGGTATGTGCCGCGGCCATTGGCTTTGGCTCCGTACAAGGCCATGTCCGCGTTCTTCAACAGCTCGGTCGCCTCGGTGCCGTCGTTCGGCGCCACCGCAATGCCGATGCTGGCGTCCACCATCACGGTATGGCCCAACAAATTGTAGGGCGCCCGCAGCATCTCGCAGATGCGCCGCGCCAGCGTTGCGGTATCGGTCGCTTGGTCAATGCCGGTCTGAACGACCGCAAACTCGTCACCACCGACGCGCGCCACGGTATCGGTCTCGCGAACGCATTCGCGCAGCCGGCTGGCAACGGCCTTCAACAGCTCGTCGCCGACCTGATGTCCAAGCGTGTCGTTGACGGTCTTGAAGCTGTCCAGATCGAGGCAGAGCACGGCGAGGCGCTCGCCCCGACTCACACCGGCCAGTGCACGCGCCAACCGCTCTCGGAACAGCATCCGATTGGGCAGGTCGGTGAGAGAATCGTGGCGCGCCATGTGCGCGATCTGTTGTTCCGCCAGCCGCCGCTCGGTGATGTCCTCGTGCGTCGCCACCAACCCGCCTTCCGTCATGGGCTGTATCGATATGGCGATCGTCCGGCCGTCGGGGAGCTCGGAAAAGAAACTCCGACGCTTACCTTGAGCGATCGTGCGCCGGAGGCGTCTCATGTACTGGTCAAAATCGCCGGAAAATGTTCCGCTTTTGGTTGGAGCTCGAGCAATTCGCGGATCGTGCGGCCGGGCATTACCTCTTCGGGCGAAAGCCGATACATCTCGATGTAGCGTTGATTGCAAATCACCAGCCGCCCCGAGGAATCGAACATCAAAAGCGCTTGCGACATGTGGCTGAGCGCGGCATCGAAACGCAGATTCTGTGCGCGTAATTCCGCCTTGCCCTCGCGCAAGGCGGCGGTGCGCTCCTCGATGAGTTGTTCGAGCCCGCGATTGAGCTGGTCGAGCTCGCCGATCATCAACGAGATCGAGCGATCGGTGCGGCGGCGATCGTTGTCCGACTGCTCGTAGGCGGCGGAGACGAGCTCAAGCAGCGTCTGCAGATTGACCTCGCCGGAGGCCTTTGCCGCTTTCCCGAGCTGTCTCGCCAGGAGCTTATGCACGAACGTTATCCCGCGGCTTCGGCGATGGTGGTGACCGTCATGGTCTGGTTGTGCAGCTCGCAGACGCCGGACGCGCGGTGCGGCGAAATTTCCCCGTAAGAGTAAAAGCCAAGCCGCGGAACCTGCGAGCCGATCTCGGCGCCCGCGGCCTCCAATTCGTCCAGGGTGTGCTGACCCATCAACAGGCGGCGTCCGATGCAGCTCACGAGAATCGCGAGTTGGTCGCCGCTCCGGTCCTGCCCGATCCCGTCGGCGGCCTGGCGCGCGGCCTTGGCGGCGCCGGCGGCCAGTCGGTCGAAATTCCCGCGCATCAGCTGCGCCGTCCAGCCCTCGGGAACGTCGCCGGCAAACGTCATGGAGCGCGCCTCGTGGTCGACGGCAAGGACCGTTCGGACGATGTCGTGGTCGGGCCGCTCGCAATTGAAAATGCGCAGCGGAAACAACAGAGCGCTGCTGGGCAGGCCCTTGGCGTCGTCGCCCAGATAGCGCTCGTAGAGATCGAGCGCCGGGCCGCCATCGAGCTCGAATAAGATATTGCCGCGCGACCGGGTAATTTGCCGGCGTGGTCCGAACTCGTCCCAGCCGCCGGCGCTGCCGTGGCCGATGCGCACCGCCGATCCGTAGAAGCCGACCGCCGCGACCATCTGCTTGCGCGGAGCGAAGTCGGCACCCACCAGCGTTTCCCGGAACTCAGCGCCATCGCCGGCCAGTCCGCCGGTGACCGAGACCCGATCGCCGACCGCGCCGGTAATTCCGGCAACGAGCGCGCTGCCATTGACGTTCAAGCCATCCGACAGAACAAAAATTCCAGCAAGATCGGGCGCCGCCAAGGCCCGGCCAATCGCGTCCCCGCACGCATGCGAACGCTCCGGCGACGGCGCCGGCTCGCAGGCGAGACGAAGCTTGGTCGCGTCGAAGCCGATGGCGGCGGCAGCGATCTCGTCGTCGGTGACGTCGTCGTTGCGAATCTGACCGCCAGTGCTGCAACCCAATATGTGCGCATCCGGGAACATCGCGCGCAGTTCGTGATAGCGCGCGCCACAGGCCAGCGCTGAGCGTCCACCGAACAAAAAAACAAGATCGGCGTTTCGCCGGTCGGCGGGAACGGCGGTCCAGCCGGCGCCCTCGCTCCAGGACAGTTGATTGACCCGCATGGCGTTACTCCCAGTAGAAGTAACAACAGTATTATTATGTACTTGTCTAATTGTTAGACCTGAAAATTCAGTTATCTCAAAAAGTTCCACACTTCATCAATCATCAACCTTGTTGAGCCGCCAGGAAATATTATCGAACTCCTCGGGAACACGCCCGGTGGGATCGTCGACAAGGCCAAAAACGCAAGCCTTGCCGCGCTGGGATCGCTGATGCGCCGGGTCGGACATCAGGTTTCGGAGCTGGCGGCGTAGCGAGCCGGCGAAGGCGCAGCTTGCTTCCTGGGAGGTCACCCGGGCGGATCGCGCCGCGACCCTCCAACCCAAGCCGTTGAGCGGAGTGATTGAATCTTTCAATTCTTTGCTGTGACTTGGTTACAACTCTTTGGAAGAAAGTGCTGAAAATTTTAAATTTCCGGGTGCCTGCGTGGGGCGGAGCCGCTAGATCGACGCTTCGATTCGAGGAACCCCCCATCAAAAAACTTCTCCTCGCTTTATTTGCGCGTAAGGGGCCAAAAATGACCAATTCGAAGCGTGTTGCAGGACTGGTCGGTCCCACCCTCGTTGCGATCGCAGCGTCGGAAATGATCAATCCCGATATTTGGAGCGCTGTCACTGCGCCGGTCACGTACCAGGCCGGCACGCTCCTGTTTGTGGCCGGCCTTGCCATCGTCTCTGCTCACAATCGGTGGACATGGAGCTGGCCGGTGATCGTGACGCTGGTGGGCTGGTTCGCCATGGGCGGCGGGTTATTCCGGATGTTCGCTCCAGCTCTCGCGCAACGCGGCGCGCAAAATGCCGGCGCCGTGCTTGCGGTGCAAATCGCTCTGCTCGCGATCGGACTTGTATTGACCTTCAAGGCCGTTCGTCGCGACGGCGATAGAGCTTCTGATCGCTGATGCCGCCGGTGTCGCAGTCGGGTATCAGGCCGCCGCTATGGCCTCAATCTCGATCATGAAGTCGGCGCCATAAAGTCTCGACACCTCGATCAACGTCACTGCCGGGGCGGAAGGGGGCGTTGTCGTTGCGAAGAATCGATTGCGCGCTTCCCGATAGAGAGCCAGATGATCCATGTCCGTAAGGAAGACGGTCAACTTGACCAAATTACTGGCGGTGCAGCCGACAGACTTGAGAGCGATGTTCAGGTTTCGGAACACTTGCGCTGCCTGGGCGGCAAAATCATCCTTGCCGATCAGTTTGCCTTCTTGGTTGAGCGCGGTTTGCCCAGCGATGAAGATGATGCGATCAGCACCAACCTCGACAACCTGGGAATAACCGGGCGGCGTGCCAAGTTCTGGTGGATTTAAGGACCTGATTCGAGCGGTCGCATCGCTAGTCATTCGCGGCGTCCCATTTTGATCTGCTCGATCGGACCGCATTCGCTGCGCTGATGCGGTTCCTTGATCTTACCCATGCGCCCGGGCGCGGCGCGCGCTCAATTCCACCGCACGGTCGGGAATGGTGACGCGCAGCGTCGCCCCGATGGTGCCTTCGACCAGGCGGATGTCGCCGCCATGGGCGCGCACCAGCTCGGCGGCGATGGCAAGCCCGAGGCCGGTGCCGCCGGTGCGGGTCGAGCTCTGGAACGCCTCGAACAGATGCGCCCGCGCGCGCTCGGAAAAACCCGGGCCGGTGTCGGAGACTTCGATCACCACCACCGCGCCTTCGCGGCGGCCGGTGATGCGGATCTGATCGCGGTTCGGATCGCGCGCCGTGCGGCTTTCCAGCGCCTGCACGGCGTTGCGGGCGAGATTGAGCAGGATGCGAAACAGCTGGTCGTAGTCGGCTTCCACGATCAGCCCGCGCTCGACCGCGCTGATCCAGCGGATCGGCGCATCGGGGCCGAGCCCGAGCGTTTCGTGCACCTCCTCGACCAAGGGCTCGAGCAAGATCGGGTGCCGTTCCGGCGGCGGTTCCTGCAGGCGGCCATACGACAGCGTCGATTGGCAGAACGCAATGGCGCGCTCGAGCGCGCGCACCAGCTTGGGCGCAAAGCGCTGCACGCCGGGATCGGGCAGGCTCAGCAGCCGGTCGGAGATGAGCTGCGCCGAGCCGAGCAGGTTGCGCAGCTCGTGATTGATCTTGGAGACGGCGAGGCCGAGCGCAGCGAGGCGGCTCTTCTGATGCAGCGTCGAGGCGAGCTCCGCCTGCATGGTCGCCAGCTCGCGTTCGGCGATGCCGATCTCGTCGGCGCGTCCCGACGGCACGATGATGCGGTCGGCATTCTCGGGGTCGGCGCGGAACGCCATCATGTTGGCGGTGACCCGGCGCATCGGGCGCACGAACATGTAATGCAGCGACAGATAGACCAGCGCCGCGGTGATGCCCGAGATCAGCAACGAGATCAGCAGCAGGTCAACCGAATAGCGCAGCATCGCCTTGCGCAGCGGCTGCTCGTCCATGATGATCTCGATGTAGTCGCCGCCCATCGGGGCGGGGCCGACGACGCGCATGACGTCGTTCCTGGTGTCGAGCATCGTCATGAAGGCATCGACGACCGCATCGAAGTTGTAGACGTTGCGCATATCGAAGTCGTGGGTGATCGGCGGCGGCGCGTCGCCGACCGCGAGCATGCGGCGCCGCGTGCCCATCTTCATGGCGACGGCGCGGGCGCCGATTGAGTCGAGGATCTGCTTGGCCAGGCTATCGGGCACCATGCCGTTCGGCGCGGCGTCGAGCACGAGGGCCGCGGTGTAGGCGCTGGCCAGCCGATCGTTGAGCCAGCTCACCCGGAAAATGGCGATCGAGGGCACATAGATCAGCACTTCCGCGATCATCACGAACAGGATCGTGAAGACGAGGAGTTTTCCTGAAAGCCCAAGGCGCGGCGCACGGACCGGTCCCGGACGCGCAGCGGATGCGTCGCTCATCGGTTGAGCCTCGCTGCGTCAACCAATCAACCAAACCGACGCAGCCAGGCCATGATGCGACGCGTCCGCGGCATCGTCAAACCATGAGTGAAATAACTCATTGCGGCACGTTTACCCACCTCGGCATAGGTCGGGTAGGGGACGACGAGGCCGGCAAGGGCCCGGATATTCAGCTTTTGGCTGATGGCCAGCGTCCAGGCCGTGATCGTTTCGCCGGCATGCGCGCCGACAATCGTCACGCCCAGTATTTCGCCGGCGCGGTCGGTGACGACCTTGATGTGGCCGTCGGTCGCATGCTCCGCCTGGGCGCGGTCGTTCTCGCGGTAGGGCCAGCGCAAGACGCGGATGACACCGCTCTGCGCCCGAGCCTCCTGCTCGAGAAGGCCGACCTGGGCCAATTCGGGATCGGTATAAGTCACCGAGGGTATGGCGCGATGGTCGACCTGGATCGGTAGGCGAAACAGCACGTGGCGGATCACCAGGCCGGCGTGGTGATTGGCGACGTGCGCGGATGCGGGCCCGCCGGTGACATCGCCCACCGCGTAAACGCGCTTGTTGGTGGTGCGCAGCGAGCTGTCGACGACGACGCCGCGCGGCGTGGTGCGGATGCCGGCGGCGTCGAGATCGAGATCCTCGAGGTTCGGCCGGCGCCCCGCCGCGATAAGGAGATGCGAGCCTTCGATGGTCTCGGCGCCGGCCGGCGTGGCGAGCACGACCTTAATCCTCGCTAAGACGCGGCTGACTTTCGCGATCTCGACCCCGGTGCGCAATTTGACGCCGTCGCGCAGCAGCGCGTCGAGCACCACCGCGGCGCATTCGGGGTCGTCGCCGGCGAGCGGCGGCGCCGCGTCGAGCACGGTGACCTCGGAGCCGAGGCGGCGGAAAGCCTGCGCCAATTCGAGCCCGACCGCCCCGGCGCCGACAACGATGAGATGGCGCGGAATTTCGGCGAGGTCGGACACGGTCTCGCTGGTGAGGTGTGGCGTATCGAGGAGGCCGGCAATCGCCGGCAGGGTGGGCGAGGAGCCGGTGGCGATGACGAAGCGGCGGGCCCGGATCGCCAAATCGCCGACCACCACGGTCTGCTCATCGGCGAAGCGCGCGGCGCCCTCGATGACATGCACGCCGAGGCCGGCGATGCGTTTGCGGGTGGAGTTCGGCGCGACGGCGCCAATGACATCATTCACATGCGCATTGACCGCGGCAAAATCGACGGCGAAGCGCGCCGTCTTGATGCCGAAGCGGGCGCCGTTGCGCAACGCGCTGGCGCGGTTGGCTGCCGCGGCCAGCGCGTGGAGCGCCAAGCCGCCGTTCTTTTTGAGGCGCTCGCCCCCCATGCGGCCTTTTTCGACGAGCACCGTCCGCGCGGCGAAAACGGCCGCCGCGGTGGCGGCGGAAAGACCCCCGGCACCGGCGCCGATCACGCAAATGTCCGGTCTGAGCTCGTTCGCCATCAACCTGCCGAACTCACCGGCCTCGAGGCAGATTTTGGCGCGAAGCCTTCGTGGCTCTACTGCTGGGCATGGCGCAACGTACCCGAGGTCTCGGTCCTATCATGGATATTCTATACATGTCTTTGTCGGGGCAAATGACGCATGGAAAAAGCGAGCCGCAGCTCGGCGCTCGGCGTCCATGGCGGACCTTGGCTCGGCTCGCCCGTCGCATTGACGAGCCATGAGGGCTCCCGTATAAGCCGCGCCAATCGCGCGGGCGCACGCTGAATGGGAAATGCGCGCCCGGCAGGCTGAATTGGCACGATCGGACCGACAAGCGGGCCAAGGTCGGGCGTGCAGCGGAGAAAATTTCGGTGAAACGAACCTACCAGCCGAGCAAATTGGTGCGCAAGCGCCGGCATGGATTTCGTGCGCGCATGGCGACCAAGGGTGGCCGCAGGGTCGTCGCGGCGCGGCGGGCGCAAGGCCGCAAGCGGCTGAGTGCGTGATCGGGACGCCGGCTCCCTCGTTCCCAGTTGAGCGGCTGAAACGCCGGGGCGATTTTCGGGCCGCGGCGGCCGGCCTGCGAGCGTCGGGCAGGGCGTTCGTGGTGCAGGCGCGTCGGCGCGCCGACGGCGGGGCGGTCCGGATCGGGTTTACCGTGTCGAAGCAGGTGGGCGATGCCGTGGAACGCAACCGCGTGCGCCGCCGATTGCGGGAGATCGTGAGAATGTCGGCGGCCGCGGGTGCCGGCGGGCTATGCCCCGGCCACGACTACGTGCTCATCGGGCGCCGGGCGGCGCTGGCGGCTCCGTTTGGCGAGATGATGCAGGAACTCGACGCGGCGCTCAGCCGAATTCAAGCCCTTGAGCGCGGGGGAACTGGTGGCGCCCGCCGCGACCCCCTACATGAAGCGGGTTCGCCGTCCAGGCCGCAAAAGCTCCGCCGCAACCGAAAGCAGCCGCGAAAACCGTCCCCTCAGCCGCCCCAGGATCCACCCGGATAGCCGCCGCACGAGCTTTGCATGATCGAGCACAAGAACACCATCCTCGCCATCGTGCTGTCGTTGCTCGTCGTGGTCGGCTGGCAATATTTCGTCGGCTACCCGCAGATGCAAAAGCAGCGCGAAGAAGCGCGGCTCAAGCAGCAGGAGCAGGCGCAGGTGCAGCCCGGCGCGGCGCAGCCGAGCGCGGCCCAGCCTGCCACGCCGGCGCCGCAAGCCGGTGTGCCCACGGTGCCGGGCGCGCCCCCTGCCGTCGCGCAGCAGCCGGCGACGCTGACCCGCGAGGCGGTGATCGCCGCCGCGCCGCATGTCGCGATCGACACGCCCCGGCTTCACGGCAGCATCGACCTCAAAGGCGCGCGCATCGACAATCTGTCGCTTGAGCAATACCGCGAAACCGTCGATCCCAATTCGCCGCCGATCGTGCTGTTCTCGCCGTCGGGCGCACCGGACGCCTATTATGCCGAGTTCGGCTGGGTGCCGGCGTCGGGCACGACCGAGAAGGTGCCGGGGCCGGATACGGTATGGAAGCAGGACGGCGGCGGCGGGCTCGGCGTCGATCATCCGGTTGCGCTCAGCTACGACGACGGCGAGGGATTGATCTTCCACCGCAGCATCGCCGTCGATGACCATTATCTGTTCACCATCAAGGACTCGGTGGAGAACAAAGGCACCAAGCCGATCACGCTGTTTCCCTATGCGCTGATCTCGCGCCATGGCACGCCGAAGACGCTCGGCTACTACATCTTGCATGAAGGCCTGATTGGGGTGATGGGCAATCAGGGCGAAAAGGAAGAGACCTACAAGAACATCGAGAAAAGTAAGAGCGAAAGCTGGGAAGTGACCGACGCCTGGCTCGGCTTCACCGACAAATACTGGGCGGCGGCGTTATTGCCCGACACCGACGCCAAGGTGCACGCGCGCTTCTCCGCCGGCGAAGCCGGCGGCGAGAAGACTTACCAGACCGATTACCTGCTCGATCCGCAGACCATCGCGCCGGGCGCGACTGGAACCGCCGATGCGCGGCTGTTCGCCGGCGCCAAAGAAGTCTCGGTGGTCGGCATCAATTTCCCGTTCTCGGTGGCCGGCGGCTACAACCAGGCGCTTCACCTCAACCATTTCGATCTGTTGATCGATTGGGGCTGGTTCTACTTCATCACCAAGCCGATGTTCCTCGCCATCGACTTCTGCTTCCATCTCGTCGGCAATTTCGGCATCGGCATCCTCATCGTCACGGTGCTGGTCAAGCTGTTGTTCTTCCCGCTCGCCAACAAGTCGTACGCCTCGATGGCGAAGATGAAAGCGGTGCAGCCGGAGCTGACGATGATCCGGCAGCGCTACGCCGACGACAAGATGAAGCAGCAGCAGGCGATGATGGAGTTGTACAAGAAAGAGAAGATCAATCCGGTGGCCGGCTGCCTGCCGATCGCGATCCAGATTCCGGTGTTCTTCTCGCTGTACAAGGTGCTGTTCATCACCATCGAGATGCGGCACGCGCCGTTCTACGGCTGGATCCGCGACCTTTCGGCGCCCGATCCGACCAACATCTTCACGCTGTTTGGGCTGATCCCGTTCGACCCGACGGTGCTGCCGCTGGTCGGCAGCTTCCTCCACCTCGGCATTTGGCCGGTGATCATGGGCATCACCATGTGGGTGCAGATGAAGCTCAATCCGGCGCCACCGGATCCGACCCAGCAGATGATCTTCAATTGGATGCCGATCATCTTCACCTTCATGCTCGGGAGCTTTCCGGCCGGGCTGGTGATCTACTGGGCGTGGAACAATACGCTCTCGGTGGCGCAGCAAAGCGTCATCATGCGTAAACACGGCGCCAAGATCGAGCTGTTCGACAACCTCAAGCGCACCTTCATCAAGCCGAAGCCGAAGCAGCCGGCGGAGTAGAGTGTGCCCATGTCATCCTCCTCGCTTCGGGGGAGGATGAAAGAAGGCTGCGGCTCAGTGTGCCACGCGCACCAGCGCCTTGCCGAAATTCTTCCCTTCGAGCAGGCCCATGAAGGCGGCCGGGGCGTTTTCCAGCCCTTCGGTCACATCCTCGCGGTAGCGGATGCGTCCATCGGCGATTCCTGCGGAAACAATTCGCAGAAAATCCGGGTAATGCTCCGCGGCGAATTCGGTGTTGATGAAGCCGCGCAGCGTGAGGCTCTTGGTGAGCACCGCGCGCATGGTTGCCGGCAAGAGGTTCGGTCCCGCCGCCGGGCCGGCAGCGCTATATTGCGCGATCAGCCCGCAGACCGGCACACGCGCGTAAGTGTTGAGCAAAGGCAGCACCGCTTGCCACACCGCGCCGCCGACATTCTCGAAATAGACGTCGATGCCTTTGGGACAGGCCGCCGCGAGCTTTACCGGAAAATCGGCGGCGCGATGATCAACGGCGGCGTCGAAGCGCAAGTCTTCGACGACGTAGCGGGACTTTTCAGCGCCGCCGGCAATGCCGACGGCACGGGCGCCGGCCATTTTGGCAAGTTGCCCGACGAGCGAACCGACCGGGCCGCTGGCGGCGGCGACGACCACGGTCTCACCCGCCTTCGGCTTGCCGATCAGGTTCAAGCCCGCATAAGCGGTGAAGCCCGGCATGCCGAGGACGCCCAACCCGGTGGTGATGGGCGCGAGCTTGGGGTCGAGTTTTCGCGTTGCCGGTCCGGCCCATGCCGCATGCGTGCGCCAGCCGGTATGGGCCAAAACGATATCGCCGGCGGCAAAACCCGCGCGGTCGGACGCGAGCACTTCGCATACGCTCTCACCGGCCATCACCTCGCCGATGCCGACCGATTTCGCATAGGATTTCACGTCGTCCATGCGGCCCCGCATGTAGGGATCGAGCGACAGATAGAGCACCCGCAGCAGAAGACCGCCGGGCGGCAGCTTCGGCATGGGAACCTCTTCCAAACGAAAGTTCTCTGGCTTCGGCGGCCCGTTTGGCCGCGACGCCAGCACGGTTTGCCTGACCACGGAATCACTCATGTTCATCTCCGGACGACGCAAGGCGCTACTCTAGCGCAGCGCGCGGGAGATGAAATGGCGGCTGTGGGTTTCGCTCTCCCGGCAAGCGAGAGGGCTGGCTAGGCGGCGCGGACGCGCGTGAAGAAGGTCGCGACCTTGGTTTCCAGGTCGTTGGCTCGCGCCGACAGCCGCTCCGTCCACGTCGTGATTTCGTCGACCGCGGCGACGCCGCGTGACACGGTTTGTTCAACCGAATTGATCTCAACCGACGCCCGCGCGGTATGGCCGGCGGCGTTCTGCACGCTTTCTGCAATCGCGCGGGTCGTCATGCTCTGCTGCTGCACAGCCGCGGCGATGCTGGTCGATACCGCGGTCAATTTGCCGATGACGCGCGCGATCGCGGAGATTTCCTCCACCGACCGCTTGGTCGCTTCCTGGATGGCGGCAACCTGCTGCGAGATATCGCCGGTGGCCCGCGACGTCTGATTGGCCAGCGTCTTCACTTCCGCGGCGACCACGGCAAAGCCCTTGCCGGATTCGCCGGCACGCGCCGCCTCGATCGTCGCGTTGAGCGCCAGAAGATTGGTCTGCGCCGCGATGGAGGAGATAGTGCTGATGACGGAACCGATGCGCTCCGCGGCGTTATCCAGCGAACCGATGACATCCTGAGTCCGCTCGGTATCGGCGACGGCAGACTGCGCCATTCCCAGGCCATTGCTGGCCTGCTGACCGATTTCCTGGATCGATCCGGACAGTTGTTCGGTCGCCGTCACGGACGCGTCCATGCGCTGTGCGGTCTCGGCCGAGGCCGACGAAGCCAAGGCCATGCGGCTGAGCGTGTCGTCGGCAGATCGTTTCAGCGTCGATCCCGTCGTCGTCAGCGAAACGGAGGCTTCCTTGATGGCCTCGACCACCTCGCCGATAGCGGTGGCGAAGTCGGTGATGGCCACATCGATCGCGCTGCGCCGCGCTAGCGCCGCCTGTTCCGCCGCCTGCCGGTGCAGGGTCATGGCGTTGGCGACATCGAAGCTGATGACTTGCGCTACGATCTTGCCGCGCTCGGCGAGCTTGGCGGAGGAAAAGCGGTGCTTGCGCGCCAGCGCGTCGAGCGCCGCCTTGAGCACGAAGCTGCCGGCGGTGCTGCGGATGCGCGCGTCCAGGCCGATCACAGCCTCCTGCTGCACCGTTTGCCGGCAGGATTCGGCGTAGCGCTGATCCAGTTGCCCGCCGAGCAGCGCCTGGAAGTGCGCCACTTCGAGCTTTTTCACCAAGTCTTGGTTCTGCGCGACGGCCTTTCCGATGTTGGGCAATTCGATGACCGCCATGACGACGTCATCGATCACCCGATCGAGGTGCGGCGCGATCGTCGGCCAGGTTTGCGCAAGCAGGGAGCGGGTCTGGTCGTCGATCCGGTAAAGCGCGAGGCGAGCTTGAAATGCCGGAACTGAATCGATCGGCGCCATGACCGCAACGAAGGCCTCGGTGGTGCCGGGCATGTTGGCCGACAATGGTTGCTTGAGTGTGAACGATATGGTTACCGATCGGCTCCGCCGCCGCGCAAATAAAAAACGGGAGGCCGAAGCCTCCCGCTGTTGCAGTTCGTCCCCGAGTCTCACGTCGCCGTTTGTCGGAAGATGCGGCGAACGATTGCGAAATACCGTAAGGGGACGCGGAAGATCTTTCTGCGGACCTGCCTCAGATCCTGCCGATCACCGCGAGCGTCACCGGTGCGAGGCCGGAAAAGCCCAGCACATGGGCGGCCGCCGGCGTCACGTCGATGACGCGGCCGCGGATGAACGGCCCGCGATCGTTGATGCGCACCACCACCGAGCGGCCGGAGCGCTGATTGGTGATCCGCACCATTGTGCCGAACGGCAGCGTGCGATGCGCCGCGGTCAAGCCCGACGCCCGCGCGGTTTCGCCGTTGGCGGTCAGGCCGCCGGAATAGATCGATGCTATTCCAGTTTGCGCCGATGCGGCGACCGGCATTGCGACAGTGGAAATAACAAGAGTTGAGGCAAGCACAAGTTTAGTCAGGCTATTACCAGCCATGATCTTCCTTTATCCGCTGTTGAAGGGAAGGGTTATGCGGCTCGCTGAACTGGAGCCGGGCGTTTCAATGATTAAAAATTGTGGAAATTGTGCGACGCACAATAGCATAATACGTTAAGTAAGAGTCCGGTATGGGAACTATTGGCTGTAATACGTTGTAATAACGTGAGAAATATAGGTATTTACTGAGCGCAATGCTGGGCCGCGCCGGGCGCGTCCCGGGCCGAAGCGTGAGCTTGTCTGCCCGAAAAGCCTTTGGCGCGGCGAAGGCCTGGCTGCCTAGCAGCCGCCGCCGACGGAGACGGCGAAAATCGCTATGTCGCCGGGATTACTCGGCGGCGATGGACGTCGGCAGCACGTAATCCTTGAACTGCTCGCGCAGGGTCGTCTTCTGGATCTTGCCGGTCGCCGTGTGCGGAATGGCGCTGACGAACACGACGTCGTCGGGCATCCACCACTTGGCGATCTTGCCCTCGATGAAGCCGAGTATTTCCTCTTTCGTCGCCGATTGCCCCTCTTTGAGCACGACGACGAGCAGCGGCCGCTCGTCCCACTTAGGATGCCGCACGCCGATCACCGCCGCCTCGGCTATTTTGGGATGGCCGACCGCGAGGTTTTCCAGGTCGATCGAGGAAATCCATTCGCCGCCCGACTTGATCACGTCCTTGGAGCGGTCGGTGATCTGCATGTAGCCGTAACGGTCGATGGTGGCGACGTCGCCGGTATCGAAGAAACCCTGGTCATCGAGGATATCGGTGTCTTCCCGGTAATACGCCTTGGCCACGGCGGGCCCGCGCACTTTGAGACGGCCGAAGGTCTTGCCGTCCCACGGCAAGGGATGCTCTGCGTCGTCGGTAATCTTCATCTCGACGCCGAACGGTGTCTGGCCCTGCTTCTGCTTGATGTCGAGGCGCGCGTCGCCCTTGAGGTCGGCATATTCGGGCTTGAGCGTCACCATGGTGCCGAGCGGACTCATTTCGGTCATGCCCCAGGCATGCGCGACCTCGACGTCGTAATTCTCCTCGAAAGCCTTGATCATGGCGCGCGGACAGGCCGAGCCGCCGATGACGACCCGGCGCAGATAGGGCAGCTTGGCGCCGGTTTTTTCCATATATTGCAGCAGCAGTAGCCACACCGTCGGCACGGCGCCGGAGTAGGTGACCTTGTAGTCGTTGAGCAGTTCATAGACGGAGGGGCCGTCAAGTTTTGCGCCGGGCATCACCATGGCACTGCCGACCATGGGGCAGGAGAAGGCGAGCCCCCAGCTATTGGCATGAAACATCGGCACGATGGGCAGCGTGATGTCGCGCGAGGTCAGCCCCATCATGTCCGCCTGCAGCGCCATGAACGAGTGCAGAATGTTCGAGCGATGGGAGTAAAGCACGCCCTTGGGGTTGCCGGTGGTGCCGGAGGTGTAGCACATGCCGGCGGCGGTGTTCTCATCGAACGACTTCCAGGCGAAATCGCCGTCGGCTTCCGCCAGCCACTCCTCGTAGGCGACGGCGTTGCGCAATGTCGTCTGCGGCATATGCGCTGCGTCCGTGAACACGATGACGCGCTCGATTGTCGGTAGCTCGGCAGCGATTTTTTCCAAGAGCGGCACAAAAGTGAGATCCGTCATGATCACGCGGTCTTCCGCATGATTGATGATCCAGGCGATTTGCTCGGGAAACAGGCGCGGATTGACGGTGTGGTAGATGGCGCCGATGCCGACAATACCGTACCAGGCTTCCAGGTGGCGCCAGGTATTCCAGGCCAGCGTCGCCACGCGGTCGCCGAGCTTGATGCCGTCGCGCTCGAGCCGCTGCGCCACGCGCAAGGCACGCGCGCGGATTTCCGCGTAGTTGGTGCGGTGCATCGGCCCTTCGATCGACCGGGTAATGACCGGCCGTTCGCCATGATTGAGCGCGGCATGATCGATGACGCGATGCAACAGGAGCGGCCAATCCTGCATGAGCCCGAGCATGGTATTCCTCCTGGAAGTACTGCCTTGCGTTGTTCTTGCTGTATCCGGCTGCCGCCGGCACGCCCGGCGGCGCCCCAATGTAGCCGCGCGCGGCGGCAATGAAAATGCCGTTTTGCGGGCTGAAAGTCGCGCGGCGAAGCGCGCTTGAATGCGAGCGCGCCGTCCGCTTAAAGCATGGGCAGCATGTTGACTTCCGTACAAGGACCGCCGTTGCGCCGGAAACCTGCCGCGTGAAGGGTCTTGTCGCGATCGCCCTGCTCTTCTGCGCAACCGAGCTTGCGGCGGCACAGGACGCCGTCGCGCCGGCGGCGAAGGGGGCCAAGGCTGAGCACAAGGCCGAGCACGCTTCGCCCCGTGGTGCCCGGCCGCCGCAGCCGCGGCGGCCGCCATTGCCGATCGCCGTGCCGCAGCAATTTTCGCCGCCGCAGGAAGTTTACGGCTCGTTTCCCGAATCGGTCGGGGCCGGGGCTGCGCCGTCCGCGCCGCAGACGCCGTCGGCTTGCCAGCTGCGGTTGGCGGACGTCGCGGTGTTCAAGCCAATTGCCGTGCTCGCCGGGCCGGGCGAATGCGGGGCGGTGGACGCGGTTCTGCTGGAACGCGTGATCCTGCCCGATCAGGCGAAAGTAGCCATCGCTCCGCCGGCCACGCTGCGCTGCGCGATGGCGGAGGAAGTTGCGCTCTGGCTCCGCGAAGATGTCGCGCCGGCGGCGCTCAAGCTCGGCGCGCCGCTGCGCGGGCTCGACAACTTCGATTCCTATGAATGCCGCGGCCGCAACCGGGTCCACGGCGCCACGCTGAGCGAGCACGGCCGCGCCAATGCGCTCGATGTGGGAGCGTTGCGGCTCGCCAATGGCGAGGTAATTGGCCTCACCGATGTGAACGTCGCCAAGGACTGGCGCGAGGCGTTACGCGCAAGCGCCTGCGCGCGGTTCAGCACCGTGCTTGGTCCGGGATCGGACGGCAGTCACGAGCAGCATATTCACGTCGATCTCGCCGAACGCCGCGGCGGCTACAAGATGTGCGAGTGGGAGGTGCGGGAGTCGGCGAAGCTGGTGGAGAAGACGGAACCGGATGCCGAGGAGCACACCGCCGAGCTTCAGGAGCCGGTTCCGCTGCCCCGTCCCCGTCCGGCGGCAAGCATAGCCGGCGGCGCACCCCCACCGGCCAAGAAAGCGCACTCGCAACTCACGTGGTGATTTTTCGCAGAGTGGCGCTGGCGAGGCTGCCGGTCGATCACGGCCGGTGGTTGATCATGGTGACCCGCCACCCGGAGCCTTGTCGGCCTTGATAATGGTCGAGACGGGTCAGCGAGCAATTGTCGATCATGAAGGCGAAGCCGCCGTGCGGCGGCAGGCCGAGAGCAATGGCGATGGCCGCGCGGATCGTTCCGCCATGGGCGACAGCGACAATGTCGCTGCCTTGGTGGGCTGCGGTGACGCGCGCGATCGCGGCGTCGACCCGCGCCATGAGGTCGACGAAGCTTTCGCCGTTCGGTGCGCGCTCGTCCGCGGCCGCATACCAGAAGGAGGCCGGCTCTTGCCTGCGGCTCATGAGAAAAGTCCGGCGATCGAGGCCTTGCCAGTCCCCGAGATGCTGTTCGGCGAGGTCCTTGTCTTGCTGCAATTCCCGCGGCGCCTCGAAATCTCCGGCCGCCAAGATCGCTCTTGCAGTCTGATGCGTCCGCGCCAAATGACTCGTGACCCAGATCGCCCTTCGCGGCAAAAGCGCCGCGAGACCGGAGAAGATGCGTTCGTCGCTGCAATCGCAGGGCAAGTCGGTCTGGCCGTAAATTCGGCCCTCGTCGACGCGGACCGGCGCGTGGCGAATCCACCACCAGCGCGTGCGCACGAAATCGTCGGCCGCGGCCTTGCTGGCCACGATCTGGTCTAGTGTTGTGGCGTCCGACACACTGCGCTCCTGCTCCGATTATCTGCGTTTTCGACCGATCGCGGACGTTCGCTTGGCGTTTGGGATGACGGAAGGCACCATCCGCTCGCCTCAGTCCGGGCCTCTGATTACGGGCTGCCATCTCCACCTTCAAGCGCAAATGCGGCGGTTTGCGCGCGAGGTGACCTTTGACGGCAGGCATCCGGCGCGCCCACAATAGCGGCTGCGACTTTAAGCGTACCCAATAAAGGACCCTTATGCCTCCGCTCAGCAATCTCGCCGCCCGTGACGTCGAAACTTTGGTGCATCCCTATACCAATCTCGCGAGCTTCCGCGACAGCGGACCGCTCGTCTTCGAGCGCGGCGAAGGCGTTTATGTCTACGACTCCGACGGCAAGCCTTACATCGAGGGCATGGCGGGGCTGTGGTGCACGGCGCTCGGCTACGGCAACGAGGAACTGGTCGAAGCCGCCGCCGCGCAAATGCGCAAGCTCTCCTTCGCGCATCTGTTCACCGGCAAGAGTCACGATCCGGCGATCGAGCTGGCGGAAAAGCTCAAAGAGATTGCGCCGGTGCCGATCTCGAAGGTCTTCTTCTGCAATTCCGGATCGGAGGCGAACGACAGCCAGATCAAGTTCGTCTGGTATCTCAACAACGCGCTCGGCCGGCCGCAAAAAAAGAAGATCGTCAGCCGCGTGAAGGCCTATCATGGCGTCACCATCGCCGCGGCTTCGCTCACCGGCATCCCCACCAACCACCGCGATTTCGATCTGCCGCTGCCGGGCTTCCTGCACACCGGCTGCCCGCATCACTATCGCTTCGCCCAGGCGGGCGAGAGCGAGGAAGACTTCGCCACGCGGCTGGCCGCCGAGCTTGACGCGCTGATCGTTCAGGAAGGTCCGGACACGGTCGCGGCGTTCATCGCCGAGCCGGTGATGGGGGCGGGCGGCGTCATCGTGCCGCCGCGCACTTACTTCGAGAAGATCATGCCGGTCTGCGCCAAGCACGACGTGTTCATGATCAGCGACGAGGTGATCTGCGGCTTCGGGCGGCTCGGCACCGCGTTCGGCTGTCAGAAGCTCGGCTTCAAGCCGCACTCCATCTCGATCGCCAAGGCGCTGTCGTCGGCTTACCTTCCCATCGCCGGGGTCATGATCCCGGAGAACGTGTATCAGGCGCTGCTCGTCGAGAGCAAAAAGATCGGCGTATTTGGTCACGGCTTCACCTATGGCGGCCATCCGGTTTCCGCGGCGGTCGCCGTGAAGACGCTCGAGATTTACGCCCGCGAGCGTATTTTCGAAAAAGCCGCGGAACGCGCGCCGAAATTCCAGGCGCGGCTGCAAGCGCTCGGCCAGCATCCGCTGGTCGGCGAAGCCCGCGGGGTCGGCCTCATCGGCGGCGTCGAACTTGTCGCCGACAAGACCAGCAAGCGTTCGTTCCTTCCGCAACAGGGGGTCGGTCCCGGCGCCGTGCGCCTCGCCGAGCAGGAAGGCTTGATCGTGCGTTCGGTGCTGGGCGACGTGCTGACGCTGTCGCCGCCGCTTGTCATCAGCGCCGCGGAAATCGACGACCTGTTCGACCGGCTCACGCGCGCGCTCGACAAGACGCTCGATTGGGTCACGCGCGAGCATCTGGCGCAGGCATAACAAAAAGGCGCCGACCAAAGTCGGTGCCCTTGGCAATTTTCAGCCCGTCGCCAGGCGGAGGCTCAGTTGGTGCTGGACCCGGTGCCGAGCGCCATGTGCGCGCTGAACGGCGAGTCGCCTTGGTGCGGCCCGAGCACCACGACCACGGTGCCAAGCTTGACGCGATTGTAGAGGTCGATCGAGTCTTCGTTGGTCATGCGGATGCAGCCGGACGAAATGGCGGTGCCGATATATTCCGGCTGGTTGGTGCCGTGGATGCGGTACAGGGTGTCCTTGTTCCCGGAATAGAGATACATGCCGCGCGCGCCCAGCGGATTATGCGGGCCGCCGGTGACGAAGGCCGGCAGCGGTCCGAGCCGGGTCTGCTCGCTGGGAGTCGGCACCCAGGCCGGCCATTCTTCCAGACGGCCGATCTTGGCGATGCCGCTCCACGCCATCGCCTCTTCGCCGACGGCGATGCCGTAGCGGATGGCTTTGCCGTTGGGCAGCACGTAGTAGAGAAACTTGTTGTCGGTATCGACGACGACGGTGCCGGGGGCTTCCTTGCGGTGATAATCGACGATGTGCCGCTGGTAGGTGTCGGGAATGGCCGCCTGATTGTACGGCAGATTGGACATCAACTCTTTGTCGCGCGGCTTCCACCCGGCCTGGGTCGCAGGCTCGATCGTCCCCTGCATGCAGCCGCCGAGCGTCACAGCGACAATTACAAATGCCAGCGCACGCATTGTCATAACTTGCCTACTCTCCGTCCCAGCCGTGGATTGACCCCCAGAGATTCCCCGGAAACCCCATACCGAAATCAGCTCGATCATGCCAGCGGTCCAAACATGCGGGACTGAAGTCGGCGGCAATTGTTGCAAGAATGTCGCACTCCTTAAGCCAATTTTCACGTATCTGCCACGAGGCGAGCAGTATGCTTAGCACAAATTGACCAAGGGTTTACCACGCTTGATGTCAGGTGTGCGCCGCCGCGATCGCGGTGGGAATGTCACGCCTGCGGACGATTTGTCGCCCATTTCCGCCGCACTCATCGCTTACGACCGCGGCATCGCTCATGAGAATGCGAATGGGGTTCGAGAAATGAACGACATTACGGCCGATACGGCCAAGAATACTGCCAATCAGCGCGCGGCTCGTAGGGTCTCCGACGAAAATCTGGCGCTGCAGCTCTGCTACGGGCAAATCGGAATTTCGGCGGTGGCGGCTGCCGTCCGCTACCAGGGGGATGCCAAGAATCCGGCTTACGCCCCGGTCGTGATCAAAACGGACGATCGCGGCGCGACGGTTGCCTGAATAGCTTCGCTTTTCGACCGGCACGTCCGGGCTTGGCTGCCAGAGGGGGACAAAGTCCCCCTTCTTCATTTTCAGTCAGCGTTGCGGAAATCGGCGGAAGGTCTGAGGTTTCACGCCCGCCGGAGTTTCGCGCGCGGATGAGAATTATGCGGGGCAGCGGGCCCGTGATACCGGTCGGTCGATGAGCACCGTGACCGATTTTTCCCGCGCTGAAATCGACGACGGGCGCCGGTTGTTCGGCAGCGAGTGGACGTTTCTCTCGGCTGCAAGCTCCGTCGCCTCGCTGCCGCGCCCGGGCGGACTGGAGATCGCGTTCGCCGGCCGCTCCAATGTCGGAAAATCGAGCCTGATCAATGCACTCACCGGCCGCCGCGCGCTGGCGCGGACCTCACATACGCCGGGCCGCACGCAAGAGCTGATCTTTTTCGGCGGCCCCGATCGGCTGGTTCTGGTCGACCTGCCCGGCTACGGCTATGCGGCGGCGGCAAAGAGCAAGGTCAAGGCGTGGACCAGGCTCATCCACGATTATCTGCACGGACGCTCCTCCCTCGCCCGCGTCTATCTCTTGATCGACGCGCGCCACGGCCTGAAAACCGTCGACGAGGCGATTCTCGACACGCTCGGCCAAGCCGCGGTCAGCCACGAGATCGTGCTGACGAAATGCGATCAGGTGAGCGAAGCCGAGCTTGCCGAACGCAGCGAATCCGTGAAGGCAGCCATGCGGAACCGGCCGGCAGCGTTTCCCGACCTCATTGCCACCTCTGCTCGCACCGGCGCCGGCATCCCCGCCCTGCGCGCCGCCATTGCGCGCCTCCTTCGCGAACGCACCTGAGGGGCCGAAGCGGTGTCCGCCTCGCCGGTCCTCGGATTGCGAGCGCGTTAACCCGATCGGGGGCACCGCAATTGGACCTTTCGCCGCGTTGCGGAGCCCGCTACAAGGCAGCGTCTTCGATCCGGCGTTCCATCCTGCCTGAGCGGCTCCATGAGTATTTCAGACCACGACATTGCCCGCGTGCTGTCCGAGGCGCTGCCGTACATGCAGCGCTACGACGAGGAAACCATCGTCATCAAATACGGCGGCCACGCCATGGGTGAGGAGAGTTTGGCCCGCGAATTCGCCCGCGACATCGTTCTCTTGGAGCAGACGGCGATCAATCCGATCGTCGTGCATGGCGGCGGACCGCAGATCGAGGCCATGCTCAAGAAGGTCGGCGTCCAGGCCCAATACGCGGCGGGGCTGCGCATCACCGACGCTAAGACGCTCGAAATCGTCGAGATGGTGCTCGCCGGCTCGATCAACAAGCAAATGGTCGGCTACATCAACGAGGCCGGCGGCAAGGCGGTCGGGTTGTGCGGCAAGGACGGCAACATGGTGATCGCGCGCAAGCTGACGCGCACCGTGGTCGATCCCGATTCCAACATCGAGAAGCTGGTGGATCTCGGATTCGTCGGCGAGCCGGACAAGGTTGACGTGACCGTGCTGACGCAGATTCTCGGCCGCGAGCTTATTCCCGTGCTGGCACCGGTCGCCGCGGCGCCGAACGGCGGCACCTACAACGTCAATGCCGACACTTTCGCCGGCGCCATCGCCGGCGCGCTCAAGGCCAAGCGCCTGCTGCTGCTCACCGACGTGCCCGGCGTGCTCGACAAATCGGGGCATCTCATCAAACAATTGTCCGCCGATGATGCGCGCCGGCTGATCGCCGATGGCACCATTTCCGGCGGCATGATCCCGAAAGTCGAGACCTGCATCGATGCGCTGGAGCGCGGCGTCGAGGGCGTGGTCATCCTCGACGGCAAGGTGCCGCATGCCGTGCTGCTCGAATTGTTCACCGAACTCGGCGCCGGGACGCTCATTCACAACTGATACAGCTTAGCGGCCGCGCTGCGCGAAACGCGCTTTACGCGCGGTTAACGGCCATTGCCGAAGCAGGACAACGCCACCTTTACCAATGGCCGGGTAACAGTTCGTCTCCTCGGACGCTGCGGAGGCGCGTTTGGACCTATCGCCGGGCATCTCGTATTTTTTCGGTCAGCTGGGCAAAGCCTTCTTGGCGCCGGGCTCGCAGGTCTCGCTCGCCTCGCTGTTCACGGCGCTGTTCATCGCATTCCTGGCGCTTGCGGTGCGGCGCTACAGGAAAGGACGGCGCATTCGCCTGCGGCCGCTCATGCGGGCGCTTTTCCCCAAACGCATCGTGCTCAGCCGGTCGAGCTTCGCGGACCTCGGCTATTTCTATTTCAACCTGTTCGTCTTCGGACTTCTCCTTGGCTGGGCCGTGCTTTCCTACGACGTAATCAGTCGCGCCGTGGTCGATCTGCTGGTCGCAGCGTTTGGTCCAGTTCAGCCGACCTCGCTGCCGGTCTTCGTCTCCCGAACAGTCATCACCGTCATGCTGTTCCTGGCCTACGAGCTCGGCTACTGGCTCAATCACTATCTGTCCCACCGGATACCGTTCCTCTGGGAATTCCATAAAGTTCACCACTCCGCGACGGTGTTGACGCCGTTGACGAACTTTCGCGTCCACCCGGTCTACATGTGCATATTCTCCAATATTCTCGCCGTGTTCACCGGGCTGGCGAATGGCCTCGGCGATTACCTGCTCGGCCAGAGCGCGCCGCAATACGGCCTGTCGGAAACCAACATCATTCTCGTCTTTTTCATCTATTTCTACGTTCACCTGCAGCATACGCAGTTGTGGATCTCATTCACCGGATGGCTGGGCCGTCTGTTCATGAGCCCCGCGCATCATCAGATTCATCACTCCAGAAATCCCGCCCACTTCAACAAAAATCTGGGAAGCTGTCTGGCGCTGTGGGACTGGATTTTCGGCACCCTGTATATTCCCGCGCGGCATTCGGAAAAGCTTGAATTCGGCGTCGAGCCGGATCGGGAGCACGCGCACACGATCCGGGGCGAACTGATCGCTCCGTTCGGCCGCGCCGCGCGGCTGCTCAAGGAGCGCTTGGCGCAGCGCGCGGCGCCGGCTCCGCTTGCGGCGGCCGATCGGAAGCAAGCGTATTAGTCGGCGTTCCGGGTTGCGGCGCACGCCGCCGCCGCGTATTGCGTCAGGCACTGTCTCCTAAAAGCGTGCCCCGCCCTTGGCTTTTCGCTTCGTCCTTCCCGCTGCGCCCGGGCTTACCGCGGCGATCGCGCTCGGTATCTCCGACGTGCTCGCCAAGGTCATCATCGCGGCCCGCTGCGACGTGCTCACCATGCTGTCGTTTCGCAGCGTGGTCGGTCTCGCGTTCGTGGCGACATGGCTTCGCCTCGGCCCGAAGCCGCGCGCCGACGCGCGCGTGCGCGGGATATCGCTCGGCGTCGGCGTGTTGTTCGCGGGGCTGATCTTCTGTCTGTTCAAGGCGATCGAAGCGATCGACGTGCCGACCGCGGTCCTCACCTATTTCGCCTATCCACTGCTGACCGGGCTGGTTGCTTCGGCAACCGGCCTTGAGCGATTGCGCTGGCAGGGCGCCGCCTGCGCGGTCGTGGCGTTTTGCGGGCTGGCGATCATGATCGGCGCGCATCCGGCCGGCCTGGCGCTCGCCGGGGTCGCCTATGGGCTCGGCGCGGCGTGCTGCCGCACCGGCGTGCTCATTGTCACGCGGGCATTCCTCGTCGGTGCCGATGCGCGGCTGACGACGTGGTACTCGGTGGTCGCGCAGCTCGTACTGTTCGTCGTGGCGTCGGCGGTCACCCAGACCTGGAAACCGCCGCAGACCGATGCCGGCTGGGCGGCCTTGATCGCTGTCAGCTTCGCCACGACTGCCGGTATCCTGTTCGTGTTCATCTCGACGGTCCGCATCGGTCCGTTTCGCACCGCGCTGGTCATGAATCTCGAGCCATTGACGGCGCTGGTGCTCAGCGCCATCGCGCTCGGCGAGGTGATCACCCCGCTGCAGGCGGTCGGCAGCGGCCTCATGCTCGCCGCCCTGGTGGCGTTCCAAGTCTGGAGATGACGATGGCGTGACGCGCCTTCATGTTAAGCGTTGGACGCATGGCTAGCGCGGGCTGGTCTGTTCATTAACGAATGGCGGGCGCGACTTAGTGTCATTTGCAATAAATGCCGTACGTCACAAACTCGACCAACTTGACGCCGAAGCTTGCTCAATCGGCAAACCCATGTCCGTAGAATCGCGGTGAGGGCGGACCATGCGCGGGTTCCACAATTCTTCCTTCGATCCCCAGACGCTCGTCATCCTGGAGACGGCCTTTGACGAGGCGTGGCTGACGCTCAAGGCGGTCGGCAACAGGACAGTGCGGCCTGACGAGCTTGCCCGTTCGGTGTTGCGGCTTGCCATGGATGGCGAGCGCGACCCGGTGCGCTTGCATGATGGCGCGCTCAAGGGACTGCTTCCGGCGGCGTCGTGGCGGGAGGCGAGCTGAACGGCTGGCGGCGGCGCGCCGCCGGCCGGCACAGCAAGTCAGGAATGGGAAATCAGTATCGCGACGCCGGCGAGCGCCGCGGCGGTGAGCGTGCCGATGAGCGCCGCCTGCACGAATGGAACGGACTTGCGTAACACTCTGCGCATCGATTGCCCCCGGCTCGCCACTTGCTAAAACTGATTCGGCGCGGCGCAAAGCCCTCGCCGGCAAGTGTGGCAACAACGAGTCGCCGGAAATGAACGAGCGCAGCCTCCGCGGCTTCGATGCGGTCGAGACCTGGGTCTTCGATCTCGACAACACGCTCTATCCGCATCACCTCAATCTCTGGCAGCAGGTCGACGAGCGCATCCGCGATTACATCGTCGGCTTCCTCCGGGTCACCCACGAGGAAGCGTTCCGAGTGCAGAAGGATTATTACCGGCGCTATGGCACGACGCTGCGCGGATTGATGGAGGAGCACGGCCTCGACCCGGACAAATTCCTCGAAGTCGTGCATGAGATCGATCACTCGCCGCTGATGCCTGACCCGGCGCTCGGCGCGGCGATCGCCAAGCTGCCGGGCCGCAAGCTCGTTCTCACCAACGGCACGCGCCGGCACGCCGAAGCGGTGATGCGGCGGCTCGAAATCGAGCAGCACTTCGAGGATGTCTTCGATATCGCCGCCGCCGAGCTGGAGCCAAAACCCCGGCCGCAGGTCTATGACCGCTTCCTCGCTCGTCACCGCGTCGATCCGACCAAGGCCGCGATTTTCGAGGACCTCGCCCGCAATCTCGAAGTGCCGCACGCGCTCGGCATGACCACCGTGCTGGTAGTGCCCACCGGCACCCGCGAGGTTTTTCGCGAGGAGTGGGAACTCGCCGGCCGCGACGCACCCCACGTCGATCACGTCACCGACGACCTCGCCGAATTTTTGCGCGGCGTTGTGGGTCGGCGCGAAGGCTAAAGGCCTTCATTCCGGGGCGCGGCGAAGCCGCGAGCCCGGCATCCATATCCGCGAAACTGGCAGAACAGGCGCCGCGCATAGTCTCGGCATTTCGTGATTATGGATTCCGGCTCTCGCTTCGCTCGGCCGGAATGAAGTGGCGCGCTTGACATCGCCGATGCGCGCTCCGACAAACCGCGCCAGCAGGGAATCCGCTTCATGTCGACAGCCGACCTCGCCAAGCCCGGAAACGAGACCCGGAACAAGACGCTCGCAGAGACCATCGACGCCGCCTTCGAGCGGCGCGAGGAGATCGGTCCGGCGACGAAGGGCGCCGTGCGCGAGGCGGTCGAAGGCGCGCTCGATCTCTTGGACCGCGGTGAGGCGCGCGTGGCGGAAAAGGCGGCCGACGGCTCCTGGCGCGTCAATCAATGGCTCAAGAAGGCGGTGCTGCTGTCGTTTCGCCTCAACGACATGAGCGTGATCCCCGGCGGGCCGGGCCGGGCGGCCTGGTGGGACAAGATTCCGTCGAAGTTCGACGGTTGGGGCGACAGTCATTTCCGCGCCGCCGGTTTTCGCGCCGTGCCGGGCTGCGTGGTGCGCCGCTCCGCCTATATCGCGCCGAGCGTGGTCCTGATGCCGTCCTTCGTCAATCTTGGGGCCTATGTCGATCGCGGCACCATGATCGACACCTGGGCGACCGTCGGGTCCTGCGCGCAGATCGGCAAGAACTGCCATATCTCCGGTGGCGCCGGCATCGGCGGCGTGCTCGAGCCGTTGCAGGCCAGTCCGGTGATCATCGAGGACAATTGCTTCATCGGCGCGCGCTCGGAAGTCGCCGAGGGCGTCATCTTGCGCGAGGGCGCGGTGCTGTCGATGGGCGTCTTCATCGGCGCCTCGACCAAGATCGTCGACCGCGCCAGCGGCGAAATTTTCCAGGGCGAGGTGCCGGCCTATTCGGTGGTGGTGCCGGGCAGCCTGCCCGGCAAGCCGAACCAGCGTGGCGAACCGGACCCAAGTCTGTCCTGCGCCGTCATCGTCAAGCGGGTCGACGAGCAGACTCGCGCCAAGACCAGCATCAACGAACTGCTGCGGGATTGAAATCCGATTGTGTCGATGGATTGGGCCTATCTTCTCAACGGCTTTCACGGCCGCATCGGCCGCCAGACGTTCTGGATCGCGATGGGCGTGGTGGCGGCGGCCGAGATCGTCGGCCATCTCATCGCCAATCAGATCGAGGGCGATCGGTTGGGCGCCATCGTCGATCTCGCCTTCACCTATCCGGAATTCGCGATCGCCGTGAAGCGCGGCCATGACCGCAATTTGCCGGTTTGGCTGCTTGGGGTCTTCTTCGGCGCCGGCGCATTGCTCGATCTGCTCACGGTCTTGGGCTGGGCCGGCACCGACGACGAGCCGAGCATGGTGTCGCTGGCGATCGCGGTGCCGTTCACGGTGGTCGGCCTCGCGCTCTTGGTCGAGCTCGGCTTTCGCCGCGGCACGGTCGGCCCGAACCAATACGGGCCCGACCCGCTGGCCAAGAGTTGACGCGCGCAACCTTACGTGGAGACTTGGGTTTGGTGTCGGTCTTTCCGGACGCCGAATTCGAGGGCCACGATGCGGTGGATTCGTTTTTTCAGCAATCTTGACGGGCGCATTGGTCGAAAGACATTTTGGCTCATGTCGCTTGCGGTGGTTGCCATCGAGTTTGTTGTTATTCTCATTTCCGTGGCGTTGACCGTGGCTTTATCCATAGCCGACTGGTGGATCGAAGTTGTCATAATAGCTTTTATCTACCCCAAGTTTGTGATTGACGTGAAGCGGGGCCATGATCGGAATATCCCGTTTTGGGTCATCGCCACTTTTTACGTAGTTGTAATCGTGCGCCTTGCACTTATCCAATTTGGGTGGCTGCAAAGATACCCATCGCAGAACCTGTTTTCATCCATGGATATCGTTTCATTTGCAGTGACGTTGTTGTTGGGAATTGTTAGCCTTGCCCTGCTCGTCGAGCTTGGCTTTCGCAAGGGTAGGCCTGGCGCTAACCCGTATGGTCCTGACCCTCTCGCCACCGCCTGATCGCGGTGGAGTTTCGGCGCCAGCAGGTGAATCCAACATGACTGCCGATCCCGTTGCCATCGCTCGCGATCTCATCCGCTGCCGGTCAGTCACGCCGGAGGAGGGTGGGGCGCTCGCCTATCTGCAAGCGCTGCTCGCGAAAGCGGGATTTACCGTTCACCGCATGACGTTTGCCGAGCCCGGCACCGCGCCGGTCGAGAACCTGTTCGCGCGCATCGGCGACAAACAACCCAATCTGGTGTTTGCCGGCCATACCGACGTGGTGCCGCCGGGCGACGACGCGGTCTGGCAGCATCCGCCGTTCGCCGGCGAGGTCGCGGGTGATCAGCTTTACGGCCGCGGCGCCGTCGACATGAAGGGCGCCATTGCCTGCTTCGCCGCGGCGGCGCTCGACCATCTTGCCGCCAACGGCGGCAAGCCAAAGAACGGCTCGATCTCGTTGCTGATCACCGGCGACGAGGAAGGCGTCGCGGTCAACGGCACCATCAAGCTTCTGCACTGGGCGGCGGAACGCGGCGAAAAATTCGATCACTGCATCCTCGGCGAGCCGAGCAACATCGAGATGCTCGGCGACACCATCAAGGCCGGCCGGCGCGGCTCGCTCAACGGCACGCTGATCGTGACCGGCCGCCAGGGCCACGTCGCCTATCCCGATCGCGCCGACAATCCGATCCGCGGCCTGATGACGCTGATCGCCGCGCTGCAGGCGCCGCTCGACGAGGGCAGCGAGCAGTTCGATCCGTCGCACCTCGAATTCACCTCGGTCGATGTCGGCAACCAAACCGTCAATATGATTCCCGGCGAGGCGCGGGGCCGCTTCAACATCCGCTACAACGACCATCACAGCCAGACCGCGCTGAAAGCGCTGATCGAGCGCCGCGCGCAGACCGCAGCCGCGGGCCGCGTGCATTATTCGTTCGAATGGCAGCCCTCGAACGCGGAGGTTTTTGTCACCAAGCCCGGCCCGTTCACCGATCTCGCCGCCGCCGCCATCGCCGAGGTGACCGGGAGGAAGCCCAAGCTCTCGACCACCGGCGGCACCTCGGACGCGCGCTTCATCAAGGATTATTGCCCGGTGCTCGAATTCGGCCTGGTCGGAGCGACCATGCACCAGGTCGACGAATGCGCCCCGGTTGCCGACCTCGTCGCGCTGACGTCAATCTACCGTCGCATTATCGAGCGCTATTTCGGCTGATCGTACTCCACCCGCACCAGATAAAGCCCCTGCGGCGGGGCGACCTGGCCGCAGCGCGTGCGGTCGCGGGCGGCCAGCGCGGCGGCGAGATCCTCGGCGCTCCATTTGTCCTCGCCGACATGCACCAGCGAGCCGACCATCGAGCGCACCTGATGGTGCAGGAACGAGCGCGCCGAAGCACTGACATGCACCTGGTCGCCGTTGCGCCTAACGTCGAGGCGATCGAGCGTCTTCACCGGCGACTTCGCCTGGCACTCCGCCGCACGGAAAGTCGTGAAGTCGTGCCGGCCGACGAGACTTTGCGCGGCGGCATGCATCGCGTCGCCATCGAGCGGGCGCGGCACGCGCCAGGCGCGGTTCTGGTCGAGCGCGAGGTCGGCGCGGCGATTGACGATGCGGTAGAGGTAATGGCGCTTGATCGCCGAAAAGCGCGCATCGAAATTTTCGGCGACTTGCTCCGCCGTGAGCACGGCAATCGGCCGCGGGCGCAGGTGGAAATTCGTCGCATCGCGCACGGTGTCGCCGTCCCAATCCTTGGCGAGGTCGATATGCGCCACCTGGCCGAGCGCGTGGACGCCGGCATCGGTGCGTCCGGCGCCGGCAACGACGACGCGCTCGCCGGTGAAGGCCGCGATCGCCTCCGCGAGGACGCCCTGCACCGAGGCGCCGTTATCCTGCACCTGCCAGCCGACAAACGGCGTGCCGTCATATTCGATGGTGAGCTTGTAGCGGGGCATGCCGCTTCACCTGCGCGCGCCGGCTGGATGCGTCAACTCAGGACGGTTCCGCGTGGGAGCGGCATGCCGCGCAAGAATTCCTCCGCCGACATCGGCTGCCGCCCGGCGCGCTGCAGTTCGACGATCCGCACCGAGCCCTCGCCGCAGGCGACCGTCAGCCGGTCGTCGAGCACTTGTCCGGGTTTGCCGCTGCCGTCGCCCTTCATCGTGCGCAAAACTTTGACACGGCCGGCGCCGGCCAGCTCGAACCAGGCGCCGGGAAATGGCGACAGCCCGCGGCAATGGTCATGGACCTGCTGCCAGGGCTTGGTCCAGTCGATGCGGGTCTCGGCCTTGTCGATCTTGTTGGCGTAAGTCGCGCCGACGGCGGGCTGCGGCGTCAATTGCAGCGTGCCGCGTTCCAGCGCGGCGAGCGCGACCGGCATGAGTTCGGCGCCAAGCCGCGCCAACTCGTCGTGCAATTCGCCGGCGGTGGCATCGGGACCGATCGGCACGCGCCGCTCCATCGCGATCGGCCCGGTGTCGAGACCTTCCTCCATCTTCATCACCATGACGCCGGTCTCGTGGTCGCCGGCCGTGATCGCGCGCTCGATCGGCGCCGCGCCGCGCCAGCGCGGCAACAGCGAGGCGTGCAGGTTGAAACAGCCGAGCGGAAAAGCGTCGAGGATCGGCTTCGGCAAAATCACTCCGTAGGCAACGACGACGGCGGCATCGGCGCCATGGGCGCGCATGGCGGTCGCGGCATCGCCGCCGCGTAGCGTTTTCGGCGTGGAGATCGGGATTTTCTGCTGCTCCGCCTCGCGCGCGACCGGGCTCGGCCGTTCCGCCATTCCGCGTCCGGCCGGCTGCGGCGCGCGGGTATAGACCGCCACGACCTCGTGTCCGGTGCCGACAATCTCAAGGAGCGTGGGCACGGCGAAGTCGGGCGTACCCATGAAGACGAGGCGGAGCGCCAATCACGCCTCCTCCTTCTTCGCCGCCTTCGCCGCTTTGCTGAACTTCTTGATGACGCGGTCGCGCTTGAGCTTGGAGAGATGGTCGATGAACAGCACGCCATTGATGTGGTCGATCTCGTGCTGAACACACCTGGCCAGCAAGCCGTCGGCCTCGATTTCGTGTGCCTTGCCGTCGAGGTCGAGATATTTGACCTTGACCTGCACCGGCCGCTCGACGTCCTCGTAATATTCCGGGATCGACAGACAGCCCTCCTCGTGGATCGCCTTCTCGTCCGACGCCCAGACGATTTCCGGATTGATGAAGACCTGCGGCTCGCGCGCCTCTTCTTTTTTCGACAAGTCCGCAGTGAAGAGGCGCTTGCCGACGCCGACCTGGATCGCGGCAAGCCCGATGCCGGGCGCCGCGTACATCGTCTCGAACATGTCCTCGACCAGCTTGCGGATGCCGGCGTCGATGCGCTTGACCGGCTCGGAAACGAGCCGCAGCCGCTTGTCGGGAAGCTTGATGATCTCGCGCGAAGCCATGCGCGGCGATGTAAGCGGTGCATAAAGCGCGGTCAATGCGCGCCATCCGTTGCGCGGTTGGGCTCATCTGCGATATAAGCGTTCCCGCTTTGTTCTAGAACCTTCGCCGCTTGCCTCGGCGAATCGCGTAGAAGCAGGGCATGACCGAGATCGCCATCGCTGCCATCCTCGTCGCCTGCGCCGCGCTCGCCGCGATGGCGTTTGTGCTCTGGCGCGCCCGCAAGCCCGCGCAAGCGGAGGACGCGGTGATGGCCGAGCTGAGCCGCGCGCAATCCGACGCGGCGGCGCGGCTCGAAGCTATGATCGGCTTGCTCGCCAAGGGCCAGTCCCAGCTGGCGCACACCGTCAATGAGCGTCTCGATTCGGTCTCGCATCGGCTCGGTGATTCCCTGGAAAAGACCAAGCAGAGCACCCACGAGAATCTGCAAAAACTCAACGAGCGGCTCGCCGTCATCGACCGCGCGCAAAAGAACATCACCGAACTCGCCACCCAGGTGACGTCGCTGCAGGGCGTGCTCGCCAACAAGCAGTCGCGCGGCGCGTTCGGGCAGTGGCGCATGGAGGCGATCGTCCAGGACAGCCTGCCGAAGGGCGCTTACGCCTTCCAACACACGCTATCGAACCGCACGCGCCCCGACTGCTGCGTGTTCATGCCCGACAAACGTCCGCTGGTAATCGACGCCAAGTTCCCGCTCGAAGGCGTCACCGCCTATCGCGACGCCAAGTCCGACGACGAGCGCAAGGCCGCGGCGCAGCGGTTGCGCGCCGACGTCGGCAAGCATGTCGGCGACATCGCGGAGAAGTACCTGATTCCGGGCGAGACGCAGGAGCTGGCATTGATGTTTGTGCCGTCGGAGTCGGTCTACGCCGAAGTTTGCGACGGTTTCGACGATCTGGTGCAGAAGGCCTACCGCGCCAAGGTCGTCATCGTCTCGCCATCGCTGCTCATGCTCGCCGTCGCGCTGGTGCAGCAAATCCAGAAGGATGCCCGCATGCGCGAGGCCGCCGACCAGATTCGCGACGAAGTCGGCCGTCTGGTCAAGGACGTGGGCTTGCTTGGCGATCGCGTCCGCAAGCTGCAGACCCATTTCAATCAATCAAACGAAGATATCCGGCAAGCCATCATCTCGATCGAGAAGATCGAGGCCCACGGCGAGCGCATTCAACAGGTCGAAGTCGGCGCCGAGGCCCTGACGAGTCCGAATGTCATTCAAGCACCGCTGCTGCGCAAATTAGAGGCGGGGGAGTAGCTTGACCCTTCTCCCGCAAGGCTAGACGGCGTTGTTCGAGCCGGTACATAGCGCATGATCGCGACGCCCAACGCCACGACCGATCCCGCACCCGCCCGCACATCCATCGCCGACACGCTCGCGGTTTATCTGCAACGGCGAGTGCTGGTCGTGCTGCTGCTCGGCTTCTCGAGCGGACTGCCGATCGTGCTGATCGGCTCGACGCTGCAGGCCTGGATGAAGCAGAGCGGCATCGACATCAAGACCATCGGTCTGTTCGCGGCCGTGGCCGTGCCCTACAACATTAAATTCTTGTGGGCGCCGCTGGTCGACGCGCTCGACCTGCCGGTGCTGTCGAAGCTTTTGGGCCGGCGCCGCGCCTGGTTGTTGTTCTCGCAAGCTTGGCTGATGGCCGCGATCGTGTTCCTCGGCCTGTGCGATCCGGCCGTCTCCGCCTTCATCGTCGCGATCGCTGCCCTCATCGTCGCCACCGCTTCGGCGACCCAGGACATCGTGGTCGATGCCTTCCGGGTGGAAAGCCTGCCGGAAAATGAGCAGGCCGCCGGCATGGCGTCCTATGTGGCCGCCTATCGGGTCGGCGCGCTGATTTCGGGGGCCGGCGCCTTGTTCTTGGTGACCGCGTTCCAGGCCAAGCTCGGCGACCGGACCGCGTGGACCGCATCCTACATCGTTATGACCGCGCTCATTCTCATCGGCGTTATCGCGACGTTGCTGGCGACCGAGCCCGAGAGTTCGGCGGCGGCGGAAGCCGACCATGCCCTGCCGGGCCACCGCAATTCGCTCAAGCGCGCGTTCTGGTCGGCGCTCGACAGTTTCCGCGATTTCCTGTCGCGCGACCTAGCGCTGGCGGTGCTGGCGTTCGTGGCGCTGTTCAAGATCGCCGACGCGCTGGCGTTTGCGTTGCTGACGCCGTTCGTGCTCGATCTCGGATTTTCGCTGACTCAGCTCGCGACCATCCGCAATGGCGTCGGATTCATCGTCGCCGTGCTCGGCGGTTTTGCCGGCGGCCTGGTGGCGCGCGCGCTGCCGCTGTCGGCCAGCCTGTGGATCGGCGGCCTCCTGCAAACGCTCATGATCCTGGCTTTTTCCTGGCAGGCCGTCGTCGGCAACAACCTGGTCATGCTGACACTGACCACCGCGATCGAGTTCTTCACCGATGCCGTGGGCACGGTGATCTTCGTCGCCTACCTCTCGGCGCTGTGCAAGAACCCGCTCTACACGGCGACGCAATTCGCGCTCTTGACCGCGTTCGCGGCGCTCGGGCGCAACGTTTTCGCCCTCGGTACCGGCTACTTGGCGCACGCCGTCGGCTGGCCTTGGTTCTTTGTCCTCTGCGCGCTCGCCGGCGTGCCGGCGCTGATCTTGCTGGCTTGGCTGCAGAAGCGCCGTCATTTCGACGGATTGGCGCCGGCCAAGACGTGATCGCACGGCAAGTCTTGGGCGGCGCCGCCGTTTTGGGCTGGCCCGTCAAGGAGATAATCGATCCGGACGCCGGTGCGACTTTCGTGGCCGCGAAAGGATTGCGTCACAAAAACGCATTCGCGGCCGGGCACAAAAGACCCGTAAAAAAGTCTTTTTGTAAGGATCGGATAGCTATATTCGACGTTTCTCGTTCTGGCGTCCCTCGAACCGGGCTATTTCGCCGTTCCCAGCATGGACATGATCCTTGTCAAGATTTTCGCGACCGCGCTCGCGCTGAGCGAGGTGATGACCCAGCCGCAGGCGGTGAAGACGCACTTCGACGCGGCGCAGGATCAGGCGGAAGTGGTGCAAATTCTGCGCAACGGCTGCGCCCATATGCGCCAGGCGTTCGATATCGAATCGATCAACCTCGACAGCCTGATCGCGACCGCGCTCGACGACCCGAAGGCGCTGGGCGCCGACATCAAGGCCTTTCACGGCATCAATTTCGCCGACCTCAATACCGCCTACCGCCAGTTCTGCAAGAACGAGAGCGTCGCCAATCCGGTGGTCGACCTCGGCCAGGTGATCGCGTTTTTCAATAACGCCGCGGCCGATCTGCCCGACCAGACCCGCCTGAAGGGCAGGAAACTGCCGAGCCTGAGCGTGGTGCTCGACGGCAAGGGTGGAAATTTCGCCGACGTGTTCGAGCCGGGCAATCGCCGCGTCTGGGTGCCGCTCGCCGCCATTCCCGATTTCGTGCAGAAGGCTTTCGTCGCCGCCGAGGACCGGCGTTTCTTCCAGCACCACGGCGTCGACGAGCGCGGCATCATCCGCGCCTTCATCGGCAATCTCGCCGAGCCGGGCCGGCCGCAGGGCGGCTCGACCATCACCCAGCAGGTGGTGAAGAACCTCTTGGTTGGCGAGGACGTCACCTATGAGCGCAAGATCCGCGAGATGATCGTCGCCTCGCGGCTCGAAAGCACCATGAGCAAGCCGGAGATTCTCGAGCTCTATCTCAATTCGGCTTATCTCGGGCGCGGCTCCTGGGGCGTGGAGATGGCCGCGCGCAGCTATTTCGGCAAATCGGCCAAAGACCTCACCCTCGCCGAAGGCGCCATGCTGGCGGGTCTGCTCAAAGGCCCGAATTATTTCAATCCGGACCGCCATCCCGATCGCGCCAAGGAGCGCCTGGCCTACGTGCTTGGCCGCATGCAGGAAGATGGCGTCATCAGCGCCGAGCAGAAGGACGGCGCGCTCACCGCGCCGCCGAAGCTTGTCGCCTTTGAGCGACCGCATCGCGACTCCGGCTTCCACTTCATCGATTTCCTCGGCCGCGAAGCCAAGGCGGACGGCGTCGAGAGCCTGATCGCCGACTCCTACACGGTGCACTCGACCATCAACGCGACGTTGCAGCGCGACACCGAGGCGGCGCTGCAGGAGGGCTTGGCGCACTACGAGATCGCCAGCGGCCGCATGCAGTTCCGTGGCGCCGAAGCCAATATTGCGGATGCCATACAAAAGCTCAGCGCCGACAAGCCGGCTGGATCGCCAGCCGGGACGCCGGCTGCGGCCGGGCCGGCCTGGCAACAGGCGCTCGCGGCAGTCCGCCTGCCGCTCTACGACGTCCATTGGCTGCCGGCCGTCGTGTTGGACAAGGGCGGCAAGCGCGGCGATGGCGCAATGCACGTCGGCCTCGCCGACGGCCGTGTGCTGCCCCTGAACGTGTGGAACGGGCAGATCAGGCGCAGCCTTGGCCTGTACGACGTGGTCTATGTCCACGTGATGGAAGGCAAAGCGGCGACAAAAGGCAAAGGCGCGGCCGGCGCGCAGGCGCAGTTGCGCGTGCGCCCGACGGTGCAAGGCGCGGCACTGGTTTTGGAGAACAAGACCGGCCGCATCCTCGCCATGGCCGGCAGCTTTTCCTACCCTTTGAGCCAGCTTAACCGCAGCTCGCAGACGCAGCGCCAGCCCGGCTCGGCGATCAAGCCGCTCACCTATCTCACGGCTCTGCAAAAAGGCTTGCAGCCGAACACGCTCGTGCCCGATCAGCCGATCACGCTGCCGCCGATCGGCAGCGGCAGCGGCGACGGCCGCGACGTCATCGCCCGCGAATACGGCGGTACCGCGCGCGAAGAGGATTTCTGGTCGCCGCGCAACGCCAACTACGCCTCCGGCGGCGTCTACACGTTGCGTCGCGGGCTGGAGAATTCGGTCAACGTGGTGACCGCGCACCTCCTCGACGGCGGCATCGATGCTGATCCGGCAAAGAGCCTCGATGAGGTTTGCGCGACGGCAGTGGCGGCGAAAATCTACAGCGATTGCATTCGCTACTATCCGTTCGTGCTCGGGGCGCAGCCGGTGCGGATGATCGATCTGGCGGCATTTTATGCCGCGGTCGCCAACGAGGGCGCCCGCCCGCAGCCCCATGGCATCGACTCGATCGAGCAAAACGGCCGCACCATCTATGAATATCCGAAGACGCCGCTGCCGATGATCGGCGCGGCCGACCCCGCCGCGTTCTATCAGCTCAAGACGATCTTGCAGGGCGTCGTGGCGCGCGGCACGGCGCGGGGGATCGGATCGCTGTCGCCTTATGTTGCCGGGAAGACCGGGACGACCGAAGATGCGGTCGACGGCTGGTTCATCGGCTTCACCAACGATGTCACCGTCGCCGTCTGGGTCGGCTACGACAATGGCGACGGCAAGCGCCGGTCGCTCGGAGCGAGCGAGAGCGGGGCGCGTGTGGCGCTGCCGATCTTCGAGCCGATCATGACGGCGATCTGGGCCGAGGGCATCGCGCCCAAGACGCCGCTCAGCGGACCCTCGCGTGAGGCGCAGCGTCAACTCATCGACCTGCCGATCGACTACATGACCGGCAATCGCTTGAACGGCGGGCGCGGCTTTGTCGAGCATTTCCGGCTCGACCCCGATGGCCGCTTCAATGAAACGCAGTATCAGCTCGTTTCCCGCGAGGACGCCTATGCCTCGAGCAATCCGGACCAGCAATGGGCGCCGCCCGAACAAAGCTGGGGCCGCTGGAGCTGGGGTGCGCCGAGCGCATGGGGCGGCCGGTCCTATTATCCCTCCCAGGACGGCCAGCCGCAGCCGCAGCCGCAGTCGCGGCCGTTGGCGCGCGGCCTGTTCACGCCGTGGTCCGATCCCGACGATCCGCGCAATCGCGTCCGCCGCGACCCGGACTATTTCTTAGGCGGACGTGTCAACTGAAGCCCGCGCGACCGAGAGAAATTCGAATGTGGATGCGGCACGCGATCGCGTTGGTCGGCCTGATCGGGTCGTTATCCGCCGCCTGCGCGCAGGATTTTCGCATTGAGGACGCCGGTCCGGCGCCCAACTGGAGCGTCGCGCAACTCAAGCCCGGCACGATCGCGTTCAGCGACGAGGTCGGCGGCGCCGCCGCCGGCCGCTCAAACCTGATCAGTTTCGAGGAGTGGGGACGCACGCGGCCCATCCAGAAGAAATTTTTGTCGCTGTTTCCCGGTTATATCGAGCCAACCGTCGTCAAGACCGCGAGCGCCGGCGCCAGCACCGGCCCGGTCCCGGAAAAGCTCACCATGTACGTGGCGCAGGCGCGTTTCGTTCTCGACCGGCCGCCGGGTTCGATCGATCTTTCCCGCTATGTCGCCTTGCCGTTTCTTGAAAAGATCGATCCGGCGATCAAGGACAAGACGATCGCCGCCGCCGACGTCAATCCGCTCAAGGATCAACAGGGGACGGGCAACCAGAATCCGGACCGCAAATGGTGTACCGGCCGGGCAACGCTGATTTGCATCCAGTCGAGTTACAAGCTCGAAGGCAAGATTCCCATCGGCGTCATGCTGGTCAACAAGCTGCGTGACAGCGCCAAGAAGGTTTCCGACTACATCGATTTTGAGAGCGAGCTGTCGGCGCTCACGCCGGCAGACCTCGATCAGGCCGCAGCGGCGGAGTTGACCTCGCTCGACACCCCGATCATCGGCGCGCTCGAACAGAACATTTTCTACGTCAACCAGATCATGAAGTTCGGCAAGTTGTTCGCCGTGTTCCAGGGTCACCCCAGCGAGCAAGGCAAGACGGTGGTCACCGCCTTTATGGCGCTCGCCATCGAGGCTAGCGTGCTCGACAAGAAGAAGGAATTCGAGAAAGTCCCGGTGCTGCGCAACCTCGTGCCGGCACAGGTGCTGATGGGACGATCCTCGTTCAACTCCGGCGATTCGATCAGCGCCGGCCTGCCCAAATACGCCCGCAACGAGATCAGGACCATCGCCGACATCCTGCAGCGGGATAAGTAACCGATAATTCCGCTCGCCGTCGCGGCCGGATTCCCTATTTCGCGGCCACGGGCGGACTGCACTATAATCACCCGATGCGCGGAAGCTGGGAGTTTTGGATCGATCGCGGCGGCACCTTTACCGACGTGATCGGCCGCGGGCCGGACGGCAAGCTCGTCGCCCACAAGTTGCTTTCGGAAAATCCCGAAGCCTATGGTGACGCCGCGGTGGCCGGCATCCGCCACCTGCTTGGGCTTGCCCCCGGCGAGCCCATTCCGGCCGCGCGCATCGGCGCCGTGAAGATGGGCACCACGGTCGCCACCAATGCGCTCCTCGAGCGCAAGGGCGAGCGCATGCTCCTTCTCATCACCAAGGGTTTTCGCGACGCGCTGCGGATCGGCTACCAGGCGCGGCCGAAGATTTTCGCGAAGCACATCATCAAGCCGGACATGCTCTACGAGCGGGTGGTCGAGGTCGACGAGCGGGTGCGCGCCGACGGCACGGTCGAGCGCGAGTTGGATCTCGACGCGGTGCGTACCGAGCTCGCCCGCGCCAAGAATGACGGCATCCGCGCCGTCGCCGTGGTCCTGATGCATGCCTATCGCTACAGCAGCCACGAACAGCGCGTCGCCGAGCTGGCGAGCGAGATGGGCTTCGAGCAGGTGTCGGCGAGCCACGAAGTCTCGCCGCTGATCAAGCTCGTCGGGCGCGGCGACACCACCGTGGTCGACAGCTATCTGTCGCCGATCCTGCGCCGCTACGTGGCGCAGATGGCAGGGGAATTGCACGGCGGGGAGGCGGATGAGCGGACGCAGCTCATGTTCATGATGTCGTCGGGCGGGCTCACCGCGGCGGAGCTGTTCCGCGGCAAGGACGCCATCCTCTCGGGGCCGGCGGCCGGCGTCGTCGGCATGGCCGAGACCGGGCGCCAAGCCGGGTTTGCGCGGCTCATCGGCTTCGACATGGGCGGCACCTCGACCGACGTGTCGCATTTTGCCGGCGAGTACGAGCGCGCCTTCGAGACCGAAGTCGCCGGCGTGCGCATGCGCGCGCCGATGATGCTGATCCATACCGTGGCGGCCGGCGGCGGCTCGATCCTGCACTTCGATGGCGCCCGGTTTCGCGTCGGCCCGGATTCCGCCGGCGCCAATCCCGGGCCGAAATGCTACCGGCGCGGCGGCCCGCTCGCCGTGACCGATGCCAATGTCATGGTCGGCAAGCTCATTGCCGATTTCTTTCCGAAAATATTCGGACCGCAACAGAACGAGCCGCTCGATGCCGGCGCGGTAAGCGACGCCTTTGCGGCGCTGGCCAAGGAGATCGGCGACGGCCGCTCACCCGAGCAGGTGGCGGACGGCTATATCAAGATCGCGGTCGAGAACATGGCCAACGCGATCAAGAAAATCTCGGTGCAGCGCGGCTATGACGTGACGCGCTATGCGCTCAACTGCTTCGGCGGCGCCGGCGGCCAGCACGCCTGCCTGGTTGCCGACGCGCTCGGCATGACGCGCGTGCTGATCCATCCGTTTTCATCGCTCCTCTCCGCCTACGGGATGGGGCTTGCAGACATCCGCAGCGTCCGCCAGCAGGCGATCGAGGAGCCGTTCGGCGACAAAGCGCGGGCAACGCTGCAACGTGTGGCGCGCCGGTTGGCCGCCGCCACGGTCAAGGAAGTCGCCGGGCAGGGCGTCGCACCGAACAAGATCACGCTGCACGTGCGCGCGCACATCCGCTACGCGGGAACGGACACGCCGTTGATTGTCGAAGCCGCCAAACTTCACCCTCCCCTCAAGGGGGAGATGAAGTTGGTCTCCCTGCAAAAAATGAAAGCCGGCTTCGAGCGCGCGCATAAGGCGCAATTCGGATTCATCGACCGAAAGAAATCGCTGGTCGTCGAGGCGGTGTCGGTCGAGGCGGTGGGCGGCGGCGCCATCTTCAAGGAAAAAGCGCGAAAGCTGACACGGACCAGGCGCGCGGCGCCGGCGCGCCGCACGCGGTTTTTCTCCGGCGGCAAATGGCACCGTGCCGCCGTCTACACGCGCGAGACGCTCGTCCCAGGGCAGAAGGTGAGGGGGCCGGCCATCATCGTCGAGCCGCACCAGACGGTCGTTATCGAACAAGGCTGGCAGGCCGAGCTGACGGCCAAAAATCACCTGGTACTGCGGCGGATCGCGAAACTGAAGCGGACGCGCGCCATCGGCACCCACGCTGATCCAGTCATGCTCGAAGTGTTCAACAATCTCTTCATGTCGATCGCCGAGCAGATGGGCGTGGCGCTGCAGAACACCGCCTATTCGGTCAACATCAAGGAGCGGCTCGATTTCTCCTGCGCGGTGTTCGACGGCAACGGCTCGCTGGTCGCCAACGCGCCGCACATGCCGGTGCATCTCGGCTCGATGGATCGCGCGGTCGAGACCGTCATCCGCCAAAACAAGGGAAAAATTCGGCCGGGCGACGTCTATGCCATCAACGCCCCCTACAACGGCGGCACGCATCTGCCCGACATCACCGTCTGCACGCCGGTGTTCGATGGGCGAAAAATTCTTTTCTGGGTGGCTTCGCGCGGCCACCACGCCGATGTCGGCGGCATATCGCCGGGCTCGATGTCGCCGAATGCCACCACGATCGAGCAGGAAGGCATCTACATCGACAATTTCAAGCTGGTCGAGCGCGGCCGTCTCCGCGAGAAGGAGACCTATGCGCTGTTCACCGGCGGCAAATATCCGGCGCGCAATCCGCTGCAGAACGTCAACGACCTCAAGGCGCAGATCGCCGCCAACGAGAAGGGCGTCCAGGAGCTGCGCAAGATGGTGCGGCACTTCACGCTGCCGGTGGCACGCGGCTATATGCGCCACGTCCAGGACAACGCCGCGGAAAGCGTGCGCCGCGTCATCGACCGGCTGCGTGACAGTGCGTTTCGCGTCGAGATGGACCAGGGCACGGTCATCAAGGTGCGCATCAGGGTCGACAAGAAACAGCGCGAGGCGACCGTGGATTTCAGCGGCACCAGCTCGCAGCAGCCGAACAACTTCAATGCGCCGGAGCCGGTGGCCCGCGCCGCCGTGCTCTACGTCTTCCGCGTCATGGTCGACGACGACATCCCGATGAACGCCGGCTGCCTGCGCCCGATCCGGATCGTCATTCCGAAAAAGTCGCTGTTGTCGCCGGAATTTCCCGCAGCCGTGGTCGCCGGCAATGTCGAAACCTCGCAGGAGGTGACCAATTGCCTGTTCGGCGCGCTCGATGCCATGGCGGCGGCGCAGGGCACCATGAACAATCTCAATTTCGGCAATGCCCGTTATCAGTATTACGAGACGATCTGTTCCGGCTCGCCGGCGGGGCCCGGTTTCCCCGGCACCGACGCCGTGCACACCCATATGACCAACACCCGGCTCACCGATCCGGAAATCCTGGAATTCCGCTATCCGGTCCTGCTCGAGGACTTTCACATCCGCAAGAATTCCGGCGGGCGTGGGCGCTGGAACGCCGGCGACGGCATCATTCGCGTCGTCCGGTTTCTGGAAAAAATGGAATGCACCATCCTGTCCGGCCACCGCCGCGTGCGGCCGTTCGGCCTTGCCGGCGGCGAGGACGGCCAGATCGGCGAGAACTGGGTGCGGCGCCGGGGCGGCCGCATGGAAAGACTTGCCGGCTGCGACGCGACTGTGATCGACGCCGGCGAGGCTATCGTCATCCAGACGCCGACCGCAGGAGGGTATGGCAAGCCGCAAGCGGACTCATGACGCTTGCCGAAGGGGCGCATCGATCGCCGAGCGTTGCGCCGGCCTGCGCGATATCGAATACTTCATATCGGCGTTGTTGCCTTGCCAGAAAAAGCTGTAGTCGATGTTGAGGTTGGCGCCATCGGCGAGCGGCAGCACGGCGTTGCAAACCACCTGGTCCTTGCTGCTGGAAATGGTCTTGATCGGTTCGTAGCGCAGCGGCTGATATTTGAGCTGTTTGAGGATGTCGGCGAGCGTGTCCTTGGCGCGACCCGAATCGCATTCGGGCAGCACGAAGCGGTCGTGCAGCCCGCGGTAGATCAGCACCGCGGCGACGGCAAGCACAGGGATGCCGATGAGGCGGAACGCCAAACGGTAGCGCCGGGGCCGGCCGCGCGATGATGGCGGTGGCGACCAGCGTCGCGCACGGATGGGAGGAGGCGGTTTCGGCGAAGAGGTGTCGGCCATCTCCGCAAGCTTTTACAGCATGATCCAGAACGACGGCTACCGGCTTTCGGAAAAGTTCATGCCCGATCAAAGCGCTTTGACGATCGATTCCGTCATTTTCTTGGCGTCGCCAAGCAGCATCATGGTGTTGGGCCGGTAGAACAGCGGATTGTCGATGCCGGCATAGCCCGACGCCAGCGAGCGCTTGATGAACATCACGGTGCCGGCCTTCCACACTTGCAGCACCGGCATGCCGTAGATCGGCGAGGTCTTATCCTCCTCGGCGGCCGGGTTGGTGACGTCATTGGCGCCGATGACGAAGGCAATGTCGGCCTGGGCGAACTCGGAATTGATGTCCTCCAGCTCGAACACCTCGTCGTAGGGAACGCTGGCTTCGGCGAGCAGCACGTTCATGTGGCCGGGCATGCGGCCTGCCACCGGATGAATGGCATATTTGACCTCGACGCCTTCGGCCTTCAGCTTGTCCGCCATTTCGCGCAACGCATGTTGTGCCTGCGCCACCGCCATGCCGTAGCCCGGCACGATGATAACCTTCTGCGCGTTCTTCATGATGTAGGCGGCGTCGTCGGCCGAGCCGAGCTTGACCGGGCGTTGCTCCGCGCCGGCTCCCGGCCCCGCCACCTCGCCGCCGAAGCCGCCGAGGATGACCGAGATGAACGAGCGGTTCATACCCTTGCACATGATGTAGGACAGGATCGCGCCCGAGGAACCGACCAAGGCGCCGGTGATGATCAGCGCCGAATTACCCAGCGTGAAGCCGATGCCGGCAGCCGCCCAACCCGAATAGGAGTTGAGCATCGAGATCACGACCGGCATGTCGGCGCCGCCGATCGGGATGATGATGAGCACGCCGAGCAAGAAGGAGATGCCGGCGATCAGCCAGAAGGCGATCTGGCTCTGGCCGACGTAGAACTCATAGACGGAGACGATCAGCGCCAGCGCCAGCGCGATATTGATGACGTGGCGGCCCGGCAGCGTGATCGGCTTGCCGCTCATGCGCGCGGATAATTTGAGGAAGGCAATCACCGAACCGGTGAAGGTGATGGCGCCGATGGCCGCGCCAAGCGCCATCTCGATGAGGCTTTGCTGATGGATATGGCCGGGAGTGCCGATGTCGAAGGCCGCCGGCGCATAGAATGCGCCCGCCGCCACCAGCACCGCGGCCATGCCGACCAGCGAGTGGAAGGCGGCGACCAGTTCCGGCATCGAGGTCATCGGCACGCGCCGCGCGATCACCGCGCCGGTGCTGCCGCCGATAGCGATGCCGCCGATCACCAGGCCCCAGGAGACCGGATCGGCCGGAGGATGCGATCCCAGCGTGGTCAGCACGGCGATCGCCATGCCGATCATTCCGAGGCGATTGCCAAGCCGGCTCGATACCGGGCTGGACAGTCCGCGCAGCGCCTGGATGAAAAGGACGCCGGCGACCAGGTAAAGCAGTGCAACGAGATTCGGGCTCATGCGGCGCTCATTTCTTTTTCTTTTGATACATCGCCAGCATGCGCTGGGTGACCAGGAAGCCGCCGAAGATGTTGACCGAGGCGAAGGTGAGCGCGACGAAGCCGAGCACGCGCGCCAAGATCGGACCGCTGTCGTCGCCAACGAGCGCGACACCGACCGCAAGCAGGGCGCCGACGACGATCACCGAGGAGATGGCGTTGGTCACCGACATCAGTGGCGTGTGTAGCGCCGGCGTCACCGACCACACCACGTAGTAGCCGACGAACACCGCCAGCACGAAAATCGAAAAGCGGAATACGAACGGATCGACTGCCGTCGCGAGATGATCCATTGTCGCTGCTCCTTCAGGCCGCTTTGGGCTTGAAATTGGGGTGCACGATCGCGCCGTCGCGGGTTAGCGCGGTGCCTTGGACGAGCTCGTCGTCCCAATTGATTGCCAGCTTCTTCTCTTTCTTGTCGATCAAGGTCTCGAGGAAGGTGAGCAGGTTCTTCGCGTAGAGCGAAGAGGCGGAAGCCGCCAGACGCCCCGGCACGTTGAGATAACCGACGATTTTGGCGGGGCCGACTTGCACAACCTCGTTGGCCTTGGCGCCTTCGACATTGCCGCCGCGCTCGACCGCGAGATCGACGATCACCGAGCCGGGCCGCATCGAAGCGACCATTTCCTTGGACACCAGCTTCGGCGCCGGACGGCCGGGGATCAACGCGGTGGTGATGACGATGTCTTGTTTCTTGATGTGCTCGGCGACCAATGCGGCCTGTTTGGCTAGGTATTCTTTCGACATTTCCTTGGCGTAGCCGCCGGCGGTCTGCGCGTTCTTGAATTCTTCGTCCTCGACCGCGAGAAATTTCGCACCCAGGCTCTCGACCTGCTCCTTGGTGGCGGGACGCACATCGGTCGCGGTGACGATGGCACCGAGCCGGCGCGCGGTCGCGATCGCCTGCAAGCCGGCGACACCGACGCCCATGATGAACACTTTCGCTGCCGGCACGGTGCCGGCCGCCGTCATCATCATCGGCAGCGCGCGACCATATTCTTCGGCAGCGTCGATGACCGCACGGTAGCCGGCGAGATTGGCCTGACTGGACAGCACGTCCATCGACTGCGCGCGGGTGATGCGCGGCATGAGCTCCATCGCAAAGGCGATAATGCCGGCATTCGCCATGGCGCGGAGCGCGTCCTCGTTGCCGTAGGGATCCATGATGGCGATGACGATGGCGCCGCGCTTTAAGCGCGACAGTTCCGAGGCCTGCGGCCGCCGCACCTTGAGCACGATGTCGGCGTTGTTCACGGCATCCCCGGTGACCGTAGCCCCCGCGGCGGCGTAGTCCGCGTCGAGGATTCCCGATTTCACGCCGGCACCCGGCTCGACCGCAATCTCGGCGCCAAGCCCGATGAGTTTTTTGACTGTTTCCGGCGTCGCCGCTACGCGCGGTTCGCCCGAATCAATTTCTGCTGTGACTGCAACCTTCATAATCCCTCCGAGGCCGATGGGATTATCGGCAAAGGGCGGTGCCGAAAATGATTTAGATCAAGTCAGGAAGATCGGCATCAGGACGACGATCGCGACGACGATAGCCATCGTCACCTTCATCAGGGTGATGAAATTGCGGTACGTTTGTTCTGCGCCCGTCGCGCGCGGCTCGCCCGTGTCACGCTCGGCAACAACCGCAACTTTCATGACCCCTCCAACACCTGCCGTCGTGCGGCCAGTTGAGAGCGTCCTGGTCTGCCAGCGCGTCGGTCACACGCGGCAAGCCGCGCTTCGCGATGCGCGGGTGCGGATCAAGCGAGGAAAATCGCCATCAGGATGAGAATGACAACGACCACCGCAATGACGCCCTTCACCAACGTCACAAAGGAGCGATAGGTCTGCTCGTGCGCGGGATAATCGTTACCTGTTGCACTCGCGTATTCCATTTCACCGTGATCGGCCATCGCCCCCTCCAGCCTGCCCCCGTCGCGCGGGGGCTTAGCGTAATTGCAGCCGCAGAGCAACCCAGCGAAAGCGGGCCTGCATGGGAGTTTTTGCAGATCTGCAGTGGAACCCTTGGCGGTTCCACGTCCGGGGTCGGGACCCCGAGGTCCTACATGTCCAGGACCAGCCGCTCGCTCTTGCAGCCGGCGCAGCAGATCATGACCTTTTCGTTGGCGGCCTGCTCCTCCTCGCTGAGCACCGAATCACGGTGTTCCGGGATACCGGAGATGACGCGGGTCACGCATTCGCCGCAGATGCCGAGTTCGCACGAATAATCGACATCGACTCCGGCCTCGTAAAGCACTTCGAGAATCTTCTTGCCCTCCGGGATGTAATATTCCTCGCCGGAGCGGGCGAGTTCCACCCAGAAGCCGCCCGATGTCGCCGCCTCCGCCTTGGGCGTGAAGTACTCGACATGGACGTGAGGGCGCGGCCGGTTGGCGGCCGCCGCCTCGAACGCCTTGAGCATCGGATTGGGCCCGCAGCAATAGAAGTGCGCGTTCGGCGGCGCCGCGGCAATGGCGCCGGCAAGGTCGAGGAATTTGCCGTCCGCCTCCTCGTCGAAATGCAGGTGGACGACGGAGTCTGGCCCGAATTTTTCCAATGTCGCGAGAAATGCCATGTCGGCGCGCGAGCGGCATGAATAATAGAGCTTCCACGAACGGTTTTGCGCCGCGAGCTGCTGCGCCATGCACCAGATCGGTGTGATGCCGATGCCGCCGGCAAACAGGACGACGTGCTCGGCATTTTCGACCAACGGGAAATTATTGCGCGGCGCGCTGATCTTGAGCGTATGTCCGACGCGCAGCTCGTCGAAGATATAGCGCGAGCCGCCGCGGCTCGCGGCATCAAGCTTGATGCCGACGACATAGCTTTCGGGATCGGCATCGGGATTGAGCAGCGAAAATTGCCGGATGAGCCCGTTGGGCAGGTGAATGTCGATATGGGCGCCGGGCTGATAAGGCGGCAATCGGCCGCCGTCGGGCCGCTGGAACGTATAGACGTTGGTGTCGCGGGCGACGGGCTCGATGGCGGTCAAGCGGACGTCGATCAAGCCCGCGGAGCGGGCGGCTTCAGGCGTTGGGGCCGGAGCCGGTGATGGGGCGGTCATCGTATCCATGCGAGCCATAGATAGGCGGGCCCAGTGGGGTTTCGCAACATGCCGGTTGAGTAGAGGGGCCGCATTTTACGCCTGGCGTAGATAGAATATCGTCCTACTCATGGCAACTTGGTTTGGATATTTTGGAATGAATTTATCGATGCATTCTCAGTGCAGTGGATTCTTCCTGCATCATGCCATGGCGGAAGTTTGCAGCCCCCACGGATTTCTCACGCCTTTTCTTGTCAATCAATCCGCTCCAGAAACTTGGCGGGCGCCCGCCGGGATTCCGGCGGGCGCCCTAAAGTAATGCCAGTCAGTCTATAAGCCGGGTTCTGGATGGCATGCGGAAAACGATCCGCATGCGTGACGGCCATTCCTCTTGGACGCCGGTTGCCCGGCGCCTCCAGCAACCTACCCGGACGGCGGATCTAGACATCGACCTGAGGCACTCCGCGCCTGCGCGCGAAAAGTCTCGTGCCGTCCCTATTCGGTCTTGCTCCCGGTGGGGTTTGCCGTGCCGCCGGCGTTACCGCCGGCGCGGTGCGCTCTTACCGCACCTTTTCACCCTTGCCGCGGTTTACGCAACGCGCCGCGGCGGTCTGTTCTCTGTGGCACTTTCCCTGGACTCGCGCCCGCCGGATGTTATCCGGCACCGCTTGTCTATGGAGCCCGGACTTTCCCTCCCCGGCAACCTTTCGGTTTCGCCGAAGCGGCCGTCCGACCGACTGACACTTAGAGGGATGGGGAGGCTCGCCTTCGCCGTCAAGAGGCGGCGAGGCGGTCGAGGTTGGGGGCGCGGGCGACAGTGGTCTGCGCCCGGCCGCTTTGGGCCAGCAGTTCCCGCAACGTGGCACGGGTCGATTCATCGCCAATGCCGTCGACTCGTTCCGGGCGGAAATGGCGCTGAAAGCCTCTTACGACGGCCTGGGTGACGGAATCGTAGGTCCCGCTGATGGCGATGCCGTAGCCATACTTGCTGAGCTCCTCCTGCATTGCGGCGACCGCATCGCCGCGGTCGCCGAGCGAAAACAGGGTCCCGCCTTCCGTGATCGGGGCCGGTTTGACCCAAAGACCCACGCCTGAATCGGCGAGGGTGCGCCAAGGAAATTTTTCCCCCGGGTCCTGCTTGCGTGCCGGCGCAATGTCGGAATGCGCCAGCACCCGCGCCGGCGGTACCGTATGGCGGGTCTGAATGCTGCGGCAAAGCGCGGTGACGGCCGCGATCTGGCGCTTGGGAAAGTCGGGATAGCCGTAGTCGTGACCGGGATTGGCGATCTCGATGCCGATCGAGCAGGAATTGATGTCCGTTTCGCCCGCCCAGAAAGAAACACCGGCGTGCCAGGCGCGGCGGCTTTCTTGCACCATCTGCACGATGTGGCCGTCTTCGAACACAAAGTAGTGGGCCGACACCTTGCTCTCAGGGGCGCACAGCAAATCCAGCGCCGCCGCGGCGTCCGGCATCCCGGTGTAATGCAGCACGATCATATTGGGGCGCAGGCTGCCCTTACGCTCGCCATGATTGGGCGAAGGCCTGACCTCGGCAGCGACAGAGGACTCCGCGGGAAACACGTGGCGCATGATGCTGACTTTAGGACAAGGGTTGCCAACAAGTCGATTTGTGCGTCCGGCCAAATCGAGACGAGAAAAAAGGCCATTAAAAGCCGAACGCGTTGCCCGCTTGCAAACGGCTAGACCCGCCCGCAGTTCCTGAGCGGCGGCGGGCGGTACGCTGGCGGCCGATGCTGCTCTTGGGTCCGGTCGGCAGCAAGACTTCAACCTTTCCTTAAGCTTACCCCTCACTAATCGAAATTGAGCAGAGTGGCGCAACCGCCACGCGCCGCGCGTTGACGCCCATATGTTCCCATGATAGCCCATTTAGTCCCAATTGCGATGCGCGGATCGAGTGGCGGCAGAGTTTTGGCCGCCGTGGGTACGCCAGGGGGTTGCCGTACGCAGCGGCCGCGCCGGTCGGGGCAGCCGCGCCGCGAGGGCCGAGATGGACCGGTTCGTGTCCCACTACGGGCTCCGTTTGGATGCCAAGGGCCGTGTCTCGGTACCGGCCGCATTTCGCGCGGTGCTGGCGCGCGACGGCTTCGACGGCCTCTATTGCTATCCCGCGCTCGATCGCCCGGCGCTGGATGCCGGGGGTCATGCGCTGCTCGCCGAGATCGAGGCGCTCATCAGCGAGTTCGCACCCTATTCCGACCAACGCGAGCAGTTCTCGCTCGCGCTCTACGGCACCAGCGAAACACTGAAGATCGACGGCGAAGGCCGCGTGGTACTCAGCGACACGCTCAAAATGCATGCCGGGATCACCGATGCCGTCATCTTTGTCGGTCTCGGCCACAAATTTCGAATCTGGGAGCCCGGCCGCTTTCGCGCGGAACTCGCGGAGGCCACCAACAAGGTCCGCGCCTTCAAGGCGGAGCTGGGCACCCGGACGGCGGCGGCAAAACCGCTCGGAGCACGGGAACGATGATGAGCAGCGACAGCTCTGCTGTCGCTGGCGGACTGGCTCGTCACATTCCCGTGCTCGGCCGCCGCGCCGTGACGTGGCTCGGCGTTCGCGACGGCGGCGTCTATGTCGATGCGACGTTCGGCGCCGGCGGTTACGCGCGCACGATCCTGGCGACGGCCGGCGCGCGCGTGATCGGCATCGACCGCGATGACACCGCAATCGCCGCGGGTGCGGCGCTTGTCGAAGAAGCGCGGGGCCGGTTGACGCTGGCCGAAGGGCGCTTCTCGGAGCTGGATTCCATTGCGGCGGCCCACGGCGCTGCCGGGGTCGACGGCATCGTGTTCGATCTCGGCGTTTCGTCCATGCAGATCGACGAGGCGGCGCGCGGATTTTCCTTCCGGCTCGACGGACCGCTCGACATGCGCATGGGGCGCGACGGCCCGAGCGCGGCCGATGTCGTCGCCCGCGCCGGTGAGCGCGACCTCGCCTTCATCATCGCCATGCTGGGCGAAGAGCGCCACGCGCGGGCGATTGCGCGCGCGATCGTCAAAGCCCGCGCGGCGCACCCGATCGTCACGACGCGGGCGCTGGCCGACGTCGTTGCGCGGATCGTGCACAGCAAAGAAGGCGCGATCCACCCCGCCACGCGAACTTTCCAGGCGCTGCGGATCTTCGTCAACGACGAGCTTGCCGAATTGGCGCGCGGCCTCGCCGCCGCCGAGCGGGTGCTCAAGCCGGCGGGACGCCTCGTCGTCGTCGCCTTCCATTCGCTCGAGGATCGCATCGTCAAAACCTTTCTGGCGGAGCGCAGCCGCGCTCCGGCATTCTCCCGCCATCGGCCGCAGATCGCATCGGCGCCAGCGACCTTCCGCGTGCTGACGCGGCGGCCGGAAACGCCGGACGAAGCCGAGATCGCCGCCAACCCGCGGGCGCGATCGGCGAAGCTCCGCGCCGCCGAGCGCACCGATGCGGCAGCGCGCTCCGCGGCGATCGAAACGCTGTTGCCGCGGCTGCCTTCGCTCGCGGACGTGATGCGGGGGCGCGCATGATCCTGCGTATCCTCAATCTCGTGGTAATCGTCGCGCTGGTGATGGCGGCGGCCTACGTCTATCGCATCAAGTTCGACTCCACCGTGCAGGCCGAACGTCTCGCCAAGATCCGTAGCGAAGTACGCCGCGAGCGCGACAGCATTGCGGCGTTGCGCGCCGAGTGGGGGGAGCTCGACAATCCGGCACGCATCGAAGCCCTCGCCAAGCGCTATCTGCAGCTCAAGCCGGTGGCGCCGCCGCAATTCAATTCGCTCGATCAGCTTCCCGATCGTCCGCCGCAATTCATCAAGCCCGACAGCGAGGATCCGATCGGCGTCATGATCGAGAATTTGGAGGAGCCCGACACGGTGACGGGAAGCGTCGCGGCGCCGGCCACCGCTCCCTCGGAAACCGCCGGCGAAGCGGGCGCGCAAGTGCCTGCAAATGCGGATCGCTGAACGATGACCGCGATCACCCACACCGACTTACGGCAGCCCGGCGAACTCTTGCGGCGGCGGCTCATGCGCGCGCTGCTCTATGGCAGCAAGGTCGATCGCGGCGCCAAGGCGCGGGCGCGGGTCGGCTTGGCGATTCTCGCCTTTGCCGTGGTTTATTCCATCATTGCCGCGCGGCTCGTGATGTTTGCGGTCGTATCGGACGGGCGTACCGTGCACCGCGTCGTTGCCAGCGACGCGATCGCGACGGCGCGTCCGGACATCCTCGACCGGCGCGGCGAGATTCTGGCCACCGACGTGCGCGTGCCATCGCTCTATGGCGAACCGCGCCGGCTCATCGATGTCGACGAAGCGGTCGAATTGCTCACCGCCGACCTGCCCGATATCGATACCGCCGAGCTGCGCGAGCGGCTGTCCTCCAAGCGCGGCTTCGTCTGGCTCAAGCGTGACATCACGCCGGAGCAGCAGCGGGAAATCTACCGGCAGGGCCTGCCGGGCATCGGCTTCCTCGCCGAAAACAAGCGCAGCTACCCGAACGGTGCCGAGGTCTCGCATCTGATCGGCCATGTCAATACCGACAACCAGGGCATTGCCGGCATGGAGAAGTGGCTCGACGGCCACGGGCTCGCCGCGCTGCACATGGCTGGCCTTGCCACCGACCGGTTGCAAACCCCGGTCCAGCTTGCCGTCGATCTGCGCGTGCAGCATGCGTTGCGCGACGAGCTGGTCGCCGCGCGCGCCAAGTTCAAGGCGCTGGCGACCGCCGGCATCGTGCTCGACGTGCGCACCGGCGAAGTCGTCGCCATGGTGTCGGAGCCGGATTACGACCCCAACAATCCGCGGCAGGCGCTCGATCCGACGCGCATCAATCGGCTGACCACCGGCGTCTACGAGATGGGATCGACCTTCAAGGCGTTCACCATCGCGATGGCGCTCGATTCCGGCAAGGTGACGCTGAAATCGTCGTTCGACGCGCGCATGCCGCTGCGCTTCGGCAAGTTCGACATTCATGATTTCCACGCCCAGAATCGCATCCTCACGGTGCCGGAAATCTTCACCTATTCGTCGAACATCGGCGCGGCGCGAGCGGCGCTCGCGGTCGGCGTCGAGGCGCACAAGGCGTTCCTGAAGAAACTGGGCCAACTCGACCGCCTGCGCACGGAACTGCCGGAGAGCGCCGAGCCGATCGTGCCCAAGCGCTGGGGCGAGCTCAACACTATCACCATCGCCTTCGGGCACGGCCTGTCGGTGGCGCCGTTGCAGGCGGTGATGGGGGTCGCCGCGCTGATGAACGGCGGCATCCTGATCCCGCCGACATTTCTCAAGCGGACGGAGGCGGAAGCGAGCGCGCTGGGCAAGCGCGTCATCAAGCCCGAGACCAGCGAGATGATGCGCTACCTGATGCGGCTCAACGTGGAAAAGGGCACCGCCGAGAAGGCCGAGGTCAAAGGCTATTACATCGGCGGCAAGACCGGCACCGCAGACAAGGTCGTCAACGGCCGCTATTCCAAGATCAAGGTGCTGACCGATTTCATGGCGGTGCTGCCGGCCGATCAGCCGCGCTATGTGCTTCTGATCATGATCGACGATCCGCAGGCGACACCGGAAACCCATGGCTTCACCACGTCCGGCTGGAATGCGGTGCCGGTCGGCGGCGCAGTGGTGGCGCGCATCGCACCGCTTCTTGGCATCGAACCGCGCATGGACCTGCCGACAGCGGATCACCTGATACTGGCCTCGGCAAAGGAAAGCAGGTAAGGCGGGGCGCGTTGAGAGCGCAATCGCTTCAACTGAAGCGATGATCGCTCTAACACACTGGGGAACATGATCTTTTCGGAAAACCGACACCGCTTTCCGGATCATGCTCGAAGCGGACCGCCATGAAGCTTCGCGAGATTCTGCCCCCCGACGCGGAAATCGAGTCACGCCATGCCGATCTCGACATCGGCGGCGTGAGCGCGGACAGCCGCACGGTCAACAACGGCGACCTGTTCGTGGCGATTGCCGGCGGCAAGACCGACGGCCTGCGCTTCGTCGGCCCGGCGATCGCTGCCGGCGCGGTCGCCATCCTGGCAGAGCGGCGGCCCGATGCGCCGTTATCTGATGCGGTCGCTTTGGTGCGGGTCAGTAACGCCCGGCACGCGCTGGCGCTGATCGCCGCCAAGCTCTGTCCGCGCCAGCCGCGGACCATCGCCGCCGTCACCGGCACCAGCGGAAAAACCTCGGTCGCGGCTTTCACGCGTCAAATCTGGACGGCGCTGGGCCATCGCGCCGCCTCAATCGGCACGATCGGCATCGTTTCGCCGCGCGGCGAGACCTATGGCTCGCTGACCACGCCGGATCCGGTGGCGCTGCATCGTTCGCTCGACGCGCTGGTCGGCGAGGGCGTCACGCACCTTGCGATCGAAGCGTCCTCGCATGGGCTCGATCAATATCGGCTCGACGGATTGCGCCTGGCCGCTGGCGCTTTCACCAACCTCACCCGCGATCACCTCGATTATCACGAAAGCTTCGAGGCCTATTTGGCCGCCAAGCTGCGGCTGTTCGAGGTTCTTCTCGAACCGGGCCGTGCGGCGATCATCGATGTCGACCATGAGCACGCGGACGCGGTCATGGCCGCCGCCAAAGCGCGCGGCCTGTCGATCATGAGCGTCGGCCGCAAGGGCACCGGAATCCGTCTCGTCGAGTCCGTTCGCGAGGGATTTTCGCTGGCGTTGCGGCTCGAACATGGCGGCAAGAATTTTGGCCTGCATTTGCCGCTGCTCGGCGAGTTTCAGGTCGAAAACGCGCTCCTTGCGGCGGGCATCGCCATCGCCACCGGCAGCGATCCGGCTGCCGTATTCCCGGCGCTCGAACACCTGGAGGGCGCCAAAGGCCGGCTCGAGCTGGTCGGGTTAAGTCGCGGCGCGCCGGTCTTCATCGACTATGCGCACAAGCCCGACGCGCTCGCCAAGGCGCTCGATGCGCTGCGGCCCGCCGTGACCGGCCGGCTTGTCGTGGTATTCGGCGCCGGCGGCGACCGCGACCGCGGTAAGCGGCCGTTGATGGGCGCCGTCGGCGTCGCCAAGGCGGATCGCGTGATCGTCACCGACGACAATCCGCGCAGCGAGGATGCCGCCGCCATCCGTGCCGCCATCATGGCAACCGCGCGCGGCGCCATCGAAATTCCCGATCGGCGCGAGGCCATTCGCGCGGCAATCGCCGAGCTGCGCGCCGGCGACGTGCTGCTGATCGCCGGCAAGGGCCATGAAACCGGCCAAATCATCGGCGACCGGGTTGTGCCGTTCAGCGATCACGAGGCGGTCGCCGCGGCACTCAAGGAGCTGGCCGCATGAGCGCGCGCGTGCTGTGGACCGTCGAGGCGATGGCGGACGCGATGGGCGCCGAGCGGCAGGGCGCCTTGCCGCAATCGGTGTCCGGCATCTCCATCGACAGCCGCACGCTCGGCAAGGGCGAGGCCTTCTTCGCCATCCAAGGCGAGAACCGCGACGGTCATGACTTTGTCGAGGCCGCGCTCAAGAACGGCGCCGGCCTTGCGGTGGTCGCGCAGGCGCAGCGCGCGCGCTTTGCCGCCGACGCGCCGTTATTGGTCGTGGCTGACGCGCTGGCGGCGTTGCGCGCTCTCGCCGCCGCGGCGCGGGCCCGCACCCAGGCCAAGGTGATCGGCGTCACCGGCTCGGTCGGCAAGACCGGAACCAAGGAGGCGTTGCGACTCGCGCTGAGCAAGGACGGCGAGACCCACGCTTCGGTGGCGTCCTACAACAATCATTGGGGCGTGCCGTTGTCGCTCGCGCGCTGTCCGGCAAGTGCGCACTATGCAGTCCTGGAAATGGGAATGAATCACGCCGGCGAGATCGAGCCGCTGTCGCGGCTGGCGCGCCCGCATGTCGCGATCATCACCGCGATTGCGCCGGTGCATCTCGAATTCTTCGGCTCGCTGGCGAAAATCGCCGACGCCAAGGCGGAGATTTTTCTCGGCCTCGAAGCCGGCGGCGCCGCCGTGCTCAACCGCGACAATTCGCAATTCGCGCACCTCAAGCGCCGCGCCAAGGAAGCGGGCGTCGCGCACATCGTGTCGTTCGGCGAACACGAAAAGGCTGACGCGCGCCTGATCAAGAGCGTGTTGCATGCCGACTGCTCGACCGTTCAGGCGCAAATTCTTGGCACCGAGCTTACTTACAAGGTCGGCGCGCCGGGGCGCCATCTCGTCCACAATTCGCTGGCGGTGCTGGCGACGGCCGTGCTGGTCGGCGCCGATCTGGCGCTGGCGGCGCTGGCGCTGGCGGAATTCAAGCCCACTTCCGGACGCGGCGCGTCGATCGAGATCGATCTGCCCGGCGGCCCGGCGCGCGTCATCGACGACAGCTACAATGCCAACCCGGCGTCCGTCGATGCGGCGCTGGCGTTGCTCGGCCAGGCGCCGATCGGCCCGCGCGGACGGCGGATCGCCGTGCTCGGCGATATGCTCGAACTCGGACCGCGCGGGCGCGCGCTGCATCGCGGCCTGCTGGCGCCGGTGGTCGCCAACGCGGTCGATTACGTGTTCTGCTGTGGGCCGCTGATGCGCGCGCTGTGGCAGGCTCTTCCCGCCAGCCGCCGCGGCGGCTATGCAGAGGACTCCGCCGCGCTCGAGGCGCAAGTTCTGTCCGCGATCCGTGCCGGCGATGTCGTCATGGTCAAGGGCTCGCTCGGCTCGCACATGGCGCCCATCGTCAAGGCGCTGCAACGGTTGTCGGTGCGTCAGGACTCGTTGGCAAGCGGCACTTTCGAAACCGCGTCCGTACAAGGTTGATGCGATGCTCTATTGGCTGGTCGATTTGTCGGACAAAGTGACCGTCCTCAACGTCTTCCGCTACATCACGTTCCGCACCGGCGGCGCGGTCATCACCGCGCTGCTCTTTGTCTTTTTGTTCGGCCCCGCGATCATCGGCCGGCTGCGATCGCTGCAAGGCAAAGGGCAACCGATCCGCGCCGACGGCCCGAAGTCGCACATCATCAGCAAGGCCGGCACGCCGACGATGGGCGGGCTGATGATTCTCTCCGGCATGGTAGTGTCGACGCTATTGTGGGCGAACCCCACCAATCCCTATGTCTGGGTCGTGCTTTGGGTCACGCTCGGCTTCGGGCTGGTCGGCTTCTACGACGATTACCTGAAAGTCACGCGACAGACCCACAACGAATTTCCCGGCATCGTCCGCTTGGGTATCGAAGCGATCATTGCCGGGGTGGCCTGCGTGGCGCTGGTCCAGCTCGGGCGTGGGTCGTTTTCGACCTCGCTGGTGTTTCCCTTTTTCAAGGAGCTGGTGGTCAATCTCGGCTGGTTCTACGTTCTGTTCGCGATCTTCATCATCGTCGGCGCCGGCAACGCCGTGAACCTGACCGACGGCCTCGACGGTCTCGCCATCGTGCCGGTGATGATCGCCGCCGCGAGCTTCGGCGCCATCGCCTATCTCTCCGGCAACACGGTGTTCGCCGACTATCTGCAAATCCACTACGTGGCCGGCACCGGCGAGCTTTCCGTGCTGTGCGGCGCCGTGCTCGGCGCCGGCCTCGGTTTTCTCTGGTTCAACGCGCCGCCCGCTTCGATCTTCATGGGCGATACCGGCTCGCTGGCGCTCGGCGGCATGATCGGCGCGATTGCGGTCGCCACCAAGCATGAGATCGTGCTCGCGGTCATCGGCGGCCTGTTCGTGCTCGAGGCGGTCTCTGTCATCGTCCAGGTGGTGTCGTTCAAGCTGACCGGAAAGCGCGTCTTCAAGATGGCGCCCATTCATCATCATTTCGAGCAGCTCGGCTGGACCGAGCCGCAGATCGTCATTCGCTTCTGGATCGTCGCAGTCGTGCTGGCGCTGGCGGGGCTCTCGACCCTGAAGCTGAGGTAGCTTCGTCGTGATCCCGGTCACGACCTTCGCCGGCAAAAAGGTCGCCGTGTTCGGGCTGGGCGGCTCGGGGCTGGTGAGCGCGAGTGCGCTCCTTGCCGGCGGCGCCGACGTCATCGCCTCAGACGACGATGCGCAAAGCGTAGCGAAGGCCAATGCCGCCGGCATTCCCACCGCCGATCTGCGCGATGCCGACTGGGCGAGGATTGCGGCACTGGTCTTGGCGCCCGGCGTTCCGCTCACGCACCCGGCGCCGCATTGGGTGGTCCGGTTTGCGCAAAAAGCCGCCGTCGAGGTGATCGGCGATATCGAGCTGTTCTGCCGCGAGCGCCGCCGCCTCGCGCCCGACGCGCCGTTTGTCGGCATCACCGGCACCAACGGCAAATCGACCACCACCGCCCTGGTCGCGCATCTCGCGGCGTCGACGGGCCTCGACGCGCAGCTCGGCGGCAATATCGGCACCGCTATCCTGTCGCTCGAGCCGCCGGCCGCGGGCCGCGTTCACGTCATCGAGTGCTCGTCCTATCAGATCGATCTCGCCCCCTCGCTCGATCCCTCGGTCGGCATCCTCATCAACCTCAGCGAAGATCATCTCGATCGCCACGGCATCATGGATCACTATGCGGCGGTGAAGGAACGTCTGGTCGCCGGCGTGCCGAACCAAGGGACTGCCATCATCGGCGTCGACGACGAATGGTGCCGGAGCACTGCCGACCGGCTGCAGCAGTCCGGCAAGCGTGTCGTCCGCGTCTCGGTGCGGCAAAAGCTGACAAATGGAATTTATGTCGAGGGCGAGCGCATCATGCGTGCGGCGGCCGATGGCACCTCGCAAGTCGCCGAGATCGGCGGCATCGGCTCGCTGCGCGGGCTGCACAATGCGCAAAACGCCGCCTGCGCGGCGGCGGCGGCGCTGGCGCTCGGTATCGAGCCTAAGGCGATCCAGGCCGGCCTGCGCTCGTTTCCCGGGCTTGCGCATCGCATGGAGGAGATCGGCCGGCGCGGGGCCGTGCTGTTCGTCAACGATTCCAAGGCGACCAACGCCGATTCGGCGGCGCAGGCGCTTGCCTGCTTCAGCGACATTTTCTGGATCGCCGGCGGCAAGCCGAAAACTGGCGGCATCGAATCGCTGCGGGTCTTCTTTCCGCGCATCCGCAAGGCGTATCTGATCGGCGAGGCGGCGGCAGAGTTTGCCGCCACGCTTGGCAACGACGTGCCGCACGAGATCGCCGGCACGCTCGATAACGCGCTCGCAGCGGCCGCGCGCGATGCCGCAGCCTCCGCGGCGGCTGAACCTGTCGTGCTGCTCTCCCCCGCCTGCGCCTCGTTCGACCAATACCGCAATTTCGAGGTGCGCGGCGACGCCTTCCGGGCGCTGGTGCGGGCGCTGCCCGGGTTGGTGGTGAAATGAACCGTCCACCGTTCAGCAGGGCTGCCGGGTAGCGCTCCTCCATCAAGAGGACGGCGCGGGTCTGATTGGCGAAATTCACTCTGGTCGACCGCCTTGAGTTGTGCTCATTTGGCATAGCTGGGGACAAGTGGTGCGCGCAATATCCAGGGATCTTTCTTCGGGGGCGCTCCCACTTCAAATCGTGGTCGTTGGCGCATGACCGGGGCTTTCTTCGCTGCTGTCCCGCCGGACGAGCAGTGCGCGTATTGCAACGGCGAACGTCGCGCCGCGACGCTCACGCCCGACGTGCAGGCGATTTACTGCATCTCTTTGCAAGAGCAACCGCACCGCGCCGCGCAAGTGGCTGCGCATTTGCATGCCACCGGGCTATGCCAGCAGGTGACCTTCTTTCGTCCCCGGCGTGGACACAATGCCAACTACGCCATCTGGGAAAGCCACTGCCTGGTGGCGCAGGACGCGGTCAGGAAGGGATTCGACCGCGTCGTCGTGCTCGAAGACGACGTGTTCTTCTACGACGCCTGGGACGCGAACGTGCCGCGCATCCAGCGAGCCATGGAGTCGCTGCCGGCTGGCTGGTGGGGTCTTTATCTCGGGCATGTGCCGATCCAGGCTTATTTCGTGCGCGGCGGATTGCTGCGGACGCGGTCAGGCTGCACGCACGCCTATCTGGCCAACCGGCCGCTGCTGAATTGGCTGGCCACGACCCCGCCGATGGGTCCCGACGTGCCGACCTCGCCGCTGATCGGCCAGTCAATCGATTCGGCGATGTCGAGCCTTCCCGAGCTCTACGCGCTGTTTCCGATGATCGCTCGGCAGCGTTTCCTCGGCGACTACCGGGTCGATAGCCGCCTTGACGATCGCGGCTACCGCCGCGCGCTGACCGACGTCGATCGCTGGCGCTATCTGTTCATCTTCCGCGGCGCGCGGTTTGCCGAAGCGGCCGCCGTCGTGCTTTCGCCGATTCATTGGCTGACCCTCGAATGGTTGCGCCGACGGGTCGACCGCTCCCCGATCCCGATCGAGGAAGCGAAAGCCTACCGATGGTGGACATGAGCGCGCGGCGCTTCGGCGGATCGCCAGCGGAATTCCGGATTCCTGTCGACCTTAATCCTCTGGAAACCATCGCGGTGTCACGAGTAGGCGGGACTTCTTGTTGGGGACGCCTGTAAAGGCGAACAACTTTGGCTTCGCGCGCGCAGCCTACGCCGTTGAGCGAATGGTGGCGGACGGTCGATCGGCTGACGCTGGCGGCGCTGGGCGCGCTGATGCTCGGCGGCATCGTGTTGTGCCTGGCCGCGAGCCCCCCGGTGGCCGCACGCATCGGCCTTGACCCGTTCCATTTCGTCAACCGGCAGGTGCTCTTTCTCATTCCCGCCGCCTGCGTCTTGATCGCGACCTCGTTTCTGTCGCCGCGCGAGATCCGGCAGGTCTCGCTGATCGTTTTCGCCGTCAGTCTCGTCCTGGTCGCCCTGACCCCTTATTTCGGCGCCGAGATCAAGGGCGCGCGGCGCTGGCTGGTGATCCTCGGCGTCAACATCCAGCCGTCGGAGTTTCTCAAGCCGGCATTCGTGATCCTGATCGCCTGGCTGTTCGGCGAATCGGGCAAGCGCGCCGACATGCCGGCCAACACCGCCGCGCTGGCGCTGCTCGTCGTCGTGGTCGGTTTATTGGTGCTGCAGCCGGATTTCGGCCAGACCATGCTGATCACGCTGGTCTGGGGTGCGCTGTTTTACATGGCGGGCATGCGTTTCATTTGGGTGCTCGGGCTCGGCGCCACGGCGAGCCTCGGCCTCATCGCCGCCTTCTACACCGTCCCGCATGTGGCGCAGCGCATCAACCGCTTCCTCGATCCCGCGTCCGGCGACACCTTCAACATCGACATCGCGACCGAATCGTTTATCCGCGGCGGCTGGTTCGGCCGCGGTCCGGGCGAGGGCACGATCAAGCGCATCCTGCCGGAGGGTCATACCGATTTCGTGTTCGCGGTGGCCGCCGAGGAATTCGGCGTCGTGCTCTGCCTCATTCTGGTGGCTTTGTTCGCCTTCATCGTGATCCGCGCGCTGGTGAAGGCGATGCGCAACGACGATCCGTTCATCCGCTTCGCCGCCGCGGGACTGGCGATCCTGTTCGGGCTGCAATCGACCATCAACATGGCCGTGAATCTGCACCTCATGCCGGCGAAGGGAATGACCTTGCCGTTTATTTCCTACGGCGGCTCGTCGCTGATCTCGCTCGCTTACGGCATGGGCATGCTGATCGCGCTCACCCGCGAGCGGCCGCGTGCCCAGCTTGCCGGCGAGACGGCGCTCGCCGGGAGTCCGGTGTGATGGACGAACAGGGCCGGGCGCCGGTCCTGGTCGCGGCCGGCGGGACCGGCGGCCATCTGTTTCCGGCCGAGGCGCTGGCGGCGGCGCTAGGGAAGCGCGGGGTCTCCGTTCATCTCGTCACCGACCGGCGGGCCGCGCGCTATGGCGGCGCTTTTGCGGACGAAGCGACTCACATCGTCGCCAGCGCGACTCTGCGCGCGCGCAATCCGGTCGCCGCGACGCAAACCGCCGCCATGCTCGGCGTCGGCCTCGTTCAGGCCTGGGCGCTGATCGGCCGGCTCAAACCGGCGGCGGTGATCGGCTTCGGCGGTTATCCGACCATCCCGCCGCTCCTTGCGGCGGCTTGGCGCGGCGTTCCGACCCTGATCCATGACGCCAATGCGGTCATCGGGCGGGCCAATCGGCTGTTGGCGCCGCGCGTCACCGCGATCGCCACCACGTTTCCCGATGTCTTCCGTGCCGAGCCTCGCCTCGCCGCCAAGGCGACGCTGACCGGCAATCCGGTTCGACCCGCCGTGGTCGCCGCCGCGGCAACGCCCTATCCGGCCGGGTGCGATCCGTTGCGGCTGTTGATTTTCGGCGGCAGCCAGGGTGCGCGGATCATGGCCGATATCGTTCCGGCTGCGATTGGAACACTCGACTCGGGCCTGCGCGCGCGGCTCGCCATCGCGCAGCAGGCTCGCGAGGAGGATTTGGGCCGTGTGCGCGGCGCCTATCAGACTCTCGCCGTCGCCGCTGACGTCGCGCCGTTTTTCCCCGATCTGCCGACGCGCATGGCGGCGAGCCATCTGGTCGTCGCGCGATCCGGAGCCTCGACCGTCGCTGAACTTGCGGCGATCGGTCGGCCGGCGATCCTGGTTCCGCTGCCGCACGCGCTCGATCAGGACCAATTCGCCAATGCCGGCGTTCTGGACAGCGCCGGCGGCGCGATTCGGCTGGTGCAGCGGGAATTTACGCCGCAGCGGCTCGCCGCCGAGCTTGCCGCGCTGGCGGCGGCGCCGGAGCGGCTCGCCGCCATGGCGGCGGCGGCCCGATCCTTGGGTAGGCTCGATGCCGCCGAGCGGCTCGCCGACCTCGTGCTCGAGGTGGCGGCGCGGGGCGCAAACAAGTAGGTTCGCGCCTGCGTTCGCGAGTCTGGGAGAGCCTATGAAATTGCCGCACGACATCGGCCCGGTGCATTTCGTCGGCATCGGCGGGATCGGTATGAGCGGCATCGCCGAGGTGATGGTGAACCTCGGCTATACGGTGCAGGGCTCCGACCAGGCCGAGAACGCCAACGTCAAACGATTGCGCGACAAGGGCGTGCGGGTCGCGATCGGGCATGCGGCCGTCAATTTGACCGGCGTCCGGGTGGTCGTCGTCTCCTCGGCGATCAAGCCGGACAATCCGGAGCTCGTCGCCGCGCGCGCGCAGCGCCTGCCGGTAGTGCGTCGCGCCGAGATGCTGGCCGAGCTGATGCGGCTGAAAAGCTGCATCGCCATTGCCGGCACGCACGGCAAGACCACGACCACGTCGATGGTGGCGGCGCTGCTCGATGCCGACGGCTTCGATCCGACGGTGATCAACGGCGGCATTATCAACGCCTACGGCACCAATGCGCGGCTCGGCGCCGGCGACTGGATGGTGGTCGAGGCCGACGAGTCCGACGGCACATTTCTCAAGCTGCCGGCCGATATCGCCATCGTGACCAATATCGACCCCGAGCACCTCGACCACTTCAAGACCTTCGACGCCGTGCAGGAGGCGTTTCGCGCCTTTGTCGAGAACGTGCCGTTCTACGGGTTTTCGGTGATGTGCACCGACCATCCGGTGGTGCAGAGCCTGGTCGGCCGCATCGAGGATCGCCGCATCGTCACCTATGGCGAAAATCCGCAGGCCGATGTCCGGCTGGTCGACGTCTCGCATGCCGGCGGAATTTCGCTCTTCACCGTCGTGTTTCGCGACCGCGCCGGGCAGTTCCTGCACGAGATCAAGAATGTCGCGCTGCCGATGCCGGGACGGCACAACGCGCTCAACGCCACCGCGGCAATCGCGGTCGCCCACGAACTCGGCATCGGCGACGATGTGATCCGCAACGCGCTGGCCAATTTCGGCGGCGTGCGCCGCCGCTTCACCCGCACCGGCATCTGGAACGGCGTCACCATCATCGACGACTACGCCCACCATCCAGTCGAGATCGCCTGCGTGCTCAAGGCGGCGCGCGAATCGACCAAGGGCCAGGTGATTGCCGTCGTGCAGCCGCATCGCTACACCCGGCTCGCCGTCTTGTTCGAGCAGTTCTGCACCTGCTTCAACGACGCCGACGCCGTGATTGTTGCGCCGGTCTACCCGGCCGGCGAAGCGCCGATCGAGGGCGTCGACCGCGATGCGCTGGTGCAGGGGCTGCGCACCCACGGCCACCGCCGCGCGGTCGCGCTGGACGGCCCCGACAAGCTTGCCGCGCTGGTCGCCGGAATGACACGGACGGGCGACTATGTCGTCTGCCTTGGCGCCGGATCGATCACGCAATGGGCCTATGCGCTGCCGGGGGAATTGGCGGCGGTCCACTAGTGTGGCGGTTCAGAAGTCCGCATCATTTTTGCCGCGAACTCGTCATGCGGACTTCTGAACCAAAGCCACACTAGTACCCGGAATCATTGATGCGCGAAACGTGGTTTGAGGCGTTTTTGATGGACCTCTGACTTGGTCCAGGCAAACGGGGTGGCATTGGTGTTGTAGGCCTTGATGAAGGCATCGATGTGCTCGC
>JBEKIC010000019.1:0-60216 GCA_050011955.1 Xanthobacteraceae bacterium
CCTTGACGGCATGACACCCGATCAAGCCTACTTCCCACCGCTGCCCCTCCGCTTGGCAGCCTAACCCCGGCAGAGACTCCACTTATCGAGGCGGAAAATCTGTTCAGACAACCGGGACCACCTCAGTCTGGGCTTCCTTAGCTAATCGGAGCGCTTTCAATTGCGGTTCGCTGTGGGAACCGGGACACTTCTGTCAGATTAAGTTTTAGCTAATGCAGAGCATCTGCGCAATTTCGTTGCCGCAGTTGCTGAAAGCGGCTGTCGTCAGCTCCAATTCACAAATCTTCCAGCTGCATTCCTTGAGGAACTGGGCTGGAATACGGGGTGACCGGCGCCTTTCAGGCAGCCGCCAATTTGCATAACCAACTTGACGACGTTGTCTGCCTCCATCTTCTGCATGAGATGGGCGCGGTAAATCTCAATTGCCTTTGGACTGACGCCAAGATGGCGCGCCGTCTCTTTGTTTGACATGCCGTCGAGCACGCATTCGAGAACCTGTCTCTCCCGACAAGACAACGTGGCGAGCCGATCCAAGGTGACCGCGTGCTGGGTCCAAACCCGATGGGCCGCGATGTCGCTTCGAACCCAGTGCTGAATCGTCTCGATGAGCAACTCCTTGTTGAACGGCTTTTCGAAGAATTCGACCGCTCCCAGCTTCATGGTGCGGACCACCGTTTCCAGATCGCCGTAACCGGACACCAAGATCACGGGGACCGTCCTTGCGCGCGTTCGCAACCAAGACAGTATTTCGATACCACTCAATTCCGGCATCCGCAGGTCGAGAACGACACAGCCAGGTCGAGCGGGATCGAACTCTTCAATGAACACGGAAGGCAATGAGTAAGTTATGGCCTCGATACCAACTGTCTTGAGCAGAAGCAGGAACAAATCCCGGGTCGCCTCATCATCGTCGACCACATGGACAATAGCGTCTAGATTCCTGTTGCGAGGGGTCGAGACAGTAACTGCCGGATGATCGATGCTCTGCACCGTTCACAACCTCTTTCACCACCCTGCACGCGTTCTTCCCACTTGAAACTGTTTTCCGCCCGTTGTCGGGCCTGATCTGAAGTCATGGTGAATGTCTCAACGCCGCAAATCCGAAACGTCAGGCTGATATCTTCACTTCTTCTTTGTCCATGGGGTGCCGCAGCACATAGCCGCGACCCCATACGGTTTCGATGTAGTCTTTGCCACCCGAGGCGTTAGCCAGCTTCTTGCGCAGCTTGCACATGAACACGTCGATTATTTTCTGTGCCGGCTCGTCCATCCCGCCGTAGAGGTGATTGAGGAACATTTCCTTAGACATGGTCAGGCCCTTGCGCAGGCTCAGGAGTTCCAGCATCTGGTACTCCTTGAGCGTGAGGGGCACGGGGGTGCCGTTGACCGTGGCGGTCTTGGTGTCGAGGTTGATGACGAGGTCGTCAATCTCAATGACGGACTGGGCGTGGCCCTTGGATCGGCGCACGACGGAGTGAATGCGCGCGACCAGCTCGTCCTTGTGGAACGGCTTGGTCATGTAATCGTCGGCGCCGAAGCCGAAACCCTTGACCTTATCCCCGATGCCGGCCAAGCCGGAGAGGATCAGGATAGGGGTCTTCACTTTAGAGGCGCGCAAGCTGCGCAACACCTCGAAGCCCGACATGTCCGGCAGGTTGAGGTCGAGCAGAATGATGTCGTAGTCGTACACCTTGCCGAGATCGATGCCTTCTTCGCCGAGATCAGTGGTGTAGACGTTGAAGCCCTCGGACTTGAGCATCAACGAGATCGACCGCGCGGTGGCGCTATCGTCTTCAATGAGCAATACGCGCATGCCCGTCGCTTTCGCGCGACCTTAGACTGAAGGTCGCCAGGCCTAAGGGGGCTTTCGGAACTTTGGGGACAAAGTGAGGCAGAACACTATTAATGGATCGTTAATAAGACCTTACCGGCGTCGAAGCCGGAAATGAAAAGCCCCGCGCACGTGAGTGGCGGGGCTGAGTTCGCAGCGTAGCCCGGATGAGAGCTGCGAAGTTCAAAGAGCTGTTATTTGTTCGTCCTCTTCACGGAAGAGGACAGTGCCAGGCCAGTTTCAAATACAAATACACTTGACAAGGTACCTTTTGCGTTGCGTTCTCAGTAGGTCGGGATCGTTTGCTGAGCTTTTCCCGGGGTGTCAGTCAGCGCCTGCTTTCAGCGGGGCGATAGGAGTTTAGCGGTGACCGGAACCGCGCGGAGGAGGCGACCGTAGCGACGCGTTCTATATAAGCGCGTATGGGGCGCCGGCCGCATCGATCCAGGATTTGCCGAGAATGGTGGCGGGCGAGAGCATCGAGTGCTCCGCGAACAGAAACAGGGGAGAGCCCCTCAAGACCGGCGTGCGTTCGATCAATCCGCGCATATGAGCGGAACGTTCGCTATTTGCGGTGACGATCAGGGTGCGAAACGCCTTCCAGCCAAAGCGCTGTGTGTGAACGGCTTGCGCGTGCGTGGCCTCGTAGCATAGAAATTTCCGCAGCATGCTGGTTTGCCCGAGCCCCGCTCGCTCAACAGGCATGGTGCCGCGGTCGCACTCGACGAAGAAAGCGCGGCGGCGGTCGGGAACTTTGAGCGCGAAAACGTAATCGGGCAGCACGCCGACCTCGGCGAAGGCGCCGCTGTGCTGCACCGGGACCCTCCAGGACCACGGTTTTATGGCGGAGCGGGTCTCAGGCGGCAGCGACTCCAGGAGTTGATCGGCGGTTTGCAGCTCGACGGCTCCATGCTGCCGACACGCCAGGGCCAGCGCCACACACACGTCGGCGACCGCAAGGGTATGCAGGATGAACTCGCGGCCGCTCTCGCGGCTCTTGTGGGCCCAGTCGATATCCCTCTTGCCGTAGCCGTCGCGAGCGGACAGAAGCTCCGCGCCGCGATTGCCAAGGGCATAGATAAGGGGCGCGCTGCCGCCGCCGCGGACGTGATATTCAATCTGCGCCCTAGGGCGGTCGAGATAGTCCTCAAGATCAAAGTCGCCATGCTTTCGCTCAATGACTGCGCGCATTGTAGCACTGAAACTAAAATGGGACGCTCGATGGGCTGCCCGACCTTTAGGCCAGCGCCTTTCGTAGACGGGCCAACTGCCAGGAAAATGGGCCAAAAAGCTGCATATTTATGTAAACCTGCTCGCGGGTGGGCGCCGATTGATTGCGCCGTGGCGCTATCGTCTTCGATCAGCAATACGCGCATGCCGGTCCGCTTCCTCGCGGCAGGCTGGAGGTTGGGACAGCGGTATCCCTGAAAAACGCTTTGAAACTAAGTGGATTGCAATCACACACTATTAACTGACGGTTAACAAAACCTTACCGGGGGGCGGGAGCGGAAATTGAAAAGCCCCGCGCACGTGAGTGGCGGGGCTTGAGTTTCGGGCGTAGGCATTGCAGCCGCGCCTGAAAGTTCAAAGAGCGAAGGCTGGTTCGCACCGGTGGGAGGATAGATCTGGTCTACGAAACGGCGTCACCACCTGTCCCGTACTCGTTTGGCGAACAGACGCTCTTCGCGTCCGCTCACGTCGCCGTAAATCGCAGTCGTGCGCAGAGACGCGTGCCCGAGCCACCGCTGGACCATGTGCGGCGGCACCGCCTGGAAGGCGGCCACGCCGAACGCATGGCGCAAGCCCTTGGGCATGGCGGCGGGGCCGGAGATGCCCGCGCGCCGCATCACCGCCTTGACCTGCCGCCAGGCGGTGGTGCGACTCCAATTCCAGAGCCGCGCCGCAGCGAGATCGGCGTTTCGCTCGCGTGCGGGCAAGTCAAAGGCGACGGCCAGCTCGTCGATCAGCTGCCGCGGCAGCGGCACCTGTCGAATGACGAGGCGCCTCCTGCGCTTAAGGGTCACCAGCGCAACAGTACCAGCTTGGCGATCGAAGGAGAGGGTTGTGACTGCCAATGCCTCTGAAATCCGGCTGCCGCTCCACATGAGTAGAAGACAGAACTCGAGCGCCCTGGGAGGCATTGTGGCCGCCGCTGTCAATCGGCGTTGGATCGGGACCCCGGATCAGCATCCAAAAGGGGCTCTGACGCAATTTTGGTGCAGCTGATTCATTCGGCGCCGATCAGTCTGGCCTGAAGTAGATCGATTTTGCCGCGGCCGTACATTTGCCGTCTGACGAGCTTGAGGCGGGTAATGTGACCTTCGGTCTGTCCGTTCGACCAAGGCAGAGTAATTGCTGCCCGGACGGCGGCTTCGTCCTTGGCGACGCCGCTTCCGAACGAGGCAACCAGGCTGGTGCGGGCGCGCTGGATCCAAGGGGTCAGCCCCGCTATGGCCTTGTGCCGGATCATCATGTGGAATTCGGCGATGATCTCGCGAGCCTCGACAAGCGTAGGGACGCCGGCTTCGATGGCGGCGACAGTAACGGTTTCCGCCTTCGAGAGCGTAGCCCACTAGCGACGCCTTTTGACGAAACCGCCCAATGATCGATGCTATCCATATGTAGCCTAGGCTTGAAAGCTACAAGGCGATCTCCATAAATCATTGTATTTTCGGCATCTTAACGGCTCGCTAGTTAAATGGCCTTGCTCCCGGGCGGCTTTGGGCATCATTCACGCCGGTACTACGGCCGGTGCGGGAGGTGCAGTCCCTGGACTGGGACAGGAAAGGGCGGGTAACGCCCGCCTGGACCGCGTCCCAGGAAGCATGGCCTGGAGCTGAGCCAAGGGGTCAAAGCCCTGGCGAGAGCCGCAGTGGAGCGCCGGAAGGCGAGCGCGCCCCGACTTTTGGCGCGCTTCCGCGCCCCGCGCACAGTCAGGTGGCGACATCTGATTGTGTGGCGCGGACATTGGTTGGATGCGCCTTTCGGCGCTCCGCTTCCCTCTTTCTTGCGCATGATCTTGTCCGAAAACCGGACACCACTTTTCGGGATCATGCGTGAGCCGGAGGCGAATCAAAAGAGCTTTGTTGTTGTGGTGGTTTGCAAAACTCGGGCGCGGAGCGCGTCGCGAGAACGAGTTTGTATTTCGTCATTGCGAGCCAACGGGTCCTCGAAATGACGAGGGCGCGTCTGCGCCGCGAGAATGATTTATATTACCTTGAGGCCGCGCCCGCCGGAGAATGTACTAAACATGGCCCCGGCGCGACACCCCAGGGAAATCATTTAAGTGCGACGAGACCTTTTACCGACTCTTTGTGCGAGGTGAGCAACGCGTCGACGACCGTATCCAGCTCGGTCGTTTGTTCCGAAACGTTCCGAGAATAATCGAGCACCGATTGGGCCCATTCCCGGGTTCGGCTAATGGTTTCCGCGGTGATCTTGAGTGCCGCCGCGACTGTCTTGGCGTTGGTCGCGGCCCGTGACGCGCTGCCGGCGATCGAATCCGTCGCCGCCGCCTGCTCACTCACCGCGGAGGCGACCGACTCGGCGGTGGCGGCAATCTCTGAAATCGTTCTTCCGGCGTTGGCAATTTCATCGACCGAGTGGCGGGTCTGTTCCTGAATGCGCGCGATCTGCCGGCTGATTTCCTCGGTCGCCTTCGACGTCTGGGTCGCAAGCAATTTGACTTCTGAGGCGACCACGGCAAACCCCTTGCCGGCGTTTCCGGCGCGCGCCGCCTCGATCGTGGCGTTGAGCGCCAACAGATTGGTCTGAGAGGCAATGTCGGAAATCAGTCCAGCCACTGAGCCGATATTCGCCACTGCATCGGAAAGCGAGCTTATGGTGGCGTTGGTGCGGTTTGCTTGCAAGACAGAGCCGCGCGAGACGTCGGCGCTCTGCGTCGCCCGACGGTGAATCTGCGAAATCGAAGCCGATAGCTGTTCGGTGACGCTGGCCATTTTGTCGACATCGATGGCCGTCTCGTCTGCCGCCTTCGATGCCTTATCGGCTTCGGCATTTGAGGCAAGCGCCAGCGCGCTGAGACGATCGGAAGTTTCTTCGAGCGCGGTAACTGTTTGGGTGAGCGCCGAGCGCACTCCCCTGATTGCCCCGGCGAGCTCGTTGATCCGGGCCTTCGCTTGTGAGATTTCAAGTTCGTTGTGACACGCAACGGCGTTGGCCGCATCCATCGTCAATATTCAATGCGCCACGTCGCACAAATAAGCCGCCTTTCGACCAGAAAACCTATGATGGCTTCCGATGATCGGGGCCCAACGTGACAGGATATTCTGATTCACGACGGCACGCACCCGCATGTCCAGTCCCTTTTCGATTTCGAATCTGGCCCTTGCCTCGGCATCGGCGACCCAATCTTCGTCGAACGGCTTGAGGAAAAGCTTCGTGGTGTAGCTGATGATGACATCGAAGAATAAGACGCGATTGCGGCGCACCAGATCCGCGATCGCCGGCGCAAATTTTATGCTGGTTTCAACATACTCGCTGACGGTCGTAGCGAGCGTGGGCTCTACGATCGTCCACACTTCGCGCCGGGCCGCCAGAACGTCTGGCGTTATTCCATAAGCCACGAGACGAACTTCAAATGCAGGCGGAACTGGCATATTATTAACGTCCGACTGGTGCAATCACATTCTAGAGACGGGAATCCTTTGGAAACATTAACGGATTGCGACCAATACGGTATTGGGCCGCCGTTTCGGCGCTCCGCCTCCCCTCGACTTACGAAGGGCAAAATCAAACGACACTTATGGCGGCGAAGAAATGTGACCTTGGCGGTTACGGCTGGCGCAGGCGGTCGAGCACGAGGCTCGAGGCAAAGCCGTCGGGGATCTGCCCGGCCGCGACCTGGAAATTGCGGATGGCGATCCGGGTGCGCGGCCCAAGCAGCCCGTCGGGCTCGCCGACGTCGTAGCCGCGTTGCGCCAGGAGCTGCTGCAGCTCGAAGCGCTCGGCGATGGTCAGCGCGCGCTCGTCGCGCGGCCAGCTCTGCAGGAACGGACCGCCGCCGGCGAGCCGGTCGGCGAGATGGCCGATGGCGAGCGCGTAGGCTTCCGCCGGATTGTATTTCATGATGACGCGGAAATTCTGCAGCATGAGGAAGGCGGGCCCGCGCGCCCCCGCCGGCAGCAGCAAAAAGGCGCGCTCGGATGCGCGCGGGAACGGTTTTGCATCCGCGCGCCTGATCCCCAGCGCCTGCCATTGCGCGATCGTCATCTGCCGCGCGCGGTCGGCGAGGAGGTAATCGAATTGCGGCGGCAACACCACTTCGTAGCCCCACTGCTCCGCCCTCTCCCAGCCGTCGGTTTTCAGATTGTTCGCCGTCGAGGCGATCACGTCAGGGACCGAGTCGACGACGTCGCGCCGGCCGTCGCCGTCGAAATCGACCGCGAAGCGCTTGAACGTGGTCGGCATGAACTGCGTCGGGCCGAAGGCGCCGGCCCAGGAGCCGATCAGCCGGTCGGGCGCGACGTCGCCGCGCTGCAGGATGTCCAGCGCGGAGAGGAACTCCTCGCGGAAATAATCGCGGCGGCGGCCGACGCAGGCAAGCGTCGCCGTCGAGCGGAGAACCGAACGGTCGCCGCCCTTGGTGCCGTAGTTCGATTCGACGCCCCAGATCGCCGCGATGATGTGGCGGTCGACGCCATAGGCGCGCTCGGCCGCCGCGAACACCGGCGCGTACTGCGCCAGAAGCTCGCGGCCGCGGGCGATGCGCTCGTCGCTGACCAGGGCGTCGAGATAATCCCAGGTCGATTTGTTGAATTCCGGCTGGGCATCGAGCAGGTCCATGATGCTCAAGTCCGGCGTCAGCCCGGCGGTGTAGCGCTCGAAATTGGCGCGGCTGACGCCGCGGCGCTCGGCCTGCGGCCACAATCCGGCAATGCAATTGCCGAAGTCGGCGGCGGCGGCACGGATCGCCTCCGCCGTCATCAGCGGATGGCCCGACGCGCCCGCCTGCCCGCTCCACTCGCGCGGTCCGCCCGCCGGCGCGGGAACCGCGGCGGTCGCCGGCGGTTGAAACAACCGTGTCAGCCAGTTGTCGGGCTGGTCTTGCGCCAACGCTATATCGGCCAGGCCGGCGCAGATGAGGCAGGCCGCGGCGAGGCGAAGGATCGGCTTCAAGGTTGCCATGACGGGTCGTCTCGCTTGCGGCTTACCTCGCAAAACCTGCAAATGCACCGCGCTCGCTCGATCTGTGGCCGCACGAAGGGGCACCTGCTATGTTAACGAAACCTTAACGCGGGCTCCCGGCGGGGACCACAAGCGACGTGCCGTTCCGCGCCGGCGTTCATCAGGCGGCAACGCGATCCGAGTAAGTCTCCGGCGGGGCTCAGCTTCGTGCTTCACATCGACTTTGACAAAGGCTTGGACAATGGCTTGGACAATGGCTTGGACAATGGCTTGGACAAAGATTTAGGCAACAAAGCGTCTCGCCTCGTTTCCTCCTTCACCTTTTCGCCGAACGGCAACAAATGAAGCTCCGCAAAGCCGTGTTTCCCGTCGCCGGGCTTGGTACCCGGTTCCTGCCGGCCACCAAGGCCATGCCCAAGGAGATGCTGCCGGTGGTCGACCGGCCGCTGATCCAGCACGTCGTCGACGAGGCCCGGCAGGCCGGCATCGAGCATTTCATCTTCGTCACCGGCCGCAACAAGGCCGTCATCGAAGACCATTTCGACCGCCAGTTCGAGCTGGAAATGACGCTGCTGGAGCGGCAGAAGCAGCACGCGCTCGACGTGCTGCGGCAAGACCTGCCGGATCCGGGCTCGACCAGTTTCACCCGCCAGCAGGAGCCGCTCGGGCTCGGCCATGCGGTGTGGTGCGCCCGCGAGCTCATCGGCCACGAGCCGTTCGCGCTGCTGTTGCCGGACGTGCTGGTGCAGCACGAGCGCGGCTGCCTGGCGCAGATGATCGACGCCGCGCGCGAAGTCGGCGAGCGGGCGAATATCGTCGCCGTCGAGGAGGTGCCGCCGGAGCGCGTCGACCAATATGGCGTCGTCGGCGTCGGCGCCCGCAAGGGCAAGATGTTCTCGATCACCGGCATGGTGGAGAAGCCGACGCGCGAGCGGGCGCCGTCGAACCTCATCCTCACCGGCCGCTACATCCTGCAGCCGGAAATCCTCGAGCTTTTGGCCAAGCAGGACCGCGGCGCCGGCGGCGAGATCCAGCTCACCGACGCCATGATCGCGCTCTCGCGCACACAGCCGTTCTACGGCCTGCAATTCGACGGCCGCAGCTTCGACTGCGGCTCGAAGATCGGATTCCTGGCCGCCAATGTGTCCTATGCGCTGGCGCGCCCCGACATTGCGCCGGGCTTTCGCGCCGAGATCAAAAAAATCCTCGCCGAGCTGAACGGCGAAGCCGAGTAGGGTAAATTTTGAATATCCGGCGGCTGGCGCCGTCAGTCGGTGCTCGCCCGACCGCGGCACGCTGTTTGACACCGCTGTGACAGGCGGCCCGGGCGCCAGGCATTCTGATGATACGACCTAGTGTCCTGATTCCGAAGTTCGCATCATTATGCGGCACCCTCGTTTGCGAACTTCGGAATCGAAGGACACTAGCAACGTATTGATTTAGTGTGGCTTTGGTTCAGAAGTCCGCATGACGAGTTCGCGGCAAAAATGATGCGGACTTCTGAACCGCCACACTGGTGGGGTGACGCCGTGAAACGCCTTGTTGCGGCGGGGCGCAGCCTGTATCGTGCGCGCGCAACGTTGGAGACTTATAAATGGCTACTGGTACCGTGAAGTGGTTCAACCCGACCAAAGGATATGGGTTCATTCAGCCGTCAGGCGGCGGCCGGGACGTCTTCGTCCATATTTCGGCCGTCGAGCAGGCCGGATTGAGCTCGCTCAATGAGGGACAATCCGTCGAATACGAGATCGAGAGTAATCGGGGCAAGGACGCCGCGGTCAAGCTCAAGGTCAAGTGACGGCCTTGTCGCGGCGGCCGGTCGAGCTTGCCGCCGCCGACTGCCGGGCTTGCGGGGCGTGCTGCTCGTTTTCGGCCGAGTGGCCGCGGTTCTCATTGGAAACGGACGCCGATCTCGACCAAATCCCCCGCGTCTATGTCGATGACGAACAAGGACGCATGCGCTGCAGCGGCAATCGCTGCACCGCGCTGATCGGGGAAGTCGGCGTCGCGACGGCCTGCGCGATCTACGGCGTGAGGCCCGAGGTTTGCAAAGCCTGCTTGCCGGGCGATGACGCCTGCCAAACGGCACGGCGGCGCTTTCATCTCCATCCGCTTTAGCAACCGTAGATCGGCCGGGGAATTTCGGCTAAGTTGCGTCTCGAAAAGCTATCCGCCGCCGCGTCCCGGCGGGTCATAAAACACCACATCTGGAAACGCCAAGCTTCGGACCATCATGCAGCTGTCGCCGGATCAATTCCGCGAGTTCGACGAGCAGGGCTATCTGTTCTTTCCGAACTGCTTCAACGAAGAGGAAATCGCGCAACTGCGCGACGATGCCGAAGCGATCCTCAAGCTCGATCGCCAGGAGGTGTGGCGCGAGAAGACCGGCGCGCCGCGCACCGCCTTTGCCGCGCACACCTTCAACGAGACGTTCCGCCTGCTCGCCTGCCATCCGCGGCTGGTCGAGCCGTTGCGCCAACTGTTCGGCGAGGACGTCTACGTGCATCAGTTCAAGCTCAACGCCAAGGCGGCGTTCGAAGGCGACGTCTGGCAGTGGCATCAGGATTACGGCACCTGGGCGCGCGACGACGGCATGCCGCAACCGCGCGCCATGAATATCGCGGTGTTCCTCGACGAGGTGATGCCGATCAACGGCGCGCTGATGCTGATCCCGAAAAGCCATAAGCAGGGCGTGCTGTCGGCCGGGCACGACACGCTGACCACGTCCTATCCGCTGTGGACGCTGGACAAGGAGACGGTGACGCGGTTAGCCGCCGAAGGCGGCATCGTGGCGCCGACCGGCAAGCCCGGTGCGGTGCTGATGTTCCACGGCAACCTGGTGCACGCCTCGCCGCCCAACATCACGCCCTATCCGCGCAAGATCGTCTATCTTACGCTGTGCGCCGTCTCCAACCACATCACCAAGTTCACGCGGCCGGAATGGATCGCGCACCGCGATTTTTCGCCGATCGTGCCGGTCGCCGACGACGCGCTGCTCACTTATGCGCGCAACCGCCGCGTCGCGGCGGAGTAGGACCATCGCGGCCGATTAAGTCTCCGCGCCCCTATCGGACCTCCCTGGCATCGGCCAAGCTCACCGCGGCGACCGCGCTGACGATAAGCAATAGGCCGACTACCGTCGTGACGTCCAATGGTTCGGAGAGAGCCGCTGCCGAACTCAGCAGGCCGACCACCGGCACCAGCAACAGCGTCAGGGACGTCGTCAGCGCCGGCAGCGTCCGTGCGACGGTGACGAAGGCCCAGAACGGAAAGGCGGTGATCACCGGGCCGGCGTAAAGCGCGAGCAGCACGGTATCCAAAGAAAAGCGGAAGTTGGGGGCTGGCCCCTCGATCCATCGGGCCAAAGCGAGCATCGGGATGAGGCCGGCGAGCATCTGCCATGGCGCCAATGCCAGCGGCGTACCGCGCCAGCGATGGCCGCGGACATGGATCGTCGTTGCCGCCCACAACACCGCGGCCGCCAACAGATAGCCGTTGCCGATGACCGCCTTGCGGTCACTCCAATCGAATCCCACCGGATTGAACATGAAGGCGACGCCCGCCAGCCCCAGCAGCAGTGCCATGGACTTGGCCAAACGCAGCCGCTCGCCGAGGATCAGGATGGCGCCCGGAACCACCCAGAGCGGCGTCGTGTAAGAGAGGATGGCGGAGCGCCCGGCCGGTACATTGACCAAACCGAGGTTCATCAGTGCCAGCATGGCCGCCATTTGCACCAGGCCAACGCTGAACACGATGGGCAGATCGGCCCGCGCCGGCAGTCTGATGCCGTCGGCTCGGAAGGCCTGCACCAGAAACAGACTGACGGCCCCCAACGCCATGCGCACGCAAGCGAACCACAGCGGGCTGATGTGAGTGAGGATGACCTTATTGACGGGCCAGTTGCACCCCCAAATCAGGACCATGCAACCCACGAGTACTATCGCACGGCGCCGCTGTGTCGCCTGAGCGCCGCTCGCCATTTCCATGCGTCAAGCCCTTCACCAATGACCGCGTGTGTGAACCAGCCCAATACTGTGTCGTTCGGCATTGGATCGGGAACTCGAAAAGTGGAGTTTATGGCCGCGGATGGGACGTTGTCTATCGGAGCAACGATCGGCTTCGGATCGATCGCATCGCTGCGCATGACAAGAGAAGTTCGCTCTCGGGGAATTCCCTTCACACGGGAGAGGTCGTAGGTTCAGTTCTGCGGCGCCGGCTATGAAGCACTGAGCGGCAAGCAGCTCAGGGCGCACACCGCGAGGACGCAGCAAACATGAATTTGCACGCCATGCTCGCCGCGCGTGCTGCCGCCGGTCAGCCGGTCCGCGTCGGATTGATCGGCGCGGGAAAATTCGGCTCGATGTTTTTGGCGCAAGTGCCGTCGATTGCCGGCCTCGATGTCGCGGTGATCGCGGACCTCGATCCAGACCGCGCCAAGGCGGCGTGCCGCAGCGTCGGCTGGGACGCCGCCCGCATCGCGCGCACGCGTTTCGCCGAACGCGGGCGCGACGCCTGTCGCGACGAAGGCGTCGAGGTGGTCATCGAAGCGACCGGCGATCCCGCGGCCGGCATCGCCCACGCGCTCGAAGCGATCGAGGCGAAGAAACACACCGTCATGGTCAATGTCGAAGCCGACGCGCTTGCCGGCGCCTTGCTCGCGCGGAAAGCGCGCGACGCCAACGTAATCTATTCCATGGCCTACGGCGATCAACCGGCGCTGATTGCCGAAATGGTCGATTGGGCGCGCGCGGCCGGCTTCAGCGTGGCGGCGGCGGGCAAGGGCACCAAATACCTGGCAGCCTATCACACGGTCACGCCGGACGGGGTGTGGGAGCATTACGGTCTTTCCGCCGAAGAGGCCAGGCGCGCCGGCATGAACGCCCAGATGTTCAACTCGTTTCTCGACGGCACCAAGTCGGCGATCGAGATGGCGGCGGTCGCCAACGCCTGCGGGCTCGACGTGCCGCATGACGGCCTGGGCTTTCCGCCGTGCGGGGCCGACGACCTCGCCAGCGTCTTGCGCCCGCGGCAGCTCGGCGGCGTGCTGGGCGGCGACGGCATGGTTGAGGTCGTCTCGTCGCTCCGCCGCGACGGCAAGCCGGTCGCGCGCGATCTGCGCTGGGGCGTCTATGTGGTGTTCAAGGCGGCGAACGACTACGCCGCGGCCTGCTTCAAGCAATATGGCCTGCCGACCGATGCCACCGGCCGCTATGCGGCGATGTACAAGCCCTACCATCTGATCGGACTTGAGCTGTCGATCTCGGTGCTTAACGTCGCGCTGCGCGGCGAGCCGACCGGAAGCTGCCGGGCGTGGCGCGGCGACGCGGTGGCGGTCGCCAAACGCGCCTTGCAGGCCGCCGAGATGCTCGACGGCGAAGGCGGCTATACCGTTTATGCCAAGCTCATCCCGGCGGCGCGCAGTCTTGAGCTCGGCGCGCTGCCGATCGGGCTCGCCCATCGCGTCAAGCTTTTGCGTAACGTGGCCGCGGGCGAATTCATCACCGCGGCCGATGTTGCGCTGGACGATAACCTGCCGGCGGTCTGCATCCGGCGGGAGATGGAGAACGAGGCGCGGCAGCTGGCGCCGGTTCCGACGGCGGAGCGAGGCGCCGGCAGTTCGGTTTCTCTTCAACAGAGCGACGTGGCGCGGATAGACTAGGGCCGTAGCGGCAATGTCACACCGTGTTGCAAACATGCGCATCGACATTCGTCCCGGCGACGCCGCTTGGCCACTGGCCGAACCGCTGTTCGCAGCCGTGTGGCCGCCCGAAGTGCTGGCGACCCTTTCCTGGGGGCGTGTCGTCTTTGCCCATGCGCAGCAGCGCGTGCTGGTCTGGAACGACGCCGGTGAACTGGTATGCCATGTCGGCATCCATTCACGGCCGGCGAAGTGGGCCGATCGCGCGGTGCGGATCGGCGGCATCGGCGGCGTCATCACCCGCCAGGATTCGCGCAACCAGGGGCACGCCTCGGCAGCGATGCGTGTTGCCGTTGCGCATATGAAGGAAAAAGACGACGCCGATTTCGGCCTGTTGTTTTGCGAGCCGCATAACTTCGCCTTCTATCGCGGCCTGGGCTGGCGCCAGTTTGCCGGCCCGGTCTTTGCGGAACAGCCCGAAGGCCGCGTCCGCTTCGACGTCATGGCGGCATTCGTGTTCGATCTGCGCCTGTCGCCGCAAGGCGGCGCGATCGATCTATGCGGGCTTCCCTGGTGACGCCGCGCCGTTCCGGGAATTTCGGCAACCAACCTCAGCGCTGCAAGCGCAGGCCGATGAGGGCCGTGGTTGCGGTGTAGGTGAAGCCCGGCTCCACGGTGGTCAACCAATCCTGCCGCAGTTCCGTGCGGAGTTGCATCTCGCGCGTCAATTTGTAGGCCAGCCCGACGGACACGAAATAGCGATTGTCGGTGAAGACGCCGACGTAATTGTCGTTGCCGTAGCCGCCTTTCAGGGTGCCGACGAGCCAGTAGCGGAAGGCGTGATCGATCTGCAGGCTGACGTCGCGGCTGAGTTCGGCGGATGCGCTGGCCACGGTCGTCTCATACACCTGGGACGTCGCCGCGAGCTTGGCGCTGGTCAGCGCCGTCGCCTGCCACAGCAGCGAACCGTCGGCGATCACGCCGTTGACAATCGGCAGCGTTGGATCCTGGTAGATGCGTTCGACATAGCCGACCGCCATCTCGCCGGTGAGCGAGCCGAACAGATCGACGGCGGCTCCGACTTTGCCGCTTGCGCCCACCGAGTCGCGCTGCAGGTCGCTGCGATCGAACTGCTGGTCGTGGATGCGCTGATCTCCCTCCAGCTCCACGAACGGCTTCAGTCCGGGGTCGAGCTCATAGCCGACGCGCAGGATGCCGGCATACTGGTTAAAGTTACGGTCGGCGTTGCTCTCCAACTCGCCGTTGGTCAGCAAGGAATCGTCGTACACGGCGCGATCGGCGGTGCCTTTGAGCGCAACCGAGAGGCGGTTGAACGTCTGGATTACGCCGAGCGTGCCGCCGACGTCGGTATTGACCGGCAGTTGGGCGAGGCCGGCCGGCAGGTTCGGGCTGGCGGGATTGTCGGTGGCGACAAGGTAGCGGCCCTCGGCAATGACTTGGGTCTCGCGCGAGACATCGATACGGCCGTCGATCTTGGAATTGACATACGGAACGTTGAGCGACGGCACGAGGTGGTCGCCGTATTCGGTGTAGGAGCCGATGATGTCGGCGGTGAGCGAGTGGCGCTCCCAATCGGAACGGACTTGCAGCTCCGGCGCCGCGATAAAATAGGGAGCGCCACCGGAGCCGGTGACACGTTCGGGATTGGTGTTGTAGCCGGCGGTCAGATCGAGCGACGGCAACAACAGAAACGAGCCGGCGCGGATGCCGAGCGCCGCATAAGGATCGCCCGCGGCGATCGGCAGCGGCCGCTGCGGCACGGTTCCCGGCGTCAGCGTATTGGGCTGCGGCGCCGTCGGCGGCGGGGTGCTCGCCGAATAGTCGAAATATTGCGGCGGCGGGACGGACAGGACCGCGCCGGGGCGGTTGGCGGCCGTCAACGGATGTACCTCCGGCGCCGGATTGCTCAACGGCGGCGGCTCGGGCGGCGGCGGCAACACGGCTCCGGTCCGTGTCGCCGCCTTAATCGGATGGATCTCCGGCGCCGGCGGCTTTTTCGGCGCGGCAGGCTTGGACGTTGCGCGGGACGTGTAGCTCCGCACCGGCGCGAAAGTCGTTTCGGGTTGCGGCGCGGCGCCGCCACCCGAAGGAGGCATTTGCGCCAATTTTTTGCGCCGCGGCGTATTCATGGAATCGAAGCCGGTATCGCCCGCCCCGAGACCAGCCGGACTGCCGTAGATCGGCGTCGCGCCAAGACGCGAAGTCGCGGTGAATGTGCCGGGGGGAAGTGAGCGATTCCCCGGCGTCGCTGCTTCACCGGGCTGACGAAAGCGCGGCGGCGCGGCCGGATTGCCATAGAGCGAAGGCTGCAGGAGATCGCTTCCGGAACTCGCCGTCTGTGCCAGGCTCGGCAGCGGCACGAGTCCGAGCGCCGCGGCAAGCGCGATGCCGGCGGCCTTGGGCGCGCATCGCCGGCGCGTCAAGCGCAACCTCCACGCACCCAAGCGCACCGTCCCCGCTGTCCGCGTCACCCCGGAAGCTGCCAAAGCGAACCACCGTCAAGGAGCTGCGCCGGCGCGCGGGCCTTCCCCGTGCGACGGCCGCACCATGACCAGCACGGGCCGCCGCGCTGGCCCCGATGGTTAACGGAGTTAGAACGGATATGGTTAACGACAGGTTGATGATGGGGGCGCGGCTACCGTTATTCCCGGGCGCTGCACGGCGGCGAGCCCTGACGACGCTGTGCGATCACACCCAGCCCTTGAGCTGGCGCATGGCGAGCTGCCAGATCATCAGCATGCCGGCCTCGCTGTCGTTGAGGCATGGTATGGCGGCGAAGTTCTGCCCGCCGTTACGCTTGAACACGTGGGCGTTCTCGACCGCGATCTCCTCCAGCGTTTCCAGGCAATCGGCGGAGAAGCCCGGCATGATCATGACCAGGTTCTTCACGCCCTTCTTGGCGAGCGCCTTCACCGTCTTGATCGTATAGGGCTGCAGCCAGCGGGCGCGGCCGAAGCGCGACTGGTAGGTCAACATCAATTTGTTTTCGTCGTAGCCGAGCTGGGCGCGCAACAGCTGCGTCGTCGTCACGCATTGGCTCTCGTACGGATCGCCCTTTTGCACGTACTCCTGCGGCATGCCGTGATAGGAGGCGACGATGACGTCCGGCTCGAACGGCAGCGCCTTCAGCTCGGCCTTGAGCGAAGACGCCAGCACCTCGATGTAATACGGATCGTCGTAGTAGGCCGGCATGATGCGCAGCGCCGGCTGCCGGCGCAGCGTCATCAGGTAGCGGAACGCCTCATCGCACACCGTCGCGGTGGTCGGCGCCGCATATTGCGGATAGAGCGGCATAAGCAGAATACGGTCGCAGCCGCGAGCGATCAGCGCCTCGAGCCGCGAAGCGATCGAGGGATTGGCGTAGCGCATCGCCCAGTCGACGACGACATGGTTGCCGAGCGGCTCGAGAATGCCGGCGAGTTTTTCTGCCTGCGACCGCGTGATGGTCTTGAGCGGCGATTCATCCTTCTCGTGATTCCAGATTTTCTCATAGTCGCGCGCTTTGCGCCGCGACCGCAGCGGCAGGATGATGCCGTTGAGCACTATTTTCCAAAGTAGCGAATTCTTCTCGATCACGCGCGGATCGGTGAGGAATTCCTTCAGATAACGGCGGACTGCGGCCGGCTCGGCGGCGTCCGGCGTGCCGAGATTAACCAGGAGCACGCCGATACCGGAAGCGGCCGGGGCGGCGGTCGGCGCGGCCGGTGCCGGAGCTTCCGGCGGCATTGGCGCGGCCGGCTCGCCGAGAGCCGGCCCAACGATCGGCCGCTCGGGCTCACCCGGCTGAATGGGCGGCGCCAGTTCGTTGGCAGGCTGGTCCGAAATTGGCGGCGGGACGGGCGGCGCGTCGTTCATGGCTTCACCATACCCGATTGCGGATTCCCTTGCATGCGCGCAAACGCCACGCCGCGTAAATACCTGCCGGCAGGCCACATTTGCGCATTGACGGCCGAAACCTCAATGTGGCCCTATTCCTCGGCATGCCGATTTATCGGCTCAACAAGGAAGCGATCATGGTTCGCGGTATCTCGTTTGCCATTATCTTGCTTTTGATCGCGAATGTCGCCTCAGCGCAGAACCGGGCCCGGCCGAACGCCGCGCCGGACGATGACGCATGCAAGGTCGATTCCCACCGCTATTGCCAGCATGTGTTCCCTGCTCAACGCGAGCTGCCTCCAGATCAATTCGAAATGTTGTCCTGCCTGCAGGAGCACCGGGCGAAACTCAGCAAAGCGTGCAGTGAGATGCTGAAGGGCCACGGCATATAATCAGCACGCCTCATCCGACTCGATTGCTCGCGAGACGACACCCGCCAACGTATGAGCCGGAGCACACGCTTCAACCGCCAATGTCTGACGGCGTCATTCCGCAGCTTTGAGCAGTGCCGGCGCGCCGGCGCGGAATTGTTCCAGTAAAGCCGCTTCGTCGGCCTTGGCGGCGAGGAGATGCCGCTCCTTGACGTAGCCGAAGCCGCGGATCTTCTCCGGGATCGCGGCCAGGCCGACCGCGAGGTGGTGATTGTCGGGCGTCAGCGCGGCGAGCGCCTGATCGAGCATGGAGACGTAATCCTCGATCAGCTTGCGTTCGGTGCGGCGCTCGCGCGTGCGGCCGAACGGGTCGAACGGCGTGCCGCGCAGGAACTTGAGCTTTGCCAATAGCCGGAAGGCCGACAACAGCCAGGGGCCGAAACTCATCTTGCGCGGCAGCCCGGTGGTGCGGTCGCGCCGCGCCAAGAGCGGCGGCGCCAGATGAAACTCGAAGCGCAGATTGTCACCCGCGAAGGTGCCGGCGACCTGCTGGAGGAAGGCCCCGTCGCTATAGAGCCGCGCCACTTCGTATTCGTCCTTATAGGCCATCAGCTTGAACAGATAGCGCGCCACCGCATCGGCCAGTCCGCACTTGCCGGGCGCGCGCGCGGCCTCCGCCGCCTTGACCTTGTCGACCACCGCCCGATAGCGCGCCGCATAGGCGGCATTCTGATAAGCGGTGAGGAACTTCACGCGCCGCGCCACCGTCTCGTCGAACGATTCGGAGAGGTGCCGCGCATCGCTGGCCGCTGCCGTCGCCGGCTTGGCCAGCGCCTCGACCTGCGCGCGATCGACCGCAGCGCGGCGCCCCCAGTGAAACGCGGCCTGGTTCATGGCGACCGCCTCGCCGTTGAGCTCGATCGCCCGCTCGATGGCGGCGGCCGACAACGGAATGGCGCCGAGCTGATAGGCGTAGCCGACCAGGAACATGTTGGTGCCGATCGATTGCCCGAACAGCGCGGTGGCCAGACGCGAAGCGTCGATGAAATGCGTCTTGTCAGGGCCGGCATCGGCGGTGATGGTGCGCTTGAGCCGCTCGGTCGGCAGCGAGAAATCGGCGTTGCGGGTGAATTCGCCGGGCAGGAATTCGGCGGTATTGACCACCATCTGGGTGGCGCCGCGCTTGACCGCGGCCAGAATCTTGCGCGTGCCGGCGACCACGATGTCGCCGCCGAGCACGAGATCGGCGCGGCCGGCGGCGACGCGGATGGCGTGGATGCCTTGCGGCTTCTCGGCGAAGCGAATGTAACTGAACACCGCGCCGCCCTTCTGCGCCAGGCCCGCCATGTCGAGCACGCCGACGCCGCGGCCTTCGAGATGCGCGGCCATGCCCAATATACCGCCGATGGTGACGATGCCGGTGCCGCCGACGCCGGTGACGATGATGTTGTAGGTCCGCGCCATGGGCGGCAGCTTCGGCTCGGGCAGCACCGCCAGATCGTGATCGGCGGCGACGCCGGCGCCTTTCTTCAGCTTGGCGCCGTGCACGGTGACGAACGACGGGCAGAAGCCCTTGACGCAGGAAAAGTCCTTGTTGCAGCTCGATTGATCGATGGTGCGCTTTCTTCCCCACTCGGTCTCGAGCGGCTGCACTGAAACGCAGTTCGACTTCACGCCGCAATCGCCGCAGCCCTCGCAGACAAGTTCGTTAATGATGACGCGCTTGTCGGGATCGGGAAAAGTGTGGCGCTTGCGGCGGCGGCGCTTTTCCGCCGCACAGGTCTGGTCGTAGATCAGCACGGTGACGCCGGGAATCTCCGCAAGCCCCTTCTGCACCTCCATCAAATCGTCGCGATGGTGGACAGTCAGCCCGGCCGGCCATGCGGTGTCGCGCGGATACTTGTCCGGCTCGTCGGTGACCACGACCACCCGCTTGGCGCCTTCGGCGGCAACCTGGCGGGCGACTTGCGGCACGCTCAGCCCGCCGTCATTGGCCTGGCCGCCCGTCATCGCCACGGCGTCGTTGAACAAGATCTTGTAGGTGATGTTGGTCTTGGCGGCGATCGCGGCGCGGATCGCCATGTAGCCGGAATGATTGTAGGTGCCGTCGCCGAGATTCTGGAAAACGTGACCGCGTCTGGAAAACGGCGCCTCGCCGACCCAGTTGGCGCCCTCGCCGCCCATTTGCGTGTAGCCGAGCGTCGAACGGTCCATCCACTGCGCCATGAAATGGCAGCCGATACCGGCATAGGCGCGCATGCCCTCCGGCACCACGGTCGAGGAGTTGTGCGGACAGCCGGAGCAGAAATAGGGGATGCGCTGGGCGATGTCGCGCGTCTCCGCGGCGATGCGCTGGAAGTCCTTCAACCGCGCCACACGCTGCGCGATGTCGTCGTTGCGGTGGTACTTCAACAACCGCTCGCCGATGCAGATCGCGACCTCGTTGGAATCGAGCGCGCCCTTGACCGGGAACAGCCAATTACCCTGCTCGTCCCGCTTGCCGATGCAAACCGGCTGATTTGAGGTGCCGTAGAGCTCCTCGCGCACCTGCACCTCGATCAGCGAGCGCTTCTCCTCGACCACGATGACGAGATCGAGCCCGGCGGCGAAGTCCTGGAGTTCGCGCCGGCTGAGCGGCCAAGGGCATCCCACCTTGTAAAGGCGCACGCCCAGCTCGTTGCATTTGACCTCGTCGATGCCGAGCTCGTCGAACGCCTGGCGAACGTCGAGATAGCTCTTGCCGGTGGTGATGATGCCGATCTTCGGATCGCGGCCGCCCGAGGTGATGGTGCGGTTGAGCTTGTTGGCGCGCACGAAGGCGAGCATGGCGTCGCGCTTGAAGTCATGCAGGCGGGCTTCCTGCGCCAGGATGGGATCATTGAGGCGGATATTGAGCCCGCCCTCCGGCATTTGAAAATCGGTCGGAATGACGATGTTGATCCGCTCCAGGCTGGCATCGATGGCGGCCGTCGACTCGATCGTCTCGTGCATCGTCTTCAGCGCCACCCAGGCGCCGGTGAAGCGCGACATCGCCCAGCCGTAGAGGCCATAGTCGAGGACTTCCTGCACCCCCGCGGGATTGAGGATTGGAATCATGACGTCGATGAAGTGGTATTCCGACTGGTGCGCCGTGGTGGAAGATTCGGCGGTGTGGTCGTCACCCATGAGCGCCAGCACGCCGCCGTTTTTCGCGGTGCCGGCCAAATTAGCATGACGGAAAACGTCGCCGGTGCGGTCGACGCCGGGCCCCTTGCCGTACCACATGGCAAAGACGCCATCGTACTTGCCCTCGCCGCGCAACTCGGCCTGTTGGGTGCCCCATACCGCGGTGGCGGCGAGGTCCTCATTGATCCCGCCTTGGAAGCGCACGTCGCTCTTGGTCAGGAACGGCGCAGCGCGCTGGAACTGGCTGTCGAGACCGCCCAGCGGCGAGCCGCGATAGCCGGTGACATAGCCCGCGGTGTTGAGACCGCTGCGGCGGTCGAGTTCCTTCTGCATCAGGCAGAGGCGGACCAACACCTGAAACCCGGTGACGAACACATGGCTATGGCCGAGGTCGTATTTGTCGTCGAGCTTGACGTCGCGCAGCGCCATGGGGGGCTGGCCTCTACTTGGGTCGTCAACCAGTTTGCCCTCACGGCCTCGATTCCGCCAGAGGGCCGGCGAATGCAGGTGATATAGGCGACCGCTGGCCCGCGGCAATGCGTCACGCAAGCCCTGCGTGGCGCGTTCTAATGCCCCTCGAAGCTGACCAGCGTACGCACCGGCACGCCGAGCTTCCTGATCTTGTCGGCGCCGCCGAGCTCCGGCAGATCGACGACGAAGCAGGCGGCCAAAACCTCGGCACCGAGCTGCTTCAACAGCTTGACCGCGGCCTCGGCGGTGCCGCCGGTGGCGACCAGATCGTCGACCAGGATCACGCGCTCGCCCTTGACCACCGCGTCCTCGTGCATCTCCATTTCGTCGATGCCGTATTCGAGCGAATAACCGATGCTCACGCGTTTGAAAGGCAGCTTGCCCTTTTTTCGGATCGGGACGAAGCCGGCCGACACCTGATGGGCGACGGCGCCGCCGAGGATGAAACCGCGCGCTTCAATTCCGGCAACCTTGTCGATCTTGGCGCCCGCCCAGGGCTGCACCAACTCGTCGACGGTGCGACGGAACGCCCGCGCATCACCAAGCAGCGTGGTGATGTCGCGGAACATGATGCCCGGCTTGGGATGATCCGGGATGCTGCGGATCGCAGCCTTGAGGTCATTGTCCCACGCTACGGTGGTCATGGTCGGGCCTTACCCATATTCCCCGATCCTATCTCGGTCGCGTGCCGGCGTATCGAGAGGAGCGGCCGGGCGGCTTGCAGCCGGCCGCACTCTGGCGAACGATAGCGGAAGACGCAACCGGAGAACCCCGTCATGAGCGATACCGCCCAGCGCTTTGTCATCGTCGACCTGCGCATCCCGTTCGTCCGCCTAGTGCTCTTCTTCGTCAAAGCGGCGCTTGCCGCCATTCCGGCGGCGATCATCGTCGGCTTCCTGCTGATGCTGCTGGCCGCCGCTATCGCCGCCGTCGTGGGTGACGGCGGCTTTGTCATGATGCGGCGCTGGTCGTTCTGAGTTGATCTCGGCGGCCCAAAAGGCTTTTCGCGTTTTAACGGAGATTTTTAACGGAGATAAAGGGTGGCGAGGGAGGCTTGACCCCACCCCCACCCCACCCCTAAATTGCAGATAATCAGCCGCTTTGGAGGTGCCCCTATGGCTTATGCTGAGATTCAGGACGACGCAATGTGGGCAAAGCAAATCGAGGGCGGCAAGGCTCTGAAGGACCGCATCATTTCGCTCGCCCCCGGCGACGTGATCGAACTGGAAGTCGACGGAATCGTCGGCAAGTGGGAGAAAATGCGTGACGGCAGAGACGGCCGCCCTACCATGGGGATAAAGCCAATCGGGCCCATGAAAGAAATCTGGAAGACATTTCAGCGGAGACGTGGCGAAGTTGTCGAAGTCCGCGAGGTGCGGACGGCCGACGCCTACTTGGAGGCTTTGAGCAACACGCTGTCGGAATGGAATTCCCCGGCGGACGAGGAGGCGTTTCGTGATCTGTGATTTCGGCGACGTGGTCGTCGTGCCTTTTCCTTTCGTCGACCTGGCCGCAGAAAAACGCAGACCTTCGCTCATTCTCTCTCACACCACCTTCAACGACTCACACGGCCATTCGATCTGCGCAATGATCACCACAGCTGGCGGGTCCAAATGGCCGAGTGACGTTGCGATCGAAGACCTAAAACCCGCCGGTCTCAATCGTCCCTGCGTCGTCCGATGGAAGCTGTTCACGCTTCCGAACGACTTCATCCTGAGACGCGCCGGTAGACTTGCGTCGCGCGACCGCGACAACGTTACGTCGGTCGCCCGCAACATCCTGGCTTGAATCAGCTGCGCCGGTATTCGGTCGGCGGCCGCGGCTCGGTGAGCTCGGGGTGATGCTTGACCGCATGCCAGATGCGCTTCTTGGTGAAATAGAGCAGGCCGATCAGCACGATCAGATAGACGAATACCTGGAAGCCGAGCCGCTTGCGCTCATCAAGCTTCGGCTCCGACGCCCACGCCAGGAAGGCGGCGACGTCGCGGCCATATTGATCCACGGTGGTCGGGGTGCCGTCGGTATATTCGACCTGGCCGTCGCTCAAGGGCTTGGGCATGCCGAGGGCGTGGCCGGGGAAATATTTGTTGTACTCCGCGCCCGGCGGCAACGTGAAGCCGGCGGGCGGATTCTCGTAACCGTTGAGAATGGCATGAATGTAGTCGGGGCCTTCTTCCTGGTATTGCGTGAAGGCGTCGACGATGAACCACGGGAAGCCGCGCTCGTAGCCGCGCGCCTTGGCAAGCACCGACATATCGGGCGGCAGCGCCCCGCCCAGCGCGGCGCGCGCGGCCTGGTCGTTGGGGAACGGCGGCGGGAAATGATCGGCAAGCCGCCCCGGCCGCTGGAACATCTGGCCCTGGTCGTTCGGACCGTCGGTCACCTGGAATCCGGCCGCGATGGCCTCCGCCTGCGCTTCGGTGAAGCCGGGGCCGCCGGGATCGGCGAGGTTGCGGAACGCCAACAGCTTCAAGCTGTGGCAAGTGGAGCAGACCTCGCGATAGACCTTGAAGCCGCGCTGCAGCTGCTCCGGATCATAGAGCCCGAACGGCCCGGCGAACGACCAGCGTTGCGGCGGCGGGACCTCGGCTTCTTGCGCGAGCGCTGCGCGCAGGCAGGGCGCCGAGACGGAAACCGCGAGCGCAAGCGCCACGACGATGCTGCGATGAGCGTTCATGGCCGGCCTCTCTAAGCCCGTCCGCCCGACGACGGCGGCGGCGCCGACGCGCCGATCGGAATGCCTTCGCGCAGCACCGCCTCCGAGATCGAGTTCGGCAGCGGTTTGGTTTTCTCGAACAGCCCGAGCAGCGGCAGGATGATCAACAGGAACGCGAAGTAATACGCGGTCAGAATTCGCCCGGCGATCACGTAACCGCCCTCCGGCGGTTTCGAGCCGAGATAGCCCAATCCGATCACCACCACGAAGAAGACCAGCAGAAACTGCCGGTAAAGCGGCCGATAACTCGCCGAGCGCACGCGCGAGGTATCGAGCCAGGGCAGGAAGGCGAGCAGCACGATCGAGCCGCCGAGCGCGATGACGCCGAGAAGCTTGCTCGGGATGGCGCGGAGAATGGCGTAGAACGGCAGATAGTACCATTCCGGAACGATGTGCGTCGGGGTCTGGCTGGGATTGGCCGGAATGTAATTGTCGGAATGGCCGAGATAGTTGGGGATGTAAAAGACGAACCAGGCCAAGAACAGGCAGAACAAGCCGATGAAGAAGGCGTCCTTGGCGGTGGCGTAGGGCGTGAAGGCGACGGTATCCTTCTCGGTCTTCGGCTCGACGCCGGTCGGGTTGTTTTGCCCGACCATGTGCAGCGCCCAGACGTGCAGCACCACCACGCCGGCGATGACGAACGGCAACAGGTAGTGCAGCGAGTAGAAGCGGTTGAGCGTCGGATTGCCGACGGCATAGCCGCCCCACAGCCAGGTGACGATGGGGTCACCCACGACCGGGAACGCCGAGAACAGGTTGGTGATGACGGTCGCCGCCCAGAAGCTCATCTGGCCCCACGGCAGCACGTAGCCCATGAAGCCGGTGACCACCATCAGCAGGAACAGGATGACGCCGAGGATCCACAGCACCTCGCGCGGCTCCTTGCAGGAGCCGTAATACATGCCGCGGGCGATGTGGGCATAGACGGCGACGAAGAAGAACGAGGCGCCGTTGGCATGCAGGTAGCGCAACAGCCAGCCGTAATTCACGTCCCGCATGATCGTTTCGACGGAATTGAAGGCGAAGTCGACATGCGGCGTGTAATGCATCGCCAGCACGATGCCGGTGATGATCTGCACACCCAGCATGAAGCTGAGAATGCCGCCGAACGTCCACCAGTAGTTCAGGTTGCGCGGCGTCGGATAGGCGATGAAAGACGAATAGGCCAGGCTGGCAACCGGCAGCCGCCGCTCCAGCCATTGCATGAAGGAACTCTGCGGCTCGTAGATCGAATGTCCGCTCATGGTCCAACCTTGTGCGTTCTCGGGCGCGATATTGGAAACGAGTTGATAGGGCAGCAAGCAACCTGGGGGAGGTTCAGAAACGACGCAATCCGGCGGCGTTTTATTGGCACCCTTACCGCGAGAGCGCAAGTGTGCCATCGAAGGCGCCGTGAAAGCTCGGCGCGGCGGCTGGCCTGCCCGCGCCGCAGCCGGGAAACAGCGTGCCGTCAGCGGCCGCGGCGCGCGTCATCCTCCGGCCGGTCCCGGGTGTTCCGCATGCGCATCGCCCTCTATGAACCCGACATTCCGCAGAACGCCGGAACGATTTTGCGCCTCTGCGCCTGCCTCGGCATCGCGGCCGATATCATCGAACCGGCCGGATTCCCCGTCACCGACCGCGCCTTCCGCCGCGCCGGAATGGACTACCTCGACGCCGTGGCGATCACGCGGCACCGATCGTGGCAAAGTTTCGCGGCCTGGCGCAGCGGCCAGGGCCACCGCCTGCTGCTGTTCACGACGGCTGCGTCCCTCTCCTATCTGGATTATCGCTACCGGGCGGACGACATCCTGCTGTTCGGGCGCGAATCGGCGGGCGTGCCGGCGGAGGTTCACGCCGCGGCTGATGCCCGCCTCACGATCCCGATGCGCCCGGGCCTGCGTTCGCTCAACGTCGCGGTCGCAGCCGCCATGGCCGCCGGTGAAGCGCTGCGGCAGACCGGCGGGATGACTGCTTGGCAGAGTCCGGTTACCTAGTGTGGCGGTTCAGAAGTCCGCATCATTTTTGCCGCGAACTCGTCATGCGGACTTCTGAACCAAAGCCACACTAGATCAATACGTTGCTAGTGTCCTTCGATTCCGAAGTTCGCAAACGAGGGTGCCGCATAATGATGCGAACTTCGGAATCGGGACACTAGGAGTTTGCGCGTTTCGTATATTATGTTAATATACAAATATGATCGACCCGAGCCAGGTCATTGGCTTTGACTGGGACGAAGGCAATAGCTTCAAGAGCGCCGAAAAACACTCGGTGTCACAAGCCGAAGCAGAACAGGTGTTTACCGACAAGCAGCTGTTCGTTGCCGATGACGTGAAACACAGCCAACATGAAGCACGTTATCAGGCGTTAGGACGAACGATCGATGGCCGACTGCTGCATGTGACGTTCACGTTGCGCGAGAACCAGACAAGAGTTCGCGTCATCTCTGCGCGCGATATGAATCGTAAAGAACGAGGCCTCTATGAGCAGGAAACTTAAGCCGATCCCTCACTTCCGCAGCGAAGCCGAGGAACGCAGGTTCTGGGAAACCCACGATTCAACGGACTACGTGGATTGGAGCAAGGCACAACGGGTGCAATTTCCCAATCTGAAGCTGTCCACCACCGCCATTTCACTGCGCTTGCCGCAGGACCTGCTCGATCGCATCAAGATCGCCGCAAACAAGCGCGATGTGCCGTATCAGTCGTTGATCAAGGTTTGGTTGGCCGAGAAAGTCGACGCCGAGTAAGGGCGCCGCTAAGCCGCCATCACGCCGGCGCGGCCGCCCTCCACCGCGAACGTCCGCAGCGTCGCAATGTCGGCCTTGGGATCGGTGGCATCGGAGACGACACGCATGCGCACCTGCATGTGCCCGCGTTCGAGATCGACGCAGACATAGCCGCGCCGCCGGCTTTCGAAGAAATGAACATGCGGGTTGTCGGGCAGCGCCGGCGCGATGACGTCGTAGGGCGGTCCGTAGGACGAGATCGACGTGCCGACAAACTCGGTCGCAACGACGGGCGAGCCCGGATCGTCGAAATCGAGGCGGAGGTCGTTGGCGAGGAAGGAATGGGCATCGCCGCCGACGACGACGGGATTGGGCACTTTGGTCGCGCGGATGCGCTGAAGAAGCCGCGCGCGATTGGCCGGATAGCCGTCCCAATCGTCGGTCGAGAAGGCGTCGGCGTTGTGCTGCTTGAGCCGGAACTGCGCCATCAGCACGTCCTGCGCGATCAGATTCCACTGCGCCTGGCTGTGGGCGAGCGCGGAATGAAGCCACGCTTCCTGCGCGAAGCCGAGCATGGTCCTGCCGGCGTCGCGCCGCTCCGGACAGCTCGCATCCGTTTCCAGGTGCATGCCGCCCTTGTCCGGCGGCGCGTAACAGGCTTCGCGCGAGCGGTATTGCCGGCCGTCGATCATCGAGATTTCGATGAGATCGCCGAAGCTGAAGCGATCATAGACCCGCATCGCCGGCCCCTCCGGCCGCGACAGGATCGGCCGTACCGGCATGTGCTCGTAGAAGGCGCGATAGGCTGCCGCCCGCCGCACGAGGAACCGCTCCGGGTCGTCGAAATATTGCGACCATTTGTCGGCGTAGTCGTTCTGCACCTCATGGTCATCCCAGGTGACCAGCGCCGGCACCTCGGCATGCAGCCGCTGCAGATCCTGATCGAGCCGATATTGCGCGTAGCGATTGCGGTAGGTCGGCAGCGTCGCCGCCTCGATGCCGTCGGAGTGGCGGCGCACGATCGGACGGTTTTCCTCGATGTATTCGTAGATGTAGTCGCCGAGATACAGCACGAATTCCGGATTCTCGTCGGCGAGATGGCGGTAGCCGGAGAAATAGCCGTGCTCGTAATTGGAGCAGGACACGAAGCCGAAGCGCAGCCGATCGAGCGCCGTTCCCGGCGCCGGCAGCGTCACCGCACGCCCGACCCGGCTTTCAGCGTGGCCGCTCATGAAGCGATACCAATACGGCCGGCCGGGCTTGAGGCCGGCGACGTCGAGATGCACCGAATAGGCGTAGGCCTGCTCGGCGATCGCTTCGCCGCGCCGGACGATGTCGCGCAGCGCGGGGTCGGTCGCGATCTCATAGGCCACGGCGACATCGCCGCCGCTCATGCCGCCGGGCGTTTCCGGATTGCTGGACAAGGGCTCGGGCGCGAGCCGCGTCCACAGCACGAAGCCGTCCGGGCGCGGCGCGCCGGAAGCAACCCCGAGGCTGAACGGGTCTCCCGCGCGCCAGCTCTGCGCCGCGGCCCGGCGCAACAAAGCGGGCGCCGCGATCAATGCGAGGCCGGCACCGGCCGCGCCGGTGACCAATTGGCGGCGCGTGGGGCGGCTCACGGATCGTCCGCTCGGTGTCATAGGCCTCGGCATTCGGGTTTCAATGGACCGATAGTCGCGCAGATTTGTGACATTCTGGACAAAGCGTCTGCGCGGTTGCCATTGTGCGGCAGGCGCCCGCCGCTGTCAGTAGCCCGATTTCGGACGGAACATGGCCGCTAGCCAGATCGAAACACGCAAAGACCGCGCCCGCGCCTGGTTCGAAGCGCTGCGCGATCGGATCGTGGCGGCCTTCGAGGAGCTGGAGGACGCCCTGCCCGCCGGCGCGCCGCTTGGCGATCGCGCCGCCGGCCGGTTCGTGCGCAAGCCCTGGAACCGCACCGACCACAGCGGCGCCGCTGGCGGCGGCGGCGTCATGGCGATGATGAAAGGCCGCGTATTCGAAAAAGTCGGCGTCCATGTCTCCACTGTGTTCGGCGAGTTCGCCCCCGAGTTTCGTAAGGACATGCCCGGCGCCGCCGAAGACCCGCGCTTCTTCGCCACCGGCATCTCGCTGATCGCGCACCTGCACAATCCGCACGTGCCGGCCGTGCACATGAACACGCGTTTAGTCGTCACCACCAAATCGTGGTTCGGTGGCGGCGCCGACTTGACGCCGGTATTGGCGCGGCGGCGCACCCAGGACGATCCCGACACGATCGCCTTCCACGCCGCAATGCAGGCCGCCTGCAACGCCCATGCCGCGGTCGCGCCCTACGACAAGTTCAAGAAATGGTGCGACGAGTATTTCTTTCTGAAACATCGCGGCGAGGCGCGCGGCATCGGCGGCATCTTCTACGACTGGCTCGATAGCGGCGACTTCGAAGCCGATTTCGCCTTCACCCAGGAGGTCGGCCGCGCCTTTCTCGGCATCTATCCCGAGCTGGTGCGGAGAAATTTCAGCAAGCCCTGGAGCGAAGCCGAGCGCGAGCAACAACTCGTGCAGCGCGGACGCTACGTCGAGTTCAATCTGCTCTATGACCGCGGCACGGTTTTCGGCCTGCGCACCGGCGGCAACGTCGAGTCGATCCTGTCCTCGATGCCGCCGGTGGTGACGTGGCCGTGATGCCCAAGCGGCTTTTTCCTGTTGCCGTTGCTGTATAAACAATCATAGATTGCAGTACTTTTGAGGCGTTCACATTTCGGGCGCGAGAATGTCGAGCACCGAAAGCGGCGGCCCCCCGTCCGCGCCGAGCGGTAACGCGGCCAAACCCGGATTCTGGCGGTTTCTCGGGAACGCCGCCTCTCTCGGCGTTTTGGGGACGGCGTTTGTCGGCCTTCTGCAGTACATTTCAGCTTACCAGGGTAACGTTGCCAAGCTGGCGAAGGAAGATTTGGACGCGGCAACGTTAGCGCTTACCGACACCGTGACCGCATTGTCGGGCCCATTATCGCTTCAGGAGCGGCTCATTTGGTCCTATTCCGCCGCGGTAGACAGTAATACCGATAAAGATGACGACGCGTATGAGACGAAAAGCGCGCGCTCAATCTATAAAAGCTACGATGACTCATTCACCACCTTGAGCGCAGGCATCAACCTGCTTGCGCGAAAGATGGAAATCTACCTCGATTTGCCAGGCGATCTGAACCATGCTGGCGCGAACAATAGCTCGACCAACGTTGAGCCAATCAGTATCACCAACCTCGGCGTCTACCAATTCGATTGCTACAATACCGTGCCGGCTTTCGGCAGAGATACACATGGGAATGACCGCTCTAAATTCGAACTCCCTCCCCAAAGCGACAATAGTAGAAAGCTAGCTATCAACTGGACCAGCGCCAAGGATAACTTGTTGACGCTGGACTATTGTTTTGAATTCACCCATCGAAACATGGAAGGGATACGTCGGTGGGCGTCAAACAGCACTGATGATAAGCCTCAACCGACCAAATCAATTAAGATCGACCTCGATCAGCTTAAAACTCTATCAAAGACTCAGGCGCGGAGATTCAACGACTTTATGAGCGTGGCTACATATAAGATCGAACAATTTCGCGTCAGGTACCACCCCAATAGATTCCTTTGCACCGTGCCGGTTATAGGCAACGCCCTGGATGTTTTCGGTCACACATGCACGCCGCGCCTCTTTGCGGACCAATGACCTCGGCGACCTGTCGCTGCCGCAGCGCTGAAAATCATAACTCCGCCGGGGAAACCACGACGGCACCGATCGGCGCCGTGGCCATGAACCCGCCCGCCCGCAAATCGGAGCGAGACTTCGCGGTTGACTCGGCGGTGTCCGATACGGGAAGACTGCCGGCCTGCCGCCCGGTCGCGCGCAATGCTGGAGACGTTCATGGACCTCGGAATCGCCGGCCGAAAGGCAATCGTCTGCGCCTCGAGCCGCGGGCTCGGGCGCGCCTGCGCCGCGGCGCTGGCGCAGGCCGGCTGCGAGGTCGTGATCAACGGCCGCGACCGCGACCGCCTCGCCGCGACCGCGGCCGCGCTGCGCCAAGCGACCGGCGCCAAGATCATTCCGGTCGCAGCCGATGTCGCCTCGCCCGCTGGCCAGACGGCCCTGTTCGAAGCCTGTCCCGAGCCGGACATTCTGGTCAATAACAATGCCGGCCCGCCGGCGCGCGACTTCCGCGAACTCGACCGGCAGAAGATGCTCGACGGCGTCGTCGCCAACATGATCGTGGCCGTGGAGCTGATCCAGAAGGCGATCGAGCCGATGATCGCCAAAAAATTCGGCCGTATCGTCAATATCACCTCGGGATCGGTGAAGATGCCGATCGCCGGGCTCGACTTGTCCTCCGGCGCCCGCGCCGGCTTGACCGCCTTTCTCGCCGGCGTGGCGCGCAACGTCGCCGGCGCCAACGTCACCATCAATTTCCTGCTGCCCGGAACCTTCGCCACCGACCGTCTGCGCACGCTCTTCGAGACCACAGCGAAGAAGAAAGGCATCAGCCCCGATGCGGCGCTGGCCGAGCGCGTTGCCACGGTTCCGGCGCGCCGGCTTGGCGATCCCGACGAATTCGGCGCCGCCTGCGCCTTCCTGTGCTCGGCGCAGGCCGGCTATATCACCGGCCAGAACCTGCTCATCGACGGCGGTGCATTCCCCGGCGCGTTCTGACGACCGGCGCGTCCAGACAAGGAGTATCCTGATGAAACTCGTCCGCCACGGCGCACCCGGCCGGGAAAAACCCGGCCTGCTCGACGCCCAAGGCCGCATCCGCGATCTGTCGAAGATCGTGCCCGACATCGCCGGCGATGTTCTTTCACCCAAGGGCCTCGCCAAGTTGCGCAAGCTCAAGCCCGACACGCTGCCGCTTGTTCGCGGCACGCCGCGCCTCGGCGCTTGCGTCGGCAAGGTCGGCAACTTCATCGGCATCGGGCTGAATTATTCCGACCACGCCGCCGAAGCCGGCATGCCGCTGCCGAAGGAGCCGATCATCTTCAACAAGGCGCCGAGCTGCATTTGCGGGCCGAACGACGCCACCATGATTCCGAAAGGCTCGACCAAGCTCGACTACGAATGCGAGCTCGGCGTCGTCATCGGCAGCCGCGCCCGCTACCTCGCCAAGAACAAGGCGATGGAGGCGGTCGCCGGCTATTGCCTCGCCAACGACGTCTCGGAGCGCGTTTTTCAGCTCGAGCGCAGCGGCGGCCAGTGGAACAAGGGCAAGGGCTGCGAGACCTTCGGTCCGCTCGGGCCGTGGCTCGTCACCAAGGACGAGATCGGCGATCCGCAGCGGCTCGACATGTGGCTCACGGTCAACGGCGAGAGCCGGCAGAAGGGCACCACCCGCACCATGGTGTTCGGCGTCGCCCATCTGGTCTGGTACTGCTCGCAATTCTTCGTGCTGGAGCCGGGCGACGTCATCGCCACCGGCACGCCGCCCGGCGTCGGCATGGGTTTCAAGCCGGAGCCGAAATATCTCAAAACCGGCGACGTGGTGCGGCTCGGCATCGACGGGCTCGGCGAGCAGCAGCAGAAGGTGGTGAAGTTCAAGATGTGAGTTCAGGTGTCAAGGTACGACTAATTCACGCAGAAAATCCTGAGCAGAGCGACTTATACGGCTCATTTAGTTCGTCATGCCCGCGCATAGCCGTTCGAAGAACGGCGTCGCTTCGCTCGCCTATGTCGCGGGCATCCACGTCTTCCTTACGGAATTCCAGACAGACGTGGATGGCCGGGACAAGCCCGGCCATGACGGCTACTGACATTTAAGGAAGGCTATAACCTGCTCCCGCGTTACCGAGGGAAAGCCTTCGAGAAACTGGTCGATTGAATCTCCGGCCTCCAGGTACTCAATAAGCGTCTGCACAGGCACGCGGGTCCCGCAAAAGACGGGCGTCCCTCCCATGACTTCGGGATCGCGGCAAACGACCGGCTGGTTCATGGATCAAATATATCAGCCCCAACATGCGTTGCCTATGTTCCGCGACGCGGAGGGGTGACCCAACTTGATGGGGGCAGCCTGAAAGGGCGAGGATGCCGTTCTGGGGGGCCGGACAGCAACTTGCGCGCCACAGCGTTTTCGGACAGACAACGCGCCATGAAGCTCGGCTTTTTCACCATGCCGGTCCATCCGCTCGACAAGGATTGGCGGGTGTCGCTGCGCGAGGACCGCGAGGCGTTCCTGCTCGCCGACCAGCTCGGTTTCGTCGAGGGCTATGTCGGCGAGCACGCCACCGACCGTGCCGAAAATATCACTTCGTCGGCAGTCTTCATCGCCAGCCTGATCGACGCCACCAAGACCATCAAGCTCGGCACCGGCACGATCAACATGCCGAACGCGCATCCGGCGGCGATCGCCTCACAGATCGCGATGCTCGACCACATGCTTGACGGCCGCTTCATCTTCGGCATCAGCCCGGGCGGCTTACTGTCCGACGCCGAGGCGTTCGGCAATCTCGACGCCGACCGCAATGCCATGTTCCTCGAAGCCATCAACGCGGTGCTGCAGATCTGGGCGGGCGAGCCGCCCTACAACATCGAAGGCCAATACTGGACCATCAGGATCGAGAAGCAGGCGATGCCGGAGATCGGCCAGGGTTTTTTGCCGAAACCGCTGCAACAGCCGCATCCGCCGATCGTGGTGACCGCGGTGGCGCCGTTCTCCAAGGGCGTGACCGAAGCCGCGGCGCGCGGCTGGGATCCGATTTCGGCGAATTTTTTGATGCCGGAATGGGTCAAGAGCCATTGGCCGAAATACGTCGAGGGCTGCGAACGCGCCGGCCGCAACGCCGATCCGGCGAATTGGCGCGTCGCCAAATCGATCTTCGTTGCCGACGACGACAACACCGCGAAGGCCTATGCCACCGATCCGAACAGCCCCTACCGCTATTACTACAGCCAGCTCTACACCAAGCTGAAGAAGAGCCGGCTCGACCTGTTCAAGACGCGCCGCGACCAGCCCGACAGCGAGGTCACGCTCGACGGCATCTGCAACGAGCTGATCATCTACGGCTCGCCGGGCAAGGTCGCCGACGAGATCTTGAAATTCCGCGACCGCGTCGGCGATTTCGGTACGCTGCTGTACGCCGGCAAGGACTGGCGCGACCCGGCGCTCGGCAAGCGCTCGATGACATTGCTGGCCGAGAAGGTGCTGCCCAAGGTCAACGCCGCGATCGGGGCGTGAAAGCCTACGCCTCGGCGTCGGCGAGTTGCGGGGCGGCGGCGGCCGCGTTTTCCGCCGGCTTCTTCGGCTCAAGCGCCGCGGCGACCGCCTCCTCGACGCGTTCGAGCCAGATGAACTCGATCTCCTTGCGCGCGATCTCGGGAATGTCGTCATAATCCCTGCGGTTGCGCGCCGGCAGCATGACGCGCTTGATGCCGGCTGAGTGCGCGGCGAGCACCTTTTCCTTGATGCCGCCGACCGGAAGGACGAGGCCGCGCAAGCTAATCTCGCCGGTCATCGCTGTGTCGCTGCGTATCGTGCGATCGGTCATCAAGGAGACCAGCGCCATGAACATGGCGACGCCCGCGCTCGGGCCGTCCTTCGGAGTGGCGCCCGCCGGCACATGAACATGGATGTCGCTCTTCTCGAAGCGGCTTGCATCGATGCCGAGCGCGGCGGCGCGGTTCTTGACGATCGACAGCGCGGCCTGTGCGCTTTCCTTCATCACGTCGCCGAGCTGGCCGGTCAGGATCAATCTGCCGGAACCGGGAATGCGCGTCGCCTCGATGAACAGAATGTCGCCGCCGACCGGCGTCCAGGCGAGCCCGGTGGCCACCCCCGGAATGCTCGTCCGCATCGCCGTTTCGCTTTCAAACTTCAGCGCGCCAAGGATCGGCACGAGATCGGCGCGCATGATGCGGATCGGCCCGCTGTCGCCTTCGGCAATGCGCACGGCGGCGTTGCGCAACACCTGGCCGACCAGCCGCTCCAGGCTGCGGACGCCGGCTTCGCGGGTGTAGTGCTGGATGATGTCGCGGATCGCCTCGTCGGCGATTTCGACCTGGCCGGCTTTGAGGCCGTTCGCCTCCATCTGCCGGCGCACCAGATAGCGGTGGGCGATCTCCAGCTTCTCGTTGGCGGTGTAGCCGGCGAGGCTGATGATCTCCATGCGGTCGCGCAGCGGCCCAGGGATGGTGTCGAGCATGTTCGCTGTCGTGATGAACGCCACCCGGCTTAAATCGAACGGCACGGCGAGGTAATTGTCGCGGAACGTATTGTTCTGCTCCGGATCGAGCACTTCGAGCAGCGCCGCACCGGGATCGCCGTGGATGCCGGCGCCGAGCTTATCGATCTCGTCGAGCATCATCACGCAATTGCGCGAGCCGGCCTTGCGGATGGCCTGGATGATGTTGCCCGGCAGCGCGCCGATATAAGTGCGGCGATGGCCGCGGATTTCGGCCTCGTCATGCACGCCGCCGAGGCTGACGCGCACGAATTTGCGGCCCATGGCGCGGGCGATCGACTGGCCGAGCGAAGTCTTGCCGACGCCGGGCGGCCCGACGAAGCAGAGGATCGGCGCCTTGCCTTGCGGCGCCAGCTTGCGCACGGCGAGATATTCGATGATCCGCCGCTTGATCTTGTCGAGGTCGTAGTGGTCCTCGTCGAGGATGCGCCGCGCCTCGACGATGTCGATCGGCTTCTCCTCGGGCAAAGCCCAAGGCAATTCGATCAGCCAGTCGAGATAGGTGCGCACCATGCCGTATTCGCCGGCCGCTTCGGGCATGCGCTGCAGCCGGCGCAGCTCCTTGCGCGCCTGCTCCTCGATCTCCTTCGGCATATTGGCTTTGCTGATCGCCGCATCGAGCTCGGCCATCTCGGTGGCCTTGCCCTCCTCGCCTTCGCCGAGCTGGCGCTGGATCGCCGCCATTTGCTCGCGCAACAGCACCTCGCGCTGGCGCTCGTCGAGCGAGGCCTTGGTCTGCCGGCCGATCTCCTGCGACAGCCGCAAAACTTCGATGCGGTGGGCAAGAAGCCGCAAGACCTTGTCCATGCGCGCGATAATGTCGACGGTTTCCAGGATCTCCTGCTTCTCCTCCGGCTTCACGTCCATGTAGGCGATCGCCAGATCGGCGAGCGCCGACGGCGTCTCAATCGACTGGATGGCGGCGAGCAGCTCGGCCGGCGCCTGCGGCAGCAATTGCAACGCCTCGAGCGTCTGCGCCTTCAGATTGACGAACCGCGCCTCGACCTCGGGCGTGCGCACGTCCGGCTCGGGGATTTGCAGCACGCGGGCGACGAAGAACGGCCAGCCGCTGAGATATTCGACGATCTGGAAGCGCTGCTCGCCCTGGCAGACCAGGTGGTGCGAGCCGTCCGGCGCGGTGATGTAGCGGACGATGTTGGCGATCGTGCCCATGCGATGCATGTCGATCGGGGTCGGATCGGCGACCTCGGCGTCACGCTGCAGCAGGATGCCGACCTGGCGCTGGTCGCGCACCGCCTGTTGCGCGGCGGCGATCGACTTCGGCCGGCCGAGCGTGATCGGCAACACCAGGCCGGGAAACAGCACGGTATTGCGCACCGGCACGATGATGAGCGCGTCGGGCGGCAATGGCGGCAGCGAGCCGCCGCCTTCGGCCGACGCAGTGTTGGCACGCATTTCAGCTTCAGCCACGGCTCGGCCCCGCTTTCTGCAGCGTGATCACCAGGCAGCCGTCGACGACGGCGCGGCGCACGGCGCTGTAGTGTCCGGCCGGAAGCTGCAGCCGGCGGTAAAAGCGGCCTTGCGGCAGCTCGAGCCGATGAATGACGGCGGTGCGCAAGGCGGGCGGATAGGTGCGCACCCCGGTGATGACAAGCTCGCCGTCCTCGATCACGGCCTGCGCCTGCTCGGCGTCGACCCCGGGCAGCGCCACCAGGGCCAAGACTTCAAATTCAGTCTCCAGAATATCGACCGGCGGCTCCCAGGCCGGCTGCCGCGCCTGGATGGCGCCGGGTCTGAACAGCTCCCGATGCATGCGCTCAGCCCGCGCGAGCATGTCGCACGCCTCCGACCACATCCAATCACGCGCCACGTCACGGGCCATGGGTGTCCCCTCCAGTCTGACGCAATGTGTGGCGTGGAGGGGCGAAATTCAACGCCGGCCGGTCAGCGGCGCAGGCTTTTGGCCGCGAACCCGGAATGACGGGCTTCCAGCACGCCATCGGCGAGCGTCCGCACGAGATCGGTCACCGACCTGACGGTCGCCGCCGTCGCCTTGCCGTCGGGGCCGAGGCTGTTGCGGATCGCCTCGACCAGCGCCGAGCCGACGACGACGCCGTCGGCGGCCGCCGCAATGGCGCGCGCCTGCTCGGCGGAGCGCACGCCGAAGCCGACGCAGACCGGAAGCTTGGTGTGGTGCTTGATGCGCTTGACCGCGGCCGCGACCTTGGCGCTATCCGGCGCGGCGGAGCCGGTGATGCCGGTGATCGACACGTAGTAGACAAAGCCCGACGTGTTCGCGAGCACCGCCGGCAACCGCTTGTCGTCGGTCGTCGGCGTCGCCAACCGAATGAAATTGAAACCGGCCTTGAGCGCCGGCAGGCACAATTCTTGGTCTTCTTCCGGCGGCAGATCGACGACGATGAGCCCGTCGACGCCGGCGCTCGTGGCATCGGCCAAAAATCGCTCGACGCCGTAGACGTAGATCGGATTGTAGTAGCCCATGAGCACGATCGGCGTCGCCTCGTCGCCGCGGCGGAATTCGCGGACCAGCGCAAGCGTCCGCTTCATATTCTGCCCGCCTTTGAGCGCGCGCTGGCCCGCCGCCTGGATCGCCGGCCCGTCCGCCATCGGATCGGAAAACGGCATGCCAATTTCGATGAGGTCGGCGCCCGCCTGCGGCAACGCCTTGAGAACGGCGAGCGAGGTCTCGTAATCCGGATCGCCGGCCATGACGAAAGTCATCAGCGCGGCGCGGCCCTGCTCTTTCAGCGCGGCAAAGCGGCGGTCGATGCGGGTGGTCATCGCGCTTTGCTTCCCAAGTGCCGCGCGACCGTATCGAGGTCCTTGTCGCCGCGGCCGGAGAGGTTGACCACCATCAGGTGATCCTTGGGCTTTTGCGGCGCCAGGTCGAGCACCTTGGCGACGGCGTGCGCCGGCTCCAGCGCCGGAATGATGCCTTCGAGCTTGGAGAGGAGCTGGAAGGCGTTGAGCGCCTCGTCATCCGTGGCCGAGAGGAAGGTGACGCGGCCGACATCGTTGAGCCAGGCGTGTTCCGGCCCGACGCCGGGATAATCGAGACCGGCCGAGATCGAATGCGCTTCGTTGATCTGCCCGTCCTCGTTCATCAAGAGATAGGTGCGATTGCCGTGCAGCACGCCGGGCCGGCCGCCGGCGATGGAGGCGGCGTGCTGACCGCTGTTGAGCCCGTGGCCGGCGGCCTCGACGCCGTAAATCTCGATCTGCGGCTCGTCGAGGAACGGATGGAACAGGCCCATCGCATTCGAGCCGCCGCCGATGCAGGCAATGAGCGAATCCGGCAGGCGGCCTTCGGCCGCGAGCATCTGCTCGCGCGTCTCGCGGCCGATGATCGACTGGAAGTCGCGCACCATCATCGGGTACGGGTGCGGCCCGGCGACGGTGCCGATGCAATAGAACGTATTCTCGACGTTGGTCACCCAGTCGCGCAACGCCTCGTTCATCGCGTCCTTGAGCGTCTTCGATCCGGACTCGACGGGCACCACCTTGGCGCCGAGCATATTCATGCGAAAGACGTTCGCCTTCTGCCGCTCGACGTCGACCGAGCCCATGTAGACGATGCATTCGAGCCCAAAGCGCGCGCACAACGTCGCGGTCGCCACCCCGTGCATGCCGGCGCCGGTCTCGGCGATGATGCGCTTCTTGCCCATGCGCCGCGCCACCAGGATCTGGCCGAGCACGTTGTTGACCTTGTGCGCGCCGGTGTGATTGAGCTCCTCGCGCTTGAGATAGATTTTGGCGCCGCCGCAGTGCGCGGAGAGCCGCTCGGCAAAGTAGAGCGGCGACGGCCGGCCGATATAATGGGCGAGGTAGCCGTCCATCTCTCTCTGGAATTCGGGATCGGCTTTGGCTTGCGCGTAGGCCTTTTCCAGCTCGAGGATCAGCGGCATCAGCGTTTCGGCGACAAAACGGCCGCCGTAAATGCCGAAGTGACCGTTATCGTCCGGCCCGGTGCGGAACGAATTGGGTTGCTGCACGGTCATCGCCAAAACTTTCTCATGCCCCCTCACCCGCCGCTACGCGCCGACCTCTCCCCAACGGGGAGAGGCGAGGAGGAAGCAAGACGGGCGGCGGCGTCGCGGGCCGCGCGCACGAAGGCGCGGATCTTGTCCGGGTCTTTCTGTCCCGGCCTGCGTTCGACGCCCGAAGACACATCGACGGCCGGCGCCTCAGTGATGCGCAGAGCTTCGCCGACATTGGCGGCATCGAGCCCGCCGGACAGCATGAACGGCAGGCCGGCATCGAGATTTTCCAGAAGCTGCCAGTCGAACGGCCGGCCGAGGCCGCCGGGACGGGTCGCTTCGCGCGGTGCCTGGGCGTCGAACAGGAGGCGGTCGGCGACCGCAACGTAGGAAGCCGCCGCGGCAACATCGCCCCTCACCGCAACCGGGATTGCCTTCATGACCGGCAGGCCGAAGCGTTTCTTGAGGGCAGCGACGCGGGCCGGCGGCTCCTTGCCGTGAAGCTGCAGCAGGTCCGGCCGCAACGCTTCCACGACCGCTTCGAGCAGCGCATCGTCGGCATCGACCGTGAGCGCCACTTTTTGCGCACGGCCGCGCACCCGCTCCCCGAGCGCCCGCGCCGCCGCGAATGCAAGATGGCGCGGCGAGGGCGGGAAGAACACGAAGCCGACCATATCCGCCCCGGCTTCGAGTGCGACATCGAGGGCGTCCGGGGTCGAAAGGCCGCAAATTTTAACTATCGGTGACATCGCCTGTTCCTGCGCCGCGGTTCTACATCGGCGCGCGAGCCTTGTCTTGCGCCAGAGACGCCGGTTCCTACCGGACCGGCGGCCGCAGCCGCAGGCGCGGCGGAGGTTCGCTCTCTTTCGGCACGATGGTCGGCTCGGTGGCAGTACCTTCAAGCGCGGCGACTTTTCCGCGCAGATGCTGCAGTTCGCGCTCGAAGCGTCGCGCGGCCTGCCGCCACCGGCCTTGCCGCAGCCATACCGCCAGACCGCCGATCAGCACCCCGATGATGAGCAGCAGGATGACCAGCGCGAACAGCGGCAGCGTCACCGCCGCGGCCGGCGCATTGGCGCTGAACGGATCGAACGAAACCGTGACGATCTCCCGGTTCGCCACCGCAAAGGCGATGATGATGACGGCGAGCGGCACCAGGACGACAAACGCTACGATCCTACGGAGCAACTTGCGACCTCGGGGTACATCCTTGCCCGCTCCGCTGCGTATCGCGGGGAAGGATCAATGTTCGAGCGGCTCAGGCCTCGGCCGCCTGATTGAGCCGTTCGCGCATTTCCTTGCCGGTCTTGAAGAACGGCACGCACTTCTGGTCGACGGCGACATGGGCGCCGGTGCGCGGATTGCGCCCGGTGCGCGCCGGGCGTTGCTTCACCGAGAACGCACCGAAGCCGCGCAGCTCGACACGGTCGCCGCGCGCCATCGCCGCGATGATCTCCCCGAGGATGGCGTTGACGATCTTCTCGACGTCGCGCTGGTAGAGGTGGGGGTTCTGCGCGGAAATGCGTTGCACGAGTTCGGACTTGATCATGGGTTGCCCGCGAGTATGCCTTCGGTCATCGGGGGGCGACATAACGGAGCGCCGAGGCACGCTCCGCCGCTCAGTTCGCGCCCGCAGGGTGCCAAAGCGCCAGCAGACCGTCAAGGTTGAGCCGTTCGACCGCCTGGACTCCGCCCCAATCGTCGATACGGCGGGCGAGCGTACCAAGCCCCGCCGCGTCGAGCGCCGCCGCGGCCATCGCGTGCAGGAACGGCAGATCGCCGAAGCGGCTGTGCAGCTGATAGTCACGGACCGGCAGCTTTGAGTCGACGCTCTTGGCGCTGGCGAGCCAGGCGATGCCGGCCCGCTCGTCGCCGATCTCGTCGACCAGCTTCAGCCCGATCCCCTGGTGGCCGGTGAACACGCGGCCATCGGCGACGGCCTGCAGCTCGTCGTCGTTGAGATGGCGGCGATCCTGCACGAGGCCGCGGAACCAGGCGTAGGAATCCTTGATGATCGACTCGATCGCCGCGCGCGCCTCCGGCGAGGTCGGCTCGTAGCCGTTCGGCGCCGCCTTGAGCGGCGACGATTTGATGCTCTCGACCTTGACGCCGATCTTGTCGAGAAGATCGGCAACGTTGGGATATTGGAACAAGACGCCGATCGAGCCGACCAGCGAGGTCTGCTTGGCGACGATGTGATCGCCGGCCAGCGCCGTGATGTAGCCGCCGGAGGCGGCCAGCCCGTCGACGACGATGACGATCGGCTTCTTGTCCTTCAGCCGCATCAGCGAATCGTAGAGCTGCTCCGACCCCGCGGTGGTGCCGCCGGGGCTGTCGACATGCACGACGACGGCGCGCACCGTCGACGACCGCGCCAGCCGATCGAGCTGCTGCACCCGTTCCTGATCGTCGCGGATCAATCCCTTGATCGTCACCCGCGCGATGTAGGCGCCGGCGCCGGCAAAACCGGTGCGATCGCTCACCTGCACGGCCACGCCGATAACGGCGAGAGCGATCACTACCACGGCAAGCACGCGCCAAAAGGTCAGCTTGCGCCGCATGCGGCGGCGGTCGACGATCAAGTCAGCGTCAAGCGACATTTGCTCGTCTCCTTCGAATAATTCGCGCGACAGTGCCGCGTCGCCCGGTGCCGGTCAATGGCAACCACTGAAGCGTCGCGATTGTGACGAAACTCGGAAATGTTGTTTCGAACCGCAGAGAACAAGTGCCTTTCACGAGGCCGGACCCACGATGCAGACTTGAACCTTTACGATATCGCCGCTCATGCCGCCAAAATGACGCGATACTCCAATCACAAGGCGCTCGGCGTCCGGAGTAATTTTGTCGAGCTCAGCGGTGCAATAGTCATCGCCTTCGATGCATACGCCGACAAACCCCTTGCGCTGAAGCTCGCTTGGATAATCGAGCCAAGGATTATGAGCCGGATTGAAGTCAGCATACATCCCGGGGTGATCGGAACTGTAAAACACTACGGTCGCTGCAATGGAAAACCTGGAAACGACGAGCGGCAGCGGCGAGTTGTAACGCTCCCGCCAAAGACGCGTAACCTCCGGTGCGATTTCGGAGTACGGGTGGTACGACCCCGCGTTCGGCCGCACGCGGAAGCTCAGCCAAGGATAGACCGGGGCGGCGGCCACCATAAGCAGCAGCCAAACACCCGCAATCAGCGCGCCCGAGGCCACTGCGCGACGAGTGATCAGTAGCCGCGGCAGAAGCAGCAATGCCATGATCGGCGCCAGGAAAAATAGCGGTTTTCCCCAATCGGATTTCAGTGGAAAGTGTAAAGGAATGGCCAGCAGCGGCGGTGTGCAGACAAGTACTGCGCCAATAACCATCACCAGAAATGCCGCAGGGCGGGAGTCCTGCTTGCGCTCTGCCCTCCACCGCAACGGCCAGAGCGCCAAGGCCGCGCCCACAATCGGCATGACGTAAAAGACAGCGTGGTCATACAGATAATGACGCACGCTTGCACCGGGATTCTCTACGCGTGTTTGCGCCTCGACCCATCGAAGCGAGGAAAGGTCCCAATTAAAGAGCCAGATGAGGTGAGGGGACAAGCCAAGTAAGCAAACGGCAGTCGCCCAATATGGCGCCGGCGAAGTGAAAAAGCGGCGACGATCCCGGTGCAGAACGGCCGCAAGCCCGATAGCAAAGACGCAAAGCGCCGCCGAATAATGGGTCAAAATGGCCGCTGCTGCGGCGAGCCCGAGCAACACCCCCGAAACGGCGGTACGCTTTTCGAACGCGTTTAAGAACGCCAGCACCAGAAGCGGCAGCAGCGCCAGCAGCACCTGATAGTTACCGAAACGATCCGAGTTCAAATGGAACAGCGGATACAGCATCAGAATAAAGATCGTGAACGTGGCCCGGCGAGCGTCGAGCGCGCGCCGGGCGATAAGGTAGATCGAGATCAACGAAATCCCGACCATGACGTGGGACAGCAGATAGGACGACCAGTTTGTCGCCGGGAACACGCGATACCACACGCCGGAGATCCAGCCGGTCATCGGCGGATGCCGCCCGTAACCGCCAAGGAATTGCCTGCCCCAGGCGTAGGCCTCGACGCTATCCTGGTAAAGGTCCTGCGGCCATTTTACGCTAACCAGAATCGGCACGAGAAGGATTGCATAGCCGATGAGGCAGAGCGTCACGACGCGCGAATTGTCCGCGAACGGCGAGATCAACGCGGCGGCTCGCACCTGCAGCCGCTGCAGCAAGGATCGCTCGGGCACACAGCGCCGCACTTTCATGGGGTGTGCGCCAGGACAAGGCACGGCGGAAATCGCGGCAACGCGCGCCTGCGGCCGCAGCAATACGGCGACCAATCTGTCGGTTCCAGAACAATCACCATCTCGGGGTCACTTTCGGCGGTGTTGTATTACGATCGAACGGAATTGGGGCATAGGTTGAATAGCCGGGGGCGATGAGCGTTTCGGGCGGGTCCTTGCTTCGCCGCCAAATCGCCATCCTGCCGCTGCGCGCCAACAAGACATAACCTTCCGGCGCCGCAACGTCCGCGGGCGTGATCCAATGGCTGGCGAAAAGCTGTGGCGATTGGCGCACGCGGGCGACATTGGTCGCCGGCAAATCGTCACGGTAGATCGGCGCCGCTTGATGCAGATAGTAATAACCTCCCAAATACAACCAATTTCCTCCGCTGTCGTCGATTACGCCTCTCACATCGGGGAGTCGCGACAACACCAGGTAGGCTTGGCGGACGTCTTTGCGCCCGAGCTTCATTCCCGTGGCGAGGACAAGAATCACGGCTGCCGTGCAAACGACGAAAATCGCCGCCACCAGGGCGGCAAAAGCCGGCGCCACGAGCGGACGCAGACGCCGTCCATATGTGGCAAACACCACGGCGACCCCGATCATATAGATCGGAACCAGCGGCAGCAGGAAGCGCCACTCTTTATGGGCAAAAACCGAAAGTGCCGCGAGATAGGCCATGCCCATAACCGAGAGCGGCCAGGTTTTACGCCACGACAGCGCCAAGCCTAATACGCCGAGATAACCGAGGCCCGCGGAGCGCACGCCGAGCTCCCGCAGGTAATAATATCCGGGAGCGGTGCCGAAGCCGTCGCTGACGTGCGCGAAGACGTTCAGCTCGATATTGGAAATAATGGAACTGAACCAGCGTCCCCAGGTGTAGGCATCGAGCGCACCCGCCGATGCGATGACGAAAAGGAATCCAAAGAGCGCCGGCCAGCCGCGCCAACGCCAGCGCAGCGCGGCGATGAGCATCGCGACACCGACCATCGGTGCGAGCTGGAATCGCAGGGCGAGTGTCAGTCCGGCAAGAACACCGAAAGCAAGGGCTGAACCTCGCCCCGGACGGCCGAGTAAGAACGCCAGCGCCGCGAAGAACGCATAGGCCGCCAGCGCATCCGGCATCGGCGTCGGCGCAAAAAAGATGAGCTCGTACCAAAACGCCGTGCCCACCAGCGCCAGCCGCGCCGCGATGTCGTCCAACAGCGCCTGCGCGATCCGGTAGACGCTTACGGGCAGCGACAGACTGATCGCGCAGAAGACGAGCCTAACGGTCGGCTGATAGATGTCCGGGCGGTCGAGACCGAGCGCAGCAAGGCATTTCAGGATCAGCGCGACAAAACCCGGGATGATCCAGGAACGAGTCCCGTAGTCGTATTCCCATGTCACAATTCCATGTCCGAAGGCGAGACGGTGCGCCGGTTCCAGATATTCGAATATCTCGTCCGGATGAGCGATGTAATCCGTGGTGAGGGCGAATGTTGCCCGCAGCACAAATGCAAGAACCAATATAAGCGGCAGGATCTGCGGAGAGCGGACTGCGGTGCTCGCTGCGTCCACCAGGGACTTGGCAATCGTCTTCACCGACATTCCCGCATGAGCTCCGGCAGTCGGCAAAGGATAGCAGACGGAGTGCGCGCGAGGGCGACGCGCGGCGGCGGTCGCCGCGCCGGCGCGACGATGACTTGGGCGGCCGGGACGCGCGGTCGCCGGCCGCCCATGAGCCGCGCTATTCCTTCTTCTCGGATTCTTCGGCGCTTTCCTCGCCCTTGCGCTTGAGCGCGGTGCCCAGAATGTCGCCGAGCGTCGCGCCGGAATCGGACGATCCGTATTGCGCGATCGCCTCCTTCTCCTCGGCGACTTCGAGCGCCTTGATGGAGACCGCGATCTTGTGGGTGCGGCGATCGAATTGGATCACGCGGGCATCGACCTTCTGGCCGGCGGCAAAGCGATCCGGACGCTGCTCGGAGCGGTCGCGCGCCAGCTCCGACCGCTTGATGAAGGAGGTAAAGTCGGTGCCGACGATCCTGACGTCGAGACCGCCCTCCTTCACGTCCATCACTTCGCAGGTCACCACGGCGCCCTTCTTGAGCTCGCTCGACGCCTCGGCGGGAGCCGCGGCACCGCCGTCGGCAAGTTGCTTGATGCCGAGCGAGATACGCTCCTTCTCGACGTCGACGTCGAGCACTTTCGCCTTGACCTTGTCGCCCTTCTTGTACTCCTCGATGACCTGCTCGCCGGGGCGTTTCCAGTCGAGATCGGAGAGGTGCACCATGCCGTCGACGTCGCCGTCGAGGCCGAGGAACAGGCCGAATTCGGTTTTGTTCTTGACCTCGCCCTCGACGATCGAGCCGGCGGGATATTTCTCCAGAAATACCTCCCAGGGATTGCGCATGGTCTGCTTGAGGCCGAGCGAGATGCGGCGCTTGACCGGATCGACCTCGAGCACCTGCACTTCGACTTCCTGCGAGGTCGAGACGATCTTGCCGGGATGCACGTTCTTCTTGGTCCACGACATTTCCGAAACGTGGATCAGACCCTCGATGCCGGGCTCGAGTTCGACGAAGGCGCCGTAATCGGTGATGTTGGTGACGCGGCCCTTGAAGCGGGCGCCGACCGGATATTTCGCCTCGATGCCCTGCCACGGATCGTCGAGCAGCTGCTTCATGCCGAGCGAGATGCGGTGGGTCTCGTGGTTGATCTTGATGATCTTGACCTTGACCTGCTGGCCGATATTGAGGACCTCGGACGGGTGATTGACGCGCCGCCAGGCGATGTCGGTGACGTGCAGCAGGCCGTCGATGCCGCCCAGGTCGACGAAGGCGCCGTAATCGGTGATGTTCTTGACTGCACCATCGATGACCTGTCCCTCTTCGAGGTTCTGCACCAGCTCCTGGCGTTGCTCGGCCCGCGTCTCTTCCAGAACGGTGCGGCGCGAAACCACGATGTTGCCGCGCCGGCGATCCATCTTGAGAATCTGGAACGGCTGCGGATTGTTCATCAACGGCGATACGTCGCGGATCGGCCGGATATCGACCTGCGAGCGCGGCAGGAAGGCCACGGCGCCGTCGAGATCGACGGTGAAGCCGCCCTTGACCTGGTTGAAGATGATGCCCTGGACCTTTTCGTTGTTCTGGAACGCTTTTTCGAGCTTGCCCCAGCTTTCCTCGCGGCGCGCCTTGTCGCGCGAGAGCACCGCCTCGCCGAGCGCGTTCTCGATACGCTCGAGATAGACCTCGACGGTATCGCCGATTTTGATTTCGGCGGCGCGGCCGGGCCCGGCGAATTCTTTCAGCGCAACGCGGCCTTCGGTCTTTAAGCCCACATCGATGACGGCGACGTCTTTTTCGATCCCGACAACCGTGCCCTTGACGACGGATCCTTCCTGCAGATGCCCATCGCGGAACGATTCATCGATCAGCCTGGCGAAGTCCTCGCGCGAGGGCGTGGCGGTAGCAACTTGAGCCATGAATACTCCGAGCCCCGTGAATGAAAATGATCCCGAACGCGCGGCAGCCGCCGGCGATGCCGGCAGTTGGGGCCTAGGCCATACGGTCGGGACGAAGCTTTGTCCGGGCCTCGCATGCGAAGCGGCGAACGGGCTGAACCTCCAATGACGAAAGCGCAGTCAACCGCGCCTTCGGCCCGTTCGGGCGGCCTCGATGATATCAACAGCGGCCCGGAATGCGGCGTCTATACCTAAATGGGTGGTGTCGAGCAAGTGCGCATCCGGCGCCGCCTTCAGCGGCGCAGCGGTGCGCCGGGAATCGCGTTCGTCGCGCCGGAGGAGATCGGCTAAGACTTCTTTCTCATCGGCTTCTTCGCCGCGCGCCCTGAGCTCCCGGACGCGCCGCGCGGCCCGCACCTCGGGGCTCGCCACGACGAACAATTTCACGTCGGCGCCGGGGGCGATGACGGTGCCGATATCGCGGCCGTCGAGCACCGCGCCAGGCGGCCGCGTCGCGAATTGGCGCTGATAGCTCATCAGCGCCTGGCGCACCTGCGGGATCGCCGCGACCACCGAGGCGGCCTCGGTGATGGCCGGCAATTTCAGCGCATTGTCATCGAATTTTGCCGGATCGAGCGCGATGGCGGCATCGATAGCGTGCGCCACATCGCTGGGCGAATAGCCGGCGTCGAGCACCGCCTTGGCCACGGCGCGGTAGAGCAGCCCGGTATCGAGATGATGCAGCCCATAGACCGCCGCGACTTGTTTGGCGATCGTCCCCTTGCCCGAGGCGGCCGGTCCGTCGATGGCGATGATCATGACAGAGCCCCGCCCAGCGATCGCATCAAATCAAGAAACCCCGGAAAACTCGTGGCGATGAAGCTCGCGTCGTCGATCTGCACCGGCTTGTCGCTGGCAAGCCCGAGCACGAGCGCCGCCATGGCGATGCGGTGATCCATGTGGGTTGCGACCAAGCCGCCGCCAACGGCGCGGCCCTTGCCCTCCACGATAAGATCGTCGCCTTCGATATCGACCGCAATCCCATTCGCCCGCAACAAGTCGGCGGTCGCGGCGAGGCGGTCGGACTCCTTGACCCGCAACTCCTTGAGCCCGTGCATCACCGTCGTGCCCTCGGCGAAGGCGGCGGCAATCGCCAGAACCGGGTATTCGTCGATCATCGCCGGCGCGCGCGCGGCCGGGACCTCGACGCCGCGAAGCGCGCCGGCGCGCACGCGCAGGTCGGCAACGTCCTCACCGCCTTCCTGGCGCGCCTCGATCTGCTCGATCGAGGCCCCCATCTCGCGCAGCGTCGTGATCAGGCCGGCGCGCAGCGGATTGAGCATCACGCCGTCGAGAATCACGTCCGAGCCCGGGGTGATCAGCGCGGCGACGAGCGGAAACGCCGCCGAGGACGGATCGGCGGGGACCCTGATCGGCTGCGGCGTGAGCTCCGGCTGACCGGCGAGCGCGATGCGGCGGCCGTTCGCCCCCTGCGGCTCGACCCGGACGTCGGCGCCGAACAGGGCCAACATCTTTTCGGTATGGTCGCGCGTCGCTTCCGCTTCGATAACGACCGTCTCGCCCGGCGCCGCTAGGCCGGCGAGCAGCACCGCCGACTTCAACTGCGCCGACGGCACCGGCGGCTCGAACACGATGGGGATAGGCTCGCGCGCGCCGACAAGCGTCAGCGGCAAGCGGCCGGCCGTCGCCGCGAGCGTACGCGCACCGATGCGTTGCAGCGGATCGAGCACCCGCTGCATCGGGCGCTTGCGCAAGGAGGCATCGCCGTCGAAGGTCGCAGTAATGGGGCAGCCGGCTACCGCGCCGAGCATGAGCCGGCATCCGGTGCCCGAATTGCCGAAATCGAGCGCCGCCGCGGGCTCGGCGAAACCACCGACGCCGACGCCGCGGACCCGCCATTCCGCCGCCGCAGGCCGCTCGACCAGAGCGCCGAGCGCCTGTAACGCCTTGGCGGTATTAAGGACATCCTCGCCTTCGAGCAAGCCGCTGATCGCCGTCTCGCCGACCGCGAGCGCGCCGATGATCAGGGCCCGGTGCGAGATCGATTTATCGCCGGGCACGCGCACACGCCCCCTCAAGGGGCCATCGCGGCGGGCGGTGAGGGTTGGGGGATGGGCGCGCATAGGGAAAGAATCCAGCCCGCGTCCTCTATCACGGGCCGGCGGCAATCCGCTATTGACAGGCGCACCACGACTAGCCAAGTGAAGCTCCCAAATTGAAGGATTTCGGCCGTGGCGAAAGCGGAACTTGGCACCAAGCGCATCTGCCCCGACACCGGGCGCAAGTTTTACGACCTCAACAAGGACCCCGTGATCTCGCCGTATACCGGCAAAGTCGTGCCGGTGGAAACGCCGATCTCGCGGGCGCGACCCGAGCAGCAGGCTGCGGCCGCACCGCGCGCCGCCGTCCCGGCGGAAGAAGTCGCCGTGCCCGAACCGATAGAAGCCGAATTCGTCTCGCTGGAAGATGCCGACGCCGAGGCGCAGGGCGGCAAAAAGGCGGTAGAAACCACCGAGCCCGACCTCGAAGAAGAGGTCGAGATCGACGAAAGCCTGGACGATGCCGCCCTCATCGAGGAGCAGGAGGAAGAGGACGCCGATGTCACCGATATCATCGGCGGCGACATCGAAGACGAGGAGGAAAGATAATCAGGGTTCAGTGGTCGGTAATCAGAACGCGCCTTTACTCGGCCCAATGTTTACTGATTACTGATACCTGTTCCCTGGAGGGGCCATAGCTCAGCTGGGAGAGCGCCTGCATGGCATGCAGGAGGTCGGCGGTTCGATCCCGCCTGGCTCCACCAAATAACGATCGCTAACCTGAAGTAGTTGGCCAAGGTATCACGCCGGGCGATCACACAGATTGCCGCTGATCGAGATTCCGTCGCGTCTACAATCAAACGCCAAGCTGCATGGCGGCGAGTTCCGCGCCACCGCCCGCTTATGCTATGTTGTGTCATCGCGCGCGGCACGGGAGGCGCTGAGAATGCATCGGCGATTGATCGAGGCAGTGTTGATTGCCGGCCTCGCGCTCGGGACAGCCGGCTCGCCGTGGGCGCAGCAGCGCCAGGCGAAACCGGGTCCGGCGCTGCAGTACGACCCGAGCCTCGATGCCAACGACCAGCTCGCGCCGTCGCAGGTGACACAGCCGATCCCGGCCGCAGTGCCGACGCCAACCGGCCCCGGTCACGCCACCGCGCGCGCGGCAAAGCACGCCGCGAGCGACGCCCCGGCCGCGCCGCGCGAAGCAACCAGGAAACAACCCCGGCCCGCGATCTTCCGCGACGTCGCCTGCAGCGGTCCTTTCGCCAAGGACTCGAGCAATCTGAAGCTCGCCATGCTTTTCGACTCCAGAAACGTCACCTATACCGATATCGACTTCAACGGCAGCAAGGTCGGGGCCTCGATCCTGTTCCCCAAGGACCCGAAGCGCCGCCTGGAGATTTGGTGGTCCAATTCGACGAACCGCAGCGGCATCTATCTCATCCTGATCAACGGCCAATCGACCTGGGGCGCGCCGGGCGGCATGCGGCTCGGCTTGACGCTGGCGGAACTGGAAAAGCTCAATCACAAGCCGTTCAAGCTCAAGGGCTTCGACAAAGATAAAGGTAATGCCGCGACTGTCAGCGACTGGGATGGCGGCGCGCTGGCCACGCTTGCCGGCGGCTGCAAGTCCGGCGTCAGCCTGCAGGCCGATCCGAAAGCCCCGGCCGATGCCGTGACGGCATTGCCGGCCGACCATGAATACAGTTCGTCCGACCCCGCACTGCGCGCGGTCAACCCGACGGTCAGCGAAATTCTGCTCGGCTATTAGTAGAGCATGATCTTTTCGGAAAATCGGCCTCCACCCTCGGATCAAGTCCGAGGGCAGGCTTTTTCCGGATCATGTTCTAGGTTCGCGCCGCGGCCGATCTTAAGGCCGCGGGGAAAGTCGGTTAGCGCGCCGGCTTGGCGCCGCTCGGCGCACCTTGTTGCTGCTGCTCATTGCGCATGGCTCTGACGTCGCGCGCCATTTCCAGGCACGTCAGCAGCTCGGTGTAGCTGGAGTCACCGCCCATCCGCGATTCATTCACGCAAGAGGTCTTATCGGCGGCGGCAAAGCTCGACCATTGCTTGACGAGTTCCTCGCGCACGGCCTGCTCGCTGTCCAGGCAGTTCTTCTTCTCCTGGGCGATGGCGGGATCGTGGAACGTCACGCCGCCCTGTTGGGCGATACCCTCGCAGACCTGCTCCACGTTGAGCACAGGAACGCCATCGGCGACCGGCATGATGAGCTGCGCGCCAAGCGCCAACGCCGTTGGTAAGATCATGACCGTGCTCTCCGTGCGATTCTGCATTATAACACCCTGTCGCCGCGGAAGCAGCAAGCGCGTCTTGTCCCGGCGGCAGAGAACTGTTGACCGCTGCCGATTCTCCCCGCTATGGCTGCATTGCCGGGGTGAGGGGAATTGCATGCTGCTTGCACCACTTTTCGGCGCGGCGCTCGTCGTTGCGGTGGCCACCGATCCGCTGAGCAATTCGAACCCATCGGCACAGGAGAAAGCGGCGGCGACGACCCCGCTGGTGCGTTCGGCGACCGATTGCATCGTGCGCGCCGTCATCGCCGATCCGCGCTACGGCAAACAACCAGCGCCCGATATCGGCGACCTGATCGTCGATTCCATGCCGGCCTGCCTGACGCCTGTCCGCGCCATGATCGCGGCGTACGATCGCTATTACGGGGACGGCAGCGGCGAGGGGTTCTTCATGGGTCCTTATCTGGACGTGTTGCCGCGCGCGGTCGCAGCCGGAGCGAACGCGGGCCAATAGCGCGGGCGAGTGGCCATCCCTAAAACGTCGATGCCCGGCGCAAGATTTATACGCGTGCCGGCCAAGGCCGGTCCGGTGCGCCGGCATGACGCATCAAGACTTCAGCGCCGTATCATTCGTCGCGGTGCGGCCCGATCACGGCAATCACGCGCATGTTGGTCGGGTCGACGAGCACGACCCGGTCCTCCACGTTGGTGAACTTGTAGAGCTTGGTCACCGGATTGTTGGCGAGGATGTCGTCGGGCAGCATATAGAGCTCGATCATCGGCGGCACCTCGCTCCCGACAGTGGTCGGAAAGCGGCTCGGCGCGGCTTTGCTCTTGTCCTGGGAGACGGCTTGGTAGATCGCGGTCCGCTGCGCGGCGGTCAGTTGGAGCTTTGGCGCGACGCCATTCGGGCTCACCACTTCGTCGATGTCGCCGGCTTGGGCGCGGGTACTCTCGACGCCGGCGCCAACAAGCGCGGCGGCCGCGCAGGCCAAGGCGATCACTGTCAGCCGGTGAGCCGGGCTCTTCTTCATGACTCCCTCCATCTCTCATCAACACACGCGCCGCCCCTTGCGGCGGCGCGTGTGTCTCGTTCGTGGACCGATCGAGAACTCCATCATTTGCGCGTCGGATGCAACGATCCGAGCATGCCGAGCCAACGCGCGGCCACGTTGTGCGTTCCTGGGCGACGGCGGGTGGTTCCCACGCCGCGTTCCGGCGCCGCAAAAATGCCGGCGCCAAACCGTGGTCGGGCCATACTTCGCGTCGGGAGGTATCCGCGTGCTGCGAAATGCCGCTCGATTGACCACCGCAAGAGCGGCGTGCACTCTATGTGGGGCTTCTCGAGCGCAGATTCGGCACCAGGCGCTCAAGTCACGGTCATTTGTTTCGCGCCGGGAGGATCCAGCATGTTCGGCATCGGCGACTTGTTCCAGTGGGAGCGGTTCGTAACGCCCACGATCATCAAGGTCTTCTACTGGCTCGCCGTCGTCATTTCGATCCTGCTCGGGCTCGCCGGCGCGGTGTCCTCGCTCGCCACCATGGCGTTCAATCCCTTTGTCGGCATGATCACTCTCATCGCCAGCCTGCTCGGCGCCTGCATGGGCGTCATCCTCGCGCGCATCATGGCCGAATTCGTGCTCATCGTGTTCCGCATCAACGAGCACCTTGGCGCCATCAGGAATCAGGGAACAGGGATCAGAAGTCAGTAATCAGAATTAATATTTCATCTTTCTGATTACTGACCACTGATTACTGAGGACTGAACCGGAAATGCATGACGTCGCCGTCCTGGACGACGTAGTCCTTGCCTTCGAGCCGCATCTTGCCGGCATCGCGCGCTCCGGCTTCGCCGCCGGATGCCACGTAGTCGTCGTAGGCGATGGTCTCGGCGCGAATAAAGCCGCGCTCGAAATCGGTATGGATGACGCCCGCGGCTTGCGGCGCCTTGGTGCCGCGGGTCACCGTCCAGGCGCGCGTCTCCTTCGGCCCGGCGGTGAAGAAGGTCACGAGGTCGAGCAGCGCATAGCCGGCGCGGATCAGGCGGTCGAGTCCGGCTTCCTGAAGACCGACGGCGGCCAGATAATCGTTGCGTTCGGCGCGCGCGAGCACCGCGATCTCGGCTTCGATCTTGGCCGAGATGACGATGGCGGCGGCGTCCTCCGCCGCAGCCCTGGCTTCGACTTGGCGCGCATAGGCGTTGCCGTTCGCGGCCGAAGCCTCATCGACGTTGCAGACATAGAGTACCGGCAGCGCGGTGAGGAGCCCGAGCATGTGGAACGCGCGCTCCTCCTCGGGCTTGCGCGCGGTCAGGCGCGCCGGCTTGCCGTCGCGCAATAGCGCCAGCGCGCGATTGATGAGGTCGAGCGTTTCCTTCGCTTCTTTGTCGCCGCCTTTGGCCTTTTTGTTCAGTCCGTCGACCCTTCGCTCCAGGCTGTCGAGGTCGGCGAGCATCAACTCGGTCTCGACCGTTTCGATGTCGGCGATCGGATCGATGCGGCCTTCGACGTGGGTCACATCGGTGTCCTCGAAGCAGCGAACCACGTGCGCGATGGCGTCGACCTCGCGGATATTGGCAAGGAACTGGTTGCCCAAGCCCTCGCCTTTCGAGGCGCCGCGCACCAGGCCGGCGATATCGACGAAAGTGAGCCGCGTCGGCACGATCGTGGCCGACTTGGCGAGCTTTGCCAGCGTCTCCAGCCGCGGGTCCGGCACCGCGACCTCGCCGACATTCGGCTCGATGGTGCAGAACGGATAATTCGCCGCCTGCGCCGCCGCGGTTTCGGTCAACGCGTTGAAGAGGGTCGACTTGCCGACATTCGGCAGGCCGACGATGCCGCATTTGAAGCCCATCGGAGTTCAATTCACCTGGAAAAATCGACGATTGGATTGAGCTTGAGCGGATCGAGCACCGTCATGCCAAAGACTTTCATTTCGTGCTGCATATCCTCGCTCAAAAAGATTTCGCAACGCGCCAGGATAGCCGAAGCCAACAGCATGCAGTCCCACCAGGAAAACCCGTATCTGTCTTGGACACGCCATGCCTCTTGCGTGACCTCGAAATCGTACGGGGCGGTGCAATAAGGACGCCATGCGCCGACGAATCGGTGCGCGTCATTTCTTGGCATCAGGCCGCGCTTTTCGCTGACGATGCGGTAACACTCGTTGAGGCTTTGCGGGCTCAGCACCAGCGTATGGCGCCTGATGATCCGTGCCAGAAAATCCCTCACTTGCCGCCGCTTTATCGGCTCTCCCGGATCGGCCACGTAGACGATGAGATTCGTATCGGCGAAGCAGCTCATCTTCCCGTTCGGCATACAGAGCCTCCCGCCCGCGCCAAGCCTTGCTAATTCCGGGATATCCGGGGCCGTAGAAGAACTCCTCCAACGCCCCCAGTTTTCCGGTTTCGCCCCCGCAGCGCTCGGCCAGCAAATCGGCAACGAAACGCGACAGGCTCTTATCCTGCTTGGCCGCCTCGACGCGGGCCCGGCGGGCAAGATCATCGGGGAGCGTGATGGTGACGTTCTTCATGACACTGATATCGTGTTTCCGTGTTTCCGTGTCAAGGCTGAGCCTGCCGTGGAGCGCGGCGAATTCGCAGGATTACGTTTGATCCGCGCCGTTGCGGTCGCCGGCTTTGTCGCCTTGGGCCGGCTGCTCACCGAATCCCTTCGCCACCATGGCGAGGTGGACCTTGTTCTGAAAACTCGCGTCCTCGCCGCGGACGAGAAAATCGACATTGTCGGCGAGGATTTCGGTGAGCGCCTCGACCCAGCGCTGCTCGCTCTTGGCGAAATCACTGAGCACGTAGTGCTCCACCAAGTCCTTGTGGCCGGGATGGCCGACGCCGATGCGCACCCGACGGTAATCGTTGCCGATGTGCTCGCTGATCGAGCGCAACCCGTTGTGGCCGGCAATGCCGCCGCCGACCTTGACCCTGACTTTGCCGGGTGGCAGCTCGATCTCATCGTGGAACACTGTGATGTCGGCGAGCGGCAGCTTGTAGAAATGCGCCGCGTCGGCGACGGCGCGGCCGGATTCATTCATAAAGGTGCCGGGCAAGAGCAGCAGCACGCGGGCGCCGCCGATCGTCCCCTCGCACGCGACACCCTGGAAGCGGCGGCGCCACGGCCCGATGCCATGGCGTTTGGCGATCGCCTGGACGGCCATGAAGCCGACGTTGTGGCGGGTGCCGACATAGCGTGCTCCCGGATTTCCGAGTCCGACCAGGAGCAGCATCGGCCTTGTCCCGCAGGCGACCTCACTTCTTCTCGGCAGCGCCGCCGACAGGCGCGCCAGCAGCCGGAGCGGCGCCGGGCGCCGCGCCAGGAGCCGCGCCGGGTGCTGCACCCTCGGCAGGCGCGCCGGCGGCGGCCGCGGCAGCAGCCGCAGCGGCGGCCGCAGCGGCAGCCTCGGCCGCAGCCTTCATCTCTTCCGCATAGCCCGACGGCGGCACCACCGTGACCAGCGTAATGTCCCTGGCGGCGACGACGCGGACGCCCGGCGGCAGGGTGATATCGCTCAGATGCTTGGAGTAGTTGATCTCCAGCTCGCTGACATCGACCTCGATGGCGCTGGGGATGGCGTCGGCCTGACAGCGCACTTCGATGCTGTGGGTCACGATGCTGACCGTTCCGCCACGTTTGACGCCGGGCGACTGGTCGGCGTTCTTGACGTGGATCGGAATGTTGACGCGGATCGTGGCGCCCTCGCCGAGCCGCATGAAGTCCACATGCAGCGGCAGATCGCGGACGGCGTCGAGCTGGAAATCCCGGGGAATGACGCGATGCTTTACGCCGTCGACCTCGACGTCGTGAATGGTCGTGAGAAAATGCCCGGCATAAATGCGCTGGTGCAGATCGGCGTAGTCGAGCGAGATCGGCAGCGGCGGTTTGCCGTCGCCGTAGATGATACCGGGTACGCGGCCGGCGCGACGTTCTGCCCGGGCGGCCCCCTTGCCGGCCCGTGGACGCGCAGCCGCCTTGATCAGATTGACGGTCGCCATGATGTAGTCCTCGTCTTAGCCTTAATCGGCGTGGATGCCCGCGGCGGCCTCCAGGGGTGCAAGAATCCAGTGCTTGCCGCGGTCGCGGCGCTTATAGCGGCGTGGGTCTTGAAAAACAAGGAAGGCGCGTGGGCGACCTTATGGCCTCAAAGCCCGCCAGGATTGACCCCAGATGGGGTCGCGCCTGGAGCCTCGGGGGGCGAATTCGCTCCCGCCAGCCTCGCTTCGAGCGCCGCGATCCGGACCTTGAGCGCTTCGTTCTCCTCGCGGGCGAGACGGGCCATGTCCTTGACGGCCTCGAACTCCTCACGCTGGACAACGGCGAGGTCGCGCAGGATGCGCTCCGCCTGACTGCGGAACAGCGTCTCGAACTCGCGCCGCACGCCTTGCGCAACACCGGCCGCGTCGTTCATCAACCGAGCCACCTCGTCGAAGAACCGGTTCGTCGTCTGCACCATCTCCACCTCCGAACCGCCAGCGAGCCCGTCGCCTGCCCGCTTGCTATGCTCGCAGACAATGGCAATGGTACGGCGCCATCGCAAGTGCGCGGCGCTCAGAAACCCGGCACCATGAAGAAGGGCGCGGTGCGCCCGCATGGGACTCCCCGATGCTGATCCTCCCGGTCCTGCCGTTTCCTGCAATCAATCCAGTGCTGATTTCCATCGGACCGCTCGCGGTGCGTTGGTATGCGCTGGCTTATATCGTCGGCATTATCGCCGGCTGGTTTTATGCGCGCGCGATCGTCACGTCACCGAAGTTGTGGGGCGGACCAGCGCCTTTCACTCTGGTCGACATCGACGACTTCGTGATTTGGGTCACGCTCGGGATCATCCTCGGCGGGCGGACCGGCTACGTGCTGTTCTACAATCTTCCGCATTTCGCCGCCCATCCGCTCGAAATCCCGGAGCTGTGGAAGGGTGGCATGTCGTTTCATGGCGGCCTCCTCGGCTGCGTCGTTGCCATCGTGCTGTTCGCCTTGCGCCGTGGCATCCCGGCGTTGTCACTCGGCGACGTGACGACCGCGGTTGCCCCGCTCGGACTGTTTCTCGTCCGCATCGCCAATTTCATCAACGGCGAATTGTGGGGCCGGCCAACCGACGTGCCCTGGGCTATGGTCTTTCCCAACGGCGGACCGTTTCCACGCCATCCCAGCCAGCTCTATGAGGCGACGCTGGAGGGCCTTGTGCTGCTCGTCGTGCTGGGACTGCTGCTGCGCCTGGGTGCGCTCAAGCGGCCGGGTGTCGTTACCGGAGCCTTCTTTCTCGGCTATGGCGTCGCCCGCATCGTCTGCGAATTTTTTCGCGAGCCGGACGCGCAGCTCGGCTTTCTCTGGGGCGGCCTCACCATGGGGATGCTGCTCTGCATTCCGCTGATATTGGCAGGCATCGCCGTGCTCGGCTTTGCCTTGACCCGCCAGCCGGTTGCCAAACATGGCTGAGGAACGCTCGCCGCTGGAAAACGAGATCCGGCGCTTGATTGCCGTCGCCGGGCCGATGTCGATCGCCGAATACATGCGGCTGTGCCTCACGCATCCGCAATACGGCTATTACGTCACGCGCGATCCGCTCGGCGCCCATGGCGACTTCGTCACCGCGCCCGAGATCAGCCAGATGTTCGGCGAACTGATCGGATTGTGGATAGTGGCGGTGTGGCAGCAGATGGGCTCGCCGGAAAACGTGCGCGTCGTCGAGCTCGGACCCGGCCGCGGGACGTTGATGGTCGACGCCTTGCGCGCGGCGAAAGTCGTCGGCGATTTTCATGCGGCGGTCGTCGTTCATCTGGTCGAAATCAGCCCCAAGCTGCAGCAAGTGCAACAACAGCGTCTGGAAAGCCTCGGCGTGCCGATGCTGTGGCACACCGCCCTTGCCGATGTGCCGAGCGGTCCCGCCATCATCATCGCCAACGAATTCGTCGACGCGCTGCCGGTTCATCAGGCGGTCAAACAAGCCGACGGCTGGCACGAGCGTGTCGTCGAGATCGCGCCCGGCGGGAATCTTGCCATCGGCATCGCCCGCGACCCCCTGCCGCATTTCGAGGCGACGCTGCCCCGGGGCTTGCGCCAGTCGCCGGAAGGCTCGGTCTATGAATGGCGCTCCGACACTTTGGCGCTCGAAATCGGACGGCGCGTGCGGACCGACGGCGCGGCGCTGATCATCGACTACGGTCACGCCTGGTACGGGCTGGGTGAGACCTTGCAGGCGGTCGCCGGGCATTCCTTCACCGACCCGCTGCGCGCGCCGGGCGAAGCCGATCTCACCGCGCATGTCGATTTCGCGGCGCTGGCGCAGAGCGCGCAAATTATCGGCGGGCGCATCCACGGCCCTATTTCGCAGCGCGATCTGCTGCGCGGGCTCGGCATCGACAAGCGCGCGGCTGCGCTCAAGGCGCGCGCGCCGGAGAAAGCAACCGAGATCGACCAGGCGCTCGCCCGGCTGACCGCGACCGGGCCCCGCGGCATGGGCGAGTTGTTCAAGGCGCTCGCCATCGCCGACCCGAAGCTTGGCGAGCTGCCGGGCTTTGAGGCGTAGCGATGATGATCCAGGCTCAGACCCTTGCGCTTCGCGGCGTCCGCCACGCCTTCTTCACGCGGCAAGGCGGGGTTTCGGGCGGCCTCTATGCCAGTCTCAATGGCGGTGTCGGCTCGCGCGACGGCGCCGCCTATGTCGCGGAAAATCGCGCGCGCATGGCGGCGGCGCTTGCGGTCGAGCCGCATTGTTTGCTCACCGCCCACCAGGTCCACTCGCCGCATGTCGTGGTCGCTACGGCGCCGTGGCCGCCGCAATCGCGTCCGCGCGGCGACGCCATCGTCACCTCGACGCCCGGCCTCGCGATCGGGGTGACCACGGCCGATTGCGGCCCGATCCTTCTCGCCGATCCGCAGGCCCGCGTGGTCGGCGCGGCGCACGCCGGCTGGCGCGGCGCGCTCGCCGGTGTTCTCGAGGCAACGGTCGCGGCGATGGAGCAGCTCGGCGCCGAGCGCAGCCGGATCCGCGGCGCGCTCGGCCCGATGATCCGCCAACATAATTACGAGGTCGGTGCCGATCTCATCGCGCGCTTTGCCAGCGAGGATTCCGCCAGCGAGCGCTTCTTCGTCCCGGCATCGCGCAGCGGCCACGCGTTGTTCGATCTGGCCGCCTATATCGCGGCCCAGCTGCAGCGGGCGGGCATTCGTGAGGTCGAAGATGTGGGCCTGTGCACCTATGCCGATCCGGCGCGGTTTTTCAGCTTCCGCCGCTCGACCCACCGCGCCGAATCCGATTACGGCCGTCACGTCAACGCCATTGCTCTGACCAGCGAATAGCGCGCGGCAAACAGGTACCTTGACCCTGTCCTATCCGCCGCTCGCATTCGCTATTCGCTGCCGACCATTTACCAAACCGCAAAGCCATTGCGATTGCAGCCGAAAACCGGCGGGGACAAGACCCTGATTCATGTTGCCAGCCCCCGAAGTGGCTTGTATCAGGTCCTGGCTTTTGTTTGAGCATGATCCGACCTTCCTTCGCCCGCCGAAGCGGGCTTGGCGAAGGCGGAAACCCCATCTTTCGGGATCATGCTCTGACCGCGGGCGCGCAGGGGAGCGGAATGGCGAGCAACAACGGAGCCATCAAGCTCATCGCCGGCAATTCCAACCCAGTACTGGCCGAGGGGATCGGCGCCTATATCGGCACCCCGCTCACCAAGGCGGTGGTGCGGCGTTTCGCCGACATGGAGATTTTCGTCGAAATCCAGGAAAACGTGCGCGGCGCCGACGTTTTCGCCATTCAGTCGACGTCCTTCCCCGCGAACGACCACCTGATGGAATTGCTCATCATCATCGACGCGCTGCGCCGCGCCTCGGCGCAGCGCATCACTGCGGTGATTCCCTATTTCGGCTACGCCCGGCAGGACCGCAAACCCGGCCCGCGCACGCCGATTTCCGCCAAGCTGGTCTCCAACCTCATTACCCGCGCCGGCGCCGACCGCGTGCTGACGCTCGATCTGCACGCCGGACAGATTCAGGGCTTCTTCGATATCCCCACCGACAACCTGTTTGCCTCGCCGGTCATGGTGCGGGACATCAAACAGC
>JBEKIC010000020.1:0-59734 GCA_050011955.1 Xanthobacteraceae bacterium
AGGCCGGTGTGTGGTTCCGGCGTGGTCGTTTGCTCATTGTCTCTCCTGATTCGTCGGGCACAGCGTGCCCGCTGTCAGGCAGAAACTCCACTTATCGTCCTGTGCAGATTTCCGCAGCCGGCTCTGACAGCTGAGTCCTGCAGCCCCTTTTTCAGACATAACCGCGAGTGAAGGCTCTATCCCCCACTTTGCCGCAGGCAATATCAACGGCGCCATTACGTCGATCAGCGGTGGCAGTTTGACCATGGCAGTCATATCCCCGGGCTCTTCGAGCGCCGGCTCGGTCAGCGTGACCGTCATCGTCGACCCGGATACGCAGATTTATGAAACAGGTGCGCCTATAGATCCAAACACATTTAATCAAGAAATGGCCGCGTATCAGGCCGACCCTTCAAAATATCAGAGTCCTCCTCAGCCCTTTGAGACCACTACGCTCGGCCTTCAGGATCTGACGGTCGGAGAGCAGATAAACGTGCTTCCCAAGTCGGGCTCGGTGCAAGACACGACGCTCCACGCGCAAACAATCATGCCTCTAGACACGGCATCATCTGCATCTTCAACTATTCCCGCGACACAATAATTCACCCCGCAACCAAAGCGACCACAAGCCCAACTTCAACTCAGTAGCGGGTAGTGCCTCAGCTTGAATATCTGGGCGGGTCCACAAAAACCATGCGTAGTTTCAGCGCCCTAAGGATCGCCTTATTTGGCGCTCGGTGACCCTTGAGAACCATATTCAGTATAGTTCGATTAATGCCATTCTTTTTAGCCCATGCTGTCTGGCCGCCCGCTTGCTTTACCTCAGAGCGGAGCAAGAGCATGACATCTGCGAGCTCGAAGATACGCATTTACAACAGCTTCCTTAGTTAGGTAGTGGGCTACGTTGATTGTGGTGGACGTAATAGTCGGGCTCGAATGAGTGCTGCAAGGGCTTCAAGTTCTGCCGCAAATTGGTTCGCGCTTGTTTCGTCAACATCTATTTGACCAACACTGTGAGCGGTATCCGGCCAGAACTGGATTCGAAAGCCATTAGAGGCTGGCCGATTTTTGTGTTCGATCCGGCAATATTCCGCCCGTATCATTGGTAGGTCACAAATATCTTCAGTGTTCATTGAGTGGCCTCCCATTCCTCTAGCACTTTCACCATATCACCAATTGCCCAAATCCGATCAGTTACGCCAGCGGCCCTCGCAGGGGCAATCCGTAGCGTCTTGTGGATGCGGCAGAAACTGCAGTTCATGTAGTGCAGCGCGACCGCCCATCGCCCGGCATTGCACCACGGCCACGATCCGGATAGTCTTACCGCACGGCCCGTTCACCCCCTGCCGTAGATTCCCACTCTAAGCCCCGGCGTAACGGCTGGGGCTCTTTTTGTCGGCCTATCGGCCGCTCCTACAACCAATCCCCCTCCGCCGCCCGACCACGCCCCGCTTTTTCGGAGTGCGTGTCTCTTTCCTTATATCCCCCTGATCTAGATCAAATTGCTAGCCGCTGCCGAGGTGCATAAAGCCTCATGCGGCAGCCGATTCTGGAGGCGCATAAAGCCTCATGTGGCAACCCATATCTACCGCGCCGTTCAACCGCGATCTTGAGCTCGCCGTCGTCGACAAAGACGGCCACCACACCCTCGTCTTTCCCTGTCGTCGGATTCCGGGCGGCTGGATACATGCCGAATTGAAAAAGTGGATCGACGTGAGCCCGACGCATTGGCGCGAATGGGTCGAAGAGCTCTAAATCCGTTTGCGTTCTTTGGAAATTTTCGCCAGCTTCGCCTCTTCCTCGATTAGCAGACGGGCAATAGATTCGCGCTTCGTCACGTCAGTCTCGGAGGCAAGCAGCCGTTTATAATACTCGATGTTCAGCTTAGCGACGGATTCATTCATCCAATAACGCTATACGCCCGGCAACCGCGCGTCCAGGCCCTTCCCGGCTAGCGGACATAGGTCCGATCAGCTGGCGTCTGCATCCTCGCGTCCACCTCCACTACAGCGTCCACAACCGACCCTCTTCCACGGCTTAACCACGCCCCAACACCCCATCAAACCTTCCAATTACCACAATCACTGTCCGTAGCATCGATAACTAAATCTGCGCCAATGGAGCCACAAATTTCGCCATCAGCATTAGTGAGTCTGCGACTACCATCACGTTCCGGAGGAGCGATTTGTCCGTAAATAGCACCCTTCAAAGCATCGAATTTAGAAGTGCCAACTGCGGGGTAATCGTTCCCCACAATAATTGCACTCTCATAACCCTTGTGTTGGATGAGTTCTATTTTGACTGAGCCAAACATAACATCGGCGATGTTGCAGCCTTTGGCTTGAGCCCAATTGAGATCATACCGGATATTTTGCCACCAATTGACGAAGACGGCTGCGCTTTGGAATTCGTCCAGCACGCCAAGCGGGATGAGCTTTCCTTTCAGCGTGGTGAGAAGTTCGTGCCGGACGTCCGGAAGTTTCTTGCCCACCAGCAGTTTCACAAAATCTTCTCTGGCGGTGGACCACCATTCTTCAAGCGTGGCGCGGTGGTTCTCTAAGGTGTTGATGAGCGCAGTATCGGCCTCGATTCTAGCCCGGATGTCACTCTTTGATTCGATGTCCTTGAACGCGAAATACCCCGGTCGTTCGGGCCCGAAGAGCAGGTCAGGCTTCACGCCGAATTTTTTGAACTCAGCCTTCTTCGCGTCGATCTCTGCCTTGGGCACACCACCGATCAGATGGGCTTGCACATCTTCCGGCTCAGCGTCCGGCGTGTTGTCGACATACCGACGTATATTGAGGTTGTAATCATGGCGATTGGCGATTTCTTTTGCATCGACTAAACGACTATATTTAGGAAGTTCAAGTTTGTTGGCAAAGACAAAAGCGATTTTTTCGATATCCTCCGGTCTGAGTTTGTTTTGATTCTTGCCTTCTGCGTATTCACGGTCAGCATTGATGAACAATATCTTGTTCTTGAGCGCATCCGGTTTATTTTTGTTCATGACCAACACGCAGGCCGGGATTGTAGTCCCATAAAACAGACTGGGTGGCAGGCAGATAATGGCTTCGATCACATCGTCTTTGAGGAGAAGCTCCCGGATGAGTTTTTCCTTACCACTGCGGAACAGCACGCCTAGGGGCATGATGGTCGCCATGTGCCCGTCGGCCTTGAGACTTGCCAGCATATGCTGGACGAACATGAGATCGGCTTTCTTGCCGGTCTCCGGGCACCATTCGCGGAAGCGTGCCGGGAATTTGAGATTGGCGCGGCTGTAATTCTGTGAGAAGGGCGGATTAGCGAGCACCCGGTCGAATTTCCGGATTTGACTCTTGTCCAGAATTAAAGGGTCTTCGAGCGTATCTCCGTTTTCGATGGTGAAGCGCGTTATGTTGTGGAGGATCATGTTCATGATGCAGATCGACCACACCGTGCCGTTGGAGTCCTGACCATAGAGCGCCAGGTCGTTTGGGTTCTGACCTTGCTCCTCCACGTATTGATGGCTCTGAATCAGGAAGCCGCCTGAGCCGGCAGTCGGATCATAAATCTCGTTCCCCGCTTCGGGTCGCACCAATTGGACAAGGAGCCGCACGACGTCGGCGGGCGTGTAGAATTCGCCGCCTTTCTTGCCCGCGCTGTCAGCGAAATACTTGATCAAATACTCGTAGGCTGCTCCCAGCAGATCGGGAAACTCGAAATTCTCATTCACCAGCACGAATTGTGGGTGGTTGAAGTGATCAAGAAGGTCCTTCCATTTTTGGTCGGGGATTTTGGTCTTGCCCTTGATTGCGTTGAAATTGATATTGTTCTTGAGGACACCGACAAGCGCGTCATTCTCGTCCTCGAGGGCGGCCAGCGCCTTGTTCAGCATATTACCGATGTCTTCCTTGAGGTCCTTCATGGCTGGAACTTCGTCGCCATTCTCATCGTTCCAGCTCTCGTGCCAGCGGGCGCGCACCGGCACGAAGAAGGTTTCGCCGTAAGAGGTCTTATCCTCCAAGAGCTCCTTCAGAAGCTTCGGGCCCTTGATGTGCGCGAAGTCTTTCTTGCGCAACTGCTCGCGCTTTTTGTCGAACTCATCCGACAGGCGTTTCAGGAACAGAAGGCCGAAGATGAATTCCTTGAATTCGGAAGCATCCATCTTGCCGCGCAGAATATCGGCGGCCTTCAACAGGAAGCTTTCGAGCTGGGAGAGGGTGATTTTGTCCCGCGTCATCCGTTTCTTTCTGTGTCTGGAACCGCTGGGGCGAATGGGAGCGCCAAAACGGAGTTTCCAAGCTACAACCAAGACCGATTCATGTCACCGAGCTTCTACTAGAGCCCATAAAAGCCCGTTTTTGGCTGTGGGCAGTCGGGTCCTGCTGGACTGGGTCTAGTGCTTTGTGTCCGGGCCGCAAACGTCTCGGGCTAGCAACTCGTTCTGCGCTTGCGCCGCGAATAATTCGTAGACCTGCTGATAATCATTGCCGCGCGGCTGCTCGCTGAGGTCTAGCTGCTGTTGGGCAGAGCCGCGCCAAGGGTCCCGTGCGGTCGGAGGGGAGCCCGTCCATTCGTTTAATCGAGCCAGGCGACCGGGAAGGTCTGGCGAGGCGGAAAGCCGCCGGGTGCGCTTAAATAGATGCACCTACACGCTAGCTTCACCACCTCTCGGGGGTGCGCCTCCGCTCTTCCTCCATGTCCCGCCGCCCATGCCGGTCCTCGGGGGCCGCTTGGCAGCAATCCCGGCCACCGCCGGCGCTGCCTCGCCGCAGAAAGAGCCTCCTCAGCGCCCAGCAAATACCGATTCGGTCATCGAACGAAAACTGAACAACGTGCTACCATTTTGCTACCCAATTCGGTAGCAGCGCACGACACAAGACGAGACGTGATGGACCGCCCCACCAAAATCCTCAGAGAAAACAGGCCCGTGCGGAACGGGCCATCACCAGCTGGAACGGCCGCAAACGAATTACGAATGCGTTGCTCTACCAGCTGAGCTACCGCGGCTATCCGCGAGCTCGTCGTTACATCACCTTCGATATGTGCAGGAAGCCCGGGCGCTGAACATTGACTTCACGAATTGCCTGCTCAGAGCCGAGCACGACTATGCGCCCATGACTGGTCAGATGTGCCAAAGCGTCGGCAAAAGCTCGAAAGTCCGCGACGCGGGCGCTGAGCATCTCGTCGCGCCTGCGCTGGCGAAGCTCCTCGGTTTCTCCGGCGAGGTAGCGCTGCATCGAAGTGTAGCCCTTGGCGTCAGGCAGCTGATAGGCGTCGATGTCGCCGATCGTGCCGATGATGCTGCGCCTCAACTCGGCCTGGTCCGGCTCGGCCCGTTTCAGAAAGCCAGGGGTCTGGTCGTAGATGTCGAGCGTTTCGAGCAGGTTGGGGTCGCGGTATGATAGGAAGGTGAAATTGCCGGACCGGTGGTCGAGCACGCAGAAACCGCCATACGCTCCGCCCTGGACGCGGACCTTTTCCCATAGCCAAGTGGTGCGGAGATATTTGACGACGACGTCGGCCGCGCCGCTCGGTCTGAGGCCCAAGCGGTAGAGGTTGGCACCCTTGCCGACATAATTGACACTAGTAGGAATCGTCACGGCCTCGCAGCTGGGTCCTTTGCCGACCTGCCAGGAAGACTGCGCGACTGGAGACGACGGGAGATCAGCAAGGAAGGAAGCGAGCTCCGGCTCGAAGCGGCGCCAACTCGCGGCGTCGATCGTGACGTTGCAAAGCATTCCTTCGCGGTTGACGAGGAGCGAGCGGATGCGTTCAATTGCGGCTTTTAGCGTCGGCCAGTTCTTTTCGAATCCCTCTGCAAGCTTGCGCAGGAACCACAGATAGCTGATGCCGCTTATCTGCTCCTCAGCCCAATCCGCTTCATGAAGGTTTGCGCGCAGCCGCATGTCGACGAAATGCGATCCCCCGGGCACCAGGGAAGCTTCCTTCGATGCCTTCTCCTCCAGAACCAGTTGCTGCAGGCGTTCTCGGTTGTCGAGCCGCGCCGCAAGAAGCACATCGCGTAGAATCGCCATGAGTTCAGCGGTCTTTTCCGGTACCGCCTTGGCCCGTAAGAACAGCCGCGCCGCGGCGAATTGCGAGTCCCGGACAGCCGATATCCAGACCTGTGGACGGATTCCGCCAGTCGCGCATCCAATTCGCTGAGAGAGGCTCACGAAATCGTGCTTGCCCGCGCCGGTCTCCAGAAGCGCTCTCGCCAACAGCGGGACGTATGGCAAGAGATCGGTAGGCAGTACGTGCAGGTCGAAACCGAGGTCGAGATACAGCACGCCGTTGGTGGCCAGATCGTGATAGAGCACCTGGGTGTCGACTGCGCGCGTCACTTCAATCGGAATGACCTTGTTGCGGCGCGGCAGGTCCTCAAGCGCAAGCGTTGGAATGGTGGCCAGCGCCTCCGGCGGGTCGGGGGTCTCTTGCAGGCGCCTGAGCGTCTGGGTAGCTTCGACCAGCGCCACGAGATCGGACTTGCTCATTGCGGCGCGCGCAGCATCGAGCCGCTGGCGCTCCGCCACAGCTTCGCGCTCGGCCTGCTCAGGATCCGGCTGCAACGCCAATGTGGTCCGGTGAGGATTGTCCAGGAGATTGCGGGCGATCAGGTCCTCGAAATAAGGCTCTCCTTCGGCAATGCGGGTTTTGAGCGAGCGCAGCTGCGCCTCGAATGCCAGCGGCGCTAGGGGATCGCGCTCGTAGAGCCAGGTCTTGAGCGAGTGCAGCATCGCCGCGATCCCGCGCGGGAAAGAACCGAAATTGTTCTCGCGCAGGCGAAATTCGACCGTGTTCAAGGAGGCCTCGACTGTCATCCGGTCGATGCCTTTGTCGGCCAGCGCGCGGAGCGTATCAAGGACGAGCGCTTCGACCTTTTCGGCGCCGCTCGGATCGATGCCCTTGAGGCCCACTGAGAACATCGGCTGCAAGAGCTGGTCATCGAGACCGCGACCCGCAATGTCCTCACCAAGCCCGGAATCAACCAGCGCCTTGCGCAGGGGCGAAGCCGGCGTCCCGATCAGGATGTGATCGAGGATGCCAAGGCCTAGGTCGGTCTCGGCGTCGGGAATCTGGTCGATCATCCAGTTGACCGTCGCCATAGCCTTCCTGTCTGCTGCGGACTCGCCAGCGCTCGCGCTGAAGGTCCGCATTAAACGCTGCGGCGCGGAAAAGCGCTTCTGAAGCGTGGATATGGAATCGACCGCAATCGCGTCGAATGCGCTAAGCCACGAATCGAGCAGGCGCAGACGTTCGCCGGGATCGTCATCGCCGTAGAAGAACAGCCGGGCGTTCGAAGGATGGTAGTAGCGCCCGTGAAAAGCCTTGAAATCGGCATAGGTCAGATCAGGGATGTGTCGGGGATCGCCCCCGGAATCGAGTCCATAGACCGTGTTGGGGAACAGCGAGCGCTGTGAGAACTCGTTGAGCATGTAGTCGGGCGACGAGTAGTTCCCCTTCATTTCGTTGAAGACTACGCCTTTGTAGACTAGCGGGGCGTCCACCGCGTCGAGGTCGTAATGCCAGCCTTCCTGTTTGAACGAGTTCGCGGTGATCAGCGGATAGAAAACCGCGTCAAGATAGACATCAATCAGGTTATAGAAGTCCTTGAGATTCTGGCTTGCGACCGGATAGCAGGTCTTGTCCGGAAAGGTCATCGCGTTGAGGAAGGTGCTCAGCGAGCTCTTCATGAGTTCGACGAAGGGCTCCTTGACCGGGTACTTGCGCGAGCCGCAAAGCACTGCGTGCTCGAGAATGTGGGCGACGCCGGTCGAGTCGCGCGGCGGCGTGCGAAACGTGACGCCGAACACCTTGTTCTCGTCGTCGTTGACGAGCGAGAGCAGTTCGGCGCTGGTCTTGGCGTGACGATAGAATCGTGCCGTTGAGTTGAGTTCGGGCAGCGCCTGCTCGCAAAGCAGCTCGAAGCCATTAAAGATCACCATGCAAGCCCTCTCTTGCAGCAGGTCCGCAGCGATGATTGACCTTCGCCACTCGTGCCTCATCGCGAGGCAGGTAAGTCTAACCTTGGGACGTTGACGAGCCTTGATGCACGGGGTCGCTCCCTAAATGTGCGGTCAAGTAGTCCGTCCATTGTTAGGCGGAGGAGCCGGGGGTCGCTCCCCCGGCTCCCACGTTGACATGCATGAACGACGAGTCAAGGAAGGTGCGGTCGCTGTTGAAGCGCTGCAAAAGAGTTCGATCAGGCCTTCTCCTGGACGTGTGCTTCCAGGAACCACAGCGCTTTGTCCAAGTCGCGCGACGCGGCAGTGAGAATGTCCGCCGTGTCTGTATCGCCGGCCTCGGCAGCGTCATCGATGCTCCGGCGCAGTTTATTCGCCACCGCACCGTAGCGCTCGATCAGCGCCGCCAGATGATCCTTGATGGTGTAGATATCGGTGGGGTACGGCGGAAGCGAAGTGGCTTTGGCGATCGTCTGCGTGGTACCGAGGGCGGTGCCGCCGAGCTGGACCACGCGTTCAGCCATCGTGTCTACGTGTGTATCAATTTGGCCTCGGAAGCCGTCCAGCATCTCATGCACCGCGATGAACTGCGGCCCCTTGACGTTCCAATGGGCCTGCTTGGTCAGCAGTGCCAGATCGATGCCTTCCGCAACGCGCGCGTTGAGGAGTTCGATGGAAACCTTCTTGGCATTGGCGTTGAGGTCATTTTTGGTCGGGTGGGTGCGCATCAGAACTGTTCCTTTTGAACGCTGCATCGGCTCGTCTCGCCTCCGCGTCCTCAGCGGGCTGCGGTCCTCGCTCCTACTGCCTCGCCGGCCGCGACGCGAGATTTGAAAATTTCATTTGCCCAAGGTAGTTCGGCCGGACATTGATATAGATCAAGCAAGCCGCCCCTGCCGCCTGCCGCCGACGGTCTGCCCAAAGCAGGTGCTCGTCGACCGCGGCCCTGGCAATGCTACTGATCGGATCACTGCTGCGCGCCGAGGAGCAGCAGCCGCAGATGCTGCCCACGCGCGATGTCGATATCAGCTACCAAATCACGGGGCCGGATCAGCCAACGATAGTCGAGCGCCGTCAGTAACCTCCCTCCCGAGACACTACGCTGTCTGATGATCTGTCGGCTGCGGTGACAGGTTCTGCTGGCGGTGCTGGGGGCCGCCGGGCGATCAGTGCTCGCCACCCTACAGACCCGTGAATAGCCCAAGGACGCGGCACCTTTCACGTGCCTTTGGCGGTATCCCCTCAAATCGACAGACGCTTCATGCTTCATCGCGAGCGTGGCGATCTATTTGATCTGTTCGCCGTTCGAGGCACAGCAGCCTAACCCAGCAGGGTCTCGTTCCCCCATATCAGGCCCCGTAGCGACCGCCATTTCAAGAAAGCTGGTCGGAGTGGCAGGATTCCCACGTCCCGAACGAGGTGTGCGGGGTGGGAGCTCGGTTCAACATTTCCGAGATTTCTTGGGCGCAATCATGGGCGAAAAATTTCGTACTCAGCGCGCGCCAATGATTTTTTCGAAAATACTCAAGCGGTTAGCTTGGTGGGCGCTGTAGGGATTGAACCTACGACCTCTCCCGTGTGAAGGGAACGCTCTCCCGCTGAGCTAAGCGCCCGGCCCGATCGGCGGCCACGATATAAGAAGCGGCGCGACGCCAGTGTCAAGCGAGGCTTCGAGCTTCTTGTTTGAGCATGATCTTTTCCGAAAACCGGTGGCCACTTTTCGGGGATCATGCTCTAATTCGACGCCACGCGCGAGGCGCCGGACTGCAAGGCGCGGATGCGGTCGGCTAGCGTGCCTTTTCCTTGCCGCGGGGAATCGATCGTGGCGCCGGACTCGTTGCTGCCGCCGTTGATGCCGCGGTCCAAGCCCGGCACCGCGGCGGCGAGCATCGACTCGATCGGCGAGCTGGGGCCTTCCAATGCGGCGGTGAGCCGCGCCACCTCGGCGGCGACATCGTTGATGCGCTCGCGCAACAGCGCGTTCTCGACTCGCTCGGCGGCCCAGGTCGTTTCCGCGTCGCGCTTCATGGTGATGATCTCGCGCTGCAGCTTGGCGCGCTCCTCGATCGCGGCGGCGAGCTGCGCTTCGAGTTGGCTGATGTCGGCGCGGAACCCGTCCGCGCCGCCGCCGCCGGCATTCTCAATCTCGTCGCGCAGACCGATCTTGCTCGCGGTCGCGAGCTCGCTGCGCAGCTGGCCGATCTCGAATTCGCGCTCGGCCAGCAGACGGTCCTGCTCGCCAAGCCGCGTTTCCAGCTCCTGCACGCGGCGGCCGAGCAGCTCCGCTTCGGTCGTCTGCGCCACAAGCTGCCGCTCGAGTTCGCCGGTGTGCGCGGCGAGCTCGTCGAGCTTGCCGCGGGCTTCGTTCAATTGGTTGGCCGCCGCCTCGGCGTCGCCGCGCTCGCGCGTGAGGCGGTCTTCGGTCGTCCGCACGGCGCGCTCGTAATCGGCGACGCTGAGCTTCATCGTTTCGATCTGGGTGCGTACCGAAGCGAGCTCGACGCGCTGGCTGTCGGCCAGGATCGAGCGCTCGCCGAGCTCGGCGACGAGTTTGGCAAGCTCCGCCTCCTTGTCGGCGAGCGCGCGCTCGGCTTCGCGCAGCGCGCTCGATTTGAGCGCAAACTCGTCCTCGGTGGCGCCCAGCTTTTCGCGCAGATGCTTTTCGCGCGCTTCCAACGACGCGATCGCGGCCGTCTTCTCGGCGAGCTCTTTCTTGAGCTGGTTGATGGCGTCGGTCTTCTTGCCAAGCTCGGCGAGCTGCGACGTCGTCCTGGTCTTCATCTGCTCGACGCTCATTTCGAGCCGGCGCGTCGACATGGCGAACTCGGCGCGCAACTGATCCTTGTCGGCGCGGATTTCGGCGATCGAGAGCGGCGTTGCCGCTTCCAGGCGCCGCATCGTCAGGCGCACGGCGCGGTTATGCACGAGCGGGACGAACAATAGTCCAAGCAACGCCGCAACCAGGAAGCCGATCCCGAAATACATGATCGGTTCGATCATGACATCACTCTTTTAAGCCGCCCCGCCGTCCGCGCTCACCTTGCCACGCGGTGGCGGGGCTGCACCATGTTTACCAAGCGTTAACCTAAACCGGGAACGGCCGCGGCGCCAGAAACAACGGCCGGCGTCCGAACGTGGCGCCGCGTCGCGGCCGGCGGCCGGCGATCAGAATGGATTCCAGGTCGGGCGCGGCGTGAATTTGACATAGCCGACATTGGCCCCCAGGCGCAGCCCGACGCCCGAGCGGATCGGCACCACCACGATATCGTTGGCGGTGAGCGCCGTCATGCCGAAGCCGCCGACGAAATAGGCCGAGCCGTCGACGCCGCCGAACCGCTCGAAAATCGCCTCGGTTCGCGGCAGGTTATAGACCAGCATCATGGTCCGCGCGCCGTCGGCGCCGGCATCGAAGCCGAGCGTCGGCCCTTGCCAGTACACGCGCACGTCGCCGGCATTCTTGGTATAGAGCGTGCCATCGCCATAACGCAGGCCGCCGACAAAGGCGCCGCCGGCTTCCTCGCCGAGAATATAGCCGTTCGGTTGCCCCCACTGGCTCACCGCTTTCTCGACGACCGAGGCCAGCCCGCGCGAAACGCCGCCGAAGAAGTGATGGCCGGTCTCGACCAGTTCGCCTGGCGAGAACTGATTGTTCGCCGGCGGCTGCGCCGGCAGCGAGGATGACGGGCCGGCTGCCGCTGGCGGCGGGGGCGGCGCTGCGGTCTGCGCTTCCGCCGCGCCGGCTCCCAGGCCGGCAATAAGCAACGCGATCGTGGCGCACCGCAAGGCAAAATCCATCGAGTGTCCCCGGTTAACCCCTCACACGCATCCGCGTAACGCGCGATTGCCTGCCGGCACAAGCCGATGCGAATCAATCTGATCGTTGGCCAAAACTATGACCGCAGCACGGCAACAACGGAAGCGGTACTGCGCGGCGGCATGGCGTGCTTGCCGAATGCCTCCACACACTCAGCCGCCGATCGGGGGGCTGGCGGTGGCCGGGTCGGCGCAGGCGACAAACGCCGGAATTCGTAGCCCCGGGCTCCCGTAGATGAGGGGTGTGCCGTCCGGCGCGACCACGCCGCCGCCTGCCGCCGCCAAGATCGCGTGCCCCGCCGCCACGTCCCAGTCCCGCGTCGGGCCGAGCCGGGGATAGAGGTCGGCGGCGCCTTCGGCCAGGCGGCAGAATTTCAGCGAGGAACCGCAGGGAACGCATCGCGCGGGCGGCAAGCCCCCGAGATAGGTTTGCGTTCGCGCATCCAGGTGCGAGCGGCTCACCATGACGAGGAGGTCGCCCGCGGGACGAGGCCGCGTGTGGATGGCCTGCGGCGGTGAGGTTTTTCGCGAAGAAAATTCCAGCCGCTCGGCGCCGCGGCCAACGACACCGCGCCAGATCAGGCCAAGGGCCGGCGCCGTAATGACGCCGAGAATGGGCGCGCCGTCGGAAACCACCGCGATATTGATGGTGTATTCATCGCGGCAGGCGATGTATTCCCGCGTGCCGTCGAGCGGATCGACGAGGATGAAGCTGGCGCTGGTGACGACCGGCTTGGCGCGCTCGGCTTGCTCCTCCGAGATGACCGGCAGAGCCGGAACAAGATGCGCCAGGCCGTCGCGGATCACCGCTTCAGCGGCTTCGTCCGCCGCCGTCACTGGTGAGCCGTCGGGCTTGATGCGGACGCCGCCTTGCCCGTGCGCGCGGCGGATCGCTTCCGCCGCGGCCAGGCTCGTTGTGGTCATGGCGTCGATCAGTTCGGCGCAGGCGGCGGAGTCGAAGGTGGACACAGGCGCTCCGTGGGGTCCGAGCGCGCGAGAACCGCGCAGCCGCCGGGCAAAGGGGCATGCCGTTTAGCATAGGCTGGCGGAAACGGCACGATTGCCGAATCGGCCGGGCTGTGACACGGACGACACCCATCGCAATTGAGCGGAGCTTCTCATGTCCGCCCCCGTTTCCGGGCCGATTGCCATCGGTGCCCTCGACCTCGCAGCGCTGCTGTGTTCCCGCGTTTGCCATGACCTGATCAGTCCGGTTGGTGCGATCGTCAACGGCATCGAAGTCATGGAGGAGGACAAGGACGAAGAAACCAAGACTTTTGCCCTCGATCTGATCAAGAAGAGCGCCTATCAGGCCTCCGCCAAACTGCAATTCTGCCGGCTGGCCTTCGGGGCGGCGGGATCGGCCGGCGCGCAGATCGATCTCGGCGATGCGGAAAAGGTGGCGCGCGGGATGTTTGAGGACAATAAGACTAAATTGGTCTGGAATCTGCCGCGCCAATTCTTGGCCAAGAACCGGGTGAAGCTGTTGTTGAACATGCTGATGATCGGCGCCGGGACCATCCCACGCGGCGGCACGCTCACGATCGATCCGGTGCCAGGAGCGGGGAGCGAGGCGGGGTTCGTGATCACGGCTGCCGGCCTCAACGCCCGTTTGAACCCGGCCACCGGCGAACTGCTCGCGGGCAGCCCGGCGCAGACCGTCGACGCTCACAGCATTCAGCCCCTCTATGCGGGCATCCTGGCCCGAGATTGCGAGCTTACCCTCTCGGCCGCCAGCGACGGCGCGACGGTAGTCTTAACAGCTCGCTAACCGGTGGTGTGGCGGAGAATCGGCCCGCGGAGCGGGCATGGGATACCGCCGCAACCGAAATTAAACCCTTAGGCAACACACTCAGACGGTCGGTCAGCCTCCGGCACCTGGCGGCGAAAGCACGCGTTCTGCGTGCTGGCGGCGAGGGCGCCTGGAGTGCCGGCCGGCGAAAGCGCGTGTCCGCACGAGGCGCCTGGTATGGACGATCTGCTTCGCGAGTTCCTGACCGAGACCAATGAGAGTCTCGACCGGGTCGATGCCGAACTCGTGCGCTTCGAGCAGGAGCCGAACAACAGCAGCATCCTCGGCAACATTTTTCGCCTCGTTCATACGATCAAGGGCACCTGCGGCTTTCTCGGGCTTCCCCGGCTCGGCGCGCTGGCGCACGCTGCCGAGTCCTTGATCGGCAAATTCCGCGACGGAATGCCGGTCACCACCGAGAGCGTCACGCTCGTCCTCTCCACCATCGACCGCATCAAGACCATTCTGCAAGAGATCGAGGCGCACCAGCACGAGCCGGCCGGCAACGACGGCGATCTCATCGGACAGCTCAATCGTCTGACGCATTTCGAGGAAATAAGGCCGCAAGCGGCTGCCGGCGTGGAGAAGAGCGCAAGCCCGCAACCGGCCGACAAGCAGCCGGCCAACAAGTCTTCAGCCGAGCGGTTCGACGAGGAACGCGCCGACAGGCTCGCCGGCCATTCGATCCGCGTCCATGTCGATACGCTCGATCAGCTCATGACCACGGTTTCCGAGCTCGTTCTCACCCGCAACCAGCTCCTGGAGATCGTCCGCCGCCACGAGGATTCCGACTTCAATGTGCCGCTGCAGCGGCTCTCCAGCGTCACCGCCGAGCTGCAGGAAGGGGTGATGAAAACCCGCATGCAGCCGATCGGCAATGCGTGGCAGAAATTGCCGCGTATCGTGCGCGACCTTGCTGCCGAGCTGGGCAAACAAATCGACCTCGAGATGCACGGCGGCGATACCGAGATCGACCGCCAAGTGCTCGAACTGGTCAAGGATCCATTCACGCATCTGATCCGCAACTGTGCCGATCACGGCATCGAAAGCCCCGCCGAGCGGCGCGCCGCGGGCAAGCCGCCGAAGGGCACGATCCGGCTCTCCGCCTGTCACCAAGGCGGCCATGTCATCATCGAGATCGGCGATGACGGCCGCGGCCTCGACATGGCGCGCATCAAGGCCAGGGCCATCGAGCAGGGCTTTGCCAGCGAGGCCGAGATTGCGGCGAAATCCGAGGGGGAGATCTGCGACCTGATCTTTACGCCGGGCTTCTCCACCGCCGCCCACATCACCAGCATTTCCGGCCGCGGCGTGGGCATGGACGTGGTGCGCGCCAACATGGAGCAGATCGGCGGCACCGTCGATCTGAAATCCGTTGCCGGCGCCGGCACGACCTTTACGATCAAGATTCCGCTGACGCTGGCGATCGTCTCCGCCCTTTTCGTCGAGGCGGCCGGCGAACGCTTCGCCATCCCGCAGCTTTCGGTGCTCGAGCTGGTGCGGGCCGGCAGCAGCGGCGAACACCGGATCGAGCGAATCAAGGATACGCCGGTGCTGCGGCTGCGCGACAAGCTGTTGCCGCTGATCAACCTCAAGGAAATCCTGCGTCTCGGCGCCAGCGAGGGCGACCGCGGCTTCATCGTCGTCGCCCAGGTCGGCAGCCATGTCTTCGGCATCGTCGTCGACGGCGTCTTCCACACCGAGGAGATCGTGATCAAGCCGATGTCGTCGAAGCTGCGCCACATCGCGGCGTTTTCCGGCACGACGATCCTCGGCGACGGCACGGTGATCATGATCATCGACCCGAACGGCATCTCGCAGGCGCTCGGTCGCGCCGCGCCGCTGGCGCCGGCCGACAATGCCAAGGTCGAGGACGCCGAGAAGGCCGGCACCGAGGAGCTGACGCCGCTCTTGGTATTCCGCGCCGGATCGCAGCAGCCGAAGGCCGTCCTGCTCTCGCTCGTCTCCCGACTCGAGGAGATCGATTGCAGCCGCATCGAAAATTCCGACGGCTGCCATCTCGTGCAATATCGCGAACAGCTGATGCCGCTCCTGCGCGTCAACACGCAGACCGGCATCAAGCAGGACGGCGCGCAGCCGATCCTGGTGTTTTCCGATCAGGACCGCTCCATGGGCCTCGTCGTCGACGAGATCATCGATATCGTCGAGCAACGGCTCGATATCGAGGTGGCGAGCGAACGTCCCGGCGTGCTCGGCTACGCCGTGGTCAAAGGCAGCGCCACCGAGATCATCGACATCGGCCATTATCTGCCGCAGGCCTTCGCGGACTGGTTCCTGCGGCGTGAAAAACCGGCAGCGCGGGTCGCGCGCAAGGTGCTGCTGGTCGACGATTCGGCGTTCTTCCGCGACCTGCTGGCGCCCCTGATCAGGGCCGCCGGTTATCAGGTCATCGCCTTCGCGTCGGCGGCGCAGGCGCTCGCGGCCATCAAGAGCGGCAGCCGGGCCGATATCGTCGTCACCGATATCGAAATGCCGGAGATGGACGGTTTCGAGCTCGCCAGGGCGTTGCGCGACAATCCTGGGACTGCCGGCATTCCCATCATCGCGCTCTCGGCCATGGTCTCGGCCGATGCCATCGAACGCGGACGCGTGGTCGGGTTCCACGATTTCGTCGCCAAGTTCGATCGAACCGGCCTCATCGCGGCGATCAAGGAGCAAAGCGCCGATCTTCATCAGGCGGCGTGACAGCGGGCGATGCACGATAAAACCGACCTTACCGAATTCGTTACCTTCACGATCGCCGGCCAGTTGTTCGGGCTGCCGATCGCGCGGGTCCAGGACGTCTTCAAACCCTCGCGCATTACCCGCGTGCCGCTCGCCGGAGCGGAGGTGGCGGGCGTGCTCAATCTGCGCGGCCGCATCGTGACGGTCATCGACATGCGCCACCGGCTCGACGTCCGCCACCGCCAGGAGGGCGACGCGCCGATGGCCATCGGCATCGAAGCCAGGGGCGAATCGTTCGGCCTTTTGGTCGATGCGGTGGGCGAGGTGCTCAAGCTGCCGATCACGGAACGCGAGCCGAATCCGATCAATCTCGACCGCAAGCTCGCCGCGCTATCCGCCGGCGTCTACCGGCTCGACGGCGAACTTCTTGTCGTGCTCGACATCGACCGGGTGCTGGACCTGCGCGCCGCCGAGGCGGCGTGAGCCAGCGGGCCCGGATGCTTGGCAAGGGATGTGACAAAGCAACAAAGCGGGCTTCGCCCGCGAAGCGTAAAGCGAGGACACAATGAAGACGTGCTTGGTGGTCGACGACTCGAGCGTCATCCGCAAGGTGGCGCGGCGAATTCTCGAAGGGCTGGATTTTCAGATCGCCGAAGCGGAGGACGGCGAAGAGGCCATTGAGGCCTGCCGCCAGCAACTGCCGGATGCCATCCTGCTCGACTGGAACATGCCGAAAATGGACGGCTACGACTTCCTGCGGGTTTTGCGTCGGTTGCCCGGCGGCGACAAGCCGAAGGTGGTGTTCTGTACGACCGAAAACGACGTCGCTCACATCGCGCGGGCGCTGCACGCCGGGGCCAATGAATACATCATGAAACCGTTCGACCGGGACATCGTCGAGGCCAAGTTCCAGGAAGTCGGACTGATCTGAGCGCCCAGCGCCGACCGCGCGTCGCGTCGGAGAATGTCCGGGTGCCGAAGTTGCGTGTGGAAAGTCCCAGTACCATGAGCATCGCCCGCGCCGCCGACGCCGGCCCGTCGACCGCCCTCGACCGGCGCATCCGCGTGATGGTCGTCGACGATGCGATTGTCGCGCGCCGTCTATCGGCGCGCTGGATCGACGCCGAACCGGATATGACCGTTGTCGCCTGCCTGTGCACCGGACGCGAGGCGGTCGACCAGATCGAGCAGCACGATCCTGACGTCGTCATCCTCGACGTCGACATGCCGGAACTTGACGGCATTGCGGCGCTGCCGCTGTTGCTCAAGAAGAAGCCGGATCTGGTCGTGATCATGGCCTCTGCGCTGACGCGGCGGAGCGCGGAGGTGAGCTTGCGGGCGCTGTCGCTCGGCGCCGCCGACTATGTTCCGAAGCCTGGGGCCGCGCCCGATGCCGGCACGTTGGCGGCGTTCCAGCACGAGCTGATCGAGAAAATCCGCAATCTTGGCAGCCGCTTCCGCGCGTTGGCGCGCCAGAGCAGGACGGTTGCGATCCCGAGCCGGCCGCTGCCGGCGCCGCGGCGGCAGGAAAGCGCGCCGCTGCAAGCCGAGACCCCCGCGTTCAGCCTGCGGCCGTTCGCGCGCTGCCTGCCGCGGGTGTTGTTGATCGGCTCCTCGACCGGCGGCCCGCAGGCGCTCACGACCTTGATCGGACAGCTCGGCGCCACGCTCGAGCGGGCGCCGATTTTGATCACCCAGCACATGCCGCCGACCTTCACAACGGTATTGGCCGAACATCTCGCGCACAGCAGCAGCTGTCGCGTGCTCGAAGCGGTGCAGGGCGAAGTGGTTGTCGCCGGCAGCATCTATGTGGCGCCGGGCGGCCGCCATATGCGCGTCGTGCGCGGCCGCGACGGCCCCTCGATCGCGCTCGGCGACGACCCGCCGATCAATTTCTGCAAGCCGGCGGTCGATCCGTTGCTGTCCTCGGCGGCGGCGGTATGGGGCGCGGCCAGTCTGGCGCTGGTGCTCACCGGCATGGGCAGCGACGGGACGCGCGGCGCCGGCGAGGTCGTGGCCGCCGGCGGCAGCGTGATCGCGCAGGACGAAGCGACCAGCGTGGTGTGGGGCATGCCGCGTTCGGTCGCGCAGGCCGGCTTGTGCTCGGCTGTGCTGCCGCTCGACAAGATCGCCGCCAAGGTCAATCGGCTGTTCTGCGGAGATCGCACGTGACGCCGCTCGACTACGATTTCTTTCGCAAATGCCTCAAGGAGCGCTCGGGCCTCGTTCTCTCCGCCGATAAGCAATATCTGGTCGAGAGCCGTCTGTTGCCGGTCGCCCGCAAGGCCGGCCTCGGCAGCCTCGGCGGTCTGGTGGCTGCGCTCAAACGCGGCAACGACGCGCTGATGACGACCGTTGTCGAAGCCATGATGACCAACGAATCGTTCTTTTTTCGCGACAAGCTCCCGTTCGAGAATTTCCGCTCCACTGTGCTGCCGGCGCTGACCGCGGCGCGGCGAAGCTCCCGCGCCATCCGCATCTGGTGCGCGGCCGCCGCGACCGGTCAGGAGCCTTACTCGCTGGCGATGTTGCTGAAGGAAATGCAGCGCGACCTCGCCGGCTGGCGCATCGACGTGATTGCAACCGACCTTTCTAACGAAGTGCTGGAGAAGGCGCGGCAGGGCATCTACAGCCAGTTCGAAGTGCAGCGCGGACTGCCGATCCAGCTCTTGATCAAGTATTTCACCCAAATCGGCGACATGTGGCAGATCGCGCCCGACATTCGCTCCATGGTCAAATACCAGCAGCTCAATCTATTGTCCGATTTCTCCCATCTCGGCACGTTCGATCTGATCTTCTGCCGCAACGTGCTGATCTATTTCGACCAGGAGACCAAGATCAACCTGCTCAACCGCCTGGCGCGCGTCATCGCCGGCGATGGCTATCTCGTGCTCGGCGCCGCGGAAACCGTGGTCGGGCTGACCGAGACCTTCAAGGTGGTGACGGAAGCGCGCGGCCTCTATGCGCCGAATGCGCGGATGTGCAGCCTGCCGGCTGCCCCTGAAAGGGCCATGCCGCGCTTGGTGGCGGTCAACGGCGTGAGATGAAGCGACGCTTTCCTCCCCGCAGCGCGGCGGAGGATGGCGGAAATTCAAACAAAACCCCGGCCGGCAGCCGGGGTTTTGTTTTTCCGTAGCGGGCGATTAGCGGGGAATTCGGCTTGCTTCTACGGCGGGAAAAACCCAATCCTGCAATTAGACATGGTAGTATGCCAAGGCGACCGCGCTCGCACCCAGGGGGGAGACCATGCCTGCAGTTGCTTTTTCGAACAACGATATCGCCATCGTCGCCTGGACCTTCGACCGGCATCTCGATGGCTGCCTCGGCTTCGCGGTCATCCAGATCGACGCCAACGGCAAGGAAACGCCGCTGCCGGCACTGGCCAGTTTTGCCGGTCAACCCGCCGATCCGCACCGCACCACCGAGCAGGCGCCGGTACAGAAGTTCTGGTGGAAGGACCTCTACGCCCAGCGCGGCCAGACCTACAGCTACCGCATCGTGCCGATGGGCGGCACGCCGGGCGCGCTCACGCCGCTCGCCGGCGTCGCACCGCTCCTCAGCAACAGCGTGACGCTGACCGAGAAGCGGCCGCCGTTCAACGCCTATTTCAACCGCGGCATCGTGGCGACGCAGGCGCTGAGCAAGGAGCTCAACAACAAGCCCAGCATCGAAGCTCTGACGCCGCATATTTCCGATCCCAACGATCCGATCCGCAAGAACCTGGAAGGCCAGCTTTACCAAGGCGTGACCTCGCTGCTCGATCGCGCCGATACGCAAGGCGGCACCATCAATGCCGCGCTTTATGAGCTCAACGATCCCAACGGACTCGAAAAGCGGCTGCAGGCGGCCGGCGAGGGCGATCCGAACAGCCGCCACGTGATCCTCGGCAACGAGCAAGGCGTCGGTTCCGACAAGAAGCCGATCGCCGACATGGATACGCAGAACCGCGCCAACCTGAAGAAGGCCGGCGTCGATGTGATCGACCGCATCCTCGGCAAAGGCAGCATTCCGCACAACAAGTTCATGGTGCTCAGCCAGGACGGCGCTGCGGTCGCGGTGCTGACCGGCTCGACCAACTGGACCAGCACCGGGCTGTGCACGCAGACCAACAACGCGCTGGTGATCGAATCGCCGAAGGTCGCGCAGCGCTATATCGACTATTGGAACACGCTCAAGGCCGACGTTGACGCTGCCCACGGCGACCAGAAGAAACTCCAATCGCCGGCGCAACGCAGCTGGGATCATAACAACAACGACAGCTCGATCAGCGCGCCGATCGATCTCGGCAACGGCGTCACCATCGAGCCGATGTTTTCGCCTAATACCAATCATCCGCTCAAAAGCCCGCCCAAGGAAGTACCAAACGATATGAAGCAGTTGTTCGATCTGGTCGGGGGCGCAAAGCAGGCGGTGCTGTTCCTCGCCTTCGATCCCGGCAACAACTCGATCCTCGATGCTGCCGGCGCGGCGCTCGCCAAGAACCCGGATCTCTTCGTGCGAGGCGCGCTGACCAGCACGCAACGCGCTAGCAATTTCGCTGAGGCGCTGCATCGCGGCAAGGAAAACCAACCCGGCGATGGCACCGGCATGCATGTCGCCGTCATTGGTGAACCAGGAAAGCCGAAGAAGAAGGGTGCCAAGTCGCCGAAGCTGCCGCCGGACTACCGGTCTGTTCCAGCCGGGGAGGTCACGAGCGACGACAAGTTCGGCGCCTGGGAGGCAGAACTCTACAAATACGGCTTCGCGATCATTCACAACAAGATCGTGGTGATCGATCCGTTCAGCGACAATTGCATCGTCATTACCGGATCGCACAATCTCGGCTATCGCGCCTCGCACAACAACGACGAAAATATGGTGATCATCCGCGGCCATCGCGGTTTGGCGGAAGCTTATGCCTGCCACGTGCTCGATATCTACGATCACTATGCGTGGCGGTTTTTGCTCAAGCAGCATCCGGATATTTTCGGCAAGCCGTTGGAGCCCGACGACAAATGGCAGGAGCGCTATATTTTGGGGCCCGACGTGAAATCGCCGGAGCTGCGCTTCTGGCTCGCGGCCGCGAGCGGCGGCAAGGCGCCGCCTGCGCCCAAAACTCCGCCTGCGCCCAAAGCTCCGCCCGCGGCGAAGGCTCCAACGCCGGCGGCAACCGGCGTGGGAGGCAAGCCGGCCAAGCCGGCCAAGGCGAAGCCCGCGAAGACAAAGCAAACGAGGCGCAAGCCCAAACGCGGCACAGCCAAAAAGACCAGGAAGAAGCCGCCCAAAAAGCGCGCCGCAAGGGTGACCAAGCGCAAGCGCCCGACAAAGACAAAGCGCTGAACGCGCCGCATAAATGAAAAACCCCGCCTAACCAGGGGGGGGTTGATTTTGAAAAGGGCGATCCGCGAGCGTTGTCGCGGAGCACGAAGCTTTAAGCGGAGATTTTCTCCGCGTCCTCGATCGGCTCGCGCAGCACGTAGCCGCGGCCCCACACCGTTTCGATGTAGTTCTTGCCGTTCGAGGCATTGGCGAGCTTTTTCCGCAGCTTGCAGATGAAGACGTCGATGATCTTCAGCTCCGGCTCGTCCATGCCGCCATAGAGGTGGTTGAGGAACATTTCCTTGGTGAGCGTCGTGCCCTTGCGCAGCGAAAGCAGCTCCAGCATCTGATATTCCTTGCCGGTCAGATGCACGCGCGCGGCGCTGACCTCGACGGTCTTGGTATCGAGGTTGACGACGAGATCGCCGGTTTGGATGACCGATTGGGCGTGACCCTTGGAGCGCCGCACGATGGCGTGGATGCGCGCCACCAGCTCGTCCTTGTGAAACGGCTTGGTCATGTAGTCGTCGGCGCCGAAGCCGAGGCCTCTGACCTTATCCTCGATGCCGGCAAGCCCGGTCAGGATCAGGATCGGCGTCTTGACCTTCGAGACGCGCAAGCTGCGCAATACCTCGAAACCCGACATATCCGGCAGATTAAGGTCGAGCAGGATGATGTCGTAGTCGTAGATCTTGCCGAGATCGATCCCTTCCTCGCCGAGATCGGTCGTATAGACGTTGAAGCTTTCCGACTTGAGCATCAACTCGATCGATTGCGCCGTGGCGCTATCGTCTTCGATCAGCAATACGCGCATGCCAGTCCCTTTCCTCGCCGCGCGGCTTAAGGTTGGCACGCCCCAGCGGCGGCCCCCGAAAAACGCCTTGGGACAAACTGATTCGAGACTGTAAACGCAGTATGGTTAACAAAACCTGATTCCCTTATGCAAGCATTCCTTCGGCAAATTTCAGAATATCGCCTTAAGGTCTTGCGTAGGAGTGGTTTTCTAGCCACGCGGGCGCTCATCTTCCAGGTTAAGGTTCGGCGCTAACCGACTCTTCAGACTCGCCCTCCATCATGGCTGGACGAGCCCACCTTGATCCCAAGGACGGCGCAATGATTAACGGCCCGGGTAAACACAGCGTTAAGAGCCGCACCGCGGAGGTAACCATGGCGGCGGCGGAGGCCGGCGCGACGCCAACGCGCGACCATGACGCTTTCGGTCCGATGACGGCCGGCTCGGAAACCGAACGCTAACGTTATCGTGGCATGATTGCGATCAGTGGCGCCGCGTGATGGGGCCTTGCGGCGCCATGGGCCCGCGGCTTCGGGGGAGTAGTAGTCGATGAAGTCCCGTGAGACGCTCATTCGCTTGAAGAAATTTCAAGTCGACGAGAAACGGCGCAAGGTCGCGCAAATCGAGACCATGATCGCCGAGTTCGATCGTATGGCTGCCGATCTGGAGCGCGAAATCCGGGTCGAGCAGGACCGCGCCGGCATCCACGATCCCGGGCATTTTGCCTATCCAACCTATGCCAAAGCCGCGATCGCACGCCGCGAGAATCTCAAGCGCTCGGCCGATGAACTGCGGACCCAGCTTGAAGATGCCAAGTTGGCGCTCGACGACGCCTCGGACGAGCTGAAGAAGGTCGAGCTGCTCGACGAGCGCGACCAGATGCGCGAGCGCGGGGCGGAAGCTGCTACCGAGCAAACCGAGCTTGATGCGCTCGGGCTGCTGCGCATGCGCGGCAGCGCCCCGGCCTGAACCTCAGCGGTCACGACCACCCGATTGCCCCTAGTGTCCCGATTCCGAAGGTTCGCATCATTATGCGGCACCCTCGTTTGCGAACTTCGGAATCCAAGGACACTAGCAACGTATTGATCTAGTGTGGCTTTGGTTCAGAAGTCCGCATGACGAGTTCGCGGCAAAAATGATGCGGACTTCTGAACCGCCGCACTAGGGGGGCCGAAGTCTTTGCGCCTTGTCTGCGGTGTTCGATTGCCGCTGACCGCCTACGCACGAGACGGGTCGGCGGACTGAACCCCGGCCGTAGCTCCCAGCGAGCGGAGGCGGGTGGCCGGCATGAGCGGAGAAATATCTGCCGCCCCGGCATCCCTTTACCCCGTTTCGCTCTCGACGAGCGCCTGCTTCCATGGCGATAATCAATTTCCGTGCAAGGGCGCCCATGGGGGTCCCCGGGGGCGGGGGCAGTGAATGTTGATGCAGGCGGAACTCGTCTGGCTGCTCGCAGCCGTCGCCAAGGGCGACGCGGCCGCATTTGAGCGGCTTTATGACGCCACGCGCGCGAAACTCTACGGGGTCCTGCTCCGTATCTTGCGTAGGCCCGAATTGGCGGAAGAGGTCATGCAGGAAACCTACCTCAAGGTTTGGAAGACGGCGGACAAGTTCGACCCCTCCGTCGCCAGCCCGATCACCTGGATGGTGGCGATGGCGCGGAATCGGGCTATCGACATTGTGCGCAAGAAGGGCGAAGCCTCGATCGAGGAGGAGCCCGCGGCGCTGGGGGTGGCGGCCGAGGCCCCCGCACCGCTCGCGCGTCGCGAGATGACCGAGGAACTCAAGCGGCTGTTGTCCTGCCTCGGCAAGCTCGACCCGGAAAAACAGCGCATCGTGCTCTTGGCCTATTACAGCGGCTGGAGCCGCGATCAGCTGGCAAAGAAGCTCGATATCCCGGTGAACACAATCAAGACTTGGTTGCGTCGCAGCCTGCTGGAGATCCGCGAGTGTATGGGACTGTGATGTCGGAAGAGCTTACGGGGTAGCCATGTTCGAGGATGACCAGGACACGCTCGCCGCCGAATACGTCCTCGGCACGCTCTCCGGCCAGGAGCGCGACCAGGCCGAGGCGTTGCTTTCGTTCGATCCGCAATTCGAGGCGGCCGTGCGCCAGTGGGAGCGCCGGCTCGGCGAGCTCAATGTCATGGTGGAAGCGGTCGAACCGCCGCCGCGGGTCTGGGAAAAGATCAAGACCGAGATCGGGCCCGTCGCAATACCCAGCGAACTCGAATTGCCGCAAGCCAAGGCTCCGGAGCAGGAGGCGCCGCCGGCAGCGGCCACGCCCGCCGCGGACCTTTTGCCGCCGGAAACCGAGCCGGCCAAGGCGGCCCAGGCACCGGTCAGTCCAGCAGCCGCACCGCCATCGCCGGGGCCAAAAAAGGTCGAACGGAGCGCCGACGTCATTTCTCTTGAGGGTCGGGTCAAGCGCTGGCGGGGCATGACGCTCGGCATCGGCGCGCTCGCCGCCGTATTCGCGCTCTACATTGCGCTATCGCAGCTCGCGCCCCAGCTCCTTCCGCCGCAGTTGCGGCCACCGGCGGCAAAGATGGTGGCGCGGTCGGAAGCCCCGGCACGCTTGCAGCAGGACCGCCTCGTTGCCGTGCTGCAGCAGGGCCCGACGGCGCCGGCGTTCCTGGTCACGCTCGACACCCAGCATCGCAATTTGATTGTGCGAAGGGTGGCGGCCACGCCGGAAACGGGCCGCAGCTACGAGCTATGGCTGATTTCGAGCCGCTATCCGACGCCGCGTTCGCTGGGCATCGTGGGCAATGATGAATTCACCCAGCGTGCGCTTCCGGCCAATTTCGACGTCGATACGCTGCGGGGGGCGACTTACGCCGTGTCGCTCGAGCCCGCCGGCGGCTCGCCGAGCGGGGTGCCGACCGGGCCCGTCCTGTTCACCGGCAAAGCGGTCGAAGCCCTGCCCGCGACGCCGCTGACGAATGCGACCCCGAAGACGTGAGGGTGCGACTTTCGGCGCAGAGACGAGTTGATCAGACGCGAGGAGTTATTAGCGGATCGCGGGAAGATGCCCGCTTACGGCGGTCTGCTGGCCGGCTTTGACGAGCGGTGCGGTGCCCAGATCGATCGCGCTGACATGGGCGAAAATGCCAACTGCCGCAACCAATGTCGCGCACAGCAGGCCAACGACCACGATCTTCAAATGCGTGCGGCGGTCCGCGCTGTACATTGAATGGTTCATTGCATCCTCCCGGGTTGCGGCGATCAGTCGCCGCGGCCGGGGTCAACGGGTTCGCTAGCTTCACCTAAGTATGTGCGAGCTAACGCGCTGGAAACGCACTTCACTGAACCTTGAACAGTCGTGATAACGGGTGAAAGGCTGCTTAGTTCCTCTTTGGCGGGTTTCGGCTCGGACTTGGCAGGCCAGCGCTCGGCCCACCTGCTTGTTTGAGCAGGGAAATGACATGACCTCCCCGGCAGAATGTGCCGGGTACGGGTATATGTTATCGGGATCAGGGTCAGGCCGACTCGTGGAGTGAATTGGCAGGCTAGGAAAGATGCCCCGGTTTTTTCGCCTTGCCTTGACTGCCGCCGCTGTTGCGCTGACCGCCTCGGCCGCTCTCGCCGAGGGGGTCGCTCCCGGGCTGTGGCGAATTATCAGCCGCACCGAGACCGGCGGCGTGATCGGCCCGCCGCATGAGAGCTCGCGCTGTTTGACGGCGGATCAGGCGCGCGACGTGGCGACAACATTCGTGCCGTCCCCGAGCGCGGACAATTCAAGCTGCACGCCGATCGAGCGCAGCGTCAGCGGTCAAAAGCTGACCTGGCATGTCACCTGCAGGGGCCAGCTCGACATGGAGCAGGCCGGAGAGTTCACTTTCGACAGCCCCCACCACTACACTGCGACCACCCGGACGCGGGCGACCGTTTCCGGCAAGACCATGATCGACTCCCAGGACACGCTCGAGGGCCAATGGGTCTCGGAGTGCCGGTAAGGGTGAGAAGAATTCAGCTGCCGTAAGCGAGGTGCCTATGCATTCGCATTCCGTCGCCCGTTGGAGCCACCAGCACGCCTTTCTCGGCGAGCATCACCGCGAGCACGAGCGGCGCACCTGGAGTGTGGTGGCGCTGACGGCGCTGATGATGGTCGTCGAGATTACCGGCGGTACGCTGTTCGGCTCGCTCGCGCTGGTCGCCGATGGCTGGCACATGGCGACGCACGTCACCGCGCTGGCGATCGCCGGGCTTGCCTATCTGTTCGCCCGCCGCCACGCCGAGGACGCGCGCTTTTCACTGGGCACCGGCAAGTTCGGCGAGCTGGCGGCGTTCGCCAGCGCCATCATTCTCGGCATGATCGCGATTGGCATCGGCTACGAGTCGGTGCTGCGGCTCCTGCATCCCATCGCAATCCACTACCGTGAGGCGATCCCGATCGCCGCTCTCGGGTTGTGCGTGAACCTGGCCAGCGCCTGGCTGCTGCACGACTCTGATCACGACCACGCCCATGATTTGGCCGACCAATCCGCGGGCAAGCACGCTGCCTCTGAGGCGCATCATCATGGGCATCATCAGGACTCCAACTTGCGCGCGGCTTACGCGCACGTGCTGGCCGATGCGCTGACCTCGGTGTTGGCGATTGTCGGCTTATCGGCGGCGTGGGCGTTCGGCTGGACCTTCATCGATCCGGCGGTAGGGCTCGTCGGTATGATCGTGATCTTGTCCTGGGCGCTGAGCCTCATCCGCACGGCCGGCCGGGTGCTGCTCGACACCGTTCCCGATCCGGAGCTGGCGCGGCGCATCCGCGAACGCATCGAAACCGGCGGCGACCGCCTGACCGATCTGCATTTGTGGCAGGTCGGACCGGGCCATGCCGCCATGATCGCATCCGTCGTATCGGATTCCCCGCAGCCGCCGGCAGTGTACAAGGCGCGGCTGGAAGACCTGGCCGGGCTGTCGCACGTCACCATCGAAGTGAACGCCTGCCCGCATTGAAGCGACCAGCGGCAGCACCCCCCAGGAAATATTCTTGACGATAGTCCCAGCGACGTCTGCCCGAGCAGCAGGATGACCGCGGCGGCGACGGCGCCGGCGACGGCCGTCGGCAGCCCGAGCTGCACATCGAGCGCCGAGGATACGAGCAGCACGACGGCCGTAGCGGCGATGCCGAAGGCTGCGGTCTTGCCGGCGGCCGTCAGCGCCGGCCGCGGCACCTCCTTGGCGATCGTCTGCGCGAGCGCGTTTCGCTGCGTCCATCGCAGCGCCTCGCGTCTGTCTTGCAAGGAACCCGGGAAGACGCGCATAGTCATGCCGCTCGGGTTTGTCTGCAAAAACAAGCAAAAGATCGCCCCGCTTCGGGCGGCATCCCGATGCACAACGAAGGGGATGGAGATGTCCACGAAACCGCAACGGTTCATGAGCCCTCTGGCGTGGGCGGCCGCGGTCGCGGTGCTGCTCTTCGCCGCGGCTCCGGCCCAGGCTGCCGAGCCGATCAAGATCGGTCTCGGCATGTCGCTCACCGGCCCGCTCGCCGCCAACGGCAAGATGTCACTCGTGGCCATGCAGGTTTGGGAAGACGACATCAACGCCAAGGGCGGGCTGCTCGGCCGGCCGGTCAAGCTCGTCTACTACGACGATCAGAGCAGTCCGTCGCAGGTCCCCGGCATCTACGCCAAGCTGCTCGATGTCGATAAAGTCGATCTGATCGTCAGCGGCTATGCCTCGACGCAGATCGCCGCGGCGATGCCCGTGGCGATGCAGCACAACAAGCTGTTCATCAGCCTGTTCGGTACCGGCATCAACGAGCGGTTCAACTATCCGAAATATTTCTCGATGATCCCCAACGGCCCGACGCCGAAGCCGGCATTCACGCGCGGCTTCTTCAAGGTGGCCGAACAGCAGACGCCCAAGCCGCAGACCATCGCCTTGGCCTCGGCGGACGCCGAATTCGGACGCAATGCCTGCGAGGGCGCGCACGAGAACGCGCAGGCGGCGGGCTTCAAGATCGTCTACGAAAAGAGCTATCCGCCGTCCACCATCGACTTCTCGCCGATCGTGCGGGCGATCCAGGCGGCGAATCCGGATCTGCTGGTGATTTGCTCCTATCCGCTCGACACCGTCGGCATGATCAAGTCCATGCACGAGGTCGGGTTCAAGCCGAAAATGTGGGGCGGCGCGATGGTCGGCCTGCAGGCGACGGTGTTCAAGACCCAGCTCGGCCCGCTGCTCAACGGCGTCGTCAATTACGAGACCTGGCTGCCGGTGAAGTCGATGGAATTCCCGGGCTCGCTGGAGCTGATCAAGAAATATCAGGAGCGCGCCAAGGCCGCCGGTACCGACCCGCTCGGCTATTACATGCCGGTATGGGCCTATGCCGATCTGCAGGTGCTCGGCGATGCCATCGCCGCCACGAAGAGCCTCAACGACGACGTGCTCGCCGATTATATCCGCCAGGCCACGTTCAAGACCGTGATCGGCGAGGTGAAATTCGGCAAGCAGGGCGAGTGGGTGGAGGAGCGCACGCTGGCGGCGCAGTTTCAGAACATCAAGGGCAACAGCATCGACGATTTCCGCGACCTGAAGACCGAGGTGATCGTCTATCCGCCGCAATACAAGAGCGGCGAGGTGATTTATCCCTACGAAAAGGCGATCGCGAATGAATAGCGCGGCATCGCGCGATGGCGGGAGAACGCAGGCGGCGACCGGTTGCGGTGAAAGCAGCCGCGCTCACAGCCCCAGATAAAATTTCTTGATCAGGTCGTTGTTGTTGAGCTCGTCCATCGAGCGGCCCTCGAACGCGATCTTGCCGTGCACGATGACGTAGCCGCGGTTGGCGATGCGGATCGCCTGGGTGAAGTTCTGTTCCGCCATCAGCACGGTGAGATGGTAGCGCGCCTTCATCTCGGCGATCGCGTCGATAGTGCGGCTGACCAGCATCGGCGCCAGCCCGACCGAGGGCTCGTCGACCAGGAGGATCTTCGGCGCCAGCATCAGCGCGCGGCCGAGCGCCAGCATCTGCTGCTCGCCGCCGCTCATGCTGCCGGCAAGCTGCGCGCGGCGCTCGGCAAGGCGAGGGAAGGTCTCGAAACAGACGGCGAGGTTGCGGGCAAGCTCGCGGCGCGCGGCCGGGCGGGAGGCGCCGAGCAGCAGGTTTTCCTCGACCGTGAGCTTCGGAAACAGCCGGCGTCCCTCCGGTACCAGCGCGATGCCGAGATCGGCGATCTGTTCGGTGCTGCGGCCGACGAGGTCGTGTTGGATGCCGTCGATCTCGGCGACGATCGATCCGGCGCTCGGCCGTACCACCCCCATGATGCACTTCATCAGCGTCGACTTGCCGTTGCCGTTGGTGCCGAGCAGCACCACGGTCTCGCCGGCGTCGACCTTGAACGAGACGTCGTCGATCACGCGCACCGCGCCATAGGCGGCGTGGATGCCGGCGAGGGTGAGGCTGCTAGCCAAGGTAGGCCCTCTCCACTTCCGGATCGCGCATGACCGCGTCCGGCCGGCCGTCGGCGATCTTGCGCCCGGAGACCAGCACCACGAGCCGCTGCGAGAAGCTCATCACCGCGCGCATGATATGCTCGATGAGGATGATGGTGACGCCGCGTTCGTTCAAGCGCACCAGCAACGCGATGATCTCCTCGATCTCCGAATGGGTGAGGCCGGCCATCGATTCGTCGGCGATCAAGAGCTTCGGTTCCGCCGCCATGGCGCGCGCCAGCTCGAGCTTGCGCATCTCGACCTGGGTGAGGTCGCGTGGCAGCCGCTGCGCCTTGGCCTCGAGACCGACCTCGCGTAACAGCTCGGTGCAGCGGGCCTCGATGTCATGTCGGGAGCGATGGGTGCCGCGCGCCGCCACGGTGTAGATAAGCGGAACGCGCATGTTGTCGAGCAGGCTGAGACTCGTGAACGGCCGCGGCAGCTGGAAGGTGCGGGCGAGCCCGCGGCGCGTGCGTTGATGCGCGGTCGAGCCATCGAGCACATGGCCGTCGAAGCGCACCGAACCGGTATCGTTGCGCAGCGTGCCGCAGATGCAGTTGACCAGCGTCGACTTGCCGGAGCCGTTGGGTCCGATCAGGCCGACCCGCTCGCCGGCCGTCACCGCGAGCGAGATGTTGTCCAGCGCCACGAAGCCGACGAAGCGCTTGCCGAGATTATCGATCTCGAGCAGTTGGGTCATGGGGCGGGTCCCGCGGCACGTTCCGGCGCATCCGTGCCGACGCGGCGGCGGCCGACGAAATCATCCGGCTTACGCTGCAGATATTTGTGCACCAGCCCGATGATGCCGTTCGGCGCGACGATCACGAAACCGACCAGCAGCAGACCGACGATCAACAGATTGACCGCCGACGAGATGGTCACCGTCGCCAGCTGCTGCAGCGAGCCGAGCAGGATGGCGCCGATCAAAGGACCGACCCAGCTCGTGGTGCCGCCGATCAGCGGCATGGCGATGGAGTTGATGGCGTAATCGAGGCCGAACGCCGAGGACGGCTGCAGATAGCCGATGTAATAGGGGAACGGCGCGCCCGCCATTCCCATGAGCGCGCCGGACATCGTGGTCGCGATCAGCTTCAGCCGCAGCGTCGGTACGCCGGAAGCCTCCGCGGCCATTTCGTCGTCGCGAATCGTGGCGAAGCCGTAGCCCAGCCGCGAGCGCTCGATCACGCGCGCCACCGTGATCGCTCCGATCGCCAGCAGCATCATGATCAGGAACAGGTATTTGATGTAATTGCCGAACGGCGCGATCGCCTCCGGCCGCACGATATAGGCGCCGCGCGAGCCGCCGACATAATCCCAATTGACGATCAGCGTCTCCAAGACGACGGCGAGCGCCAGTGTCGCGATGGCGAAGAACGCGCCGCGCAGCCGCAATGTCAAATAACCCATGCCGAGGCCGACGACGCCCGACACCACGCCGCCGACAAACAGCAGCAGGGGAATAGGCAGCGGATAAAGCCGGTGCAGGGCGACGGTCGAATAGGCGCCGAGCGCAAAGAAGGCGGCGGAGCCGAAATTCACGTAGCCGCAATAGCCGCCGAGAATGTTCCACGCCGTCGACAGCACGACGTATTGCAGCACGACGTAGCCGGCGAAGAAATAATATTCGTTGCCGAGCGCGGCCGCGGCGGCGAATACGGCGCCGCCGACGATGAGGCAGACAAGGAGGAACAGGTCCGAGCGCACGACTAACGTCCCAACAGGCCGGCCGGCCGTACCGCCAGCGCCAGCAGCAGAAATCCAAACGACACCGCCGGCGCCCAGGACGGGCCGTAGAACGTCGAGGTCAGGCTTTCAAAGACGCCGACCAGCAGGGCGGCGATCAGCGTTCCCGGCAGGCTGCCCATGCCGCCGAGCACGCAGATCGCGAACACGCGGCCGATATATTGCCGGCCGACCGACGGCTCGACCGGCTGGATGATGATGAGAAAGGCGCCGGCGAGCGAGGCGGTGGCGACCGAAATGCCGAAGGCGATGCGTTTGATCCGGATCGGATCCACCGCCATGAGCTGGAGCGCGAACTGATCCTGCGCCACCGCCATGATGGCGCGGCCGATGAACGTGCGTGTCAGAACGAGTTGCAGCACCGCGATCAACAATAGAGATACCAGGCAGGGCACCAAAAGGCGCATTGGGATGTCGATGCCGCCGAGGTGCCAGGTCGGGCCGATATAGGGCGCCTCGACGTAGCGGTAGTCGACGCCGAAATAGAGCACCAGCGACACTTCGGTGATGAACAGCAGGCCGAAGAAGAAGGCGAGGCCGCGCAGCGATTCCTGGCCGCGTTTCTCGAACGAGACATAGTAGACCTGATAGATGCCGACGCCGAGCGCATAGAACGCCGGCGCCACCAGGATGCTGGTGACGATCGGGTCGAGGCCGAGGCTGACACTGACGATATAGGCGATGTAGGAGCCGAGGATGATGAAGGCCGGGTGCGCGATGTTGAGGATGTCGAGGATGCCGAACGACAGCGACACGCCGACCGTCACCGCCGCGTAGAAGGCGCCGATCAGGATACCGGAAACGACGGCGTTGATCAGAAGATCGAACGAAAAGATCATTCGTCAGCCTTGCGTACCGCCCCAGGTAACGTCATTCACCGGCGGCCCGAAGGACCGGCCGCGAAATTCCATAACCATGCAAGTGCGGTCCCCACCGTTCGCGCCCTTATTCAAGCGATGATGGTTCTGGAGTCCGGGCGCCTGCGCCGACAATACCGAACGTTCGTATGATGCGAAATAGCAGGGAATTTGATCGGCGCTCGCGAGACCGTCGTGCGCGATTTTTGCTGCGGCTGACAGCCACGGCAAGCCGGCGGGTGTCGTTTCGCCTCGCCTTGCAAAAATTAGGTTGTGACTTCGTCGCGGAAGCTCGCGGCGGTCGGGCTGGCGGCAACAAGCTTGGGATAGAGTCTTTTGAAATCCGCCACGATCGTTTCGAACGGCACGTCGGCGAAGGCGCCGCGGTCCTTGAGATATTCCATATGCCGTCGCCCGGCCTGGTCGAACGGATGGAACAGACTGTCGTTGACGCCGTCGAAATCGAGCGGTTTGATTTTCGCCCGCTCGCACAGCGCCGAGTCGAAGGCCGGCGTGCACTTGACCCATTTTCCGTCGATATTGAGTTCCGTGTAGGAGTGCCAGCAGAACGTGTCACCGACCCGGTCGCGAAGCCGCTTCGAGGTGAGATGGTTGCGCACGTCGGCGTAGCCCGGACGCGCCGGAATGCCGCAGACGCGTGCCGCGGCCGCGAGCACCGCCGACTTTCCGACACAGAAGCCCTTGCCGGCGTGTAGCACGGCGCTGGCGCGGAATTCGGCCGGATCGAAAAAATCGATATAGGGATCATACTGGATCGAATCGCGCACCGCGCGGTAGAGCGCGATAGCCTTGTCCTTTACCGTGCGCGCCTTGCCGACGGCGCTGCGGGCGAAGGCTTGTATGGCCGGATCGTCGCAATCGACAAAAGGCGTGGCGCGCAGATACTCGGTGTTGTCCGTCGTCATGTTACCCATCGGGTGCAGTACTGAGGGTCGCGTGCAGGGAAGCGCAATCCTTGCCCATGGCTAAAGGCGAGCGTCAAGCCCGAACCGATCGGTGCGCATGCCGTCATTGCAGGCGCCGCAACGGCGGCGGCGCCCAGCTTCCGTTCAGCACCGCCGTCTTCGGCGCGTAGAGCCGCATCGTCAGTCCGAGCGTGCCGGTGCTGGGTGAGGGCAGCCAATTGGCGGTTCTGTCGCCGCCGGGGTCGTCATGTTGAACATAGAGGTCCAACGATCCGTCGGCGTTGTATTGCAACGCGTCGCGGTCGCCGAGGGCGAAACGGTTGAGCGGATTGGCGACCGGGAACCCTTCCGCGTCATACATGGTCAGCGACCAAAAGGCGTCGACGGGCGGCAGTTCGGCCTTGGAGAAATGCAGGATGTAATTGTGATCGCCGGTCGGCGGCTTGCCGTCCGCGTCCGCGACGATCAGCGGATAAACGGCATCTTCCGGCGGGTTCACGCCGAGACCGACGAGCGCAATGATAGCGCGCTTGAGGTAGTAATTGCCGTACACGCCCACTGTGTCGGTGTTCATTTGCCAGCCGTTGACCACGCGGGCGAGGGTGGGGATCTTGTCGTGCATAAACTTCAGGCCGTCGGCCGCGGCTTTTTTCAGGGCGTCCTGAACGGCGGGATCGAGCTTCTCCGGTTCGTAGCTCCGGCCAACCTCAATGCCGATCCGCTCCAATCTCGCGATCATCGACCAGTCGGTGAGGTGGGGCGGGTTCACCTTCATGAGTTCGACCGCTCGCTTGAAATAGGTCAGCGGCGGCATGGTGTTGACAAGTTCGAGCGGTGCCGGCGCCGTTACGTGAAGCGGCAGGGCAAGCGGTGGCTGAGCCGATGCCGGCCGATGACCCCACTGCGACAGCGGCGTGATGGTGTAACCGTCCTGTACCTTGTTGACGGCCGCATAATCCTGCGGGCCGTTGGTCTGGGTGCGGCCGATAATCCAGACATATGGCGTCGGCGCCTCGATGCGCATGACACCAGCAGGCAGGTCGCCCGTCCATCCGCGCGGCACGACGGCGAAATGAGCTGCCGCCGTTCCGGTGGTGCGCTTTCCCGGAACCGCGAAGACATCGGTCCACATGTCGAGCATGGGCAGCAGATAGTAGCGCCCGCCGGTGTCGGGTGCCGACACGATCATCGGCTCTTTGGTGAGGTCGAGCCACGCCGACGAATAAAGCGTGTCGAAATTGGGCCGCACCACGGCCCTGAAATCGGCCGGAGGGAACGTGCGGATGTGAAAGAATCTGTTGGCGAGGCTATTTGCGGCTGCTCCCGGCACGCTGTTCGTTTGCTCCCGCGTTACGTCCATCGTGACGAGCGGATAGAAATAAATATAAGCCGCGACGGCGATGTCATGGGCTTCCTGCGCGCTGACACTTGCCTGCGCGTAGCTTACGTCGGGAGAAAATGTCGTTGCCACGCAAGTCAGCGATGCCAGCAGGATTGCTCGGAAACTCGAAGACCGCGCCGTCGAACGCATGTTGACCTCATACGTGCTGGCCGCCGTTGATGTGGATCTCGGCGCCGTTGACGTAGGACGACGTTTCCGTGCACAGCACATAGATGATTTTTGCCACCTCGTCGGGCGTACCGAGGCGGTGCATCGGGATCATCTCGACAATCTTTTCCGTGCCGGGCGAAAGCATCGCGGTGTCGATCTCGCCCGGCGCGATGGCGTTGACGCGGACGCCGAGTGCGCCGAAATCGGCGGCCATCTCGCGCGTCAGGCCGGCGAGCGCCGCCTTCGAGGTCGCATAAGCGGCGCCGGCGAACGGATGCACGCGCGAGCCGGCGATCGAGGTGACGTTGACGACCGAGCCCTTGGCGGCCTTGAGCTCGTCAAGGAGCCCGCGCGCCAGCATGATCGGGGCAAAGAAGTTCACCTGGAAGACGTGATGCCAATCCTCGCGCGCGGTGTCGATCGAGCCGAGCCGCTTGCCGCCTGTCCCCTTTGGCGAGATCGCGGCATTGTTGACCAGCGCATGCAGCTCGCCGTTGAGCCGCTCTTTGATCTCGGCGATCGCCGCGTCGGTGCTCTCGGGGTCCGCCAGATCGACCTGGACGTGGTCCTCGGGGCCTGCTTCCCACGGACAATTCTCCGGGAACGGGTGCCGCGAACAGGTGAGGACGCGCCAGCCTGCGGCGGAGAAGCGCTTGACGGTCGCGTGGCCGATGCCGCGGCTCGCCCCGGTGAGAAGGAGCGTCCGGCGCGGCTGGTTGCTCATAGGCATTTGTTTCTTCCAATCCTGGTGGCTTTAGCGATGACTCATCGACGTCGCCGGCATCATGCTCATGGATAAAGCCATCATGCTCATGGATAAAGCCATCATGCTCATGGATAAAGCCGCGTCTTGCTCCACGGTGCCGTCACGCTCGAGCGGGTGAACGCGATACGGTCATGGAGTCGAAACGGCCGCTCCTGCCAAAACTCGATTCCCTGCGGCACCACACGATAGCCCGACCAGTGCGGCGGCCGCGGCACCGGGCCGATGGCGAATTTCGCCGTATAGCGCGCGACGGCCTTTTCGAACGCCATGCGGCTCTCGAGCGCGGCCGATTGTTTGCTGGCCCAGGCGCCGATCTGGGCCATGCGCGAGCGCGTGGCAAAATAGCTGTCGGCTTCCGCCGCCGAAACCGGCTCGACGCTGCCGCGGATACGGACCTGGCGCTGCAGCGACTTCCAGTAAAACGTCAGTGCTGCCTTCGGCGCCTCCGCCAATTCACAGCCCTTGACGCTGTCGAGGTTGGTGTAAAAGACGAAGCCGCGCTCATCGAAACCCTTCAACAGCACCATCCGCGCATTCGGCAGCCCGTCGGCATCGACGGTCGCCAGCGTCATGGCGTCCGGATTGACCGGCTCCGCGCGCTGGGCCTCGGCAAACCATGCCGCAAACAGCCGCAGCGGCTCGCCGGCCGCGGTGAAGTCACCGCCCGTTAACCACCCCGGGTGTTCTATCGGCGCTGCGTCGGACATTCTGCGGAGTACCCAGTGCTCGCGTGCGGCAATCGGGAAGCAGGCCGCCGGTGTCTATATAATGGAACCGGGGCGCTACGCCTACGTTGGCCGCTGCGGCGGCTTGCTACCATTACGGCCTTGCTCGGCGCGTTGACCGCCGCCGGCTGCTCCTATCAGCTCGATTCGCTGTTCTCCAAAGCCGATGCGGACGTCGAGCAGACCGGCTCGACGGTCCGGCCGGCCGACCGAACGGGCCATACCGCCACCGCCGCGCCGCCGTCGGAGGTGGACCTCGCCTATGCGCGCGCGGTTGCCGCCGACGTGCTCGCGCACGGGGCGAAGGATAGCAGCATCCCCTGGGCGAATCCGCATACCGGCGCCGGCGGTAACATCACCCCGCTTGCCGCGTCCTACAGCGAGGGCGCCTTCACCTGCCGCGATTTCCTGGCGAGCTATGTCCGCGGCGAATCGGAGGCCTGGCTGCAAGGCGCCGCCTGCCGCACGCAGCAGGGCAAGTGGGAGGTGAAGAGCCTAAAACCGCTCAAGCAGGGCTGAGCGGATTATCGTCGCGGTCCCGCCGACAGAAACGCATTGCAGGGCGGTGGCTTAAATCCCACATTGCTAGACACGGGCGGGCGGGGCCAGCCCCGGAACTTAAGCGGAGACGATGGGGGATGCGTGATCCCTATGAGGTGCTGGGCGTCGATCGCAAGGCGAGTGCAGCCGATATCAAGAGCGCATTCCGCCGCCTGGCAAAAAAATTGCATCCCGACGCCAACAAGAACGATCCGAAGGCGGCGTCGCGTTTCGCCGAGATCAATGCGGCCTACGAAATCCTCGGCACCGACGACAAGCGCAAGGCGTATGATCGCGGCGAGATCGACGCCGAGGGCAAGCCGCGATTCCAGGGCTTTGGTCCCGGCGCGGGCGCGCACCCGGGCGGCGGCTTCGCGCCCGAAGGGGAGTTTGAGACTTTCAGCTTCGGTCCGGAGGGCTTTACCCGGAGCACCCGGCGCGGCGGCGGCGGCGGCGGCGGTTTCGGCGGCTTCGAGGATATCCTCAGGGAAGCTTTCGGCAGCACGGGCGGCGCGGGTGGCGGGCCCGGCGCGCGCACGCATCGCGGCGGAGCCGCGTTCGAGGCCGAGGATTTCGGCACCGGCGCCGATGTCGCGGCGGCGCTGACGGTGACGCTGCCGGATGCGGCGCACGGCGTCACGCAGCGCCTGCGGCTGCCGTCCGGCAAGGACGTCGAAGTCAAGATTCCCGCTGGTATCGCCAACGGCCAGCAAATCCGGCTGCGCGGCCAGGGCATGCCGGGACCGGGCGGGGCTGGCGACGTGCTGATCACCGTCTCCATCGCGCCGCACCCGATCTTCACCCTCGAAGGCGCCAATCTGCGGCTCGACCTGCCGGTCACGCTCGACGAGGCGACGCTGGGGGCGAAGGTGCGGGTGCCGACCCTCGATAAACCCGTCGAAATCACCATCCCGGCTTGGACCAGCAGCGGCCGCACCTTCCGCCTCAAAGGCAAGGGCTTTCCGGCGAAAGCGGGCCGCGGCGATCTCTTCGCCACCGTGCGTATCGTGCTGCCGGAACAGAGCGACCCCGAGCTCGAAGCGCTGATGAAGAAGTGGCGGAGCGAGAAGCCCTACGATCCGCGCAAGGGGATGTGAGTTCCCTTAGAGCGCAATCGCTTCAGATTGAATCGATCGGCGCTCTAATATCTTGGTGGAGCATGATCTTTTCGAAAACCGCCCTCCACCCTCGGATCAAGTCCAAGGGCAGGCTTTTCCGGATCAGCTCTAAACCCCCGGCGCGCTGCTGCGGGCTGCCGTGAGCGGCGATTATTAACGCCAAGTCCCGCGCTTGATGGCTGCTACGGCCGTGTGCCATAGGAGTCCGGGGCCTAAAACGTCCAGCGAGGTGAGTGGAATGGCGGAAGTCTCAGGCCTCATGCGCGGCAAGCGCGGCCTGGTCATGGGGGTCGCAAACCACCGCTCACTGGCCTGGGGCATTGCCAAAGCCTGCCATGGCCACGGCGCCGCGGTCGCCTTCACCTATCAGGGCGAGGCGCTCAAGAAGCGCGTCGAGCCGCTGGCCCAGGAGCTCGGCGGCATCGTCGTCGGCCATTGCGATGTCACCGAGCCAAAGACCATCGACGACGTGTTTGCAGCCGTGCAGTCCGCTTGGGGCACGATCGACTTCCTGGTCCATGCGATGGCGTTTTCCGACAAGGACCAGCTCGACGGCCGTTACATCGACACCACGCAGGACAATTTCACCCAGACCATGCTGGTGAGCTGCTACTCGTTCACGGCGATCGCGCAGCGCGCCGAGAAGCTGATGCCGAATGGCGGCGCCATGCTGACGCTGACCTATTACGGTGCCGAAAAATGGATGCCGCATTACAATGTGATGGGGGTCGCCAAGGCGGCGCTTGAAGCGTCGGTGTGGTATCTCGCCGCCGATCTCGGCGTGAAGAATATCCGCGTCAATGCCATCTCGTCGGGACCGATCAAGACGCTGGCCGCCTCCGGCATCCGCGACATGCGTTATATCCTCAGATGGAACGAATATAACGCGCCGCTGCGGCGCAACGTCACCGTCGAAGACGTCGGTGAGGCCGCGGTGTATCTGCTTTCCGACATGTCGCGCTGCGTCACCGGCGAGGTGCATCACGTCGACGCCGGCTATCACATCGTCGGCATGAAACACCCCGACGCGCCGGATATCACCGTCGGCAAGAACGGCGACAACGGCAAGGATTGACGGCGCCACGCGCGTCGGGCCGTCGCGGCCGCCTTAGGATAACGGGACCAACAAAACAGCAGCGGCCGGACTTTACGTCCAGCCGCTGTCACGAAACACCGCTCGAGGCGCCTCGCGAATTCAAGAAGCTGACGGCGCGGCCTCGAAGCGAGGCGCGCATGCGTCATTACGTCTTGCTCTTCTTTTTCTTCTTCGGCTTCTTTGACATGGCTTGCTTCCTTGTTGAGTGATGAACGTAAACGGCAGGGTTGAGTTTAAGCTTCGCGGGCGCGTATCTCGGGTTCCCGGGGCCTTTGCCCCCCTTACCAAAAAGAACGATGCCACAGGCGGCCCGCACCTGCAACTTAAAAATCGTAAATAATCCTTATTTTTCCGTAGCTTAACAGATATTCAGCTTTTCATTAATCGACGTTCAGCGAGATGAATGCGGAATGAACGCCCGCATCGGAGCTCGCGCGGCCGGGGCTTCGCTCGCCGGCGTTTGACCCGATGGAGTCGACGGGTTACCAAGCCCGACGCGCCTGACGTCGAGCATTCGGCGCCATTGCACGCTGTTGGCGCGCCAAGTTCTTCAACCATGTCATTCAATACGTTTGGGCATTCCTTCCGGGTCACGACCTTCGGCGAGAGCCACGGGCCGGCGATCGGCTGCGTCGTCGACGGCTGCCCGCCGCGCATCGAGCTGAGCGAAGGCGATATTCAGCCCTATCTCGATCGGCGGCGGCCCGGCCAGTCGCGTTTCACCACACAGCGGCAGGAGCCGGACGCGATAAAAATCCTCTCCGGCGTGTTTGCCGATGAAGCGACCGGCAAGCAGGTCACCACCGGCACGCCGATTGCGCTTCTCATCGACAACGTCGATCAGCGCAGCAAGGACTATGCCGACATCAAGGACAAATACCGTCCCGGCCACGCCGACTACACCTACGATATCAAGTACGGCCTGCGCGATTACCGCGGCGGCGGCCGGCAATCCGCCCGCGAGACGGCGCTGCGGGTGGCCGCCGGCGCCATCGCCCGCAAGGTCGTGCCGGGCTTGCAGGTGCGCGGCGCGCTCATTGCGATGGGCTCGCACCGGATCGACCGCGCGCGCTGGGATTGGGCCGAGGTGGAGCGCAACCCGTTCTTCTGTCCCGATGCCGAAACCGCCGCTTTTTTCGCCGAATATCTCGACGGCTTGCGCAAGCGCGGCTCCTCGATCGGCGCGGTGATCGAAGTGGTTGCCGAGGGCGTGCCGCCGGGGCTCGGGGCGCCGGTCTACGGCAAGCTCGACGCCGACCTTGCCGCCGCGCTGATGAGCATCAATGCCGTCAAGGGCGTCGAGATCGGCGCCGGCTTCGGTGCCGCGGAGCTTTCCGGCGAGGAAAACAGCGACGAGATGCGCATGGGCAATGACGGCAAGCCGGTCTTTCTCTCCAACAATGCCGGCGGCATCCTCGGCGGCATTTCGACCGGCCAGCCGGTGATCGCGCGTTTCGCGGTCAAGCCCACCTCCTCGATCCTGACGCCGCGGCGCACGGTCGACCGCTACGGCCGCGAGACCGAAATCTCCACCACCGGGCGCCACGACCCCTGCGTCGGCATCCGCGCCGTGCCGGTCGGCGAAGCCATGGTGGCGTGCGTCATCGCCGATCATTATCTGCGCCATCGCGGCCAGGTTGGCGAGACGCCGGATTGGCCATTGGCGCTGCCGCCACGCTGACCGCCGCCGCGCCGACGAGATCCAAAGAAGCAACATGGACGAAACCCACCAGCGTATCAGTGCCGCCGTAGCAGCCTTCGCTCGCGGCGAAATCGTCATCGTCGCCGATGACGACGATCGCGAGAACGAGGGCGACCTGTTTGTCGCGGCCTCGCTGTGCACGCCCGAGAAGATGGCGTTCATCATCCGGCATACCTCGGGCATCGTTTGCGCGCCGCTGGCGCAGGACGAAGCGCGGCGGCTGCATCTCGATCCGATGGTGGCGCGCAACGATGCGCCGCTCGGCACCGCGTTCACCGTTTCGGTCGACGCCCGCCACGGCCTGACCACCGGCATCTCGGCAGAGGAGCGCACCAATACGGTGCGGGCGCTGGCCAACGGCAATATGGGCGCGGCCGATTTCGTGCGGCCCGGCCATGTGTTTCCGCTGGTGGCCAAGGAGGGCGGCGTGCTGATGCGCTCGGGCCATACCGAGGCTTGCGTCGATCTCTGCCGGCTCGCCGGGCTGCCGCCGGTCGGCGTGCTGGCGGAGCTCATGAATGACGACGGCACCGTCATGCGCGGGCCGGGGCTTGCCGCGTTTGCCGAGCGCCACCGCCTGCAGCGCATCTCGATCGCGGAATTGATCGCGTACCGGCAGACGCGCGACAAGCTGATCGAGCGGGTCGGCGAGTTTCCGGTGGAATCCGAGATCGGGACGCTCGCCGGTTACGCCTTCCTGACGCCGTTCGATCCGGTCTATCACGCGGCCTTCGTCTACGGCCGCATCGGCGACGGCAAGAACGTGCCGACGCGGCTGCATCGCGCCAATCTCATCACCGACGTTTTCGGCGGCGCCAAAACGATCCGCCGGACGCTGGCGCGCTTCAAGGCCTCCGGCAGCGGGGTCCTCGTGGTGCTGCGCGACGGCGCCGCCGGGGTGCCGGTGATCGCCATTCCCAAATCCGAGGAAACCGCCTCGGGCGAGGCGCGCAGCAAGCAATGGCGCGAAGTCGGTCTCGGCGCGCAGATCCTCAAGGATCTCGGCGTCAGTTCGATCCGGCTTCTGACCTCCTCGCCGCACATGACCTATGTCGGCCTGTCCGGCTTCGGCATCGAGATCGTGGCGACGGAGCCGATCGAAGGGTGAACGACGGCGTGCGGCAGCGCATCGGCAACGCGAAAACGAGGGGCACAATGCACAAGATGATTTCCCGCTTCGGCGCCGTGATGGCGATCCTGGCGATCGGTTTCACGCTCTCGGCCTGCGGCTACAACACCATCCCGACGCTCGAGGAGCAGGCCAAAGCGCGCTGGGCCGACGTGCAGAACCAGTATCAGCGCCGCGCCGACCTCATTCCCAACCTGGTGGCGACGGTGCAGGGCTACGCCGCGCAGGAAAAGAACGTGCTCACCGCCGTCATCGAGGCGCGCGCCAAGGCGACGCAGGTCAAAGTCGATGCCTCGCAGCTCACCGATCCGGAAAAGCTCAAAGCCTTCCAGGACGCGCAGAACCAGCTTTCCGGCGCGCTCGGCCGCTTGTTGGCAATCTCGGAAAATTACCCCGATCTGAAATCCAACGCGAATTTTTTGGCGCTGCAGTCGCAGCTCGAAGGCACCGAGAACCGCATCGCCGTGGCGCGGCGCGATTACATCGAGGCGGTGCGCGCCTACAATACGGCGCTGCGCACGTTCCCGACCGTGATCTGGGCGAAGACGGCCTTTTCCGGCAACAAGCCGATGGCGGAATTCACGGCGACTGAAGGCGCGGAAAAGCCGCCGCAGGTGAAGTTCTGATGCTTCTTCGTCATTGCGAGCCCGAAGGGCGAAACAATCCAGAGCCGCCTGGATTGCTTCCTCGCAATGACGACGTGGGGGCAATTCTCGCATGCGTTGCCGCCCTGATCCTCTGCCTGGCATCGGCAGCCTTCGCCTTCGATTTTCCGCCGCTGAGCGGCCGGGTGGTCGATCAGGCCGGCGTCATGACGGCGGCAAGCCGCAGCGACATCGAGGCCAAGTCGAAGGAACTTGAAGACAAATCCGGCATCCAGCTGGTCGTCGCCACGGTGAAGTCGCTGCAAGGCAGCGACATCGAGACCTACGCCAATCAGCAGTTCCGCTTCTGGAAGCTCGGCGAAGCAAAGAACAACAACGGCGTGCTGCTCTTGGTCGCGCCGGCCGAGCACAAGGTGCGCATCGAGGTCGGCTACGGCCTTGAAGGCACGCTGACCGACGCGCTGTCGTCGGTCATCATCTCGAGCGCGATGATTCCGCGGTTCAAGGCCAACGATTATTCCGGCGGCATCGAGCGCGGCGTCGACGGCATCATCAGCGTGCTCACCACCGACGCCGCCGAATGGCATTGCAAAGTCAATGTTCGTTCCGAGGGTTCGCCGGCGACTTTCAACCAGCTGTTTCCGCTGTTGTTCTTTGCGCTGATGATCTTCATCGTCTGGTACCTGATCCGCCATGCCGGCGGGCCGCCATCGGCCGGCGGCGGACGCCGGCGCTCCGGGTTTGTGCCGTATGGCGGCTCCTGGGGTTCGTCCGGCTGGGGCGGCGGCGGATTCTCCGGCGGCGGCTTCGGCGGTGGATTTTCCGGCGGCGGCGGCTCGTCGGGCGGCGGCGGCGCCTCGGGGAGCTGGTGATGGAGCTGACCCAGGAGGATCGCGCCGCCATCGCCGCGGCCATCCATCAGGCGGAGGCCCATAGCAGCGGGCAAATCGTCTGCGTGCTGGCGCGTTCCTCCTCGGACTACGCGCATGTGCCGATCCTGTGGGCGAGCGTGCTGGCGCTCGTCGTTCCCTGGCCGCTCATTGATTTCACGCCGTGGAGCGTGCAGCGGATTTTTTTGATCCAGATCGCAGTCTTCATCGTCGCCGCGCTGGTTTTTTCGTGGATGCCGCTGCGGCTCCTGCTGGTGCCGCGCGCGGTGCGGCGGGCGCGGGCGCACCGCGCCGCGCTGGAGCAATTCGTCATGCGCCGGGTCGCGCATACCCAGCACCGCACCGGCGTATTGATCTTCGTGTCGCTGGCGGAGCGCTATGCGCGCATCATCGCCGACGAGGGCATCGCCGAGAAAGTGCAAGGCGCGGAGTGGCAGGCCGCCATCGACGCCCTGACCGGACACATGCGCGGCGGCCGCATCGCGGAGGGTTTCATCGCGGCGATCGAACGCTGCGGCGCCGTGCTTGCGGCGCACGCGCCGCCCGACGGCTCGCGCAACGAGTTGCCGGATCGACTTTACGTGATGTAGGCGGATTTTTCCTGCTTATGGGAAGCGGGCAGGCTTCGCCCAACAAATGAGATCGCTATGCTGGTCGGTGTGCCGAAGGAGATCAAGGACAACGAATACCGTGTCGGCATCGCGCCTTCGACGGTGCGAGAACTCGCCGACAAGGGGCACCAGGTTTTGCTTGAAGCCGGCGCCGGATCGGGCGCCGGCCTGGCGGACGGCGATTACCGCGCCGCGGGCGCCGAGATCGTGGCCGATGCCGACGCCGTCTATGGCCGCGCCGAGCTGATCGTGAAGGTGAAGGAGCCGCTCGCGGCGGAGCGTAAAAGACTGCACCGCGGCCAGGTGCTGTTCGCCTATCTGCATCTCGCGCCCGACCGCGCGCAGACTGAAGATCTATTGCAGGCTGGCGTCACCGCGATTGCCTACGAGACGGTGACGGGCGCGCAGGGCGCGCTGCCTTTGCTCACGCCGATGTCGGAGGTGGCCGGCCGCATGGCACCGCAGGTCGGCGCCCACTGTCTGGAAAAGGAGAATGGCGGGCGCGGCGTATTGCTCGGCGGCGTGCCGGGCGTCCCGCCGGCCAGCGTGGTCATCCTCGGCGGCGGCGTCGCCGGAACCAGCGCGGCGCTGATCGCGTCCGGCATGGGCGCCGATGTCGCGGTGCTCGACCGCAACCCGGAGGCGCTGCGCCGCGTCGATGCCGTTTTCGGCGGGCGCGTGCGCACGTTGTTCTCCACGCGCGATGTGGTGGAAACGCTCTGCCGGCGCGCCGATCTCGTCGTTGCCACGGTGCTGGTACCCGGCGCAACGGCGCCGAAACTGATCTCGGCGCCAACGGTGAAGGCGATGAAGCCGGGTTCGGTGATCGTCGACGTGGCCATCGACCAGGGCGGCTGCGCCGAGACCTCGCGGCCGACCACCCATTCGCATCCGACCTACGTGGTCGACGACGTCGTGCACTATTGCGTGGCCAATATGCCGGGCGCGGTGGCGCGCACGTCGACCTTCGCCTTGAGCAACGTCACCACGTCCTTCGTGCTCGCGCTCGCCGACAAGGGTTGGCGGCGCGCGCTCGCCGAAGACGCGCATCTGCGCGCCGGCCTCAACGTGCACGACGGCCGCATCACCTACCGCGCCGTTGCCGAGGCGCTGGGATTGCCGTACGCCCCCGCGGAACAGGCACTGGGCATCTGAGCCTGCCGTCATTCCGGAAGCCGCAAAGCGGCTCCGGACGACCTCGCAAGATCAGGCAGGCTGCGGTTGTTTGGCCAGCGCCGGATAATCGGTATAACCCTTCGGGCCCGGCGTGTAGAACGTGCTCGCGTCCGGCGCATTCAGCGCCAGGTTGGCCTGCCATCGTTCGATCAAGTCGGGATTGGCGAGGAACGGCCGCCCCACGGCGATCAAGTCGCACTTGCCCGCAGCAAGATCGCTTTCGGCGCGCGCGGCGTCGTAGCCGCCGGACAGGATCAGCGTGCGTTTGAACGTGTTGCGGAAGGTGTGCTTGATCGACGCCGGCACCGACGGCGCCCCCATCGCCGAGTGGTCGACGAGGTGGACATAGACCAAGCCGGCGGCATCGAGCTGTTGCGCCAGGTAGGTGTAATCCGCCGCCATGTCCGGATAGGAAGGCATGTCGTTGAACACGCCGAATGGCGACAGCCGGATGCCGACCCGGTCTTTGCCGACGGTTGAGATCACCGCGTCGGCGGCCTCCAGCACGAAGCGCGCGCGGTTCTCGATTCCGCCGCCGTAACGGTCGGTCCGTTGGTTCGAATTCGGGCGAATGAACTGCTCGAGCAGATAGCCGTTGGCGCCGTGCAGCTCGACGCCGTCGAAGCCGGCGGCGAGCGCGTTCTTTCCCGCCTTGGCAAATTCATCGATCGCAGCCTTGATGTCCGCCGCGGTCATGGCCTGCGGCGTGGGGTGCGGCTTCATGCCCTCGGCATCGGTGTAGATCTCACCGGCCGCCGCCACCGCCGACGGTCCCAGCACGGTGGCGCCCGCCGGCAGGTTCAGCGGATGCCCAATTCGTCCGGTGTGCATGAGCTGAATGAAGATCTTTGCGCCGCGGGCATGCACCGCGTCGGTGATCGGCTTCCAGCCTGCGACCTGCGCTGCGGAAAAGATGCCGGGGATGCGCGGGTAGCCCAGACCGTTGGGCGACGGTGACGTGCCCTCGCTGACGATCAGGCCGGCGGAAGCGCGCTGCCGATAATACTGCACCATGAGCTCGTTCGGCACATTGCCGATGGCCCGGTTGCGCGTCATCGGCGACATGACCAGACGGTTCTGCAGCGGCAGCGGCCCAAGCGTCGTTTTCGAAAACAGCAGCGACATTATGGATCTCCAGGAAGGAAGCACGCGGCTTCCGCGATGAGGGGGAATGAAACAGGCGTGCGTAGATGGGGTGATGCGAAGCGACCGACAAGCGACCGGATCGAGGGATGCGCAGGCGCCCAGCGCATCGCGGCCACGCCGATTTCCAGCAGTCGTTGCTCGTGAAACGCGCTTTATGAGGGTGAAACTTCTAAAATGACCTGCTTTGCAGCGTGCTACCATCCTCGATGGAGCGGCGCGCACCATCGTAAAAGTGATCGCTCGCATAGCTGCAATTCCATTTTAGCGGTACTGCGCCGCTCCTACGTTCATAATACGACCGACAAGGCGGCGTTGATTGTGAACACCCGAAAGCAAGGAGGCTTCGATGCCCCAGCACGATTCCGTCGACCGTGACCGCCGCGCCGTGCTCGGCGCGGGCGGGGCCCTGATATTGAGCGCGGCGCTGTGGCCGGCGCGCGCGCCGGCGCAAACCAATAACGCCGCCAAGCTGCGCATCGGCGTCATCGGCTCCGGCCATATCGGCGGCACCATCGGCGGGTTGTGGGTCAAGGACGGCCACAAGGTGCTGTTCTCCTCGCGCCATCCCGAGGAACTCAAGGACTTGGTGACGGGCCTCGGCGAACTTGCTCAAGCCGGCACGGTCGAGCAGGCCATCGCCTTCGGCGACGTGATGTTCATCGCCGTGCCGTACAAGGCACTGCCGCAGGTCGGCGAGGATTACGGCGCCGCGCTCAAGGGCAAGATCGTGCTCGACGCCTGCAACGCCGTCGCCGCACGTGACGGTGACGCGCTCGCTGAAGAAGTGGAAAAGAACGGCATCGGCGTGAGCTCGCAGAAATATCTGCCCGGCACGCGGCTGGTGCGCGCCTTCAATACGCTCAACTACAAGATCTTCGCCAGCGAGGCGAACCGCCCCGATCCGAAGTTGGCGGTACCGATCGCCGGCGACGATGCCGAGGCGGTAAAAGTCGCCGCCGGGCTGGTGCGCGACGCCGGCTTCGATCCGGTGGTGGTCGGCAAGCTTGCCGATGCGAGCCGCTTCCAGCGTGGCGCGCCGGGTTACGGCCAAGAGGTCACCGCCGCCGAGCTCAAACAGAAGCTGTCGCTCACGCCATGACAGCGCTTAAACGCTGGGTCGGCTGGGCGGTGCCGGCAACGCCGCAAGAGCGTGCGGCGGCGCTGTGGTCGTTCGCCTACTTCTTCATGCTGCTGGCCGGATATTACGTGCTGCGGCCGTTGCGCGATCAGATGGGGATCGCCGGCGGCGTGCGGAACCTGCCGTGGCTGTTCACCGCCACGTTCGTGACGCTCATCGTCGCCCAACCGCTCTACGGCGCGCTGGTGGCGAAGCTGCCGCGCGCGCGCTTTATCCCCATCGTCTATCACTTCTTCGTCGCCAACATTGCGCTGTTCTGGCTGTTGTTGACGCTCGGCATCGCGCCGGTGATCGTCGCCCGCGTGTTCTTCGTCTGGGTCAGCGTGTTCAACCTGTTCGCGGTCGCGGTGTTCTGGTCGTTCATGGCGGATCTGTTCACCGCCGAGCAAGGCAAGCGCTTGTTCGGCTTCATCGGCGCCGGCGGCACCGCCGGCGGGCTGTTGGGCCCGGTCATCACCATCGGGCTGTCGGTGCCGCTCGGCCCGGTCAACCTGTTGATCGCGGCTGCGGTGCTGCTGGAACTGGCGGTGTTCTGCGTCTACCGGCTCGAGCGCGCGGCGGCGGTGCAAGCCGGCGCGCAAGGCGGCGCCCACGCCGAACCGCGGCGGCTCGGCGGCAGCGCCTTCGCGGCGCTGCCCGAGCTGATCCGCTCGCCGTATCTGATCGGCGTCGGCGCCTGGGTCAGTCTGTTGTCGTTCTGCGCCACCATCGTCTATTTCGAGCAGGCCCACATCATTTCCGCCACGGTGCACGGCGCCGGCGCGCAGACGCGCATCTTCGCCAGCATCGATCTGGCGGTCGGCCTGCTCAGCCTGGCGACGCAAATCTTCGCCACCGGCCAGGTGCTCAAGCGGTTCGGCACCGGTGCCGCGGCCGGCGCGCTGCCCGGAGTCTATGTCATCGGCTTCGCCGCGCTGTTCCTGGCGCCGACGCTGGCCGTCGTGGTGACGCTGCAAGTGGTGCAACGCTGGATGAACTTCGCCATCGCCAATCCGGCGCGTCAGGTGTTCTTCACCGTGCTGGCGCGAGAAGAGAAATACAAGGCCAAGAACCTGATCGACGTTGTGATCTATCGCGGCTCCGACGCGCTATATGGCTGGGTATTCGACAGCCTGCAGGCGTTGGGACTGAAGCTGGGCGCTATCGCGCTCGTTATGTTGCCGGTCGCGGCGGGCTGGCTCATTCTGTCCGCCACTTTGGGACGTACGCAGGAACGGCGCGCCGCGCTCATGGACGCGGCCGCGATGCAGGGAGAACGGGCATGACAATCCGCATGACGCGACGTGAATTCGCCATAGCAACCGGCGCGGCGGTGCTGGCGCCGCCGGCGTTGGCGCAGAGCGACGCACTGCCGACGCGCGCTATTCCGAGTAGCGGCGAGCGCCTGCCGGCGGTCGGCCTCGGCACCGCGCTAGTGTTCAACACCAACGACGAGGCGACGCGGCAGAAGGCGGCCGCGGTGCTGCAGGCGCTGATCGCCGGCGGCGGCCGGCTGGTCGACACCTCATCGGTCTATGGCGACGCCGAGGCCGTGCTCGGCGACGTGATTGCGGACGGCGGCTTGCGCGACAAGCTCTTCGTCGCGACCAAGCTCGAATCGCCCAACGCCGCGGAACTCAAACGCTCGCTGAGCCGATTGAAGACGGAAAAGCTCGATCTCCTGCAATTCCACAACGTCGACGATCCGCAGCAATCGCTGGCGCAGTTCAAGGAGTGGAAGGCGCAGGGCGTCACCCGCTACATCGGCATTACCTCGACCCGTCATCAGCAGTATGCCGCGATCGAAGCGGTGCTCGGGCGGGAAAAGCCGGATTTCGTGCAGATCGACTATTCGATCGACGACCGCGAGGCCGAGAAGCGCATCCTGCCGCTCGCTGCCGAGGTCAAGGCCGGCGTGCTGACCGCGCTGCCATTCGGCCGTGCCCGGCTGTTCCGTGCCGTGAAGGGCGTGGCGATCCCGGACTGGGCGCGGGGATTCGCCGAGAGCTGGGGGCAATTCTTTCTGAAATACCTGTTGAGTGACCCGCGCGTCACCGCGGTCATCCCCGGAACCGCCGACCCGGCGCACATGACCGATAATCTCGGCGCCATGCGCGGACCGCTGCCGGATCCAGACCAGCGCCGGCAAATGGTGGCCTTTATCGAGGCGCTGTAGCCGAATTCTCGGTGTGCAAGCGCGCCATCGGGCCAGAAAGCTTACAGCCCGTTCCCGGCCCTGAGAGGACTATAGAGATTGGCGGACGATCTGCTTGGCTGCAATGTTCCGTCGACTGCCGCACGATCCGAAGCAAGCGCTGCCATCCGCGCGCGGTAGTGATCGAGCACGAACAGCCGGATGGTCGAGGACAGGTTGCCATGGCTGCGCCGCGTGTCGACCTCGCCGACGAGGTTGGACAGCGTTGCCCTTTGATCGCGCGCGATTTCCTTGAGCCCGTTCCAGAATTCGTCCTCGAGGCTGACGCTGGTCTTGTGGCCGGCGATCACGATGGACCGCTTGACGATCGCAGATTGCATTTCACTTCCTCCGCTAAGGCAATGCGTGCGCCGCAAGCTGACAATAGGTTCAGCAACCATCGCCTGCTCTGGCCCACGCTGCGTGGACTTCTAACGCGGTTGCACCGACTCTTTTACGCGACGCCGGACCGCACGTGTGTTGCGCACACCTGTGGTGGCCCACCAATACCGATTTCGAATCATTGCCACACCGACGGCCGCTGTGCTGTGCAAAGTTGTACAGCCGGGGTCGGATAATTTTCGATAGTATTACTTTATGGTGTCGATGGTGTCGGAGCGGCTCGCATCGCGGCGCGCTCGTCGCCCGCCCTCCCGCGATACCTCCCGCCCTTCACGGGCGCGAAGCCCCCGCACGCCGGTCGGCTGATCGTGCAGGACGACGTTCAACAATGAACTATGGACGTGAATTTCGCCGTTGTATTCGATGAATCCCATTCTGCGAAACTTATTCATGAAATGGCTGACGCGGCCCCGGGTCGTGCCGATCATCTTCGCCAATGTCTGTTGGTCGATCTTCGGTATGACCTGCTCTTGTCGCGCCTCTTTCCCGTAATTGGCCAACAGCAAAAGCGCGCGCGCCAGTCGCTTCTCGCTCGAATTGAACAAGTGATCGATCAGGGCATCGTTCAGACGCACGTTCTGAGTCAAAAGGTACGCCATGAGAAAGTCGCAAAAAGACTGGTTGTCGTGCATGGCGCGGACGACGCTGACCTTTTCCAGCCGCACCATGACGCAATCACTCATGGTCGTGGCCGTGGAAATGCGCAAGGGCTGGACGGCTAGGCAGCCCTCGCCGCACAAATCACCGGTTTCAAGGACTGCGATGACCGCTTCCTTGCCTTGTTCGGAGACGACCGAGAGCTTTACTTTGCCTTGCTGGATGTAAAAAACGCAATCCGCGGCGTCGCCTTGCGCAAAGACAATGGAATTCGCTTGATATTTGGTTGTGGTCACCCCGCCGTATTTGGCGGCGAAGGCCTTGGCATCGAAGGGCGGCGTTTCATTTTGTGCCATCATACACTCCCGATCAGGTTCATCGGGAGGGCGAGGCTTTTGGCAGCCGCGGAGGGCGAGGCTTTTGGCAGCCGCGGTTGATCCTTACCAGGGGTGGATCAATCTTTTCCAAGTGCACAGTTTCGTACAATTATCGGCAATACGAAATTGCCATTTGTGACATTGTTATTTCTAACCATGAGGCGGATCGTCACACGTCGATGATGCGGTCGCGGATGGCGATGGCGACGGCATTGGTTCTGTTGACGGCGCCGATCTTGCGAATGGCCGAATGAACGTGCGCGTCGACCGTTCGTTGCCTTTTTCGTGTCCGGCGTGAGCGCTCGATCAAATGCATGCCCCGGTAAGTCCTGATCAACCACAAGCGAAGAATTAGTCGACCCAGAGTTTACTACGCCTATCGAAGCCGGCTGCGGTATTGCGATATTTGACGGAGGTTCGCGCACCTGCCTGCGACCCGCGGCCGCAGCCGTTTTTTCCTGTGCCGAAGAATTTGCCGATGGTGGGAGAAAGCACCCCGGCCGCGCCGGATTTTTTTCATCCAGATCAGAAGCTTGTCATGAAAGCGTGGTTCAATTAAAAATTATGAAGAAAAACCCGACGACTGGCCGGTTGACCTTGATCTGCCTGCAGACGGGAAAGGAGATCGACACCGGCGTCGTCTACACGCAAGACGATTTGGAGCGGGCGAAGCCGGCCAAAGTGTTGGAGCGCTGTCGCCATTGCGGCAAGTCGCACATATTCAGGCTTTCCGACGCATATCTGAAGCCGACGGGCATTGAGGGACGAAGCGATTAAAATACAGCAGCAGGCCAAGATGCCAATAACGATTGACCGAACGTAAATACCGAAGGCCTGGAGCGCTATCTTTTCTAGAGCTGAATAATCCGGTCGCGCAGCGCGATGACGACGGCTTGAGTGCGATTGACGGCGTCGAGTTTTCGGCGCGCATTCTCGATATGCGCATTGGCAGTTCGCTTGCTGATCTTGAGAATTTCTCCGATCTCCCAGGCGGGCTTTCCCCGCGCGGCCCATGTCAATACCTCCTGCTCACGCGGCGTAAGGCTTGGCTTTTTCGTCCGCAAGCGGGCCATGCAGCTGGAGCACGCGGTCGAACGCATAAAGTGCCATCAGATGCAGTGCCGCCATGTCGCGTTCCGGCAGGTCAAGCGCCCGGCCGCCCATCCACACATAGCCCTTTCTGCTGGCATGAAAGGCTGTAGGGATCACCAGCGCGTCCAATAAGCCGAAGTCCCTCGCACGGTGCACCACCTCAACCGCCCGAGGCTCTTGTTCGGGATCGTACGGAGAATCCTTGAACCATCGGAAGGGGCGAAGCACGCGTTGACAATGTGGGATAGCCGGATCGGCGTGCATGAATTGCTTTTCGAAGTATAGCTTGAGCCATGCGGCCGGCAGCGTGGTAGCTAACAAGAGGTTCTCATTATTCTGCGGCGGGCCCGGAAGAAAACCAAAGCAAAGATACTCGCAACCGAAACGGTCGAGTGCCGCGCCCGTCGCCTGCATGATCCCGCCGGTGGTGGAAAGCCGTTGTATATTTTCGATAAAGTCAAATGCGTCGCGACCGATGTCGGGGGAGTTGCTGAGCAACTGTCCTCGCTTCAGTTCATCCAAACCTCACCGAGCCATGATTAAGAGTTAAATTCTCGGCGGGATCGATCCGAAAGCTACCGTCATGACGACCGACCGACGGCTATCTGATGCGGCTGCGGGCCGGGAAGTTACAATGGCAATCGGGAAAAAGATTCGTCTGCCCCGTAAGAGGCATAATGCCAATGTTTTTTGCAAGCCGGTGTTGAACTACATACTCGGATACCGATGCCGACCGTCAACCGAGGCGGAACTATTTGCTGCTCGTTCAGCCGCCCTGTAACAGCCTGTCGTAGTGGGCTTTGAGCGTTTCGTAGCACTCGCAGGAGCTTGCGCGCAAACCATCGAAATCGGTGATTTCGACGATTCCCCGATGATAGACAATGACACCAGCCTGTTGCAGCGCGTGGGCAACGCGCGACACGCTGTTGCGGCGCACACCGAGCATTTGCGCCAAAAACTCCTGCGTTAGTTGGAACGTGTCGCTGTCGGAAAGGTCACGCGCACGCAGCAGCCACCGCGACAAGCGGGCTTCTACGGGATGAGCAATATTGCACGCGGCGTTCTGCTGCGCCTGGATGGAGAGGAACTGTTCATGCCGCATGAGCATATTGCGGAAGGACACGTTCTGATCGGCGAGTGTCCGAAGGTATGCGACATCGAAAACGGATGCGGTGCCCGGCAACTGAACGATAGCTTTGTTCAACGAGACGTTGCCATCGAGTGCGGCTGCGGCCCCGAACGCGCCGTCGCGGCCGATCATGGCCGCTTCGATCATTTCTCCGCCGGCAAGGTTCACGACCAGCGAGATGATGCCGCTATGGGGAAAGTAGACCTGCGTGACCGGATCGCCGGCCTCGGCCAACACCGCCTCACGGATCAAGTCCACGGGCCGAAGATGCGGGCGAAGCAATTCAAACGTCGCCGAAGGCAAAGACGCCAACAGACGATTGGCCGAATGTGGTACTAAAGCTATAGGGCCCTCCTGGCGAATAGCAGGGATCGCAATTGGTTTCTCAGTCGCAAATCCGGAACACGCGAGCCAGCGATAGCTACAATCATAAGCTGCAATATAACATGGTACGGCGACTTTGTGCGATAACCTCTATATGCACGGTACCGTGCAGAGAAATGGAGTTCGACATTGAGGGGCTGGGAGCAACGCGGCAGCGCAGGATGCCGGCCGAAATGAGAGTCTCTTCGCACTCGCCCAACAGACAATGACCGGCCGTTACGGACGAAAACTTGATGCAATGAGATGAATGGAAGCCGCCATGAATAGCATGCCCAACCCGCGGCCCGACGACCCGGCGCCGCCCGCCAATCCTCGGTCGCTGTATTTCTCGGAGGAGCATGAGCTGCTTCGCGCCCAGGTGCGCCGTTTCGTCGAGACCGAGATCAAGCCGAATGCGCAAGCCTGGGAAGAGCAGGGCTTTGTGCCGCGCGAGGTGCTGCGCCGCATGGGCAGCCTGGGATTTTTCGGCATCCGTTATCCGGCCCGCTATGGCGGATCGGAGATGGATACGCTGGCAACCGTCGTATTCGCCGAAGAGCTGGGCCGCTCGACCTTCAGCGGGGTGGCGACCACCGCTCTGGTCCACTCGGAGATGGCTTCCATCCACGTCTTCCGCTCCGGCAGCGAGGCGCAAAAGGACAAATGGATGCCGGGCATCATTTCCGGCGAGGTCATCACCGCCGTCGCCGTCACCGAGCCGGATGCCGGCTCCGACGTGAAGGGCATCCGCACCGTTGCCCGGCGCGATGGCGATTCCTATGTCCTCGACGGCGTGAAAATGTTCATCACCAACGGCGTCTATGGCGATCTCTATTGCGTGGCGGCGAAGACGGATCGTTCCGGCCCGCCGAGCCAGTCGATCACCATGTTCCTGGTGGAGAAAGGCACGCCCGGCCTTACCGTCAGCCGCACGCTCGACAAGCACGGCTGGCGATCGTCCGACACCGCGGAGTTGCAGTTCGAAGGCTGCCGCATTCCCGCCGAGAACAGGCTCGGCGAGGAGGGCCGCGGCTTCTACGCCATCATGAAGAATTTTCAGAACGAGCGGATCACGATCGGCGCGGTGGCGATGGGCGAAGCGCAGGCCGCGCTCGAGCTCACGCTCGATTATGTGCGCACCCGCAAGGCCTTCGGCGCGCCGCTGTGGCAGAGAGAGACGATCCGGCAGCGCCTGGCGATGCTCGCCACCAAGGTCGAGGCCGGCCGCCAGCTCGTCTATCACGCGGCGTGGCTCGACACCCAAGGCGTCGACGCCACCAAGGAAGTGTCGATGGTCAAGGCCTTTTGCGGCGAGCTGGTCAACGAGGTCATGTACAACTGCGTGCAGTTTCACGGTGGCATGGGCTTCATGCGCGGCAGCACCATCGAGCGCATGGCGCGCGACGCGCGCGTGCAGAACATCGGCGGCGGCGCCACCGAGGTCATGCTCGAAGAGGTCGCGAAGCGGCTCTAGCAGCGACAAATATGCCGGCACGGCCTTGGCAAGGATGTCGGGTCTGCTAGTCTGCCGCCGATAGATTCTCGCAAATCGACAACAAGGAACCGCTATGCGCCGCATGCTGACGATTGCCGCTATGTTCGCGCTCGCCTTGCCAAACCTGGCTGCGGCCGAGGAGCACCATCCGCCCGGCAAACCGGGCGGCGCAAAGCCGGCCCCGCACGGACCGATGGGGGCGCCGCATCCCGGCGGTCCGCACGGTCCACCGCCCGGCCCGCACGGCGGCCCGTTGACCTTCCGCGGCCACGAGATCCATCGGGCGCATCTCGCACCGTTCGTTTATCCGCCCGGCTATCGCTACCAGCGCTGGGCTGGCGGCATGGTGTTGCCGCCGCTGTTTTTGGTGCCGGCTTATTTCTATGCCGATTGGGCGGCGCTCGGCTTGGTGGCGCCCGAAGCTGGCTTCCAATGGGTGCGCTATGGACCGGACCTGCTGCTGGTCAATGCGACGACCGGCCAAGTCGTCGATGCGGCTTACGGCGTGTTCTATTAGAAATCGGTTGCCGCGTTGCGGACTTAAACCGCCGCGCGCCGGCGCATCACCGCGCAAGTCGGAGGCTTCCGACTTGCGCTACCGGCATGCCCGCCGTCGTCGGCGGCTCGCGGCTTGGTGGCGACGATCGCCGATCGCGCTCACTTCACCCCGTACTTCGCCCACTGCTCGGCGATGTTGGCACGGATCGCCTTGGCCGCCGTCATGTCGGCTTCCGCGCCGGCGGCATCGCCTTTCTTCTGCTTGACCACGCCGCGGCCGTAGAGCGAACCCGCGAGCTTCGGGTTGAGCTTGAGCGCCGCCTCGTAATCGGCCAGCGCTTTGTCGAGATCGCCAAGTTTGAGATAGACCAGCGCCCGGCTGTCGATCGTGTTGGCATCGTCCGGTCGCAGGCGAAGCGATTCGTTGCAGTCCGTCAACGCCGGTTGCAGCTGGCCGATGAGGGCGCGGTCTCAGCACCGGTAGTTCCACCAATTGGCATTGGTCGGTTGCAGGCGGATGAGTTGATCGAATCCTTCGATCGCTTGATCGTATTGACCCTTGTTCTCGTAGGCGGTGGAACGGTTGTTGTACGCCGCGGTGTAAGAGGGATCGATCCGGATGGCCTCGTTATAGTCGGCGATGGCGCGGTCGTAGTCTTTCTTCCTGGCGTAGGCGTAGCCGCGGTCGTTGTAGGCGATGGCATATTTCGGATCGACGCGCATCGCGTCGCTGTAGTCGGCGATGGCGCGATCGTAATCGTCCTTGGCCAAGTAGGCGTCGCCGCGGTTGTCGTAGGCGACGGCATATTGCGGATCGAGCGCGATCGCCTGATTGTAGTCGGCGATGGCGCGGTCGTAGTCGCTCTTTCTGGCATAGGCGAGGCCGCGGTTGTTGAAAGCGGTCGCGTATTTGGGATCGACCCGGATCGCGTCGCTGTAATCGACGACCGCGCGGTCGAAATCCTTCTTGTCGAAATAGACGTTGCCGCGGCCGTTATAGGGCAGTGCGCTCCTGGGATCGAGCCGGATCGCCTCGTTGTAGTCGGGCAACGCGCGGTCGATATCGCCCTTGGATCGGTAGGCGTTGCCGCGGCCGTTGTGCGGACTTGAGTAGTTGGGATCGAGGCGGATGGAGTCGGTATAGTCGGCAATGGCGTGGTCGTAGTCCTTCTTGGCGTTGTAGGCATTGCCGCGGCCGTTATAGGCGAGCGCATAGCCCGGATCGAGGCGGATCGCTTGGTTGTAGTCGGCGATGGCGCGGTCGTAGTCTTTCTTGCCTTGATAGGCGTTGCCGCGGCCGTTGTACGGCGAGGCATATTTGGGGTCGAGCCGGATCGACTCGTTGTACTCGGCGATGGCGCGGTCGTAGTCCTTCTTGTCCTGGAAGACGTTGCCGCGGCCGTTGTAAGGGTAGGTGTATTTTGGATCAAGCCGGATCGCCTGGTTGTAGTCGGCGAGCGCGTTGTCATTGTCGCTCTTGGCGCGGTAGCCGTTGCCGCGGTTGTTGAACGCGATCGAGAGGTTTTTCTTTGTCTCCTTGCCGGACTGGATGACGGAGGTGCAGCCGCTGACCTGCAGATCGGGCGAGGCTTTCTCCTTGTTGACGCACCAGGTCCATGCCTGCGAGAGCTGCGCGCTCGCGCTGCCGGCGGTAAAAATGCCGGCAGCGACGGCAGCCGCCACGGCGGCCACGCGACGGATTGCAATTCTGCGTAAAGTCGTGGCCATGTTCACCGCCCCCGCGTTGTAGCCTTCCCGGCGCACACTAGCACAAGACCGAAGCGGAAAGTCCGGCCTTAATTCGGTCCTCGGTCGCTGCCCTTGATCGGCGGCTAAGCGCCGCGTCCCGGTTCGCTCGCGTCGCGCCCCAAGCTTGTCAATGCAGCTACGCTCGGGTCAGCGAAAGCGCGCCAGGTAGTACGCGAGATCGAGAATTTGCGCGTCGGCGACCGGGGTGAGCACCTCGGCCATGACGCCGTCGTAGCCTTGGCGCGCATTGCTCTTATAGTCGCGCAATGTCTTGACGAGATAATCCTCGCGCTGATCGGCGATGCGCGGAATATTGTCGTGACCGGTCAAATCCAAATTGTGGCAAGTGTTGCAGCGATGTTGTCCGATCAACGCGCGGCCGCGCTGCATCCGGGCGGCGTCCGGCACGTCCGCCGCCGGCTGCGCCGGCTGCGGCGGCTGCGGCGGCGGCAGCTTGGCGATCGCGTCGGAGAATGCGCGCAGGTCATCGTCGGAGAAGTCTTTGGTCATGTCGTTCATGATCTCGGCGACGCGCTGTCCTTCGCGAAACAGATAAAGCTGGATCAATAGATAGGGCGCAGGCTGGCCGCCGAGCGAAGGAACCCCCGCAGTTTCCGATTGGCCGTTGTCGCCGTGGCAGGCGAGGCACGGCGCCATGCGCTCCGCCAATGTCGCGGCGTAAAGCGGTTGGCCGGCAGCGCCGATCAGCGCCAGCGCCGCGGCAAGCCGCGGCAATAATTGAATCGTTCGGGGCATGGTCATGGTGAAAAAATGCAGCGAACGCCGAAGCGTTCGCTCCACGTTTTCGTCAGCGGTTGGCGGTGTCGGCCTTGCCGTAGGTTATGCGATAGATCGCGCCGTTCCAATCGTCGGAAACCAGCATCGAGCCGTCACGCATGATCTCCACGTCCACCGGGCGGCCGATATAATTGTTATTCTCGATGAACCCGGTGAGGAACGGCTCCGACGATTTCACTGTGCCGTCTTTGTTGAGATAGACGACCAGGATGTCGCCGCCGAATTTTTTGGTCCGATTCCACGAGCCGTGGCGCGCGAGGAAGATGGCGTTCTTGTACTTCTTCGGGAACATGCCGCCGGTATAGAAGCGTAGCCCGAGGCCGGCCGAGTGCGGGCCGGTCAGCAGGATCGGCGGCACGAACTCGCTGCAACTATGGCCCCAGCCGAATTCCGGATCCGGCAGATTGCCCTGGTAGCAGTAGGGCGCGCCGAAATCCTCGCCCAGCTTGGTGACGCGGTTGAGCTCGTCTTCCGGCATGTCCTCCGAAACCCAGTCGCGGCCGTTGTCGGAGAAGTAGAGCTGCTTGTTGACCGGATTCCAGTCGAAGCCGACCGAATTGCGCAAGCCGAGGGCGACCGTTTCTCTGCCGGTGCCGTCGAGATTGATGCGCCGGATCTGGCCATGATCGGCGTCGTGCAGCACGTTGTTGCCCGGCTGTCCGACCGGAATGTAGAGCTTGTTGTCCGGACCGATGCCGATGAACTTCCAGCCGTGCGCCTCGTCCTTCGGCAGATCGGTGTAGATCACCGTCGGCTTCGGCAGATCGTCGAGATTGGCCTCGACATTGTCGATCTTGGAAATCTGCGACACTTCGGCGATGTAAAGCGTGCCGTCGTGATAGGCGAGCCCGTTCGGGCGATGCAGGCCGGAGGCGACCGTCTTCAGCTCGGTCTTGCCGTCCTTGTTGACCACGGCGGTGACCTTGTTGCCGAAGCGGGTGCCGACGAACACGGTGCCCTTGTCGCCGACGCGCAGCGAGCGCGCGTTGGCGATGCCGCTGGCATAGACCTCGATATGGAAGCCGGGTGGCAGTTTCAGCTTGGCGGTTGGCAGCTTGTCGGCCGGCGCCGGCAGCGGCGGTGGCGCGACCGGCGCGAGCTTGGCGGCGGCCGCATTACCCTCGGGCCGGCCGAGCAGCGGCGAGCCGGGCGGCAGCGCGGGCGCGGCAGCTGGTGCAGCAGCGGGGGGAGGGGAAGCGGACGGTTGTTGGGCGAAAACCGGAGCGGTCGACAGAAGGCCGGCGATCGTGCCGACGAGCAGCATGCTGTGCCAGGCGGTTACACGCGGAACCATCGGAAGTCCTCCCTGATGTGAAAGCGTATGTGAAAGCGCTTGTCTTTGCGGCCGGTACGGCAATGCTTGACCCATAGCGCGCCTCAATCGTCCAAATCTACATCATTTACTTCCCCAGGTTGCAATCGGGGGCCGGCCGTTCAGGTCGACAGCGTCGGTTCGTCGCTTTGTCGCTACTAGAGCGGTTTCCGTTTAAGTCGACCATATCCTGAATTCGCGAGGTATGCAGCGCATTCAGCTCGAGAGATTTGATCGAGACACGAGGCGACGGCCTTGCAGAGGCTCCTGACGGTGAACGCGG
>JBEKIC010000021.1:0-58303 GCA_050011955.1 Xanthobacteraceae bacterium
GAACCGAGGCAATGCCTATTCGCAGATCACCCAACGGCGTCGGTTACACCCGTCCACAGCCTGGTCGCGATCGCCCGGAATGGGTGGTCGCGATCAATCGGAACGCTTGGTCGCAATCAATTGGAATCGGTGGTCGCAATCAGCCGGTGCGCGCAATCTATGCCCAGATCGAGCGAGTCATCGTCGTCATCCATCATCATTATCTCCATTGTACAAATCGCCAGGGACGCTTCGCCTAGTTTAGTGACGATAAATCCAAACCTTGGAATACGACGGATTCAATCATCTTAACCCGATAAGCCAAAATTCCCTGTGGAATGATTCCGTAACGACCCGATGTGGTCGCCTTAGTGTGACCGAGCAGCATTCCGAACTGCTCATCCAGGTAACCTGCTTCCCGGAATGCGTCAGCGATGCCGTGCCGAAAGCTATGAAAATTGACCCTTTTGTCCTTCTTTACTCCAATCGCCGCAAAATAGCCGTTGAAGAAGGCTGATGGGTTCCCCGACATAAAACCTCGACCATCGGGTTTGATTTCCGGAAACAGGTTTTCCTTGCCCGATGCCATCATTGCGGCATGATATTTGAGCAACCCAAGCCGGACCAGCACAGAATGCACCGGAATTATGCGTTCTGATCCTGCCGTCTTTACTGACTTTCTTGGTGAGCCCTCACGGGTAATATGGAAAACCGACGTTCCATGAATCTGGCGCAGGTCCCCCGTAAGCAATTGGGCAATTTCTCCTAGACGCGCGCCGGAATAGAGACCGATCAAAGGTATCCAATAACGCCAGTCACGTATCTTAACTGCTCCGTACTCGTGTTCGCGCCTGTCGCCGGCGCACTGCGAATACAAAGGCGACTTGAAGATGGCGTTTAGTTGAGCTGCCGTGAACGGAATTCGTGTGCGAGCTGACCGGTCCAAGTTGAGGAACATTCCGCTCATCACGTCTTCTGCAATGAAATCGTTCGCACGAAGCCACGTGCAAAATCCGCCCAAGGCGGACAAATACCGATTGACCGTTCTGGGAAGGATGACGGGCTTCCCTACCCGCTCGTTCGCCTCAATGATCTTTGAAAACGTTAACCCCTTAAAGGCTCGTGTATCTGCCGCCTTTACGGGCCATCGAAAAAGTGCGGCTTTCCACTCGCGAATGTTCTTGCGTTTGAGTTCTGAGATGTGAGCATCACCACCGACGAACTCGTCGAATAGCACGACAATCTTTCGATTCTGCGCCCATGTATCATCCGAAATGCCGGCCGACCTCTCCTGCTTGAAGCGATCGAATAATTCTTGAATTTTCTCGCCCGGCGCGTGGCGAACTGTCGCCGGGGGGCTGACAAGTTTGTCGCGGGGTTGACCGGACCAGTCGCCTTCGTCTCGTTCGCCAGATCGGCCAAGGGCTTCTAATTCGGCACGCTGAAGCCCCTGCGCCAGCTTGCGATAGCTTTCGGTATTCCTTTCGAGGTCCAAGCGCCGCGCGGCAATGACGTCACGAACAATATCCGCAACTAGCTGTGTCTCGCCCCTCGCGGTGTCGCTTTTTAGCTTGGCAAATCGCGCAGTGCGCTCGGCCTGCACGGTTTGAAATTGGTCGCGGATCGCTTCCAAAATCCGGTAGGCATTTAAATCGTAGTCACCGAATTCACCTTCTAGGTGCTGCCAAATTTCGTTTAATTGCTCATCATTTGGAAGCGATCGGCGGAACCGCTCATCTTCTGTGAGGAGTTCGAGATACCGGCTCCAGACAGCATCTTGAAGCTCTACATCAGTGAGGATACGGGGCTTACGTATGTCGGCAAATTCTCGCTCCCACTGATCCAAGATCGGCCGGGCGAGACGCTTTGCCTCTTTTGGGTCTGTCGTGCCAAGAGACTTCCACAGTTCGCGCTTTCGTAATCGCTTTTGGAGGTCTTTGGGCACCGCGATCCGGGCATAGTATCTATGGCTGCCTTGGCGGCGGACGACATTGGTGGAGAGGGACATACTGGGAATAATTCCGGGATGAATCGTAACACCTTCTCGTAACACCTAATTCCGTTTTCACAAAATTTTTCAATCGGTTATAAGGATATCAGCCGCTTAGCGACCCTCTCAAAAATCTCCTAGTTCCCCAGCCAAACCTCTCCCTCACGACGTACGTCAGGAGAGAGCGGCCGCCAGAGCCGTGACGACCGCCGCGTTGCACTTTCTCAAGGCAGAAGACCGCATCGGTTGCTATCATCACCCGCCACGCGAGCTAAGGCGAGCGGCGGTTACCCCTTTCAGTCCTTGAGCCGCAGCATTACGAACTGCCGAAATTGATCGGCTATAACCGCCAGAATAAGCAGGACGCCGATCACTACCTCCTGCAGGTAGGATTGGATCTGCGCCAAGTCCATTCCATTCTGGATAAGACCGATGAAGATGGCGCCGAGCACGACATTGCCGAGCCGTCCTATGCCGCCGCGCAGACTCACTCCGCCGATTACGCACGCGGCGATGGAGTCGAGCGGCATCGATGCGCCTATATTGGCTTCGCCGGTTTCCAGCCGCGCCGTCAGCAGAACGCCCGCTATTGACGCTAGCGCCCCGCACAGGACGTAGGCCATGAACAGGTAGAATCGTGTGCTGATGCCGGACAGATGCGAAGCCTTGATGTTGCCGCCGACAGCATAGAAGTAGCGCCCCATTCGGGTCCAATTCAGCAAGATGTGCATGGCGACGAACAGGCCGGCCGTTACATAGACGGGCGAGGGAATATCGAATATCCGGCCAAAGCTGAAGATGGTGCCGAACGCGTCGGGAATGCCGTACACCGGCACGCCGCTGGTCAGGGTTAATGCGATGCCGAAGCTGATCGTCGCGGTGCCGAGCGTCATCATGAAAGGTGAGACGTTGAACACCGCGACGCCGACGCCGTTGACCACCCCGACCATGGTACCGGCTCCGATCCCCGCCAGCACGCCGAGCGTGAGCGTGATCGCTGTCGCGTCGGGATGGGCAGCCGCGAGAGGCGCCATGGCCAGCGCCGTGATGACCGAGGTGATAGCGACGATCTTGCCGACCGAAAGATCGAACCCCCCGGTGAGCAGCGCCAGCATCTGTCCCATCGCGACGATGGCCAGATAGGTGGCCTGCCGGGCCACGGTGAGCAGATTATCGCTGGTCAGGAACCGCCTCGAAAGAGCGGTAAACACGATAAGGGCGATCACTAGCAGGAACGGCAATACGCCGATGCGCACAAACAGCCGCTGCAGCGGAACGGTGAAAATCAGCCAGCGATACATGTCCGGTCCATTATGCCTGCGTCCGCTCGAAGAAGTTCGCCAGCACGCGGTCCTGCGTGATTTGCTCGCCCTCGAGCTCCGCCCGCAACTCGCCCCGGTACATGACGTACGTGCGGTTAGTGAGATGCAGAATTTCCGGCAAATCCGACGAGATCAGCAAGATGCCGACACCCCCCTCGCAAAGATCCCGGATGAACTCGTAGATCGCGACGCGGGTGCCAACGTCGACGCCGACTGTCGGCTCGTCGAGGATGAGCAATTTGAGCGACGATACCAGGCCCTTCGCCAATAGAACCTTCTGCTGATTACCCCCGGAGAATCGCTCGAGATCACGCTCGGTATTCGGCGGCTGCAGATTGAGCCGGCGCGCCAATTCCCGAACCTTTGATCGCTCGCTGCCGCGGTCGAGAAGACCGAAATGGGAAAACAGAGCTAACCATGGCAGCGAGACGTTTTCGCGCACGCTGCGCATCATGACCAATCCTTCCTCGCGCCGATCGGGCGGAAGATAGAAGGCACCTCGGTCAAGCATCTCGCGCACCGGTCGCCCGGTGACATCTTGGCCATCGAACATGATACGGCCGGAAACGACTCGCTCCACCCCAAAGCAGGCCCGCCCGACCTCAGACTTTCCGCAGCCGACAAGGCCGGCAAGCCCGACAACCTCGCCGGCTCGCAATTCCAGCGAGAAATCTTTCACCGAGCGGTCCGCAGTCGTCAGCTCTGAAATCTCCAGCAGTTGTCGGCCGGGCCGATACGCGATCTTCGGGAAGACCTGGCTGATGACACGTCCGGTCATGAGCTGCAGCAAGCGCTCATCGTCGGCTTCGGCGACGTCCAGTGTCGCCACGCGTTTGCCATCGCGCAGCACCGTGATGCGATCGCCGATGTGCCGGATTTCGCTCATCCGGTGGGTAATGTAAACAACGCCGACGCCGCGCTTTTTCGCCTGCTCGACCATCGCGAACAGCCGCTGCGCTTCGCGATCGGTGAGCGAGGCCGTCGGCTCGTCAAGGATCAACACCGACAGGTCGGTGCGGAACGCTTTTGCGATTTCGACCATCTGTTGCTCGCCGCGCGTCAGGTTTTGGACCCGCTGTCGCGGCCGCAGGGGAAAACCGAGCTGTTTGAGAATATCGTCCGCGCGCCGATGAAGCATGGATTTGTCGAGCAAGCCGTGGCGCGTCAGCTCGGCGCCGAGAAACAGATTTTCCTCGACCGTCAGCGTCGGGACCAACGAGAATTCCTGAAACACCGCGCTGATGCCCAGCGTGCGCGCTTGGTGCACTCCTTGGAGCTCGATCGGTTGGCCGCGGAAGAGCACGCGACCGTCGGTAGGCCGATGCACGCCGGCAAGAATCTGGATCAGGGTCGACTTTCCGGCGCCATTTTCGCCGAACAATACGTGCACTTCGCCGGCCCGTAACTCGAAATCCACTTGGTCGAGCGCAAGCACCCCGGGGAATTGTTTGGACAGTTTTCGGGTCTGCAAAATGGGCGCGGGCAGACTTGAGCCCACGCCGCCGTTTGTCGACGCCGATGTGTCCGTCGCCATCACACCATCAATCGTCCCGGATGGTTCGACGTCGTGAAACGTCAATTGACCGTGAAGACTGGCTTCCAATCCGCCGGCGCAAGCGACGACGCGTAGTCGAACGAATTGATGTTCGACTTGTCGATCACATAGATCTTCGGCCCGACATGCTTGAGGTATGGCTTGCCCTCAAGAATGCGGACGGCTTGGTCGATGGAAATCCGTCCTTGGACCACGGCTGAATCGGTGGGCGCCGCCATCACGCGTCCGGATTTGATGTTTTCGTAGACGCCCGGCGTGAAGTAGTAGGCGAGGACCTTGATCTTGTCCGAAAGGTTGCGCTCGCGCAGCAGCTGCACAGCCGCTTCGGTCGTCGGCGACGTGCCGACGATGTATTTGATGTTCGGGTTCGCCTGTAACGTGTCTTCGACGAGTTTAAGCTGAACTTCCTTGCCGGTATCGCCGTACTTGGTCGCGACGACTTTGATCGCGCTGTTCTTGACGGCATCGTTGAAGCCCTTGTTGCCGGCCTCCACCCAGCCAGCGCCAGGCGGTCCTGGAAACCATGCCGCCTCGACCTCGGCCCCGCCCTTGGGATTGAGCTTGGCGATGTACTCTCCAGCCTTGTAGCCCATCGTCTCGAATGAGACGAGAGATTTGGCCGAAATGTCTTTGGACGACATGCCGTTGACCAGGTCGACAACCGGAATGCCCTTGTCGTGCAGGCGCTTCACCGTCTCGTTGAGCCCGTCATAGGAGATCGCGCCGATCACGACGGCCTGGGCGCCGTTCGATGCGCAGTCCTCGATCTGCGAGATCTGCTTGCTGAGGTTGGTATAACCGCCAGCCTCAACGAGATGCATGGCGACGCCCAGGTCTTTGGCCTCTTCCGAGACCCCGTAGTCGACGGCGAGCCAGTAGGCGTCCTTCATGTGGGGAAAAGAAACACAAATGTTCCACTTTTTGTCCGCCTTCTCGAGCGGCGAGTACATCACTTCCTTAACGGGACTCGCCATGTCGAACGGCGGATTGTGCTCTTCGACGGAGAACGGATACCACTTCTTGCTCTGCGTCTGAGCATCCGAACTGGCGAGCGCAATTACGGCTGCCGCCGCAAGTGCGCCAGTAACGACGGCTGAACGCATCATTTCCGCACCCCCTGATGTTGCAGCGGGCAAGGCCGTGCGACCCTTGATTGCAGCGCGCAGGCTACCGCACCCGCCTAAAGATCATTATCGGCCTCAGAGTCTCGCGATGTCAATTGAGCAATCTAAGCGCGGCTTTTTGGTCGCAGCGCGGCAGCAGCTAGAAGTGAGTGGATCGCGCGTCGTTGCGGAGCGACACTACAACTTCAGGGTGGATCGACGAATGTCCAAACGCTTTTCCTGAAGCGATTGATGCAGCAACTGCGGCGCCGAACGGCGTGTAACGTGATGCAGCTCCGGTTCCCCCAACTCGCCGCGGACGACACGGTTCTCGATCATTGTGCCGATGTGTGACCGTGCCTTCGCAAGCGGCGTCGAGGCTTTTGCGGAAAAATCCATGACCTCCCAATTCCTGAAAACTGAAGGATCAATATTAGTCAGGGCATCACTGCCGAAAAGCTGCCGCGCAAAGAGCGCTGCTCCAATTCCGCAAAATACCAGCGTACCCGAAGGCCACCACTTGCCGCATTTGTCATTCGGATTCCTACAATCATTCACAAATAACCCATCGCATGGCGTCAATCCAAAGCTTGGAAATGTCTGGTCAGAGACGGCTCAACACCCGCCGTCACGTGCTTCCTCATTCGATCAACCGGCGTTAGAGGAATACCCGGTACGAGCGATCAGTGTCTCGGCGAGAATCCGTGCGCGCCGCACGTGCTCTGGGTTCATGGGGTCAAGCCGCTCCGTGGTCGCGCTCATTAGGAGACCGCCGTCGGGCGTACGTTCGGTGAGGATTTCGCGCGCGAGCGTGACGCCGGCGGCGTGATCCGGCGAAAGGTAAGCAATCCATGGAACATGAAAAATCGATTTGGGAAACGTCAGGTCGAGCGGCACCGGAGGAGCGGAGTCTATTCTGAACGCCGGAACGCCGGGCGCAAATGCGACCGGCACCTTAACCACATCATTCCGGTGGGCGTTTGCGTAAGCCCACTGCGCGTCCCACGCTGAACTGATCACCAGCAGCGCCGCTTTGAATCTTGGATAGGTCACGATCGATAGATCGGACGCTAGGTTGTATTCTCCGAACGAAAGAGCAAAGCTTTGACGGCTGGTCGATACTGAAAACGCCACGCGGCGAGGACCTCTCGCCCCCGCTACGGCGTGTACGCTATGTCCATATTCTGGACGGGGCTTGTTAAAGTCGTCAATGTAGACACCGCTTTCAACAATCTCCACGATACGTTTGCGTCCGGCGGCGAGCGGCACAAATGACGATCTGTGCTCTTCGGGAATCTGCCAACGTCCGGTGAACTGCCACCCTGTAAAAAGCGGGTCGATGCTACTGAGTGCATCAAGCGTCTGCAAAAACTTTGCTCCTGTTCCAGCAGGCTCTTCGTCCGCCGGGCCGGACCAACTGCCTCGTACAGAATAGCGATAGTTTACCGACGTCATTATCGTCCGCTCCTGATCCAGGGAATATATCCAACTGTAATTCGCCCAAGACCTTCATCGTCAAACAGCTCTCGAGCAAAGAGCGCGGCTTCCTGTTCGGCGAAAATCCAAACCACCGGCCGTCCCCCGCTTGCCGCCAACTGCCGGGTGGCTTGGTATATAAATTTGTCCCCCATTACATCAGGAAGATCATTTGTAAGTTTGGCCAGTCCCTCGCCTTTGATCTCAAACAATATGCCGTTCGTCCACTTACAATCGTCGTAGCTGACGAGATCGCCGCCCAGAGAGTTCGGCAGGTAATAGACAAAACCGCTTGGCGTTGGCCCGTCGGGCGGAGGATTGATCAGGAGCTTCACGAAGTCCTCGTACTGTCGGGATCTATTTTCCTCATATGGCTTGCCTTGGTCACTGCCAGCCACGTCGGACGCGGGCGCCGGGCAGAGCCTCGGCTCGTCTTGTTTCACCAGATCGGGCACTACGGCAAGCGTATCGATGGCGATCCTATTTCCTCCAACAATCCGGCCAACGACTTGCCGGTCGTCGTCGCGAATGATGTCGCCGTCCAAATGTAACGCAAAGGTGCGCTGTCCTCCATTGGGATCGTCGTATGTCAGATGAAGTTGAGTCTCGTCGCGATTCCAGGAATATCGCAGCCCCGGTATCTCCGGCACCTCACCTTCAACACGGATGTTATTGGGAGACGGGATGAACAATAAACCAAATGCGGCCACGGCGGCGCCGACAGGACCAAGGCCAAGAAGGCGCGAAGCATAGGCACTAAGCTCCGCCACTTGCGCTGCGTCGAGTTCCGCCAGAAAGCTGGCTGCCGGGAGGGGCATTCTGCCGAGCAGAGATGATCCTTGCGGGCCCTCTCCGGCCGTTCCCTCTCTCGCAGCGTCGTCTGCGCCCGTTTCCTCGCTGTCGGTCCACTCACCGCTCGTCCTGCCGCTGCCAGCGGGGACACGCGGCTCCGCAGGGTTGTAGGCCTTCTCGACCGCGTCGATGTAAGCGGTGCCGGCGTTGAGCGCTTTGAATATATCGCGCGGATTCGTGCCGGCCTTCATCAAGGCATCGGCGATGAAGAGGCGCCGTGCGGCTGCGTAAGGATCTGGCGGCACGGAAAGCCGTGCATGCGCCAGATGAATGTAAGCGAGGCAATCGTCGCCCTCGCGCCAACATTTCGCAGCGCGCTCGATATTACCCAGCACCGCGGGCGCTACTGCTTTGCCGTAACCAGCGGACAACAGCGCCAGCACCCGCGCTTCCTGGCCTTTCAGGCTTCTGAGCCGGCGCGCACCGTCGGCCGCGATCAGCACGGTACCGGCTCCCAGTACGAGTCCCTCAGGCGCGAGGTTCAGCACTGGTTCGATGGGAACAGCGCGCTTCCGCGCGCGCCACTTGTGACGTAATTGTTCGTCAAGCACACGCTGCCTCCTGGTTGATGTCAGAAACGGAGCGCTCATGGCGCTCCGTCAAACAAGCGCAACAGGCACCGGTTTGTCAGTCGGTGGGATGAGACGATTTACGGATGGACTTCAGAAAACGAATGCCACGGATTTCCATTGCGATGTCGAACGCAAGAAGCTTCCCTCGACCTCTTGCCGTCGCTTGAAACGAATGCGCCGACAATGGTCCGCTTGACGGAAGAGCGAAGTGCGACCGCTCCTCGGAAAGTTCGAAGGCGAGCTGACGAGACGCAGGACTTGATCGAAGCTGATCAAGCTTCGCTGCCAATGCAGCAACGACGCGAGGTGAACGCGGCTCGATGAGCTCGGTGCTCTAGCCCAACCCCCGCTGCCCCGCGGACGCGGTGCGATTACTGCGCGGAGTTTGGCGGCGGCGGGGGTGGTGGTGCGGCGGGCTGACCAGGCGGCGGCGTGTAAGGCGGCGCCGAGGCGGTGTAAGTGCTCGGCGGGTGCGGCATGTTCGACGGCGCCGCGGGCGGCGTCGAATTGAATCTGAAAAGATTGACGAGGAGGCCGCTGGGCCCCGTGTCTTCCGCGGGCGGGCCCGAAGTGGTGGTGACGGCCGCGGCAGCCGAAGCATAGCCGGTCCCCGCCACCGCCGGCGGAGCCGAGGGCGCGTAAGTGCGCGGCGGCGGTGCAGCTGCCGTCTGTGCGGAGGGCGTGTAAGTACCGGGCGGGGACGGCGCAGCTGCCGTCTGTGCGGAGGGCGGGGGATTGGATCTGAAAAGATCGACGAAGATGCCGCTTGGTCCTGTGTCTTCCGTAGGCGGACCCGAAGTGGTGGTGACGGCCGCGGCAGCCGAAGCATAACCGGTACCCACCACCGCCGGAGTCGAGGGGGTGTAGGTTGGCACCGAAGGAGCTGCGGCGGCATTGGCAACGGCTGGTGCAGAGCCGGAAGGAGCCGCAGACTGACCCGCAACCGCGCTCGATGCATTCGGCGGCGAGGACGAGAATGCGGAACATGCCGCCAGCGCCAGCAATAGCCCGATCGAAACAACGAAAGGAGCGAGAACCCGGCGCCCCCGTCGGCCGGCGGCCAGCGTGCTAACCTGCACGCGAGCACATAACCCGTGCGTCCCCATGGCGCCCTTATAGGAACCACACCATGTCGATCTCAAGGCGGGTGCAGTCTAAGGTGGGCGTAACAGCGGAGCTAACCCATTGCAATGCTGTGAAAATGTTTCGATCCGGCGGGTCCGGCATTGTCCGACGCAATAGTCTGATAGAATAGAAGAAGTCGTCCGGCAGCCGTCAGAGCGGTCATGAGCGTCATTGATACCCGCGAGACCCCGATCCTGGCCGCACCGCACCGCCCGGAAGGCCGACTGACTTTCCGGCAATTCCTGCGCGTCATCCGCGAGAATACGCTCGCCACCTATCCGCCGGAGGATTTCAGCGAGGACATCCTCGCGCGCCGGCTGTTGTGGCGCCGCACCTTCATCGTCAACGAACCGAGCGGCATCCGCCACGTGCTGCTGGACAATGCGCAAAACTACATAAAGTCCGAGGTCGGTCGCCGCCTCCTGGAGCCGGGATTAGGCCGCGGTCTGCTGACCAGCGAGGGCGAGACCTGGCGCCGCCATCGCCGCATCATGGCTCCCGCCTTCGACCCCCGCAGCATTGTCGGCTATGCGCCGATCATGACCGAGCTCACCGAGCGGCTGCTGGCGCAATGGGACGCGCTGCCGGACCGCAGCGAGGTCGATGTGGCGGCGGCGATGATGCACACCACTTTGCACATCATTTCGCGGGCGATGTTCTCCTCGGATTCCGATGAGATCGTCGATGTCGTCGAACGCGGCGTCGGGCGATATCAGACAAGCGTTCGGCCCAGCCTGCTCGATCTGCTGCACTGTCCCGAATGGCTCACGCATCTGGTCTTGCCGCAGCCCACCAAGGGCATTTTCAACGAGTTCGACAAATCGGTCGATCGGTTACTCACCTCGCGCGGCCACGAGCCGGATGCCGAGCCCAAGGACCTGCTCGCCCGCCTGATCGCCGCGCGCGATACCGAGACCGGCGGCGGCATGACCGCGGCGGAAGTGCGCGACCAGGTGGTCACCATTTTCATGGCCGGCCACGAGACCACGGCGCAGGCGCTGGCCTGGACCTGGTATCTGTTGTCGCAACATCCCGCCGCGGAAGCCAAGCTTCACGAGGAACTCGCCGCCGTGCTCGGGGGCCGCGCGCCGCGCCATGAAGACTTGGCCCAGCTTCGCTACGCCCGCATGGTGATCGATGAATCGATGCGGCTCTATCCGCCGGCGCACACTTTGGGGCGCGAGGCGATCGGTCCTGACGAAGTGCTCGGTCATCGCATCCCGGCCGGCGCCACGGTCCTGATCGTGCCCTGGATGCTGCACCGCAAGCCGTCGCTGTGGGAGCATCCGGACCGTTTCGAGCCGGAACGATTTGCGCCCGAACGCGCCGCCGCACGTTCGCGCTACGCCTATATTCCGTTCGGCGCCGGTCCGCGCATCTGCATCGGCGCGGCGTTCGCCATCGAGGAAGCCCTGCTGATCCTCGCCACCATCGCGCAGCGCTATCGGCTGCGGCTCAAGCCCGGCCATCCCGTCGAGCCGCAGGGCCTGATCACGCTGCGGCCCCGTTACGGGCTGCCGATGCGGCTGGAACGGCGATCGACTGAAAGCATCTGAACGTTTTCTCAAGTTCAACGAGCGCAACCATGATTATTCAGACAGCGCCCGCCGGCACGCCGCGCTTGGCCGTGTTCATGCACGAGCACACCGCGCTGTGCGGGCAGTTCGCCCGCGCATTCGGCAACGACGAATTCGAGTCCTTGGCACCGCTGGACTTGATGGTCCACGTCATTTCCCATCATGACGCCGGCTGGGCGGAATTTGATCGCGATCCGGCCACCGACGAAAAGACTGGACTTCCCTACAATCTCATCGAGACGCCCATGGAGTATCTAACGGTCACCAGCCGGAAGTCGCCCGATTTCAACGAGCGGCAGCACCCCTACTGCGGTCTGATATCGAGCATGCACAGCTGGGGCCTCTACAACGGCCGTTATGGTCTTTCCAATCTTGTGCTCATCGACAAGATTCCGCAGCAGGACCGGCCGCTCACGGAGCGCATGCTTGCGGGCGAGCTCGACCGGCAGAAGCGGCTGAAGGAGGAGATTGCGCGGGATGCTCGGACGTCGGCATGGCTCGATGACAAAAAGCTGTTTCAAAACTACAAGCAGCTGCAATTCATCGATACCCTTGCGCTTTACTTCAACCGGATTCACGCAAGCGAGCGCCGAGAACAGGCATTCGAGCACGTGCCGCTGAACGCGCAAAAGGATGTGACGGTAACCATCCAACCGCGCGGGCCGGGGGTTTACGCGCTGTCGCCCTATCCTTTCGCTGCGAACGGCGCCGAGTTCGCGTTTGCGGGGCGTCGCATCAGTCCACGTGATGATGCGACGAAGCGAGGCTGGCAAGAGGTGCTGAAAGAGACGCCGACCGAATGGGAGCGATTCCAGTTGGTTCGCGCCTAACGCGCGGCTCGCTTTTTTTCTTGTCGTTGGACCGCGCATTGTCGGGGGACGTATTGGAGGGGGCGCTCATTCATTTCGGTTGCACGGCCAACCGCGAGTAGATCGTCGCTTCTCAGCCACACGACGTGCTTGCCCGTTTTGGCAAGGCGGACCATGAGGGCGGTGACATCATCCTCCCGGCTCACATGCCCGAAATCGTTCCGGCCGACCAAGAGCTTGTGCGCTTCGCGGCGAGCAAAATCGAGCACGTCGTGCGACACGCGTTCGTCGAACAGAATGACATCGGCCGATTGCAGTGCGCGAACCGCGCGCAGCGTGAGCAAATCCGCATCGCCGGAGCCGGCGTTCACCATCGTCACCGATCCGTGCTCGGCTGCGGCCCCCTGCCCTTTGACCTCGGCGATCAAGCAATCGAAGTCCGCTTGGGTCGGCACGCTGTCGGCATGCCTCATCGCATGTGCGGCAAAGCGCTGCCAGAATTTGCGCCGCGCGGCATAACTCAGAACCGAGGCCTTGACCGCGGCACGCCAGCTTTGCGCCGCCGCCGCCCAGGCTGCGAATCCTCTGGGAAGTAACGCCTCGAGCCTGGCGCGGATCGCTTGCGCGAAGACCGGAGCGGCGCCGTCCGTGCTGATGCCAATCACCAGCGGCGAGCGGTTGACGATGGCGCCTAAGGTGAAATCGCTGAGCGCCGGCCTGTCGACGACATTGACCGGCACGCCGGCGGTCCGCGCCATCTGCGCGAAGCGGCTGGCGCCCAACTCGTCTTCGAATGCGCCCACGGCGACAGCGGCGCCTGTCAAATCCTCCGCCGTACAGCCGCGCTGGTGCAGCGTGATCACGCCCCGTGGCGGATCGGCGACCACCTTCCGCAGCTCCTCGGATATGTCCACCGCATAGACATCGACATTCGCGCCGGATGCCGAGAGGAGTTCAGCTTTCCAGGCCGCCGCGGCGTTGCCGCCGCCGAGCACTGCGCGCTTGCCGTCGAGCACCAGGAAGACCGGCAGCGTCGCGAGCGGTCGTCCGATGCGGCCGGGCCGCGCTTCGCAGTTCAGGCGGCTGAGGTTCACGCGCAAAGGCCTCCTAATAAACGTCGGCTTGGTAGCGGCCGCTGGCCTTGAGCTCGGCGAGAAATTTCACCGCCTCGGCCGGCGTGCGGGTGCCATGCTTGGCGATGATCTCGACGAGCGCGGCCTCGACATCCTTGGCCATGCGCAGCGCATCGCCACAGACATAGACATGCGCGTCGTCGTTGAGCCACGACCACAGATCGCGGCCGACCTCACGCATGCGATGCTGCACGTAGATTTTCTCGTCGCCGTCGCGCGACCAGGCGAGCGTGAGCCGCGTCAGCAGCCCGGCCGAACGCATGGCGATGAGTTCGTCTTCGTAGAAAAAATCGAAATTGCTGCGTTGATGGCCGAAGAACAGCCAGTTGCGTCCCGGCGCCTTGATGGCCCGCCGCTCGTGCAGGAAGGCGCGGAACGGCGCAATCCCGGTGCCGGGCCCGATCATGATGATCGGTTTCGACGGGTCTGCGGGCAGCGCGAAATGCTGCGCCTTCTGCACATAGATTTTGATCTTGTCGCCGGGCGCGACGCGGCCGCCGAGGAAGGTCGAGCAGACGCCCAGCCGCGTGCGCTTGTCGATGTCGTAACGCACCGCATCGACGGTGAGCGAGACGCGGCCGGAATGCGACTTCAGCGAGGAGGAGATCGAATAGACCCGCGGCTGCAGCGGATCGAGCGCCTCGATGAAGGCTTCCGGATCGGGCCTTATGCCGGGGAATTTGTGCAGGGCCGCGAGCACGTCGAGCGTCGCGGCATCGCCGTCCGGGTCGCCGCCTGCGGCGAGCTGCCTCGCCTTCTGCTTGCGCTCGCCGCCGGTGAGATAGGAGATGAGCTGGAAAAGCATGTCGGGTGCCGGCGACAACGAGACGCCGTCGGTCAGCGTCTCGCGCGGCGTGCGTTCGGCGATGGGAAAATCCGGCGGCGCGTGCAGCGCGGCGAGCACTGCTTCGACCAGATCGGGATCGTTGGTGGGAAAAATGCCGAGGGAATCACCGACGGCATAATCGAGATCAGTGCCGTCAAGGTCGATATCGATATGCCAGGTTTCCTTTTCCGAGCCGGGCTTGTTCAGCCGGCGGCGCGAGAGGAAGGTGGCGTGGGCGGGATTGTCGCGCGAGCGGCCGGGCGCGATGGCGGGGGCGGGCTTCGCTTGCGCCGGAGCAGACTCCGCGACCGGCGTGGCGTCGAACTCCTGATAAAGCTGCTTGAGCATGCGGGAAGTGTCTTTGCCTCCCGGCACGCAGAGGTTCAGCCGCTTTTCGGACTTCGCAAACAGCGCGTCCGCATAGTCCTTGCAGTTATAACCGCACTGGCCGCAATCCTGCTGCGCCATGGCCGCCATCAGCCGCCGCGGCAGCCGCTTGCCTTCGGCAAGCTTCATGCGCTCGGGGAGCGGCATCGCCGGATCGTGCCAAGGGGCTCCATCATCCGCGCCGTTATCGTCGGCCGCGGGCGCGGCCGGCGCGGCGCCATCAAGCAAACCAGCCAGCAGCTTGGCGGCATCGGCGGGGGAGAGCGGCGTGACGCTCTCTTCCAGCCCGAACAATCCGGCGAACAGCCCGTTGAGCCAAGTGCGCTGCTCCGGCGCGAACGGCGCCGTTTCGGGAATGAACGAAGGGATCGGCGGCCGCGGCGTCATGCTCATTCGGCGGCCTCGACGTCGGTCATGGCCTTCAGCGCGTCGATCTCGTGGCGGCGGGCGAAGGCGAGAAAGCTCTCCTCGCGAGAGGCGCGATGCGCCAGATAGGCCTTCAAGATGCGCTCGACGGTGCGCGGCGCTTCTTGCGCGATGACGTCGCGATAGAGCTCGCGACCGAGCGCCGCGTACGGTCCGAAACCGCCGCCGACAAAGATGTGATAGCCCTCGACCGGATCGGCGTCCTCGTCTGCCTGGACCTTGCAGGCCAAGAGGCCGATCTCGGACACAAAGTGCTGCGCGCAGGAATTATGGCACCCCGTCAAATGGATGTTCACCGGGGTGTCGAGCGCGACGCGCGTCTCGCACCAGCGGGCGATCTCTTCGGCATGACGCTTGGTGTCAGAGGCCGCGAACTTGCAGCCGGTATTGCCGGTGCAGGCGATGAGCCCGGAGCGGATGGCGTTGGTTTCGATGGCGAGACCGAGCGCTTCGATCCTCTCCTTGGCCGCCGCCAAGTTGTCGGTCTGTACGCCTGAGATCAGGAGGTTTTGCCAGACCGTGAGCCGCAGGTCGCCGTCGCCGAGCTCGCGGGCAATCTCGGCCAGGCCGCGCATCTGTGCGACCGACAGGCGTCCCACCGGCACGACGACACCGATCCAGTTCAGCCCGTCGTGCTTTTGCGCATGAATGCCGAGATGCGCCGTGCGGTCGAACGCCGGACGCGGCGCCACGGCGCCGGATACCGCGCGGTCGAAGCGGCGGCCGAGTTTCTCCTCGAGCAGACCGAGGAATTTCTCGACGCCCATGGCGTCGAGCACATATTTCAGCCGCGCCCTGGCGCGGTCGGTACGGTTGCCGTGATCGATGAAGACGCGCACCACCGCGTCCGCCACCTTGCAGGCATCCTGCGGCTGCACCAGCACGCCGGTGTCGCGGGCGAAATCGTGGTGCCCGGTAATGCCGCCGAGACAGAGCCTGAACCAGACGCCGGGAGTAAGGCCGAAGCCGTCGTTCACCTGCACCGCCTGGAAGCCGATGTCGTTGGTGTCCTCCAGCACCGGGATAGTGCCGGCGCCGTCGAAGGCGACATTGAATTTGCGCGGCAGGCCGTAGAGCGAGCGGTCGTTGAGGATGTGGAAGTGCCATTCGCGCGCATAGGGGCGCGTATCGATCAGCTCCTGCGGGTCGATGCCTGCCGTCGGCGTGCCGGTGACGTTGCGGATATTGTCGGCGCCGGAGCCGCGCGAGCACAGCCCCAAATCCTGGATCGCCTCGATCATGGCGACCGCGTTGTGGGCCTCGACTTCGCGGATCTGGAGATTGGCGCGCGTCGTCACATGCGCGTAGCCGCCGCCGTAGCGCTCAGCCAGATCGGCCAAGCCGGCGAACTGCGCCGATTTGACGATCCCATTCGGGATGCGCAGCCGGCACATATAGGATTTCTGGTTCGGCGCGACGTAGAACAGACCAAAAAACCGCCAGCGGAAATTGTCCGGCGGTTTGGGATATTCGCCCTTGGCCGCGTGCTCCTTCAGCCGCTCATAGGTGTCGAAGGGATGCTGCTCGCGCTTGAATTTTTCCGGATCGGAAAGCTTGCCGCCGGCAGCGAGCACGCGGTTCTGCGCTTTCAACGCCGCCGCGTCCGGGCCGGTCGGCTCGGGGGGTAGCGACACGCCGGCCGGCGCCGCAGCGCCGGCGACGCTTCTTGCCGCCTTGGCAATCTGCACGCCGGCGACGAACCCTTCCAGGTAACGCTTCTGTTCCGGCTCGAAATCGCCGGCCTGTGCCGCTGCGAGGGGTTTGAGGTCGGTCCCGCTCATTCAGCGGGTACCTGCGTCGGCGCGGTCAGCGGCGCGGGCGCGGCCGTGCGCGGCTTGTGGGTGATATAGAGGCGAGCCCGGTGAAGACGAAACCGCCGACCAGATTGCCGAGCGTCACCGGAATCTGATTCCACAGCCACCATTGCGCGATGCTGATCTTGGCGCCCATCATCATGCCGGTCGGGATGATGAACATGTTCACCACGGAGTGCTCGAAACCCTGGGCGAAGAAGATGAAGACCGGCATGTAGGCGCAGGCGATCTTGCCGATCGTCGAGGAGGTGGTCATGGCGGCAACGATGGCGAGGCAGACCATCCAGTTGCAGAGGATCGCCTTGACGAACACGGTGATAAGGCCGGCGAAGCCGAGCGCTTCGTAGCCGGTGGTCTTGGCTTCGGCGATGGCGATGATTTTTGCGGCGACACCGACTGGCGCCGTCGCGCCGAAATTGGTGAGCGCGATCGCCAACAGCCCGCCATAGACGACGCTGCCGATCAGATTGCCGAGGAAGACCCAGCCCCAGTTGACGAGCATGGTCTTGCTATCGGTGTCGTTCTCGATCCACGGCAGCGGCAACAGGCCGAAGCTGCCGGTCACCAGATCGAGGCCGAGCAACACGATGAGGATGAGGCCGACGGGGAAGATCAGCGCGCCGACCAGCGGCTGGCTGGTCTGCGCCGCGCCGGTGATGGCGAGACTTGTCGCGGCGGCGAGGATGGCGCCGGCAAGGCCGCCGCGGATCATCAGGTCGAGGGGTGCGAGCGCGAGCTTACTGCGCCCGGCATTGACCATAGCGGAGGCGACGTCCGCCGGCTTGACGTAATCCATGTCTCGGCTCCTTTGGTTCGTGGCCGCCGAGACGTCTTTACGAAGCTATCGGCCGACCAAGGCTCCCCCTCTTGCCGTTGGTGCAGCAAGCGGCGTGCCAGCCGATAGCTTATTGATTTACTTATGTATTTCGTTTTGGATTGAGGCCCGTGCCGTCCAATGGGGCACCGCACGGCGAAACGTTGGGCAGGGGTAGGGGGCGCGGGAACTCGCGCAGGTGGCAGGCTCCGCCTGGACCGGCTTGCCCAACAGCCGGCCGTCTTTGTTTGCCCCGAACCGGAGGCACACTTTCGCTGTTTTTTGACCATTCAATCGGAAGGTCTCCGGTCTCAAGCAAGGCGAGCGGTACGGGAGCTCTTTGAGCGAGCGACAGCTTTTTCTATTGGGCTAGGTCGATCGCCTGTTCTATTGGGCTAGGTCGATCGCCTGCGCGGGCAGATAATCTCGCTGGTGGCCGGCGGTTTCCGCGGCGGCTTCGGTCGTCGCCTGTAGCGGCATCTATTGATTTCGCTGACGACAGCGCCGTCAGCATACCGGCGGCGCTCCTTTTTCTTTTTGCAGTTCCATCCCTGTTCACGGCGCGCCGCATGTGAATACAGCGGTTGCCGATTATTCTGCGATATGTCGACCCGTTCACGCGCTCATAAATTTGCGGGCGCGCAGCGCACGACCAAACTCCCGAACCGTCATACGGATGTAATGCAAGGAGCCTTTGCTCGGAAGGCTCCGGCTTGAGACAGCGCGCGAGCCGTGGCTGGCTCCTTCGCGCCGTTTGCAATGACTCCCCGCCGGCCGGCAGGAGGCCAGCATGAAAGCCATGGATGTCATGGTTCGCGACGTCGTCACGGTAAAGCCGGACGATGATGTTGCGCTGGCGGTGCGCCTTCTCGCCGAGCATGATGTCAGCGCGCTTCCCGTGGTCGATGACGACGACAATGTCATCGGCGTGATCAGCGAGGCCGACCTCCTCCATCGCGAGGAGATCGGCACCGAAAAGCAGCGTCCATGGTGGCTCGAAGCCGTGACGCCGGCCTCGACCCTTGCTGGGGAATTCGCCAAGTCGCACGGCCGCCGCGTCGAAGAAATCATGTCGAGCAATATCGTCTCGGCGTCGGAAGATACGCCGCTCGGAGAGATCGCCACGCTGCTTGAACGGCATCGCATCAAACGCCTGCCAATCCTGCGCGCCGGCAAACTGGTCGGCATCGTCAGCCGATCGAATCTCATCCAGGCGCTGGCGTCGTCGCAAGTTCAGACTGGCGCCGGCTCAGGCACCTCTTCCGATCGCAAGTTACGCTTGGAGCTGCTGGATCGGCTTGACCATCAATCCTGGACCGATTTCGGCGAGCGCAACATCATCGTCAGCGGCGGCATCGTTCACCTGTGGGGCCTGGTCGGCTCGGCCGATGAACATAAGGCGCTGCTTGCCTTGGCCGAAGGCGTACCCGGCGTTGTCGGCGTTTCCGATGAAATGATCCCGGGGTACTGAGCGAACGGCGCTACGCATGCCGCTCAGTGCAGATGCGACCAGGCCCAAGCGGCGGCCCACTTGAAGGTTGCTTCGACGATCCACCGGCAGGTCTTGTTGGTCAATTCAAACAGTGTCTTGTGCTGCCTGACTGCTGTCGGCGCGGTCTGCGGGTGCTTGCGGCGTTGCCCGCCGCGGCGCCGGCGCGCCGGCGCCGTTTCGGCGCTGCCCTGTCCGGCAGGCTTCGCTTTGGCCGCCGACGCCGCCGCGGCCTTGTCCGTGCGCAGCCGAAGCCGATGGACCTTTCCCAGCACCGCGGAGCGCGACAGGCCGTCGAGGCGGGCGGCAATCGCGGCGGCTGTCAGGCCCTCGCTCCAAAGCCTCTTCAAAAGATCAATTTGCTCGATGGTCCATGATTCAGTTGGCACGACTGTCAACTCCGCGGAGCCCGCCCGCCGCGTGCGAGCGCCGGTCAGTCTGGAAAGGCTTTGGATGCCGCATCGCCCGCCAATCAGGCGGCTATCTCTCGTCACGGTTTGTGATATAGTCCCTCAAAACGGGACAGTCAAGTCACGGTTTTAGACGCTAGGCGCTATAAACGGAATCGGTGACAATAGCTGCATGGCACGCCGCACCCGACCCAGTAAGCAGATGACCGGGCTGTACTACGCGCGAGAAGCGCGCGGCATGTCGCGCACCGAACTGGTCAAGCGGTCGGGGATTTCCAAACAGCAGCTGTCACGGCTGGAGAACGGCCAGATCAGGCTGCGGCTGGACCATCTCAAGCCGTTCGCCGCGGTGCTCGGCTACACGCCGGAGCAGCTTCTGCTGTGGGGACGCTACCCGGGCACCCCCGGCAGCCACATCGAATCAAGCGACGTGCTGCGTGAGGAGGCCGCACACGAGGAACCGCTGGGCCCATCGCCCGGGCAGGTGCCGGAACTCGACACCCGCGCCGGTCTCGGCGGCGGCGGCGTGCCGGCGCGCGAAGTGCGCAAGGACGGACGCCACGCCGACCCGCTGAAGGCCGAAGGTTGGCTGTTTCCGCAGACTTTCGTGCGCGAGCAATTGCACAGCTCGCCCAGCCGCCTTCTGGTCCTCGACACCACCGGCGACAGCATGGCGCCGACCATCGTCTCCGGCGAGCGCGTGATCGTCGATACCGGCCACAAGACGCCGACGCCGGACGGGCTTTATGCCATTCGCGACACTTTCGAGTGCATCGTGGTCAAGCGGCTGCAAGTCTTGCGCTCGTCGCGGCCGACGCGGGTGAAAGTGATCTCCGACAATCCGAATCATCCGAGCGAAGAGACCCCGCTCAGCGAGCTCGAGGTCGTCGGCAAGGTGCTCTGCTGCCTCAAATTGTTCTGAGCAAGCGCCCTTCCCTTTTCAACACCAAGCCACGCCGAATCAGTCAGACGCCAGACTCTGCCGCGTGCCGCGGCGGGCGGAGCGACTGATCGCGATTCGCGGCACGTCACCGATATCGCAACTTTCTCTTGACAATCGTCCTAATTTTCGTTACTAGCCCATAACGTCGAGCCGCGCCTGCCGTGACGGGGCGGCGAACCCAACCGCGACCTTCGATGCTATTTGCCGACCAGTCGACCGCTGCGCGCTCGTCGCGGCAGGACCGCCACCGTGAACGCCTTCGCCGCGCTGCCGCAGCGGCGCGGGTCGGACCGGCGCCGGCCATGGCGGTCGCGCTGGCGCAGATCGGCGCCGCATTCGACGAAGCCGCAACGGTCAACGCCTTCAAAATCAGGGTCGAGCGGCTGATCCGGCTCGGGCCGCATCACCCGGCCGTGCGCGCCCGCTTCGGCGCGCGCGGCGCCATGCTGTTTGGCCGCGGCCTCGACCCGGCGATCGCCGTGGTCGAGCGCTGGTGGCGCGACGAGCGCAAGGCGTTTCAGATCGCCAGCGCATTGGGCTGCGCCACCCGGCTCTCGCTCGAAGTGTTGGGCGAGTTACGCCTCATCCTGCGGCTGATGCGATGGAAAAGGATGCACGCAGAGTTCGCTGAAGTCCTTGCGACGCTGTGCGGAGCGCCGATCGCGGCGGCAGCGGAATGATGGTTGGGTCGGAAGCCGGTGCAGCAAAAGTGCCAGCACCCCGCTTATGCCGGGCCCGGCTTGACGACGCGGACGTGCAGTTCGCGCAATTGCTTGGGGGTCGCCTCCGACGGCGCTCCCATCATCAAATCTTCCGCGCGCTGGTTCATCGGGAACAACACGACTTCGCGCAGATTCTCTTCGCCGCACAGCAGCATCACGATGCGGTCGATGCCAGGCGCAATGCCGCCGTGCGGCGGCGCGCCGAGCGACAGCGCGTGCAGCATGCCGCCGAATTTCTGCTCAAGCACGCTTTCGTCATAGCCGGCGATGGCAAACGCCTTCTTCATCACATCGGGACGGTGATTGCGGATCGCACCGGAGGACAGCTCCACGCCGTTGCAGACGATGTCGTATTGGATCGCCCTGAGGCTGAGAATTTTATCGCGGTCGGTGGCGTCAAGCGCGAGAAATTCATCCGCCGGCAGGTTCGGCATCGAGAACGGGTTGTGGGAGAAGTCGATTTTTTTCTCCTCCTCGTTCCACTCGTACATGGGAAAATCGACGATCCAGCACAACTCGAACCGGTCCTTGGCGATCAGGTTGAGATCCTCGCCGACTTTTGTTCGCGCCGCACCGGCAAACTTGACAAAGCCTTGCGGCTCGCCGGCGACAAAGAACACCGCGTCGTCCGCTTTTAGGTCCAATTGTAAACGGATCGCTTCGGTTTTCTCTGGACCTAAGTTATTCGCAACCGGCCCTACGCCTTCAGGGTTTTGAAGCCATTTCCTTCGAATTTCATCGGCTTCTCGGCCGCGCCCGGCATCTAATGCTCTTTTGATCTCCAACCTCACCACTTGGTCAGTGACCTCTGAATTTGCTGGACGTTGTCGCCAGAATATATATCCCATTCCTGGCTGCCCTTCGCCCTGCGCCCACGAATTCATCCGGTCGCAGAAGGCGCGCGAGCCGCCGCCGGGCGCCGGGATCGCCCACACCTTTCTATCGGCGCCTTGTTCGAGGAGGCGTGCGAAAATCTTGAATCCCGAACCGCGAAAAATCTCCGAAACGTCCTGCATCACGATCGGGTTGCGCAAGTCCGGCTTGTCGGTGCCGTATTTCTCGATCGCCTCTTGGTAAGGAATACGCGGCAATTTCGGCGTCACCGGCTTGCCGCCGCCGAACTCCTCGAACACGCCGCGAATAACCGGCTCGACCGCGTCGAACACGTCCTCCTGGGTGACGAAACTCATCTCCAGATCGAGCTGATAGAACTCGCCGGGCGAGCGGTCGGCGCGCGCGTCTTCGTCGCGAAAGCACGGCGCGATCTGGAAATACCGGTCGAAGCCGGAGATCATGATCAGCTGCTTGAACTGCTGCGGCGCCTGCGGCAACGCGTAGAATTTCCCCGGATGCAGGCGCGACGGCACGAGATAATCGCGCGCGCCCTCCGGCGACGAGGCGGTGAGGATCGGCGTCTGGAATTCGAAGAAGCCCTGCTCCTTCATGCGCCGCCGCAGCGAATCGATAATCTCGCCGCGCTTCATGATGTTCTGGTGCAAATGCTCGCGGCGCAGGTCGAGGAAGCGGTATTTGAGCCTGATCTCTTCGGGGTAGTCGTGCTCGCCGAACACCGGCATGGGCAGTTCCGCGGCGCGGCCCAAAACCTCGATCTCGCGGATGTAGACTTCGACCTCGCCGGTCGGCAGGTCGGGATTCTCGGTGCCGTCGGGCCGCCGCCGCACCTTGCCGTCGATGCGCACCACCCATTCCGAGCGCAGCGTCTCAGCCAATTTGAAGGCCGGGCTGTCGGGGTCGGCGACCACCTGGGCGAGCCCGTAATGGTCGCGCAGATCGATGAACAGCACGCCGCCATGATCGCGGATGCGGTGGCACCAGCCCGAAAGGCGCACCTCGCTGCCGATGTCGCTCGCTCGAAGCGCGCCGCAGGTATGGCTGCGATAGCGGTGCATGTTTTGCCTGATTTGGCTCTTGGCTACTGGTTCGGCCGGAACGCGGAAAGCGCACGCGAGAGGGGCTTTGTCAAGGCGCGCGGCGGGCAGTTCCTCATTGCCGGGCTCGACCCGGCGACGCATGCTGGCGCGCGGCGCCGGCGCTATGAACGGCTCCCGCGCGTGACGCTCAAAATAGGTCCTCATATGGCCAAAGCACGAACCACACGGGCAAGCACGGGCCCTCGCCGCATGACCACGGGCGAGGCTGCCGTTGCCGCCCTGGCGGCCCACGGGCTCGATACGATCTACGTGCTGCCCGGCGTGCACAACGATGATTTTTTTGACGCGCTCGCCAAGACCATCGACAGCAGCAGCAGCAGCACCGCCGCCAGAATCCGCACCGTCCACACCCGCCACGAGCAGGGCGCCGCCTACATGGCGCTCGGGGCGACGCTGGCGACGGGAAAGCCGCAAGCCTATTGCGTCGTCCCCGGACCCGGCCTGCTCAACTCGGCGGCAGCGCTTCTTACCGCCTATGGCATGAACGCGCCGGTCCTGGCGCTGTTCGGCCAGATTCCGCAGCACGCCATTGGCCGCGGCCTCTCGCATCTGCACGAAATCCGCGACCAGGCCGGCATCATCGCGCGGCTCGTCGACTGGTCGGAGCGCATCCGCGCGCCGCACGAGGCGCCGCGCCTGATCGCCGAGGCCATCCGGTCCATGTTCGTGGGCCGCCCCGGCCCGGCGGCGCTCGAATGCGCCATCGATGTCTGGGGCCGCTCGGGCCCGGTGGAGCCGCAAGCGCCGCTCCCCACTGCCGAGCCGCCGATCGATGACGACGCCATCAAGGCCGCCGCCAAGCTCCTTGGCGCCGCCAAGAGGCCGCTGATCGTAGCCGGCGGCGGCGCGCAGAACGCCGCCGCCGAGGTGACGCGCCTTGCGCATCTGCTGCAGGCGCCTGTCATGTCCTATCGGCGCGGCCGCGGCGTGATCGACGACCGCGACCCGCTCGCCGTCAATCTGCCGCTCGGCCGCGACCTGTGGGCCGAAGCGGACGTGGTACTCGCCGTCGGCACCCACCTGCACTACCCGGTGCTGCATTGGGGCGTCGACCGCGACCTCGCGATCGTCCGCGTCGATGCCGATCCGGAGGAGCCCAAACGCCTGGCCAGGCCCGAGGTGGCGCTGATCGGCCTGGCGGCGCCGATCCTGCGGCGCCTGCTCGAGGTCCTGCCGGCACACAATGCGCGGCGGGCCTCGCGCGCCGACGACATGCGGGACCGCCATGCCCGCATGGACAAGCGCCTCGCCAAGCTCGGGCCGCAACTCGGCTATCTCGCGGCCATCCGCGCCGAATTGCCGGAGGACGGCATCTTCGTCGACGAAGTGACGCAGGTCGGTTTCGTCTCGCGGCTGGCGTTTCCGGTTTACCGGCCGCGCACCTATCTGTCGCCGGGCTACCAGGACAATCTCGGCTTCGGCTTTGCCACGGCGCTCGGCGCCCAGCATGCGCGCCCCGACGTGCCGGTGCTGTCGATTACCGGCGATGGCGGCTTCCTGTTCACCGCGACCGAGATGGCGACCGCGATACGCCACCGCATTCCGCTGGTGACGATCGTGTTCAATGACGGTGCTTTCGGCAACGTCCGCCGCATCCAGGAGGAGCGGTTCGGCAACCGCCTGATCGCCTCCGATCTCGCTAATCCGGATTTCGTCGCCTTCGCCGAAAGCTTCGGCGCCGCCGCCGTGCGCGTCAACAGCCCGGACAAATTACGGCCGGCGTTGCGGCGCGCCTTGGCGAACCGCGACGGCCCCACCTTGATCGAAGTGCCGGTCGGCGCCATGCCGAGCCCATGGGAGTTCATCATGATGGGGCGGGTGCGCGGAGATTGAGCGTGGACACGATTATGTTGGCACCCATTCCAGCATCGGCCTTGCCACCCCTGCAGCAAGTGACCGACACTGTCCGGCGACAATGACAGTTGTTTCCGCTATCACATCCGCAATGAATCCGATCACGACAACGTCCGAGCTTGCCGCCGTTTGCCGCCGGATGGCGTCTTACCCCTTCGTCACCATCGACACCGAATTCCTGCGCGAGACCACCTATTACCCGCTATTGTGCGTGGCGCAGATGGCCTCGGCCGACGAGGCGGTGGTGGTCGACGCGCTGGCGCCGGGTATCGATCTCGCTCCCTTCTTCGCCCTGATGGCGGACGAGAAGGTGATGAAAGTCTTTCATGCCGCGCGGCAGGACATTGAAATCGTGTGGCACCGCGCCAAGCTTATTCCGCATCCGATCTTCGACACCCAGGTCGCGGCCATGGTTTTGGGCTACGGCGATTCCATCTCCTACGACCAGCTGGTGCAGCGCATCACCGGCGACACGCTCGATAAATCGCACCGCTTTACCGATTGGACGCGGCGGCCGCTCTCCGAAGCGCAGCTGTCCTACGCGGTCTCCGACGTCACGCATCTGCGGGATGTCTATGCGGCGCTGGTCGACGACCTCGGACGGCGCGCCCGGGTCGATTGGGTGCAGGAGGAAATGCAGGTCCTGACGTCGGCCGACACCTATCGCATGGATCCGGAGAATGCCTGGCAGCGCCTGAAGACGCGCGTGCGCAAGCCCAAGGAACTCGCCGTGCTGATCGAGGTCGCGGCCTGGCGCGAGCGCGAGGCGCAGTCGCGCGACGTACCGCGCTCCCGCGTGCTCAAGGATGATGCGATCGCCGATATCGCCGTGCAGGCGCCGACGACCACTGAAAAGCTCAAGAGCCTGCGCTCGCTGCCCAAGGGCTTCGAACGCTCGCGCTGGGGCGAGGCGATCGTCGCCGCGGTGGCGCGCGGGCTGGCGCGCGATCCGAAAACATTGCCGCGCCCGGTGCGGCTGCAGTCCTCGGCAAACGGCGCGGCGGTCGTCGAGCTGCTCAAGGTGCTGTTGCGCATGATTTCGGAACGCCACCACGTCGCCGCCAAGGTGATCGCCACGGTCGACGATCTCGAGCGCATCGCCGCCGACGATGACGCCGATGTCCCCGCGCTCACCGGCTGGCGCCGCGAGCTGTTCGGCGAAAAGGCGCTGGCGCTCAAGCACGGCAAGCTGGCGCTGGCGATCGAGAAGGGCAAGGTGGCCGCGGTCGAGCGCGGATAGCGCCGGGCTCACCCCAGCAGCATCACCGGCTCGCGGCCGATGAGCCGCGCCAGCGCACGCTGCCGGCTCAAAACCCGTTCGCCGGACAACGCCGCGAATTCGCCGGGCAGCCGCAGCGCCAGCCGGTGCCGCTCCACCGCGAGCGGCGTCCGCGGCAGCACGCCGGGCATCGCGGCGGACACCACATAAGCCAGCCGCAGCGCCGCGCCGAGCACGCGCGCGCGGTCGAGACCGCGCGTCGAAGCAAGCTCGCGCAGCCGCGGCGACAGCTCGTCGTCCATCACCAATCCGACGTGGCGGTAAAATACGGCGAGCGCCAGATAGGCGCGGCCCGGATGGTCGATGGCGGTGAAGCCGCCATGGGCGATGATGTTGAGCGATTGCTCGCCGCGGTAATCGGGATGCGCACGCCAGCCGATATCGGCTAACAGGCAGGCGGCGTGACGCAGCCGGCGTTCCTCGGCCGTTTCACTCAGGCCGGAGGAGGCCATGAAACGATCGGTCCATACGATCAGCTCTTCGCCGTGGCGCGGCGAGCGCGAACGCAATTGGTTGAGCCCGCGTGCCGCTTCGATGAGCGCATCCTTCTCCTTGTCCTTCTGCTTGAGCAGCGAATAGAGCAAGCCCTCGCGCACGCCGAGGGCGGAGAATATCACCTGGCGCGGCTTGCCGATGCGCACGATGTGTTCCAGCACCAGCGCCGCATAGGCGAGCAACGGCCGCCGTGCATTCGCCACCACTTCGATGTTGGAGAGCGTCTCGGTGTCGACCCGATGCACCAGGCGGGCGAATTCGAGCGCGTCATCGGCGGCAATGGCGTAGCCGTGCATCACGTGCAGCGGATATCCGGTCTGCCACATGTGCAGCCGCGCCAGCGCCCGCCAGGTGCCGCCGACGGCGTAGAAGTTGCGGCCCTCGCAGTCGCTGAGCAACGGCAAAGAGCCGAGTGTTTTCTTGACGAATTTTTCCGCCTTCTTGAGCGATTTTGCCGAAATGTCGGCCAGGGCGAGACCGCCGAGCGGCCGGGTCAAGCCGCGCCCGGTGCGCGTGCCGTGGACATCGACCAGCTCGAGCGAGCCGCCGCCGAGGTCGCCGACCACGCCGTCCGCCTGATGCACGCCGGAAATGACGCCGAGCGCGGTCAACTGCGCCTCACGGCCACCCGACAGCACGTCGATCTCGGTCCTGATGATTCGCTCGGCGAGCTTGATGAAGGCGCGGCCGTTCTTGGCGTCGCGGCAGGCCGCGGTGGCAATGGCCAAAACTCGCTTCACGCCGATGGTCGTACAGAGCGCGCGGTAGCGCTTGAGCGCAGCCAAGGCCTGATCGACCGCGTCGGCGGCGAGCAGTCCGGTGGACTGCACCTCGCGGCCCAGCCCGCACAGCGCCTTCTCGTTGAACAGCGGCGTCGGGCTGCGGGTCAGCCCCTCGTAGACGACAAGCCGCACCGAATTCGAGCCGATGTCGATCACCGCCAGCGGCGGACCATCGTCGAGGCGTCCCTTGGCGTCGATCTTGGCGCGGCTCATCTTTTGAAATCAGCGCAGGACAGTGGGTGGCGCGTTTCGGCTTCGTTCACGCCCGCTCCGAGCGATGCCGCAACCGGGGAATGGACTCTTTCGGCGACTTTCCGCGCCCCGACAGGCTTGGATTGGTCATGAAGTAGGATTGGGCGTTGAAGGGCTCGTCGCTCGGCCCCGGCTTGATGCGCGACGAGGAGCCGTCGGCGACGAGCTCCCAACTCTGCTGGTTGTCCTTGAAATTCGCGACCATGATCTGATCGAGCACCTGCTCGTGCACGGTCGGATTGAGGATCGGGCAGAGCACTTCGACGCGGCGGTCGAGGTTGCGCGGCATAATGTCGGCGGACGAGATATAAACCGCAGCCTTCGGATGCGGCAGGCTGTGCCCAGAGCCGAAGCAATAGATGCGGCCGTGCTCGAGGAAGCGGCCGACGATAGATTTGACGCGGATGTTCTCGGACAGGCCCGCAACCCCCGGCCGCAGGCAGCAGATGCCGCGCACCACCAATTCGATCGCCACGCCGGCGCTCGAAGCGCGATAGAGCGCATCGATGATGTCGGCGTCGACCAGCGCATTCATTTTCATCCAGATCGCTGCGGGACGGCCGGCCTTGGCGTGCGCAATCTCCTCTTCGATGTGGGCGAGGATGCGCTTGCGCAGCGTCAGCGGCGAGACCGCCATGCGCTCGAGCCCGGCGGGCTCCGCGTAGCCGGTGACGTAATTGAACACGCGGGTGACATCGCGGGCGATGGCGGGATCGGAGGTGAAGAACGACAGGTCGGTATAGATGCGCGCGGTCACCGGATGATAATTGCCGGTGCCGACATGCACATAGGAAGCGAGCGAAGCACCCTCGCGGCGCACCACCAGCGACAGCTTGGCGTGGGTCTTGAGCTCGAGGAATCCGTACACCACCTGCACGCCGGCGCGTTCGAGATCGCGCGCCCAGCGGATATTGGCCTCCTCGTCGAAGCGCGCCTTGAGCTCGACCACGGCGGTGACCGATTTGCCGGCCTCGGCGGCTTCCGCGAGCGTCTTGACGATCGGCGAGTCGGCCGAGGTGCGGTACAGCGTTTGCTTGATGGCGACGACATCCGGATCGCGCGTCGCCTGATTCAGAAAATCCACCACCACGTCGAAGGACTCATAGGGATGGTGGACGATGAGATCCTTCTGCCGGATGGCGGCGAAGCAGTCGCCGCCATGGTCGCGGATGCGGCCGGGATAGCGCGGCGTATAGGGCACGAATTCGAGGTCCGGCCGGTTGAGGCTGGCGATCTGCGCCATCTCGTTGAGCGCCAGCACGCCATCGACCTTGAACACGCTGTCATCGGTGGCGCCGAGCGCGCGCAGCACGAACCGCTGCAACTCCGCCGGCATCATCGCCTCGATGTCGAGCCTGATCACCAAGCCACGGCGGCGCCGCTTGAGCGCGGTCTCGAACAGCCGCACCAGATCTTCGGCCTCTTCGAGGACTTCCAGTTCCGAATCGCGGATGACGCGGAAGGCGCCCACGCCCTTCACCGCATAGCCCGGGAACAGCTTGCCGATGAACAGGCTGGTCTCGGCCTCGATCGAGATCAGCCGCACTTCGCCGCCCTCCCCGGCCTGCGGCAACCGCACGAACCGTTCGATGCGGTTCGGCATGCGGATCAGCGCGTTCATCGCCTTGCCGTCCTTGGCGCGCGACAGCTGCAGGGCGATCGAGAAGCCGAGATTGGGAATGAACGGGAACGGATGCGCCGGATCGACGGCGAGCGGCGTCAGCAACGGGAACACATGGGCAAGAAAATGGCCCTCGAGCCAGGCCCTCTCCGCCTTGCCAATATCAGGACCATCGACCAGCGCGATGCCGGCTTGGGCGAGTGCTGCGCGCAGCTCGCGCCACTGTGCCTGCTGATCTTCAACGAGGAGCACCACGGCGTCGGCGATGCGCACAAGCTGCTCGGCCGGGGTCAGTCCCTCGGGGCTCTTCGTGGCGATGCCGGCGCGCACCTGGGCCCGCAGGCCGGCCACGCGCACCATGAAGAACTCGTCGAGGTTGTTCGCCGAGATCGACAGGAATTTCAATCGCTCCAGCAGCGGATGACCGCGATTGGCGGATTCCTCGAGGACGCGGCGGTTGAAATTGAGCCACGACAGCTCACGATTGATGAAGCGGTCCGGGCTGGAGGCCAGAGCCGACGCAGCGTGCCGCTCCGCCGGTTCGGCGAGCCGGGGCGGCGCTTCCAAAGCCGCCGCAGGGCTGGATTCGAGCGCAACAGCGGTCGCTTGGCCGCGGTCGACCATGACTACTCCTGGGTCCTCGAGCCTCACCCTCGCTGCCCCTGGTAACGATTCCATGACTTCCACCTCCGGAGATAAGGCGGCGGGGCCGTCGCTCCGTCAAGCCTTCCCTGGCGCGGCCCCGGCGACGGCACGGCGGCCGCCGGTCTCGGCCTGATAGATCAAAGAGTTACGGCCTCTTAATGCTTGACGGCTTGAGCAAGGAGGCCTATCTGCGCCTCGTCGGTCAGAAAAGCAACTGAACGACTTCTAAACTCGGCAATTAAGCCATGGGCAGTACCAACTCTGGTGCGGCCGGCACTCCACGCTTGGTGTCGGTCCTACCGGTCAGTATCACGACCGTGCGCGGCATCGACGGCTGCGCGATGGCAAAAGACCGCGGCTAGCGATCTCTTGCCAACGCTCACGCCGAACCCGCGAGCGCGGTAAGGAGGTGAGCGATGGTCGCAAGACTAGCAAAAAGGTTGAATGGTGACCGCCGGCGCGCCCTGCCGGTCGGACCGATCCACGAAGAACTCAACGAGCTGGCGGTGGCGGAAGCCCGCGCGGTGCTCATTGCGCCGGACGACGCGTCGCCTTTGCCCGGCGATGCCCACAGCCCCGAGGCGCTCGGCAACGAGCTCGAGCGGCTTTACGCCTCGCTCGAAGCGGTCACGCCGGATAACCATCCCCGCACGGCGAGGCTCCTGGGAGCGAGCAACCGGAAAGTGGCGCAAAAAGTCATCGAGGAGGCGGGCGAGGTCGCGCTCGCTGCCGTCAAGCACAATGACCGGGCCATCGTGCGCGAGAGCGCCGACCTGCTCTACCATCTCGCCGTGCTGTGGCGCCGCGCCGGCATCGGTCCCGCCGACATCTGGGCCGAGATGCGCCGTCGCGCCAACAGTCTCGGGATCGCGGAGAAGCTGCCGAAGTCAAAGGCGTAAGCGCGGCGCTCAGCGCATGTTTGCACCGCCTGCAAAAAAGGCCGGGAAACTCCCCGGCCGCTTCTGAGAGCCTTGGCGTCAGAGCGGGTTTCAAGCTGTTTTGAAACACCGCCCTGATTTCTTATTCATGGTTCCCACAGGCTTGCGTTGGATTTGCGTAGCCTCGACCGGTCCTGATCACCAATATTCGTTGTGGCTGCGCTCTAGAAGCCCTCGAAGGAAGACCGTTCAGCTCAGATCAGGCAAGGTCGAAGCGATCGGCGTTCATCACCTTGGTCCACGCCGCCACGAAGTCTTTCACAAACTTCTCCTTCGAGTCCGCGCACGCATAGACTTCCGCAAGCGCGCGCAGTTGCGAGTGCGAACCGAAGATCAGGTCGACACGGGTGCCGGTCCACTTGACCGCGTTCGTCTTCCGGTCGCGGCCCTCGTACACGCCATCGGAGCCGGCGGGCTGCCATTGCGTGCGCATGTCGAGCAGGTTGACGAAGAAGTCATTCGTCAGCTTGCCGGGCTGCTTGGTGAAGACCCCGTGCTTGGACTGCCCGGCATTGGCGCCCAATACGCGCAGGCCGCCGAGGAGAACCGTCACCTCCGGCGCAGTCAGCGTCAGCAACTGCGCCTTGTCGACCAACGCCTCCTCGGGCGTCATGAGGTGCTGGCTGCGGTAATAGTTGCGGAAGCCGTCAGCGGGCGGTTCGAGCGGCGCGAAGGATTCGACGTCGGTTTGCTCCTGCGACGCGTCCATGCGCCCCGGCGTGAAGGGAACCTTCACGTCGTGCCCGGCGCCCTTTGCGGCTTTCTCGATCGCCGCGCAGCCGCCGAGAACGATCAGGTCAGCAAGCGAAACTTTCTTGCCCTTGGACTTACTCTTGGACTGCGACGCATTGAATTCCTTTTGGATCGCTTCGAGCTTGCGCAGAACCTTCGCCAACTGAGCCGGCTGGTTGACGTCCCAGTCCTTTTGCGGCGCGAGGCGAATGCGCGCGCCGTTCGCTCCGCCGCGCTTGTCGGAGCCGCGGAACGTCGACGCCGACGCCCAAGCCGTCGACACCAGCTGGGAAACGGTCAGGCCGGAGGCGAGGATCTTCGCCTTCAGCGCGGCAACGTCCTGCTCCCCGATCAGCGGGTGATCGACCGCGGGAATCGGGTCCTGCCAGATCAGAATCTCCTTCGGGACAAGCGGGCCGAGATAACGCACGATCGGGCCCATGTCGCGGTGCGTCAGCTTGAACCACGCCCGGGCAAACGCGTCTGCGAACTGGTCCGGATTCTCGTAGAAGCGCCGCGAAATCTTCTCGTAGATCGGGTCCATCCGCAGCGACAGGTCCGTGGTCAGCATGGTCGGCACATGCTTCTTCGCCTTGTCGTAAGCGTCCGGGATCGTGGCGGCGCCGCCTTTCGCCTTCCACTGATAGGCGCCGGCCGGACTCTTGGTCAGCTCCCATTCGTTGTTGAACAGGTTGTCGAAGAAGTGGTTGCTCCATTTCGTCGGCGTCTGCGACCAGGTGACTTCGGGGCCGCCGGTGATCGCGTCGGCACCCACGCCCGTGCCGAACTTGCTCTTCCAGCCGAGGCCCTGCTCTTCGACGGCCGCGCCTTCCGGCGCCGGGCCGACCAGCGACGGATCGCCGGCGCCGTGGGTCTTGCCGAAGGTATGGCCGCCGGCAATCAGCGCGACGGTCTCCTCGTCGTTCATCGCCATGCGCGCGAAGGTCTCGCGAATGTCCTTGGCCGCCGCGAGGGGATCCGGCTTGCCGTTCGGCCCTTCCGGATTGACGTAGATCAGGCCCATCTGCACGGCAGCGAGCGGATTCTGCAGCTGGCGTTCGCCGCTATAGCGTTCGTCGTCCAGCCATTTCCCTTCGGGACCCCAGTAAAGTTCTTCAGGCTCCCAGACATCGGCGCGGCCGCCGCCGAAACCGAACGTCTTGAACCCCATCGAGTCGAGGGCGACGTTGCCGGCGAGAATTATCAGGTCGGCCCAGGAGATTTTCCGGCCGTATTTCTGCTTGATCGGCCACAACAGCCGGCGCGCCTTGTCGAGGCTGGCGTTGTCCGGCCAGCTATTGAGCGGCGCGAAACGCTGCTGACCGGCGCCGGCGCCGCCGCGGCCGTCGGCGATGCGATACGTGCCCGCGCTGTGCCACGCCATACGGATCATCAGTCCGCCGTAATGGCCGAAATCGGCCGGCCACCAGTCCTGCGAGTTCGTCATCAAGGCACGCAGGTCCTTGATCACGGCCTTCAGATCGAGGCTCTTGAACTCCTTAGCGTAGTTGAACGCCTTGCCCATCGGATCGGACAAATCGGAATTTTTATGCAGAACGCTGAGGTCCAGCTGATTGGGCCACCAGTCGCGGTTCCTGTGGGCGTGGGTGAATGGGCACTTGCCCGCGCTCTTGTCCTCGGTCTTTGCGTCCATGTTACTCTCCGATCGTGTTCTATAATTCTTCTTCGAGTTGTTCCGCATGGAACAACTATGACTTCTGGAATTGTCGCCGACGAGATCCCCGTTGCCTTCGTCGGTGTAGAACTAGAGAGCGAAGCCACGCACATCGCGCTCGGTGTCGGCAACGCCGACTACACCGGCGACCGTGGAGAAACGCGCGATCATCGGGCGGAAGGAGTTTTGATGGTCCGCGAACGGGGCGCCGGCGCTGGCGGTCTACGTGGGGTTTTTGCCAGTTTCGTTCCTCCGTGCTTTGACGTGCAGATGGGGAGTCTCGGGGGGCGTTACTAGGCTGCCGCCGCAATCAGGTCCAATCGTATTGCTTAGGGCTTTCGATAAGCGTAGCTTATTAGAATGATCACCGTGCGTCAGCTTCGTTATTTGACCGCGCTCGCCCATCACCGGCATTTTCGGCGAGCGGCGGCGGACTGCGCGGTCACCCAGCCGGCTTTGTCCATGCAGGTGCGCGAACTCGAGCGGGAAATCGGTGCCGAACTGGTGGAGCGGCGGCCGGGTGAGATCGCGCTCACCGAGACCGGAGTCGAAGTCGCGCAGCGGGCCGAGCGCATCCTCGCCGCCACCCGCGATCTCATAGACTTCGCTCGCCATCGCGGCGTGCTTAGCGGCAAGCTTCGCCTCGGTATCATCCCGACGCTGGCGCCCTACATTTTGCCGCGCGTGCTACCGCGGCTGCAGACGAGCTATCCGCAACTGCGTCTGGAGGTCCGCGAGACCCAAACCAAGATGTTGCTCGAAGAACTTGCGGGCGGCAATCTCGATGCGGTGATGCTGGCGTTGCCGGCGGACGGCGCCGACGTGGAGACACTGCGGCTGTTCGACGACCCATTCCTGCTGGCACTGCCGGCCGCCGATCCGCTGCAAGGGCGCGTCGCGGCCGAGGATGTGGACCAGCGGCGGCTCATTCTCCTCGAGGAAGGACATTGCCTGCGCGACCAGGCGCTGGCCTTCTGCGCTGCGGCGCGCGGCGACACCCCCGCCACGCTCGGCGCCACATCGCTCGCGACCGTGATGCAGATGGTCGCGAACGGTTACGGGGTGACGCTGGTGCCGGAAGTCGCCGCTGCCGCCGAGGTTCGCGACAGCCGGGTCAAGCTTCTGCGTTTTGTCGAACCCGCGCCGGCGCGCACGATCGGGCTCGCCTGGCGGCGCACCTCGCCGCGCAAGCAGGATTTCGCGGCGCTGGGCGAGATCGTCGTTGCAACGCTCGGCCTAGCCGCCCGGCGAAGTCTCACCACGAAAAATCTCCGCCGCGAGCGCGCGCGTAGCCGGGCGCCGTTGCCGTAGCGCCTCGTTGTCGAGCGCGATCACTGCGGCGCGTGCGGCGGCAAACGAGCGCTCGATGTGGGTCGACAGATAGCCCACCACGCTCTCGTCAAGCGCTAGCTGGCGATCGGTGGCGAGCTTGACGATCACCGCGCGCAGCATCGCGTCGTCCGGCGCTTGCAGGCTCGCCACCGGCAACGCGCGCAGCCGCGACACCAGGTCGGGGATGGCGGCCCGCCAGGTTGCCGGCGCCGTGGTCGCGGTGAGCAGCAGCGAGGCATTTTCCTCGCGGGCGAGATTGATGAGATGGAATAGCGCGCGATCATCTGCCGCCGCGGCGTCCTCCACAACCAACGCTCCGGTGACCAGCGCGGCTGGAAGCTCGGCTTCGCCGAGCGATCGCGCGGCAATGACGCGCGCCCCCGCCGCCGCCGCCCAGATCATCGCCAGATGCGTCTTGCCGGACCCTTCAGGCCCGACCAGGGCGACGGCATTCGCCGGCCAATCCGGCCAGCAGTCGATGAGCTGGAGCGCGCCCTCGTTGCACGGCCCGGACAGAAAATCCTCGCGCGCATAGCTTTCGGCGTGATCGAGCGCGAGCGCGAGCTGGCGCGGGCGGGAGGGCATGGCGCTCAAGTCGACCTTTTTCCGGTGTAGAGCGGGCTCGCCCGGTAACGCTGCAGCGCAAACCGTGTCAACACGCCGGCGGCAGCGGCAAGCGGTACCGCCAGCAGCAGGCCGACAAAGCCGAACAGATAACCGCTGGCGAGCAGCGCGAAGATCAGCCACAGCGGATGCAGCCCGACGCTCTCGCCGACAAGTTTCGGCGCCAGCACATTGCCTTCGAGAAATTGCCCGACCAGGACGAGGCCGACGACGATCAGAATCCGCGTCCAGTCCGGAAAGAATTGTGCCAGCGCCACGCCGGACGCAACCACCAGAGCGGTCAGCGAACCGACATAGGGAATGAAGGTGAGAAGTCCGGAAACGGCGCCGATGAGCACCGCGAAACTCAAACCCGCCAGCGTCAATCCGATCGCGTAATAGGCGCCGAGGACGGCGCAGACCAGGAGCTGGCCGTGCAGATAGCCGGACAGCGCCTTGTCGATCTCGCGCGCGAGGCCGCGCACGGTGTCGCGCTGCCGCCGCGGGATCAGGTCATCGAAGGCGCTGACGACACGGTTCCAGTCGCAGAGCAGGTAGAACGCCACCACCGGCGTGATGACGAGCAAAGAGAAGACGGAGAGGATCGCCTCGCCCTTGGTCCACAACGACGGTAGGACCCCTGTCAGATAGTCCATGGACTTGGTCATCAGAGCGCCGACGAATTCGCCGCCGCCGGCCGTGCTGCCGAGAAGGGCCTTCAGCCACGGATGGCTCGGATCGGTTGCCAGCGACTGCAAGCGCTGCACGTAGGCCGGGATGTGATCGATGAAGGAGGAAAGCTGGTTGGCCAGCACCGGCGCGACGAGGAGGAACACGCCCACGAATGCGATCACGAAGACGCTGAGAATGAGCAGCGCGGCGACGAGCCGGCCCAGGCCGCGTCTAGCGAGCCGGTCGGCCAGCGGGTCGAGCAGATAGGCAATCGCCGCCCCGACCACGAAGGGCAGGAGAATGTGATGTAACAACCATAACAGGCCGACAAAGACCGCGAGAGCGACGATCCAGAATGCGATGTGCCGCTCGAACCGCATGGCGCAATCCTCAGCGCGGCTTTTGCATTTGAAGTTCCGGTGCGAGTTTGCCGCTGGATTGCGGGAACTTCAAATCCACCGCCCTAGAACTTTTTCCGGATCATGCTCTGGCCGATCAGTGCGCGGCCCCGAACGAGTTCATATGACGAAGCCACTCGGCGAGATAGAAGCCGATCGAGAGCAAGGTCAAGATGGCGACCAGCCCGATGACGATCTTTGACGCCAGCATAGCGTCGAAGCCGAAGCCCTGCTCGGCCAACACCAGCGTGGCGAGCAGGATTTGCGCCACCGTGTTCGCTTTCGAGACCGGCAGTGGCCTGACCGGCATCGGCCTGCCCACCAGCCAGGCCAGCATAAATCCGCTGATGATCATGATGTCGCGCGAGACGACAAGAATGACCAGCGAGATCGGCAAGGCGCCGGCGACGCCGAGCGCGACGTAGATCGACACGATCAGCGCCTTGTCGGCGAGCGGATCGAGATAGGCGCCCAGCTCACTCGCCATATGGAAGCGCTTGGCGAGGAAGCCGTCGACCGCATCGCTGATCCCTGCCGCCAGGAAAAGAAAAAAGGCAAGCCGCATCTCTTCCGACATGATCGCCCAGACCACGATCGGCACCAAGATGATGCGCCCCAACGTGATGAGGTTTGGGATACTCAAACGCGTGCCCCCGGCTCCCGGCCTGCGCGTTCCGAACTCGTATGCTGGCTTCGCGCGTCGTCCTTGTCCTCACTATATAGCGGCGCCCGCGCGCTTGCGCACCCGTCGATTCCGACGTAGGAGGCGCCGCGGAGTGCCTCCCCGCCGGGGAAGGCGTCATTGCCGATTGGTGGTTCCGTGGACAAGGCACGCTACGCGGCTGCCGGCGTCGATATCGATGCCGGCAACCGCATGGTTGATTTGATCAAACCGCTGGTGCGCAGGACCGCTCGGGCGGGCGCCGACGCCGAAATCGGCGGCTTCGGCGGCCTGTTCGATCTCAAGGCCGCCGGCTTCTCCGATCCCATCCTGGTCGCGGCGACCGATGGTGTCGGCACCAAGGTCAGGATCGCGGTCGAGACCTCGCGTCACGACACGATCGGCATCGACCTCGTGGCGATGTCGGTGAACGACCTGGTGGTGCAAGGCGCCGAGCCGCTTTTCTTCCTCGACTATTTTGCCTGCGGCAAGCTCGATCCGGAGGTCGGCGCGATGGTGGTGACGGGCATCGCCGCCGCGTGCCGGGAGGCCGGTTGCGCCCTGATCGGCGGCGAGACCGCGGAAATGCCCGGCATCTATCAGCGCGGCGACTACGACCTTGCCGGATTTGCCGTCGGCGCGGTGGCGCGGGCGGAGCTGTTGCCGCGGGTCGATATCAAGCCGGGCGACCCGGTGATCGGGCTGGCGTCGTCGGGCGTGCATTCGAACGGCTTTTCGTTGGTGCGCCGCATTGTCGCCGCCTCCGGGCTGGCCTGGGACGCGCCGGCCCCCTTCGAGCCGGCGCGCAGCCTGGGCGAAGCCTTGCTGACGCCGACGCGGCTCTATGTGCGATCGTGCCTCGCCGCGATCCGCGGCAGCAAAGCGGTCAAGGCGCTGGCGCACATCACCGGTGGCGGCTTTGTCGACAACATTCCGCGGGTGCTGCCGCCGGGGCTTTCGGTGGCCTTGGATCTCGACCGCGTACCCGTCCCGCCGGTGTTCAAATGGCTCGCGGCGTCGGGCGATGTCAGCGAGCACGAGATGTTGCGGACCTTCAACTGCGGCATCGGCATGGTGGCCGTGCTGGACGCCGGCGCATCGGCTGCGGCGTACGAGCTTTTCACGGCCAACGGCGAGACGGTGGTGCGGCTCGGTGAAATCGTCGCGGCAGATGGCGAGGCTCGCGTCGACTTTCGCGGACGTCTCGACCTTTCCTGGTGAGACGCATGGGCAAGAAGCGCGTCGCCGTGCTCATTTCCGGCCGCGGATCGAATATGACGGCGCTGATCGAAGCGGCCAGGGCGGAAGACTATCCGGCCGAAATCGTGCTCGTGGTGTCGAATCGACCGGAGGCGGCGGGTCTCACCCGGGCGCGCGAAGCTAGCGTCGCGACCGCGATCGTCGATCACAGACCGTTTGGCGAAGATCGCGAGGCGTTCGAACGCGCGCTGGATGCCGAGCTTCGGGCGCACCGGATCGATTTCGTGTGTCTGGCCGGGTTTATGCGGCTGTTGACGCCGTGGTTCGTCACCCGCTGGAGCGGCCGGATGCTCAACATTCATCCCGCCCTGTTGCCGCAATTCAAAGGGCTCGATACGCACCGCCGCGCGCTCGAGACCGGCGTGAAACAGCACGGCGCGACCGTCCACTTCGTCGTGCCGGAAGTGGACGCGGGACCTATCGTCGCGCAAGGTGTCGTCACGGTGCGCGAGGACGACACGGAAGCCACGCTGGCCGCGCGCGTGCTCGAGGTCGAGCACCGCATCTACCCGCAAGCCTTGCGCGCCTTGGCCGAAGGCCGCGCAAGCCTGACTGCATCGTCGAGGGGAGAAAACAGCCCCGGCGAGAGCCGCGCGTGATCTTCGGAAAACCAAGTCCACCTTTGCGAATCAGGCGCTGAAAGCAAAACCCCCGGTGAGGCGGGGGCTACAAGAAACGGGATTTCCCGGGACTCTGCTACGCGACCTTGAGATTCTCCGCCGAAGTCCGGCCGCGGTTTGTCACGAGCTCATATTCGACCTCTTGGCCCTCGTTCAGCGTGCGCAAACCGGCACGCTCGACGGCCGATATGTGGACGAACACATCCTTGTCGCCGCTGCCCGGTTTGATGAACCCGTAGCCTTTGGTCGAATTGAACCATTTGACGGTACCCTTCTCCATCGTCTGTCTCCTCAGTCAGTCAAACGTCGGCGCAGCAACAGCCGCCGCACGCCGCGTGCAAAGCCGCGCACCACGCTACAAGCCAGATTTTGGGGGAAGGTCCGAGACGATCGCGTCGGCAAGACAGCACCGGCCGGAAGGCCAAAATCCGATTGCGAGCAAAAAACAAACCGAGAAATGCGGCGCAAGCATGGCTGCTATGAGCCACGCATCCTGCCAGTTGGCGAACGAACCGCCGCAATGGTTTAGCGCGAGTTAATCTGCGGCACGTTGTGCGGACTTGTTTCCGCGCCGCAGGAATGCGCCGACGGCAACGACCAAAAGCGCGCCGCCGCCGGCTGCCGCCATTTCGATCCACCATGCAACCTTCTCGCCAAGCGCCGCAGTCAGGTAGCCCGCGACCGCCGGGTCGACCGCCATGAGGTCGCCGGCGATCCAGCCGAGCAAGGCGGCACCCGCCCAAACCAGAATCGGGAAGCGATCGAGCAGCGCCATGATGAAAGTCGCGCCGATGATGATCAGCGGAATCGCGCCGGCAAGGCCGATCAACAGCAAAGCAAGATTGCCGCGCGCCACTGCCGCGACGGGAAGAATATTGTCCAGGCTCATGATGGCGTCAGCGGCTACCACGATCCTGATCGCACCCCACAAATGTACGGCAGGTTTGACTTGGTCCCTATCGGGCGCCTCCGGCATGAGCAGCTTGACCGCGATATAAAGCAGCGCCAGCCCGCCGACGAGCTTCAGGTATGGAAACTCCATGAGCTGCGTGGCGACGGCGGCGAAAATAATGCGCAGCAGGACGGCGAGACTGACGCCGATCGCGACGCCCCAGAATCGTTGCCGCGGCGCCAAGCCGCGGCAGGCCATGGCGATGACCACGGCGTTGTCGCCCGAGAGCAGGAAGTCGATTAAAAGGATCTGCAGAACGCCGATCCAGAACGTTGCGTGTTGCAAACCGCTGGCGCTCGTCTTCAGCCAGTCGCCCCAAAGCGACGGATTCAGGTATTGCGCGATCGAACCCACCGTCGCCTTTCATCGTTGGCCGTTCGCGGTTTCATCCGGGCCCGCGAAGATCCGATTATGCGGTGCGCGCGCCGGGCTGTTCTAAAGCCGCAGCGCGTATCCAATCGAAGAACGCCAGAGCTTACCGACGCGCTCAGCCGACGATTTCGTTTTCGGCGAAGAACTGCGCGATTTCCTTCTCGGCGGTGTCGGCGGCATCGGAGCCGTGCACCGAATTCTCGCCGATCGATCGGGCAAAGACCTTGCGAATAGTGTCGGGTGCGGCCTTGGCGGGATCCGTCGCGCCCATCAGATCGCGATACGCTGCAATCGCGTTCTCTCCCTCGAGCACCTGCACGACAACGGGACCCGACGTCATGAAGTCGACGAGTTCGCGAAAGAACGGCCGCGCGCGATGGACGGCGTAGAACCTCTCGGCCTGCTGACGGCTGATCAACACGCGTTTCTGCGCCACGATGCGCAGCCCCGCCTTTTCGATCATCGCATTGATGGCGCCCGTCAGATTGCGGCTGGTGGCATCGGGTTTGATGATCGAAAACGTACGCTCGATCGCCATCACATCGTCCTTTTGGGAATTGCGACTGCAGTGCGGAACCGCGCGGCTTATAGCCTTCGCTCAGGATCGCGGCAAGCTGCTCGCCGGCCGCATGGCGGCCGCCGAGCGGACCTGCGTACCACCGGAAACGCCGCTCAGGTCTTGTTGTCGGTCTTCGGCGGCTTTTCGCTCTTCGCCGGCGGCTTCTTCGCAATCTTCTTGTCGGTTTTTTTCTTGACCGACTGAGGGGGCGGCGGCGGTTCTTCCACGCGGTCCATTTCCTTGAGCCGGCCGGCAACGAACCGGTAGACCCCGGGTCGCACACCGCCTTGGAAGGTCAGGATCGCGGTACGATCACCGTTTGGATTGCGGCCGAGGTTTACCGCGCTGGGCGGACCGACACGGGCGACCACATCGCATTCGCTCATGCCGATGGCGATGCCGCCGCCGAGCGAGTCCGGCGCCGCCGTTGGGCAGGCGCCGTTTGCATCGACGAGATCATTGGCCGTAACGGGACGCTCCTGCTTCGACTCGTCGAGTTGCGAGTAAGTGTAACCGGCATTGCGGCCGAACACATCGAGCGGCTTGGAAAACCAGGAGCCGCTGGTGTCGAAATTGGTATTGCCGCAGCCGGCGAGCGCACCGGCCATCGCCAACGTCAGCAACACCCCGCAACGATTTGATTCAACCAGCACCCAAACCATCCCCTTCAGAGCGACCGGCAGCCTGTGGCAGCATGCGCCGGTTTGTGTTGTGATCGTGGCGCAAATCGCAAACCGCCGGCCCCGAAGCTTTCACCGCCCCACCGCAGCATATAGAATGAATCGCGCAAAGGTAAAAAAACGATGAGAGGACAAGCGCTTGGGCCCGCTTCCTGGACGCGGCGCGGAAGCCCCGCCGGTGTGACCCCGGTCACGGACTTGGCGGCCGCCTGACAGCACATTGGCATCGACTGCCGCACCACTTGGCAAAACCATTTCACAAAGCTCACAACTCCCTGGGGACAATCCATGCATCTGCAATTCGTCGGCTGCGGCGATGCCTTCGGCTCGGGCGGGCGTTTCAATACCTGTTTCCATCTCGTCGGACGCGGCATCAACGCCCTGATCGATTGCGGCGCCACCTCGCTGGTTGCGATGAACAAGCTCGCGATCGACCGCAACGAGATCGACGTCATCTTCCTCACGCACTTTCACGGCGATCACGTCGGCGGCGTGCCGTTCTTCATCCTCGAGGCGAACTACGTGCTCAAGCGAGAGCGACCGCTCACCATCGCCGGGCCGCCCAGTCTCAAATCGCGCTATCCGGAGATCATGGAGGTCGGCTTTCCCGGAACGAAGGCGTTGCAGTTGCGATTTCCGCTGACGCTCAAGGAACTGGAGATCGGCGGGTGCAGCGAAGTTGGCGGCTTGCGGGTCACGCCGTTTCATGTCGTGCACGACGATCGTGCCGGACCTTGCGTCGGTTTGCGCTTCGAGGCCGAAGGCAAGGTGATTGCCTATTCCGGCGACACCGAGTGGACCGACGCGCTGATCGACATCGGGCGCGACGCCGACCTTTTCATCTGCGAGGCGTTTACCCGAGACAAGCCGATTCCCACTCACATGGCGTTGTCGTCGCTCGAACGCCATCTCGACCAGATTCGCCCCAAGCGCCTCGTTCTCACGCATATGGGCAACGACATGCTGGCGCGGCGCGCCGAGGTTCCGTTCGAAACCGCCGCGGATGGGATGATCGTCGAGCTGTGAGGGCGGGCAAAACGGCAGGCTTTAGCCGCCGAGCGCGGCTTCGATGGCGGCGAGCGCGGCGTCCGCTTTCGATCCGTCGGGGCCGCCGGCCTGCGCCATGTCCGGCCGTCCGCCGCCGCCTTTGCCGCCGAGCGCCTCGGCGCCCTTGCGCACCAGGTCGACGGCGTTGAAGCGCGCAGTAAGGTCGTTGGTGACACCAACGACGATGCCCGCCTTGCCGTCGCCGGTGACGCCGACGATGGCGACGACCCCGGAGCCGACTTTCTTCTTGCCCTCATCGGCGAGGCTGCGGAGGTCCTTCAGGTCGATGCCCTCGACCGCGCGCGCCATGAGTTTGACGTCCCCGACGACGCGGACGCCGTCGGCGCTGTCCCTTTGTGCGCCGCCGCCCATGGCGAGCTTCTTCTTCGCCTCCGCGAGCTCACGTTCGACACGCTTGCGTTCGTCGAGCAGAGCAGCGACGCGGCTCGGCATTTCGTCGATCGGCACCCGCAATTCGGCGGCGGTGGCCTTGGCAAGCTTCGCGAGGTTATTGGCGTTCGCGCGCGCGGCATGCGCGGTCAGCGCCTCGATGCGGCGCACGCCGGAAGCCACGCCCGCTTCGCTGACCACCGAGATGATACCGATGTCGCCGGTGCGCCGCACATGCGTGCCGCCGCACAGTTCGACCGACCAGCCCAGCGTGTTGCCGCCGCCCTCCCCCATGGCGACGACGCGCACCTCGTCGCCGTATTTTTCGCCGAACAGCGCGCGCGCGCCGGAGGTGATGGCGTCGTCGCGGCTTAACAGCCGGGTGATCACCGGCGCATTCTGCAGCACGATGTCGTTGGCGATGTCCTCGACGCGTTCGATCTCATCGCTGCTCATCGGCTTGGGATGCGAGAAATCGAAACGCAGGCGATCGGGCGCCACCAGCGAACCCTTCTGCGCCACATGATCGCCGAGCACCTGCCGCAGCGCCTCGTGCAGGAGATGCGTCGCCGAATGATTTCGGCGGATATCAGCGCGCCGATCGTGATCCACATCGAGGCGAACTGAATCCCCCACCTTCAAACCGTGATTTTCAACTTTGATGTTATGCACATAAAGATCGCCGGCTTCCTTGTGGGTAGTGAGAACACGCGCAACCAAGGCGCCATCGGAAGCTCGTTTAATCCAACCCGTATCACCGACCTGGCCGCCCGCCTCGGCATAAAACGGCGTTTGATTGAGTACTACTTCACCGTTTTCGCCGGGCCTTAATTCGCTAACCTCCGGCCCGCCGCGTATGATCGCCTGAACAACGCCCTCACTAGTCTCTGTATCGTATCCAAGAAATTCGGTGGCGCCGTACTTTTCGCGCAAAGGAAACCAGTACGTTGCCGTTTTCACGTCGCCCGATCCGACCCACGAAGCGCGGGCCTTCTCGCGCTGGCGCTCCATCGCATCGGTGAAGGACGCGATATCGACGCCGATGCCGCGCGGCCTGAGCGCATCCTGGGTGAGATCGAGCGGAAAGCCATAGGTGTCGTAAAGCGTAAACGCGGTGACGCCGTCGAACATGTCGCCCTTCTTGAGCGTCTTGCTCGCCTCGTCGAGGATCGCCAAGCCGCGCTCGAGTGTGTTGCGGAAGCGGGTTTCCTCGAGTTTCAGCGTCTCGGTGATCAGCGCCTCGGCGCGATGCAATTCCGGATAGGCCTGGCCCATCTCGCGGATCAGCACCGGCACGAGCCGCCACATCAGCGGATCCTTGGCGCCGAGCAGTTCGGCGTGGCGCATGGCGCGGCGCATGATGCGGCGAAGCACGTAGCCGCGGCCGTCGTTCGACGGCAGCACGCCGTCGGCGATCAGGAACGAGCTCGCCCGCAAATGGTCGGCGATGACGCGGTGCGAGGCCTTGCGTTCGCCCTCCGGATCGACGCCGGTGAAGTCGGCGATCGCCTCGATCAGCGCACCGAACAGGTCGATCTTGTAGCTGTCGTGCGTGCCTTGCAACACCGCGGCCATGCGCTCGAGCCCCATGCCGGTATCGATTGAGGGCCGCGGCAGGTCGACGCGCTTGCCGCCCACGAGCTGCTCGTACTGCATGAACACGAGATTCCAGATTTCGACAAAGCGGTCGCCCTCGGCTTCCGCGCTGCCCGGCGGCCCGCCCGGGATGTGCTCGCCGTGATCGTAGAAAATCTCCGAGCACGGCCCGCACGGTCCGGTTTCGCCCATGGCCCAGAAATTGTCGGAGCCGGCGATGCGGATGATCTTCTTCTCCGGCAGGCCGGCGATCTTCCGCCAAAGCTTGAACGCCTCGTCGTCGTCGATATAGACCGTGATGGTCAGGCGCTCGGCCGGCACGCCGAACTCCTTGGTCACCAGATTCCAGGCGAGCTCGATGGCGCGTTCCTTGAAATAATCGCCGAAGGAGAAATTGCCGAGCATCTCGAAGAAGGTGTGATGGCGCGCGGTGTAGCCGACATTGTCGAGGTCGTTGTGCTTGCCGCCGGCGCGGACGCATTTCTGCGCCGACACCGCCCGCGTATAGGGCCGCTTTTCCAGGCCGGTGAAGACGTTCTTGAACTGCACCATGCCGGCATTGGTGAACATCAGCGTCGGGTCGTTGCGCGGCACGAGCGGGGAGCTCGGCACGACCACGTGCCCCTCGCGCGCAAAATAGGCGAGGAAGTTCGACCTGATTTCGTTGACGCCGCTCATTTGTCGCAACTCTGTAACGACACCGGTGTTTCCTGTCCAGAAAGGCCGTAATTGCAGTCAAGCCGCAAAGCATATAAGCGCTCTTTCTCCGCCGCGCGCCGGTGAGCGAGCCTGCAATGAACGATCAAAGTGCCTTAGTCCCCTGCAGGTTCGAAGAACGGCTGCGGGCAGGCCGCTTCGTCATGACCGCGGAGGTCACCCCGCCCCTGTCCTGCGACGCGCAGGACCTCATCCGCAAGGCGGCGCCGCTGCGCGGGCTCGCGGATGCGGTCAACGTCACCGACGCCGCCGGCGCCCGCGCCCATATGGGGGCGCTCCCAGCCGCGGCGATCCTCCTGGGCGCCGGCATTGAGCCGATCCTGCAAATCACCTGCCGCGACAGGAACCGCATCGCGCTACAGGGCGACTTGATGGGCGCCGCGGCGCTCGGCATCCGCAACCTGCTGCTCCTTAACGGCGACGACCCGAAAATGGGCGACCAGCCGGAAACCAAGCCGGTGTTCGATCTCGATACCAAGACCCTGATCGCGACCGCGCGCCGCCTGCGCGACGAGGCGGTGCTGCCCACCGGCCGCACGGTCGCCGGCAAGGCCGCCTTCTTCCTCGGCGCCGCCGACCTGCCGATCGACCCGCCCGCGGGCTGGGAGCCGAGCGCGCTTGCCGCCAAGGCCAAGGCCGGCGTTCAGTTCGTGCAGACCCAATTCTGCATGGATGCCGGGATCGTGCGCCGCTACGTCGGCGTGCTCGCCGACGCGGGCCTGACGCGGCAGCTCGCCATCCTAATCGGCGTCAATCCGTTGCGCTCCGCCAAATCGGCGCATTGGATGAAAAACCACCTCTACGGCACGATCATTCCCGAGGCGCTGATCGCGCGCATGGAGCAAGCCGCCGATCCGCCGCGCGAAGGCGTGCGCATTTGCGTCGAGCTGATCGAGGAGCTTGCTGCGATACCGGGCGTCGCCGGCGTGCACATCATGGCGCCGGGCAACGATGCGGCGATTCCGGAGGTGATCAAGGCGGCGCGGGCGCGCGTTCACAAAGCTGCCGTCTGAAAGGTTATTTGCTCCCGCCGGCCGGCTCCTCCACGGTGCGGATATCGATTTCCGATTTCAGCGTGCGGTGCACCGGGCATTTGTTGGCGATGTCGATGAGCTGCGCGCGCTGCCCGGCATCGAGATCGCCTTCGAGCGTGATGACGCGCTCGATGCGGTCGATCATCCCTTCCTTGGTTTCGCATTCGGCGCAATCGGTGGCGTAAATCCGGTTGTGCCGAAGCCGCACCTGCGTCCGCGTCAGCGGCAGCTTCTTGCGGTCGGCGTAGAGACGCAGCGTCATCGCCGTGCAGGCGCCGAGCGCGGCAAGCAGCAGATCGTACGGACCCGGCCCGCTGTCGAGCCCGCCTACGTCCGTCGGCTCGTCGGCGATGAGACGATGGGTGCCGGCGATAATCTCCTGCTGAAATTGGCCGCGCCGCGTTTCGCGAACAATGACGGTGCCGGGCGCTGCGTCGTCGGCATTGCGAGCTTCGCTGCTTTCGGCCGGCATGGGCACCTCCTGCGCGGGGTCGGTGGCTCACTCACAAGCAATTGCTCATCGAAATGAGCGCGAGCCTACCGCCCCAGCTCGCGCATCGCGGCGTCGAGGCCTTCCAGCGTCAGCGGAAACATCCGGCCGCCGAGGAGCTGGCGCAGCATCGGGATCGAGGCCGTCATGTCCCACTCGCGCTCGGCGACCGGATTGAGCCAGACGCAGGACGGATAGGTGGCGAGGACGCGCTGCATCCAGACGCTGCCGGCCTCTTCGTTGTAGTGCTCGACCGAGCCGCCCGGCGCGGCGATCTCGTAAGGGCTCATCGAGGCGTCGCCGACGAAGATCACCTTATAATCGTGCGGATAGGTGTGCAGGATGTCCCAGGTCGGCGTCGTCTCGGTCCAGCGCCGCGCGTTCTGCTTCCACACTTTCTCATAAAGGCAGTTGTGGAAATACAGATGCACCATGTGCTTGAACTCGGTTTTGGCGGCGGAGAACAATTCTTCCGTCGCCTTGACGTGCCAGTCCATCGAGCCGCCGACGTCGAAGAACAACAGCACCTTGATGGTGTTGTGGCGCTCCGGCCGCATCAGAATGTCGAGATAGCCCTTGTGCGCGGTGCCCTTGATGGTGCCGTCGAGATCGAGCTCGTCCGGCGCGCCGGTGCGCGCGAATTTGCGCAAGCGCCGCAGCGCGACCTTGATGTTGCGGGTGCCGAGTTCGACGTCGCCGGCGAGATCCTTGAACTCGCGTTTGTCCCAGACCTTCACGGCGCGGAAATTGCGGTTGCCATCCTGGCCGATGCGCACGCCTTCGGGATTGTAACCGTAGGCGCCGAACGGCGAGGTGCCGGCCGTGCCGATCCATTTCTTGCCGCCCTGGTGGCGGCCCTTCTGCTCGGCGAGGCGCTGGCGCAGCGTCTCCAGCAGCTTGTCGAGGCCGCCCATCGCCTCGATCAGTTTCTTCTCCTCCTCGGTGAGGTGTTTTTCCGTCAGCTTCTTGAGCCATTCGAGCGGAATTTCCGCGCTCAGCGCCTCCTCGATGAAATCGAGGCCCTTGAAGACGTGGCCGAAGACGCGATCGAAGCGGTCGAGATTGCGCTCGTCCTTCACCAGCGCCGCGCGGGAGAGATAGTAGAACTCCTCGATGCGCCGGCCGGCGAGGTCCTTTTCCATCGCTTCCATCAGCGTGAGGTATTCGCGCAGCGTCACCGGGACGCCCGCCTGCTTCAGCTCGTGGAAGAAGGTCGCAAACATCGCGGCATTGTAATCCTGACGCGCGCGATCCGGCTACGGCGTCCTCGCACCCGGTATCTTTGTCGGGGTCAGCCGGCCACAAGCTATTGATTTGGGAGCCATTTTATTCGGCGCGAAGATACTCAAAAGATATATCTTGCGTAATAGCCGTACGTGAGCTATCTAAAGATATATCTAACTCTCACTGGAGAATGAAAATGCACGGAAATTACGAATCCTACGGCGCCAAATGGGGCGCTGGCCGGCACCGCCGCGGCCGTTTCGGCTACGGTTTCGGCGGGCGCCATGGCATGGGCGGACGGGGCGGCATGGACCCCGACGACATGCGCGCCGGGCGCATGCTGGCGCAGGGCGACCTGCGGCTGATCGCACTCGCTTTGATCGCCGAGGCGCCGCGCCACGGCTATGAGATCATCAAGCTGGTCGAGGAAAAGACCGCCGACTGGTACAGCCCGAGCCCCGGCATCGTCTATCCGACGCTCACCTATCTCGAGGAAGCGGGCTACGTCACCGCCAGCACCGAAGGCAGCAAGAAGCTTTACACCATCACCAGCGAAGGCCGCGCCTATCTTGCGACCAATCGCGATCTCGTCGACGTGGTGCTGGACCGGCTGACCGCGCTCGGCGAACGGGTGAACCGCTGGCGACGCGCCGCGCGCGGCGAGCGCGACAATCGCCGCACCTTGCCGCCGCTCCTTGAAGCTGCCTTCGATCACTTGCGCGAAACCGTCGGCAAGCGGCTTGAAGGCGACGCTGATGCGGAAGCCCACTTGGTCGAGATTTTGGCGCGCGCGTCGGCCGATCTGCAGCGGAAGTAACGCGGCCGATCAAACCGGGACTCGCACGGTCGCGCGCAGGCCGCCGAGCGGCGAGTCGCCGAGCGTGATGTCGCCGCCGTGGGAGCGCGCGATGTCGCGGGCGATGGCGAGGCCCAAGCCGGTGCCGCCTTCATCCTGATTGCGCGCGTCGTCGAGGCGCAGGAACGGCTTGAACACGTCCTCGCGCAGCGACGGCGGGATGCCCGGCCCGTCATCGTCCACCGTCACCGTGAGCCAGCGGTGATCGCGATGTCCGGTGATCGCCACCGTCGACGCATATCGCGTCGCGTTGGAAACGAGATTGGCGAGACAACGCTTGAATGCCGCCGACCGTACCGTGACTTCCGGCGGGCCGTGGAAAGCGGCGCTGGCGCGCTGGCCGTGGCGCTCGGTATCGAGTTTGAGCTCCTCGAGCATGGCGGCCATATCGGTCGGCGCCGACTGCTCGCCCAGATCGCCGCGCGCAAAGGCCAGGTAGGCTTCGAGCATACCCGCCATTTCGTCGACGTCCTTCTTGATCGCATCCAATTCCGGCCCGTCGCCGAGCAAGGCCAGTTCGAGCTTGAAGCGCGTCAGCACGGTGCGCAGATCGTGCGACACGCCGGCCAGCATGGTGGTGCGCTGCTCGATCGCGCGCTCGACGCGGGTCTTCATTTCCAGGAAAGCGGCCGCCGCACGCCGCACCTCGCGGGCGCCGCGGGGCCGAAAATTCGGCGCTTCGCGGCCCTTGCCGAAGGCCTCGGCGGCGTCGGCCAGCCGCACGATCGGCCGGATCTGGTTGCGCAGGAACAGGATGGCGATGGTCAGCACCACCAGCGAGGTCGCCACCATCCACAACAGGAATATCCAGGAATTGAAATCGTAAGCGTCGGCGCGGCGCACAAAGACCCGCATCACGGTGTCGTCGAGCTTGATGCGCACTTCCAGGATCGAGGAGCGGCCGACCGTGTCGATCCAAAACGGCAGCCCGATCTGTTTGCGGATCTGGTCCGAGAGCGCCACGTCAAGCTGCGAGAAAAAAGGCTTCGGTCCAGGCGGCGGCAATTGCGTCTCCGGCAGAAAATCGACCGCCAGGCCGAGCCGATCCTGCGCGATGCGGCGCAGCTGCGCGCGGTCGGCGCCCTGCGGATAGGTTTTGTAGACGTCGATCAGCGTCGCGATCTCCTGCGTCACCGCCGAAGACAGGTAATAGGTGACCAGGCTCCGCTGCCGCTCCACGAACAGGAAAGCGACCACCGATTGCAGCACCACCATCGGCATGATGATGATCAGGAGCGCGCGGGCATAAAGCCCCTTGGGCAGGCCCAGCTTGAGCCAGTGGCCGAAGCGGCTCCACGGGCCGGTGATGGGGGTGGCGACCGAGCCGGCGGCCGTGGCCGCGGCGTTCGCGGCGGCCAACAGGTGGCTTGCCGCGCTGCGCAGCCGTCCGATGCCGTCGTCCAAACTGCTCATGGTGCCGCTCACGGCGCCGCGACCAGCCGGTAGCCGAAGCCGCGCACGGTCTGCACGACCAGCGGATTGGCCGGATCGTCTTCGATTTTGTGGCGCAGCCGGTTGACCTGCACGTCCACGGTGCGCTCGCTGACGCTGTCGCCGTTGCCGGCAAGCGCCTGCCGCGGAACGGTCTCGCCGACGCTCATGGCAAGCACGCGCAGCATCTCGCGCTCGCGGTCGGTGAGGCGGATGATTTCTTCGCCGCGGCGCAGCTCGCCGCGCGCGAAGTGGAACACGAACGGACCGAAGCGCACCGATTCGGCGGGCGGCGCGCTCGGCGGCCGGACGCGCCGCAGGATGCTCGCCACCCGCAGCGACAGCTCGCGCGGCTCGAATGGTTTCGCCAGATAATCGTCGGCGCCCATTTCCAGACCCTTGATGCGGCTCTCCTTCTCGTCGCGCGCCGTGAGCATGAGAATCGGCACCGGCGAGCCGGCGCGGATCGCGCGGGCCAGATCAAAGCCGTTTTCGCCCGGCATCATCACATCGAGGATCAGCAGATCGAAGTTGAGGCTTTCCAGCTTGGCGCGCGCCTCCCGCGCCGTCTCGGCGGTGGTGACGCGGTAGCCCTCGGCGACCAGGAAACGCGACAGCAGCGCGCGGATGCGGCGATCATCATCGACGACGAGCAGGTGCGGCGCGTCATCGGCCGGTTTCGCGTTCGGCGTCGTCATGAGACTCCATCTCGGCCGAGCAGCCGCACCCGGTCGGCGCACGCGATCAGACGCAGGACGCTTTCGCGATCTTCGGCGCCGATCATGCCGGCGAGAAAGCGCCGCACCGTTTCGCGGGCGCCGGGCCCGAGCTCGTCAAGCACCCGTCCGATGCGCGCGGTCTGCAGGCCGGCGAGCTGCATCGCCAACGCTTCGCCCGCGGCGCTCGCATAGAGCAGCCGCTGGCGCCGATCGTCGGCGCCTTCTTTCTGCACGACATAGCCCTCGTCGATCAGCTGCTTGAGGACGCGGCCGAGAGATTGCTTGGTGATCTTCAGCACATCGAGCAGGTCGGCGACTTTGATCCCGGGATTGCGGTTGACGAAGTGCAGGACGCGGTGGTGGGCGCGGCCAAAGCCGAGCTTTTCCAGCACCTGATCCGGATCGCTGACGAAATCGCGATAGGCGAAGAACAGAAGCTCGATCAGGTCCCAGTACGGTTCGCGCACGGGCGCTGCGGGCTCGATCGGCCCGGCGGCGGAACGGGTCTTGCTCGGCGTCGTGATGCTGATGTCGGCCATTATGTCAGCTATATTGACATATTTCCGTTTGATTGTTACCCCAAAAGCGCGTCGTCATGGCAGCATCGTGCTTGGCCCGCCCCGGGCACGACATTGCCTTGGCGCCGAATGGTGCTCTCATAGGGCAGCCGCGAACATACCGGGAGTTCGTTCCCGACGCAAAAGCCCAAGGTCCCGCAAGGTCCGGCGCAAGGCCCGGCGCAACGGCCCACTGTACTGTGGGGTAAATCCCCTGCGCGAATGGGCCATCAATGCCAGGGAGGCATATCATGGCGGTGCCCTTCGACCAACGTCCCGACCTGATCTGGTTCGACGGCAAGCTCATGCCCACCGCCGAGTGCAAGATCAGCGTGCTCACCCACGGCCTGCACTACGCGAGCTGCGTGTTCGAGGGCGAACGCGCCTATGGCGGCGAGATTTTCCGGGGCACCGAGCATTCCGAGCGCCTCAAGCGCTCAGCGCAGCTGATGGATTTCGAGATTCCCTACAGCGTCGCCGAGATCGACGCCGCCAAGCGTCTGGTTCTGGAAAAGAATAATCAGAAAGACGCCTACGTGCGGCCACTGGCCTGGCGCGGCTCCGAGCAGCTCGGCGTCTCAGCGCAGAACAACAAAATCCATCTCGCCATCGCTACCTGGGAATGGCCGAGCTATTTCGACCCGGCGCAGCGGCTCAAGGGCATTCGGCTCGATCTCGCCGAGTACCGCCGCCCCGACCCGAAAACCGCGCCGGCGCTCGCCAAGGCGGCCGGCCTCTACATGATCTGCACCATCTCCAAGCATCGCGCCGAAAAGCGCGGCTATGCCGATGCCATGATGCTCGACTGGCAGGGCCGCGTCGCCGAATGCACCGGCGCCAACATCTTCTTCATCAAGGACGGCAAGATCCACACGCCGATCGCCGATTGTTTCCTCGCCGGCCTCACGCGCGCAACAGCGATCGCCTTGGCGAAACGGCATAATATCGACGTGATCGAGCGCCGCATCATGCCCGAGGAACTCTCGAGCTTCTCCGAGTGCTTCATCACGGGGACCGCCGCCGAGGTGACCGCCGTTTCCCAGATCGCCGACTGGACATTCACGCCCGGCCGCATCACCCAGCAATTGATGAACGACTACACCGCCGAGGTGCAACCGAAGGGCAAGGCCGCGGCAGCATAACTTCGTGGCGGCAGGTTGCCATGAACCTGGCGCTCTGGCTCGAACGCGCGGGATTGAGCCACGGGGACCGGCCGGCGCTCGGCTTGGGCTCGCGGGTCGTCAGAAATTATCGTGAGGTCGCCGGCCGCGCGGCAAGACTCGCGGCTTCGCTGCAGCAGCGCTTCGGCCTAAAACCCGGCGAGCGCGTCGCCGTCGCCGCGAAGAATTGTCCGGACTATGTCGAGCTGATGTTCGGCATCTGGCATGCCGGCTTGGCCGCGGTGCCGGCCAACGCCAAACTGCACGGCCGCGAGCTCGGCTACATCCTCGAGCACTCCGGCGCCCGCGTCTGCTTCGCTTCTGACGGGCTCGATGCCGAGATCGCGCCCTACGCGCCGGCGAGCCTCGAACGCCTGATCGCCATCGGCAGCCCGGCCTACGAAGCCCTGTTCGCCGCCGATCCGGTCGGCGTCTGGCCGAGCCGCGGCGACGATCTCGCCTGGCTGTTCTACACCTCAGGCACCACCGGCCGGCCGAAGGGCGCCATGCTCAGCCATCGTGTGCTCGCCGCCGCGAGCCAGGCTTATGCCGCCGAAGTCGATCCGATCGCGCCGGGCGATCCGTTGCTGCATGCCGCACCGATGAGCCACGGCTCGGGCATGTACATGATGCCGACCGTGGCGCGGCTCGGCGTCAACGTCGTGCCGGAATCGCGCTCGTTCGATGCCGCGGAGGTGCTCGGCCTGTTCGACGCCTGGCCGCGCAGCTCGATGTTCGCCGCACCGACCATGGTGAAGCGGCTGGTCGAGTGCCCCGCATCCTGCAATCCCGATCATGTCAGGACCATCATTTGGGGCGGCGCGCCGATGTACGTCGCCGACGCGCTCCAGGCGATCGAGCGGTTCGGCCCGCGCTTTGCCCAGATCTACGGCCAGGGCGAAGGCCCGATGACGATCACCACCTTGTCGAAGCAGGAGATCGCCGACCGCGATCATCCGCGCTGGCTCGACCGGCTCGCTTCGGCGGGCCGGCCTTATGCCTGCGTCGAGGTCATGGTCGCCGACGGCGACGACCGGCCGTTGCCAGCGGGCGAGGCCGGCGAGGTGCTCTGCCGCGGCGTGATCATGACCGGCTACTGGCGCAATCCCGAGGCGTCGGCGGCAACGCTGCGCGGCGGCTGGCTGCACACCGGCGACGTCGGTGCCTTCGATGCCGACGGCTACCTCACGCTCAAAGATCGCTCCAAGGACGTCATCATTTCCGGCGGCTCCAACATCTATCCGCGCGAGGTCGAGGAGGTGCTACTGCAGCACGCCCAAGTGCGCGAGGTCTCGGTGATCGGCAGGCCGGACCCGGAATGGGGCGAAGTCGTCGTCGCCTATGTGGTAGGCGAAGCCGACCGCAGCGAGCTCGATGCGTTGTGCCTCAACGGCATCGCGCGATTCAAGCGTCCGAAGGACTACGTGTTCGTCAGCGCGCTGCCGAAGAACAACTACGGCAAGATTCTCAAGACCGAGCTGCGCGAACGCGACGCCAGACAAATGCAGGACCGCGACGGCCGATCGGTTCAAACGTAAGGTGGCGGCCTCTTGTTGACGCCGCCACCTTGGCTCTGCACGCACATCACGCCCGCCAGAAGGGCTTATGTGCCTCCCGATAGGCGTCGTAGCGCGTGACCCCGATGTCCTGGAGCGCCCTGTCGCCCATCGCCGCCAGCTCCCGTCGCCCGCGCGAGCGGCGGCGCCACTCGCCGATCAACGCGATCAAGCTCTGACCGCGACGCTCTTGCCAGCGCAAGTCCCTGGTTATTTGCTGCACGACGCTCATGCTGTCCGTTCTGCGCGTTGTCAGTTCGGCGAACTGACGCCGACGAAATCATCGATGCCGCGGGTCAGGTCACGGTGATGTAAAGCGAGCCAATCTCGGCAATGGTCGGCGCGGCGACGGCGATGAAAATCGCTTCAGCGATCAGCACCACGAGGAACAGCGCCACGGCGACCGCCAGCCGTGGATCGACGCTCCAGCGGCGAGCGTCGCCGCGAGCGAACGGCAGCACGTTACCTGCCGAAGTGACTGTCTGTGCCGAACTCATTGCATCCTCCTGTGAAGGAATGACGTATGCGGCACATTTAGCGCTTCGAGGCTGGCGGAATAATCAGGTCTGTGGCAATCTGATTTATCACTCTGAGTGATAGGTTGGTCGTGCAGGATTTGCGGACTTTGCTGATCTTCGTGAAGGTAGCCGAGCGGAAGAGCTTCGTGCGCGCCGCCGCCGACCTCGGCATCACCCAGTCCGGCGTCAGCAACGCCATCAGCCGGCTTGAGGCGCAGCTCGGCGTGCGGCTGCTGGCGCGCACGACCCGCCGCGTCAGCCTGACCGAAGATGGCGCCGCGTTCTTCGCGCGCTGCCGTCAGGCCTTGGCCGAGCTCGAGGAGGCAGAGCTTGTCCTCAAAGAGGCGCGGCTGAAACCGTCCGGCAACCTGCGCGTCGACATGCCGGTATCGTTCGGGCGGCTCAAAGTGGTGCCGCTGCTCGGCGCGTTCCAGGCGCAGTACCCGGATGTCACGCTCCGCGTCTCCTTCACCGATCGTTACATCGACCTCATCGAGGAAAGCGTCGATGTCAGCGTGCGGTTCGGCGCCTTACAGGATTCCAGTCTGATCGCACGCCGGTTGAGTGCAACGCAGTTCAGCGTCGTCGGCTCGCCGCGCTATTTCGCCCAACACGGCCGGCCGAAAAGGCCTGAAGATTTGATTGAGCACAATTGTCTGGCCTTTACGCTGCGCGACACCGGGCTCGCCCGCGACTGGCGTTTTGCCGAGCGCGACGTCGAAACCACGTTCACGCCGAAAGGGAAGATGAACTTTGGCGACGGTGCGGCTTTATGCGACGCGGCCTGCGCCGCCTATGGGCTGGCGCAGCTCCATGGCTACTATATCGACGCCGCGATCGCGCGCGGCAAACTGGTGTCCGTGCTGGATAAATTCAAGCCGAAAGCCGACCCGATCTGGCTGGTTTACCCGCAGACCCGCCATCTCTCACCGAAGGTACGCGCTTTCGTCGACTTCATGGCCGTTCGGTTCCGGTCGTCTCCTCCCCGCGCGAAGGCTGCCGATTAGCGCCGGACGCGCCCATTGGCGTGGCTTCCACAGAATCCTCGCTGTGCTATCGTCGGTGCCGCCGCGGCCACTGCAAGGCAATGAGAAATTATGAACCAGACCGTCCGCCCCCGCATCGTCGCTTCGGCCTGTCCGCACGATTGTCCTTCGACCTGCGCGCTTGAGGTCGAGGTTTTCGACCGGCACACGATCGGCCGCATCCGCGGCGCAGAGGACAATGCCTATACGGCCGGCGTGATTTGCGCCAAGGTCGCGCGCTACGCCGAGCGCGCGCACCATCCTGACCGGCTGATGCGTCCGCTGCGCCGCATCGGCGCCAAGGGCAGCGGCCAATTCGCCCCGATCTCGTGGGACGACGCGCTCGACCTCGTCGCCGAGCAACTTATCCGCGCGGAGCAGGCGCACGGCGCCGAGGCGGTGTGGCCTTACTACTACGCCGGCACGATGGGCTTCGTCATGCGCGACGGTATCAACCGCCTGCGCCATGCCAAAAAATATTCCGGCTTCCACTCCACCATCTGCGTCAATCCGGCCTGGACCGGCTTTATCGCCGGCACCGGCAAGCTCGCCGGCGCCGATCCGCGCGAAATGGCGAAATCCGATCTGGTCGTGATCTGGGGCACCAATGCGGTGAACACCCAGGTCAACGTGATGACCCACGCGACGCGCGCCCGCAAGGAGCGCGGCGCCAAGATCGTGGCCGTCGACATCTACATGAACGGCACCATGCGGCAGGCGGATCTGCCGGTGCTGATCCGGCCCGGCACCGACGGCGCGCTCGCCTGCGCGGTGATGCATTGCCTGTTCCGCGACAACAAGGCCGATTGGGATTATTTGGACCGCTACACCGATGCACCGCGCGAGCTCGCCGAGCATTTACGCACGCGCGGCCCCGAATGGGCGTCGCGCATCACCGGCTGCCCCACCGAAACGATCGAAGCCTTCGCCCGCCTGGTCGGCGACACCAAGCGCGCCTATTTCCGTCTCGGCTACGGCTTCTCGCGCTCGCGCAACGGCGCCGCCAACATGCATGCCGCAAGCTGCATCGCCGCGGTCACCGGCGCCTGGCGCCATGAAGGCGGCGGCGCCTTTCACCATAACGACGCGATCTTCCACCTCGACAAAAGCTTGATCGAAGGCAAGGACGCCGCCGATCCCTCGATCCGCATGCTCGATCAATCGCGCCTCGGCGCGATCCTGACCGGCGACAAGGAGGCATTGCGCGGCGGTCCGCCGGTCACCGCGATGCTCATCCAGAACACCAATCCGGTTGCCGTCGCCCCCGAGCAGGACGCGGTCAAGCGCGGCTTTGCCCGCGACGATTTGTTCGTGTGCGTGCACGAGCAGTTCATGACCGACACGGCCCAGCTTGCCGACCTGGTGTTGCCCGCCACCATGTTCGTCGAGCACGACGACATCTATCTGGCCGGCGGCAGCCAATATCTGTTGCTCGGACCGAAGCTGATCGATCCGCCCGGCGAATGCCGATCCAACCACGACGTGATCTGCGCGCTGGCCCGGCGGCTCGGCGCCGAGCATCCCGGCTTCGCCATGACGCCGCGCCAGTTGATCGACGCCACACTGCAAAAATCCGGCTGGGGCACGCTCGCCGAGATCGAGGCCGACCGCTGGATCGATTGCCAGCCGGATTTTGCGACCGCGCATTATCTCGACGGCTTTGCCTATCCGGACGGCAAGTTCCGCTTCAAGCCGGACTGGCCCGCCGTGCCATTCAATCGCGCGCACGCCACTGTCCGTTCTGCCATGCCGTCATTGCCCGACCACTGGGAGGTGATCGAGGAGGCGGACAGCGAGCATCCGTTCCGCTTGGCGACCTCGCCGGCGCGCGGCTTTCTCAATTCGAGCTTTACCGAAACGCCGACCTCGCTTGCCAAGGAGGGACGGCCCGAAGTGATGATCCATCCCGATGACGCGGCGCCGCTGGCGATCGCCGACGGCGACGCAGTGACGCTCGGCAACCGGCGCGGCGCGGTGCGGCTGCACGCGCGGCTGTTCGACGGGGTACGCCGCGGCGTGCTGATCGCCGAATCGTTGTGGCCCAATAAGGCCTACGCCGACGGCCGCGGCATCAACACGCTGACCGGCGCCGATCCGATCGCGCCGTTCGGCGGTGCCGCCTTCCATGACAACAAGGTGTGGCTGCGGAAGCTCGCGAACTGACGTCTTTTGGATCGAGCCGAAATTCCCGCGCCCGGTCTTAGCTTGACTTTGGCCTATTCATGCGGCGTGAGCGAGTGCATTTTCCATTCGGTTCCAGATATGGCGCGGAATTTTTATACTGTCTCGGCTCGGCCGGGACATGAAAGAAATCTGATTGTGCCA
>JBEKIC010000022.1:0-58197 GCA_050011955.1 Xanthobacteraceae bacterium
CTCGCCTCAAACGAATTGCTGCAGGAACGCATCGAGGCCGACCTTATCAATATCCAGAACAATCGAGCCCTCGTCCGTTCCTTCTTCAAGGCTCCAGATGTCGCCTACATTGCTGACGGGTGAGTAAGTAGGTTGCAAAAATTTTGAAGTCAAGGAAATCCTGGATCATTGCGATCACCGCCATCGGAACGGTAACTGCTGGAACGGCAGCTTTCGTGACGAACTTCGAAGCTCTGAGCGGTCGGGTTACCGACTATCTAAAAGCTCGTGAGTACCTGCACAAACTCAAGCCTCCCTATCCACGGCTGCTCGACGAAAACGCCATTGCTTCCTGGAATATTGGAACGCTCGAACTTGCTACTTACCAAATCCGCGGATATCTGGGCCAGCTTAAGTAGGGCCCGAGTTGGATAAAGCAGTGCCTGACAAATCCGGAAATCTTTCGTGACGATTATTCGTCGCAATTTAACGACCGCCTGGACTTACCGGAGTCGAACACGGATCGCCAAAACCTTGCGCTATTGTCCAGACGAATTGCCGCGATAGAAATTCAAAGTGACCCGCTGTTACGCATCCATGATCCTTTTGCCAGGCTGCTCGATCGAGCCTCTACGGCGTTGCTGGCACGATACAAGGAGGCTGAGATTTCGAAGCTTGAGGACGCGGAACTGTATCTGCTCAGAAATGCGATTTACGCCCGCCATGGTCGCCCGTTCGATACGACCAAGCTTGAGAAATACTCCAATAGAAAGGGATGGCTGAGCCTGGGCGCCGCCTATAAGCCTTCGTTGGTGTCGCCGATCGAGGCGTGCAACGCGCTCTATCTCAGCGGCCTTCACGCAAGCCGTGAATTGGGCGCCCTGGGACGCGGTATTCTGATTCGCGACCAATCGCCATCCCCGACAACGAAGCTCCTGAAGGCTTCACTATGTTCTTGTCTCGGCCAACCGAAAATGCTCGTCGATTGCCGTGAGCATTCTGGTGCCAGCGAGCAGTACGAGTTCAGGGATTACGTCGACCTGATTATCGAGTTCAACGTCGCCGACCAAAACGCAGTTGAGTGGAATTTTCTCGATGCCGGCGCCGTTGCCAGCGCCGACCTCGGCGATTTCAAGTCGCATGTGGACGCATTTCTATCCTCTGCAGTGAATTTCAATGCGGAGATTCAATCAACGTTGAAGGCCCACAACCTTGCCTTCGTCACTGCCGGAACCATCCAGGAAGGGCCGTTCTGGGGAACACGCGTGTCGTTCACGCCGGCAACAATCGACGCGCTTGCATCGGATCCCACGTTCTTACGCGAACTCTCGACAAATATGTGTCGTGCAATTCACGCTGCGCTGGAATTGAGTGGCCCGTTCATACCGAGGATTGTTAAACCGGCCGCTACCTTGACTGACGCTCAAGCGGAGAAGCTGAAGATCATACAGAAGCCAATCCTGTTCGACGATCTGCGCATGAAATTGACACTGGATTATATAAGAAAGCATTCCGGCGAGGTGGTCTCGGGCATCGAATTTATACCGCGGATGATTGTACTTCATCGATCCAACGATGACACGTTCGATGGCTCATATGAAGCGCTGCGGCCGCCCACCTTGCAGCAGACGAAGACGACTCAGCCCGATCAAAGGCAGCCGGAGGCAAACTGGTCAGTGCACTATTTGATCGACAAGGACGGCAACATCTACAGCTTGATGCAGGATTTTTATATCGCAAGACACGTTGTCGGATTGGACAGATATGCCATTGGCATCAGCAACGTCGGGGCTGAAGTCTCTTCGTTGACACCGGCACAGTTGCGCGCCAACGTACAACTTATTCATTTCTTGGTGCACAAACATAACAATATTCTATGGATGATCGGCGCGTCGGAGGCCGAGGCGTTCAAGGGAAGCGGTCTGTGGGATGAAAAAGACATCAAGTACCGCGAGGATGCGTTCGACGTCGGTAAGCAATTTATCACGGACCTGAGAGCACAAACTGCGGACCTGCAGCTTAAGTCTGGGCCGTAGTTCGCGCCCCGCGCCAATCAGCCGAACGGCTTGATGCTTTCGGCGACGGAATCGGCGATGTGCTCCTTGGAGACGATGCCGATGATCTCTGACGGGCGTCCGCGGCCGCCGTTCTTGACCACCACCGCCATGGTGGCGTCGCGGCGGGTGTGAGGCGTTCAGAGCTGCCGGATCGCGCTGAAGTCCCAGTTGGAACCGCTCGGATTTTCGCCAATCCTGATCGTGGTATTGCTGACGAAGGTGTAGGGCGGCACCGGCAGATTGTAGGGTGCCGGCACGCCTGAGAAGACGCGTCCCGCCGGATCGTATTTGGAGCCGTGGCAGGGGCAGAAATAGCCGCCCAGCCAGTCGGCCACCGGCGACGCCGCATTCGGCTGCGGATAGAACAGCGGGATACAGCCGAGATGCGTGCAGATGCCGACCAGGACGCCGAATTCCGGCTTGATCGAGCGATGCCAGTTGGTCGCGTAGGGAGCTTGCTGGACCTGCTGGGACTCCGGATCGGCCAGCTGCGACGTCAATTGCTTGTCCTGGAGGGTCTTCAAGGTCTCCGGCGTCCGGTGGAACACGAAGATCGGGCGCTCGCGCCAGCGGACGACCACCTGCTGGCCGGGCTCGATCTTGCCGATGTCGAGATCGACCGGGCCGCCGGCCGCCAGCGTCGAGGCGTCGGGATTCATCTGGCTGACCAGGGGGACCAAGGTCGCGGCGGCGCCCACGGCGGCGACTGTGCCGGTGGCGATGAACAGGAAGTCGCGGCGCGTCGCTTCGGGCGAGTGGAGGCCTGCCGGGGTGATCGATTCGCTGCTCGCCATGATCGCGCCTTTCTCCGCCTACGGTCCCCGCGCTTATATTGGCGCGGGCTGGCCTCAGTCAATCAAGGAACCGCCAGGACGGCCCTTGCTCGCGCCAGGGTGGCTGCGGCCGTCCCGGAAGCGTCGATGGGCGTCCAGTCGAGCGCGCCAAGGTCGTAGCGCTCCTGCATCCGCGCCACCGCCGCGTCCGCATCGGAGGCATCGCCAGCGCGGGCGCCGACGCGGCCGAGCCGGGTCGCGAGGTTGGCGGTGAGGAAGAGTCCGTGCAGGGGACAATGGGTGGATTTCGCCACTTCGGCCAGCGCGGCGCGCTCTTGCGGCTGCGCGAACACCGCGTCGACGATCACCGAATGGCCGGCGGCGAGGACGCGGCGGGCCTTGTCGGCGAGCTTGCCATAGACGTGAACGGTGGCTTCGCCGCTGTAGGCCTCGGCGGGCAATGTCTCGGTCTCGCCGACGCCGAACAGCGCCTTGCGCTCGACGTCCGAGCGCAGCACCACCGCGCCGGGCATGGGCTCGAGGAACGGTGCCAGCGCCCGCGCGAGTTGCGTCTTTCCCGTGCCGGACAGGCCGCCGACGGCGACGAATGTCGGCGCGGCCGGCGCGATCGCCCGCAGGGCGAAGGCGAAATAGGCGCGCGCGGCACGCCCGATCGCCGGGTGCTCGTCTGCATGCGCCCGCTCCATTCGCGCTACCGTGACCTTGGCGCGGATGGCGGCCCGCATCGACAGGAAGAACGGCAGCGCCGCCAGCGCGTCGAGGTCTTCAGTGCGCCGCGTCTCCGCGAGGTAGCGGTTGAGTACGATACTCGCCGCCGGCGTCAGGCCGCGTTCCAAGAGGTCCATCAGCAGGAAGGCGAGGTCATAGAACACGTCGCCGGAGGCGATGATGTCGCTGAATTCGATGGCGTCGAACAGGACCGGCTTGCCGTCGAGCAGCACGATGTTGCCGAGATGAAGGTCGCCGTGGATGCGGCGGACAAAACCGCGCCGGCCGCGCTCGCGCAACAGCGGAACCAAGCGCTTATAGGCGGCGCGGCTGGCGCCCGCGAGCGCGTCGATCTCGGTGGCCGGAAAGATATGCGGATATTGCCGGAAGGCCTCGACATGTTCGTCGATATAGGAGCCGAGCGCCGCAATCCATGCCTCCGCCGCGACGGCAGGCGCTTTGGCGTGCGCCGCGGCGACGGCGCGGCCGAGCGCATCGGCCAAGGCTTCGTCGATGGCGGCGGCGAGATGATCGAGCGTGCGCTTCTCGTCGAAGCGCCGCATCTCGACCGCCCACTCCACCGGCGCGCCCGAGCCGCCGATGGCAAGCTTGCCGCCGGCTTCGCGGGTGATCGGCACGACGCCGCGGTAGATTTCCGGCGCGAACGGCGCGTTGACCGCGAGCTCGGCTTCGCCGGCGCGCTGGCGCCGCTCCAGCGTCGAATAGTCGAGAAACGGAAAGCGCACGGCGCGCTTGACCTTCAGCGCGCGGTCGCCGGCGAGAAACACCGACGCCGCATGGGTGTCGATACGCTGCACTTTCGCGCCGCCATGGGTCGCCGGGTCGGCGAGAAAGGCGAATACCTCCTCCTGACTGTCCGATTCACCGGTCATGCAGCCAAAACCCCGTCGGCGGTATGCTATGGAACGCGAGGCCCCCGGTCGAAAGACTGGACTACCGGCGCCGGTCACGGCAATCAACGTTTACACCGCCGGCGCGGCGAATCGGCCGCGAATTATCCCGGAGACGCCGATGCGCGGTAAGGACAATATGCGGACCGCCGCCGAGGTTCTAATCGATCAACTGCGCATTCATGGCGTGCGCCATGTCTTCTGCGTGCCGGGCGAGAGCTACCTCGCGGCGCTCGATGCGTTTCACGACAGCGATCTCGCCATCACCGTGTGCCGGCAGGAGGGCGGCGCCGCGATGATGGCGGAGGCGGTCGGCAAGGTGACCGGCCGTCCGGGCGTCTGTTTCGTCACCCGCGGACCGGGCGCCACCAACGCGTCGCCCGGCATCCACATCGCGCGCCAGGATTCGACGCCGCTCGTCATGTTCGTCGGCCAGGTCGCGCGCGAAATGCGCGAGCGCGAGGCCTTCCAGGAACTCGACTATCGCGCCGTGTTCGGCTCGATGACCAAATGGACGACCGAGATCGACGATCCTGCGCGCATACCGGAGATCGTTTCGCGCGCGTTTTACACGGCGACGAACGGGCGGCCGGGACCGGTCGTCGTCGGCCTGCCCGAGGACATGCTGATCGAACGCATCGCCGCCTCGGACGCGCCGGCCTTCACGCCCATCGAGACCTCGCCGGGGCCTGCGGAAATGGCGAAATTGGCGCAATTGCTCGGTGCGGCCCGCGCGCCGATCTTGATCCTCGGCGGCAGCCGCTGGTCGCAGGCCGCCGCGGACGGCGTCGCGCGCTTCGCGCAAAAATATGCGCTCCCGGTCTGCACGACGTTCCGCCGGCTGCACCTGTTCGACGCGCTTCACCCTTGCTATGCCGGCGATCTCGGCATCGGCCCCAACCCCAAGCTCGTCGACCGCATCAAATCCGCCGACCTCGTCGTTCTGATCGGCGGACGCATGGGGGAATTGCCGTCGCAGAGCTATACCGTGTTCGATATTCCGCGGCCGCAGATGACGTTCGTGCACGTGCATCCGAGCATCGAGGAACTCGGCCGTGTGTACAGCCCGCATCTGCCGATCCATGCCACGCCGACGGCCTTCGCTGCCGCGCTCGAGCATCTCGAGGTGCCGGGCACCTTGCGCGGCCAGGCCGAGGCCGCGCACGCCGACTATCTCGCCTGGACGGAAAAGCCGACCGAGCAGCCGGGCGCGGTCAATCTCGGCGCGGTCATGGTCTGGCTGCGCGACAACCTCCCCGCCGACGCCATTCTGTGCAACGGCGCCGGAAATTATGCGGCGTGGATTCACCGGTTCTTTCGCTTCCGCCGTTTCGGCCAGCATGTCGCGCCGACATCGGGCTCGATGGGCTACGGCGTACCGGCCGCGGTCGCCATGAAGCGGCTTTATCCCGAGCGTCCGGTGGTCTGTTTCGCCGGCGACGGTGATTTCCTGATGAACGGTCAGGAATTCGCGACCGCCGTGCAATACGGCCTGCCGCTTATTGTCATCATTGCGGACAACGGCATCTACGGCACCATCCGCATGCACCAGGAACGCGAATATCCAGGCCGCATTGTCGCGACCGAGCTGCGCAATCCGGATTTCCCCGCCTATGCCCGCGCCTTCGGCGGCTTCGGCGTCTCCGTCGAGCGCACGGCGGATTTCCCGGCGGCGTTCAAGGAAGCGCAGGCCTCCGGCAAGCCGGCGATCATTCGCCTGGCGATCGATCCGGAAGCGATCACGCCGGCCACGACACTCGCCAAGATTCGCGCCAAATCGCTGGCGGGGAAGGGCGGCTGACGCGTCATTGCGGAGCGAAGCCGACGATTTCCCGAATCGTAGTTCAGCCTTTGCTATAGTGTGGGCGCGATTCCCCATTTCGCGGTGCGCCATGCCTTACCGCCGCACTGAGAATGTCGCCCGCCGCTTGGCCGCACGCCACGACGCGATCATCGCCGCGGCCCGGCAGATGGCGAGCGAAGGCGGTATGGCGGCGGTGCAGATCGCGACCGTCGCCGCCCGCGCCGGCATCGCGGCGGGGACGGTCTACCGCTACTTTCCGGCCAAGGTCGATCTGGTTGCGGCGCTGCTCGGCGAAATTGCCGAGCGCGAAATCGGCGCGCTGCGCCGTGCTGCCGCCGCCGCGCCCGGCCCGCTGTCGGCATTGTCCGCCGCAATCATGACGTTCGCCGGCCGGGCGCTGCGCGACCGCCGGCTCGCTTTTGCGGCGATCGCCGAGCCGGTCGATGCCGAGCTCGACGCCGTCCGGCTGGTTTTTCGCAAATCGCTTGCGGCCGAGTTCGCTCTGCGCATCGCCGCGGCCATGACCGGGGGCCACTTGCCAGAACAGGACGCGGCGTTGGCCGCAGCGGCACTCACTGGGTTGCTTGTCGAAGGGCTGATCGGCCCGCTGGCGCCCGATGCGTCCGGCCACGAGCGCGACATCGTGCAGTCGCTGACGCTCGTTGCCTTGCGCGCGCTCGGGGTGGCCGATGCGCGCGCCCGCGGCCTCGTCGTGCAAACGAAAATGCCGATGGACGCCGATTAGTCTGGCTCCGTGGCGCTAAGGATGAGCAACGGATGGTCTCGGCTTATGCTGTTCGAGCAAACCGAGGAATGCGCGTACCGCGTGACTGGGGTTGCGATCGCGGTGTTTGAGAAGAACGAAGGGCCGCTGCAGCGGCATGAACCGCACGGCGCGCAAAGTTTTCAGGCGCAGAGCGGATCTCACCACGAAGCGTGAAATGGCGGTGACGCCCGCGCCGGCTTCGACGGCGGCGCGGATGGCCTCGTTCGACGGCAGCTCCAGCGTGACATGAAGCTGTTCCGGCAGAATGCCCATCCGGCCCAGCGCCTGCTCGAAAACCGAGCGCGTCCCGGATCCTCGCTCGCGCAGGATCCATTCGGCTTTGCTGATGTGATCGGCTTTGAGCTGACGCAGTCCGCTCCATCGGTGCGACGCCCCGACAACGATGAGCAGTTCGTCGAGATCGACCTGTTCGGTCACCAGATCGGGCTGATGGATCATGCCCTCGACGAACCCGATCTCCGCAAGGCCGGAACTGACCGCCGCCGCAACCTGATCGGTATTCCCCAACGACAGCTTGATGTCGATGTCGGGATATTTCGCGTGGAACCGCGCCAGGCGCTCCGGCAACCAATAGGCGCCGGTGGTCTGACTCGCATGAACGGTCATGACACCGCGGCTCAGTCCGCGCAATTCGAGCAGTGAAAGCTCCGCGGCTTCCGCGACCCGCAGCACGGAGCGGGCCTGGTCGAGGAAAATGCGCCCATCCTGGGTCAATTCGATCCGCCGGCCGACCCGATTGAACAAAGCAACGTTATGGCGCGCTTCGAGCGCCGCAACGGCGCCGCTGACCGCGGATTGAGTGAGCCGCAAGGCTTCCGCCGCCCGCGTCATGTGCTCGCGTTCGGCAACGGCAACAAAGATGCGCAACTGTTCAAGCGTCATGGCACCGCCGGGCGGAATATCAATCGATAAAGACGATGAAATCAAGGAGATATAATCGTTTATACCGATGTAGAAGCTCCGCTATGGGAAGCCATTGCCGCCGAAAATCGGAAAGGGCCTTCCTTGGCCGCGCCAGCATCTCCAGTGGGCAGTCGCCACGCCGGCGCCATGCTCAATATTGCACCCGGGATCGTGTTGGCCGGGATCGTCGCCCTCATCGGATACCTTGCCGCGCCCTATGTCGCGCGCGTCGTACCGATCCCGAGCATGGTGATCGCGTTGCTCGTCGGCATCGCGCTCAACCCGATTGCCGCGCGCCCGCTGCCGCAGCCGGGGATGGCCTTCTGCGTGGGCACCGTGCTGCGGTGGGCCGTGGCGCTGATGGGATTGCGCGTGGGACTAGCCGATATCGCAGCGCTTGGCGGCGGAACGGCGGCGCTGCTGGTCGCCGCCATGGTGGCGACCATCGCCGCGGGCTTTATCTTGGCCCGCTGGAGCGGGCAGCCGCCGGGGTTCGGCGCGCTCGCCGGCGTCGGCACGGGAGTGTGCGGCGCCTCGGCGACCTTGGCGGTCTCCACCGTGGTGCCGGATTATCGCGGCAAAGCGGCGGATATCGCCTTCGTCGTGGTGGCGATCAATGCGATCGCCACGCTGTCCATGCTGGTCTATCCGTTGGTTTGCCTTCTGCTCGGCTTCGATGCGCAGACAACCGGCGTCATGTTGGGCGGCACCATCCACGATGTGGCGCAGGTGGCCGGCGCCGGCTATGCGGTATCCACAGCCGTCGGCAATACCGCGGTGATCGTCAAGCTGTTCCGCGTTTTCCTGCTGCTGCCGGTGGTTTTGGGCGTGAGCGGCTATTTCACGCGGCTCGGCATGAAGCACGGCGAGGCGAGGGTGCCGCTGCCGGTCTTCGCCTTCGTGTTCCTCGTGCTCTGCGCGCTCAACAGCGCCATGCCGTTGGCGCCGGCGCTGCTGCCGGCCTATGCGCCGATCAAGGGCTTCTTGGTGGAAGCCTCAAACTGGGGCTTGCTTCTTGCGATCGCTGCGCTCGGCCTCGCCACCTCGGTGCAGACGATCGTCGGCCTCGGCTGGCGCCACATCGCCACGGTACTCGGCACCACCGCCGTCATCTTTGTAATCGTGACCGGCGGACTGCTGCTGATGCGCGCCAGCTGACTTTAATAGAACGTCACGTTTAGCCGCTGCGAGTGGCCGGCACGCCGGCCACTCGCTTTTATCGCAACGTGCGCCTCGTCAGCTACCGGACCCTCCCGAGATCACCTCGCCAAACAGCTGCCAGGTGTTGCCGTCGAATTTCTCCAGCTGCATCTGCTTGATCGGGGCGTAATCGGTCGGGCTGGTCGAGATGGTAATGCCGGGCAGCGCCATCGGTCCTGTCAGGCCGTGGATGTTGGCTGCCTGTTTCATCACATTTTCACGAGTCAGGTTGTCGCCGCACGCCTTGAGCACCTGGACCAGGAAGTACGACACTCCGTAACCGTAAACGTTGTTGGCGTCGGCGATGTTGCCTGATGCATTGTATTTCTTCATCCACGCCAGCCATTCCTTGAAGTCGGGCGCGTCCTTCCACTGCGGATCGGTGGGGTCTTTGCCGTAGGCGGCCGAGATGATGCCGATGCCCTTCTCGGGTCCAGCGGGCTTAAACACGGCGCCGACCGAACTCGATACGTTGGTCATAAAGTGCGTCGGCTTCCAGCCGATGTCGTAGACCTTGCGGATCGCCTGCGCTGCGAATTTGGGGATGGCCGCCGTCAGCAGGACATCGGCGCCGCTGCCCTGCAGCGACACGATTTGCGAATCGACGGTCGGATCGGTGGTTTCATAGGTCTGGGTGGCGATGATCAATTTGTCCGCCTTGTCGCCCAGGCCTTCGCGCAGGCCGATGAGGTAGTCCTTGCCGAAATCGTCGTTCTGATAAAGCACGGCGATCTTGGCGTTCGGCAAATTCTTGAGGATGTAGCGGCCATAGATGCGCGCCTCGATCCGGTAGCTGGGCTGGTAGCCCATGGTCCAGGGAAAATGCTTGGGGTCGTTCCACTTGTCGGCACCGGTGGCGACGAACAGTTGCGGCACCTTGTTGTCGTTCAGATAACCCTGGATCGCGGTGTTGGGCGGTGTGCCGAGCGGGTTGAATATGAAAAGAACCTGGTCTTCCTCGACCAGCTTGCGCACCACCTCGACGGTCTTCGGCGGGCTGTAGCCGTCGTCGCGGCTGATGAAGTTGATCTTGCGGCCGTTGATGCCGCCCTGTTCGTTGATCATGTTGAAATAGGCGGTCTCTGCCTTGCCGATCGCGCCGTAGGCGGAAGCCGGTCCGCTATAGGCCTCGGTGTTGCCGATCTTGATCTCGGTGTCGGTGGCGCCCGGGCCATATTGGCCAGCGGCAAAAGCCAGTCCGCTGGCGAGAACGAGGCCGGCGGTTGCCAAACCCCATGCGAGAGTCTGCTTCATGGTCATGACGTTCTCCCTTTCACTTTTCACTCTTTGTTACTTGCTCCGAAAGCCCGCGCGATGCTGTGCAATTTGCCGCATCGACCGGGCAATCCAAGGTCCGAACGAGCCCACCACCCCGCGCGGCATGGCGTACATGAACAGCAGCATCGCCAGCCCATAGACCGCCCCCGGGGCGGCGTCGGAAATATCATTAGCGAGATTGGGCACGAATTGAATGAAAAGTCCGCCGACAATCGCGCCGCCAATTGTCGCAATGCCGCCGACGGCCGAACCCACCAGGAAAGAGATAGACAGGAACAGACTGTAGCCCTCCGGGGAAACATAACCGACGACGATGGCGGCGAGCGCGCCGGCCACGCCGGTAAACAGCGTAGAGGTGCCGAAGGCCAGCGTCTTGTAACGGGCGGTGTGGATGCCCATAGCCGCCGCCGCGATCGGATGGTCGCGGATCGCGACCAAGGCGCGGCCGGTCCGGCCATGCAGCATGTTGGCGGCAATACGCATCGCCACCAACAGCACCGCTAGAACCACAAGGTAGAGCCAGCGATCGCGGTCGATGCCGAGGCCTGCCGGCGGCAGCGGCTTGATCAAGTTGATGCCCTGCTGACCGCCGGTCCAGTTGTCGAAGTATTTGAGCAATTGCGGCATTGCCAGTGCCATCGCCAAAGTGACGAGCGCGAGATAAGGACCTTCGAAGCGCAACGCCGGCAGTCCAAACAGCACCCCGAGCACGAAACAAATTAAAGCCGCCGGCGGCACCGTCGCCCAATAGGGCACGCCATAGTAATGCATCAGGATCGCCGCGGTATAAGCCCCCGCGGCGAAGAAGGCGCCATGGCCGAGCGAGATCTGCCCATTGTAGCCGGTGAGGATGTTGAGACCGAGCACGGCGATGGCGTAGATCATCACCAAAGTCAGCTCGAACACGTGATACTTGCTGAGGCCGAACGGCAGCACGACAGCAAGCACAATCAGCGCCAGGGCGCCGATCCATCGCCACGCACCGACGCTCAGCCCGGCATAGCGGCCGGCGGTAGGCGCATCGGTGCCAACGGCGGTGGCGCTTTCGTTCATCGTTACACCCGCCTCACGATAGCGGTGCCGAACAGTCCGTTCGGCCTGAACACCAGCACGAGGATGATCAACGCAAAAGCTACCGTCAGCTTGAGCTGACTGGCGATGAGATAGGTGCCGACCAGATTCTCGGTGACGCCGACGATCAGTCCGCCGATCACGGCTCCCACCGGGCTGGTGATGCCGCCGAGCAGCGCGCCGGCGAAGGCGTAAACAAGCACGCCCCCCATCATGTTGGGATCGAGGAATAAAACCGGCGCCACCATGATGCCCGCCGCTGCACCGATCGCCGCGGCTAGGCCCCAGCCGATGGCGAGCATGCGTCCCACCCGGATGCCGCACAGCCGCGCCGAAGCCGGATTCTGCGCGGCGGCGCGCATCGCCAATCCGGTCGCGGTGAAGCGGAAGAATGCGAACAGTAGCGCCAGCATCACCAGCGTCACGCCGATCACTCCCAGATCGCGCGTCGTGATCAGCGCGCCGAGCACGGGGCGATCGGGAAACGGGCTCTGGAAATCCTGCACGGTATAGGAATAGATCCACCCCGCCAGCGAATTGAAGATCAGCGCCAAGCCGATGGTGACGACCACCGCCGCCAGCACCGGAGCGTTCTCGACCGGCCGGATGATGACCCGTTCGATCGCCATGCCGCCGAGGAACGACACCACGAGCGTGATGATAAAAGCCCCCCAAAACGGCAATCCGGCGTTGACCAGCGTCCAGGCGATGTAGGTCGAAAACATTGCCATCTCGCCCTGCGCGAAGTTCACCAGGTCGGTGGCGCGATAGATCATCACCAGGGCCAGAGCGAGGCTTGCGTAAATGGCGCCGGCGCTGAGCCCCGAGAAGATCTGCTGCAACAACTGGTGCATCGAACGCCCGTCAATACCCGAGATAGGAACGGCGAATCTGAGGGTCGTCGGCCAACGCTTTCGCGCTTCCCGAAGCGACAACGTAACCGGTTTCGAGGAGGTAGGCGTGATCGGCAAGCTCCAGCGCGAGCGTGGCGTTCTGCTCTACCAACAGCACGCTCACGTGCTCCTCCCGCCGGATGCGCTCGACGATCGTGAAAATGTCCTCGACAATTCGTGGCGCCAAGCCGAACGACGGTTCGTCAAGCACCAGCAGCCGCGGCGCCATCATCAAGGCGCGGGCGATGGCCAGCATCTGCTGTTCGCCACCGGACAGCGCGCCCGCCTGTTGCCGCTTGCGTTCGGCAAGGATCGGAAAATATCCGTACATGCGCTGCATGCTCGCCTGTGGCCGGCCGCCGCGCGTATAGCCGCCGAGGCGCAGGTTTTCCTCGACCGTCAGGCCGATGAAGGTTCCACGTCCTTCCGGCACATGGGCGACGCCGAGGCCCGCGATCTCTTCGGTCGTGCGCCGGTCCAGCCGCTCGCCGGCGAACAGGATCTCACCTTCGCTGCGCACCATGCCGCAGATGGCGCGCAGCGTCGTGGTCTTGCCGGCGCCATTGGCGCCGAGTAGCACCGCCATGCCGCCTTCCTCGACCGCGACGTCGATCCCGTGCAGCACTTCGGATTGGCCGTAGAAGGCCTTGACCGCGCGCAGCTGCAGGATTGGCGCCATCAGTGCCGCCGTGTTCCTAGATACGCCTCGGTCACGGCTGGATTGCACCGAACCTCGTCGGGCGAGCCGTCGGCAATGACGCGGCCGAAATTCAGCACCACTACCTGATCTGAAAGACTCATCACCAGGCCCATATGATGCTCGACCAGGAGCACGGTGATGCCGAGTTGATCGCGGATCGAGCGGATCAGCATGCCGAGTTCCGCCACTTCCTCGTGATTGAGCCCGCCGGCCGGTTCGTCGAGCAGCAGCAGCAGTGGTCGCGCCGCGAGTGCGCGCGCCAATTCCACGCGCTTGCGCGCGCCCAAGGAGAGGTTCGTCGCCGGCTGTCCGGCTACGCTCTCGAGCCCGACGAAGGCCAGCATCGCGCGCGAGGTCTGCTCGAATTCATGCTCCTCGCGTCGGGTGAACGGCAGCGTCAACGCATCGCTCAGCGGACCGTTATGGCCGCGCGCATGGGCGCCGACCTTGACGTTATCCAGGACCGACATCGAGGCGAACAAAGTCGGGCTCTGAAAGGTGCGGCTGATGCCGAGCGCGGCAATGTCCGAGGGCGCGCAGCGGCCCAAGGACCGTCCCTGCAACCGGATGTCGCCGCGCATCGGCCGATAGAGCCGGCTCAGGCAATTGAACAAGGTGGTCTTGCCGGCGCCGTTAGGCCCAATCAATCCGACGATCCGGCCTTCGCCCACGGAGAAGGTGACCGCTTCGAGCGCGACGATGCCGCCGAAGCGCATGGTCACGTTGGCGATCTCCAGCAACAGCGGAGCCGCGCCGTCGCGCGGGCCGATCGCCATCCTCAGCGGTATTTCGGTCATGCGGGCCGAACCGCCATTTTGGACCCTTTCTCCCTCGACTCTACGTGCCGAATTTCTTGCGCTTGGATTTGACTTTCCGGTTGGCTGAACCCCGGCGGGCCTGACGCGGGTCGTGCCAAAACGTGGCATGCCGCATGTCGGCGCGTCAACAACGGACGCAGGACATTTGCCGGCGCGATCGGCAGGTTACCCCGCTGCGCCACCGCCGACGAGCGACGTCTCGGTGCGGGTGTGATGCGAAGGTCCAGGCGTGATTACACGCTGTGCGGGAACTTCGAATCAAGTCAGTGTGACATCAGCACCGGAGCCGTCATCGAGCGCAGAATGCTGCGGGTCACGCCGCCGAGCACGAATTCGCGCAAGCGCGAGTGGCCGTAGCCGCCCATGACGATGAAATCGGTGCCGGCGTCGGCGGCATGGGAGAGCAGCACGTCGGCGACATCGACGTCGCCGGCGACGGTGCGCTTGACATCCACGTTCAGCCCATGGCGGGCGAGATGCTGCGCCATGTCCGCACCTTCGATCTCGTCCTGCTTACCGCGTTCGTTGGCGATGATGACCACTTCGACGCGCCCCGCCCGCTCCAGGAGCGGCATGGCGTCGGCGATGGCGCGCGCCGCCGTGCGGCCGCCGTCCCAGGTCACCATGACGCGTTCGAGCTTGAGCGGCGCCTTCTGGATATAGGGCACGACGATGACCGGCCGCCCCGATCCGAACAGGGCGCCTTCGATGATCACTTCTTCGACCGCGCTGGTCTCGGGCTCGGCTTGGCCGACGATGGCGAGATCGAAGCGCCGCGCGATACGGCCGAACTGGTCGCCGACGCCGGCGAAGCTGGCGCTGAGCGTGAGCGGCTCGGCGGCGACGCCGGCGCGCGTGCTCGCCGCGACGAAGCGGTCGATGGCGGCCTTGGCCGTGGCGGCGTTGTCACGCTCCTGCGTCTCGACCACTTCGGCGGGGATATAGCCTGCACCCGACACCGGAACGATCGGGTCGTAGAGGAAGGCGATACCGGCGAGGTGCGCGTCGAACGCGGCGGCGACGGACACGGCAAAGTCACCGGCGGGGCGCGCACCTTCGCCGACGCTAAGATTGACAACGATGTCCTTGATCATGACGGCGTCTCCTCGGTCAGCGGCGATCGGTCAATCACTTATGTCATGCTCCGCGCCAGCGACGTTTGAGCGAGATCAAGGGCGTTCGGCCCCTGTGTCCAGCTACTTCTTGATGTTGCCGTCGGCGTCGAACTGCTTGAGGTAAGCCCACAGGTCGTTGACTTCCTGCTCGTTCTTGATGCCGGCGAAGATCATTTTGGTGCCGGGGACCTTGGCCCTGGGATCCTTGATGTATTCTTTAAAATTCGCCTCGTTCCAGACGATGCCGGAATTCTTGTTGGCGTCGGAATAGTTAAAGTCGGGCACGGCGCCGGCCTTGCGGCCATCGAGGCCGTTGAGTTCCGGGCCGATCTTATTCTTCGCGCCGGGGCCAATGCTATGACAAGGCAGGCACTTCTTGAACGCGTTCTGGCCCTTCTCCACATCTTGCGCCAATCCTGTTCCCGTCGAAGCGGCGATCAATGCGGCGGTCACGATCAGTGTCCTCATCGTCATGTCTTCCCTTTCCCGGTTCGCCCGGCCGCGCTCCGCGACCGGGCATATGTGTATGTTCCTTTTGGGTTTTGCACGTCAAGGACCTGGTGGTCGCAACCGGCGTAATGGCCTTACCGGATGTCTATGAACGGCAAAGTTTTGCCGCCGACGCGATGAATGTGGTGGTCACGCCGACGGCGGTCCGGAGGGATTGTGGAAGTCGTCTGCGCAGCGATAATGCGTCAAAGATTGTCGATTTACCAGTCATACCGCGCCGCCCAGGGCAGCGCATTCAGCGCGATAAGCGTTGCGGCGTTCGGGCAATATTCCTTCCATGCGTCGCTCGCGGAATCGCGCGAAAAGTCCCGTGCGCATCGCCGGTGATGTTCGCACATGATGCAAACCCGCTGCAGATCCTGGAACGTTTGCGGTTCAATTCGGGCGATCTCATTGCGGTCGAGGTCAAGTGCCGCCATTCGGCGCAGCAAAAGGTCCGCTGCTTCGGGACCGAACATCGCCAGCGTGCGCAGTTCGGCAGCAGACACCCCGACATCTTCGGCGATACGCTCAACGTCCGCATCGCCGAAGCCATTCAGCTCCGATTCAGGGTCGCTTCTGGCCCAGTCTCGGCACCATTGCAGAATGGCGTCGAAAGGAGACCTACTCTTATGTCGACTGGGCAGGGCTGACATTTAACCCTCCTCTCGTCAATTCTAAAAAATATGGACAATCGATTGTCGGGGCTTTGACTTAGGTCAACTCAGCGGAATTCGCTTGCCGTTGGTCGCGACCGGCGGGCCTGGTTGTGGCCTCGGGACCGCCGCGTGGCAGGACGCACGTCCGCGACGGATTTGACTTATGTCAATTCTGTGCACACGGGAGCAATTGTATCAAAGCGTCAAATTGCTTGTGCATATTTGTCTACGGATATGATAGAAACATTCGAAAGGTTGCATTTGCGCGCAGCGCGTCGCGGGCTGCTCCAACCACTGATTCCACTGTTTGGGGCGTCATCTTAAAGCGCGTTGGCATTGAATTGAGTTCATCTGCACGTTGTCTGCCAAGATCGTCAAAGCTGACAAGCCCAACAAAGAATTTCAGGTCTCGGCAATTCGATCCGTTGGATGCGCCATATTTACGCATTTCTTCCGCCGAAAGAGCACATCGCCAGCGGACGAGTCCATCGCGCCACTCGGACATCGTGCGGTCAAAGGCTGTATAGCTTGCACGGCGACCCGAATCGAGCGCCGTATTGGCGGCGGCTACAACAATCTCCGGAGCGGTAGGACCTTCTGCAGTCTTTGTCCAATCTCCGGTAGGGCCCTTGCCTCCATCGATGACGAGAAACAGTACACGGTGCACATTCGCCGCCTGCCTCGCGGTTAACGGAGCATACGGCGTATTTGCCGAGAGTCTGGCAATCGTGAACCCGGACAGCCCATAATTATCGACAAGCCCTCCGTCGAGAAGCTTTATGTAGACATAGAGCCGTCCCGGTAACGGGTTAGGGCGTTGGCATATACCTTCAGAATGGGAGGAGCCGTTGCCTCACGCCGCGCCCGTTGAATCCAATTTGGCATCGTGGACGCGCAGCGATCAGGAAACGTTCGTAATACGACAGGCGCGAAAATCACCGGCATCGCAGCCGAGGCCGCAACAGCGTTAGCAATGGGATACGATGCCAGATCACTGCAGATAGCACCGAAGGTCTCTTCACTGAATACGAACGGCGTGCGATTGTATATGTCCGAAGCGTTGATCCAGACGCGCGGCCGATGTTCCGGTCCAAGCTGCCGGAAGGTTGCACCGTGAAATAGATTGTCATCGAGCCAACGCGGGAACTGCTGGGAACCATTTATGCCACCCTCGTATGCGTGCGCGACACTCATTGGGTTAAAGATGCTTGAGAGGGATTCCTCGGCATCGCGCATCAAAAACTGCTCACGAAAATTGGCAAGCGCAGCGCGCCCATTTAAGCCAAAGTAAGCAGCTGTGATGGCGCCGCCGGAAACTCCCGATAGGAAGTCGACGTGGTCAATCAATCGAGTGGTTGTATTTTTGGAGCGAATCGGAATGCGATCAAATTCGGTGAGAATACCGTAAGAGAAGGCGGCAGCTCGCATACCGCCTCCGGAAAATGCCAGTCCGACAAAAAGGTCATCGTCATTGCCGGATAGGCCGGGATCATTCTCGATAAGGTTGTTCTCAGGGGCGGGCAACGGCAGGTTGGCCGGCTCAACGTGAAACGTAGCGCATCCTGCGAGCAGGACCGCAGACAATACTGCCAGCAACTTCAACGTCTGCAATCCCCAGAGGCGTGACTAACAGTCATTGATCTGAATCGTGATGAGATTGAGGCGCCCTGCGGGTACGAGGGTTGCATTCAATCAGTTAGGCGCTCTTTCCGTCTTATCCGGCAATTGGATCGACCCTGTCGCAGTCCAAAAAATCTGCCTCGGGCAGCTTGCTTGAAATGGCTTTGAGCGCGACCAGGTTATAGGCGAACAGCAGAACTTGGGGGGTATCGGAGCTAAGTTGCATTTCCGGCATTACGGAGCGAAGCTCCTACATCCCTCACCAAGGCCTAATGCGCCTTGCCCTCCAGGCAGGCTGCCGTGCAAGGGTCAGAGACGGCTGCAAGTGTGTGGTCACATCCTTGCGGCCGTCCCGCTTGGTGCTGATCAGAACCGACTCTTCGTGCACCATGGAAAACACCAAACGGTAATGGTGCTTTGACTAAAATCAACGTGCGGCGCAAATTCAGGCGTTGCCAAAATCACGACCGGGCACTGCGATTTCAAGACTGGCCATTAGGCTAGGAAGCGCCCGAGCACCCTGGGAGCCTCGAAGTCGCCACTCGCGGCTCCACAAAGGACCTAAATCGTGGGACGCCGGGCTATTTCTTGATGTTACCGTCGGCGTCGAACTGCTTGAGGTAGGCCCACAGGTCGTTGATCTCCTGCTCGTTCTTGATGCCAGGAAAGGTCATCTTGGTGCCCGGGATTTTGGCCCTGGGGTCCTTAATGTATTCCTTGAAGGTTGTCTCATCCCAGACGATGCCGGAATTCTTGTTGGCGTCGGAATAGTTGTAGCCGGGCACGGTGCCGGCCTTGCGGCCATCGAGGCCGTTGAGTTCCGGGCCGATCTTGTTCTTCGCATCGGGGCCGATGGAATGGCAGGGCAGGCATTTCTTGAACGAATTGGTACCCTTCTCAACGTCCTGCGCCAGTCCTACTGCCGTCGAAGCAGCGAACAACGCAGCGGCCACAATCAGCGTCTTCATCATCATGCCTTCCCTTTCGCGGTTAGCCGGGTCGCGCTCGCGACCGCAATGTCGATGTGTTCCCTTGTGGTTTGACGCGTCAACTGCCCCGCTGCGCCACAGAATCCTTTATTCGGTCGGGCTATACGCGGCCTACTATGCCGATCTATTTCATAAAACTGAGATAGGACGCGAGCGCAGCAATATGTTTCGGCGACAATTTGCTGGCGATTTGCGGCATCGGCGGCCCGGCGGCGGCATGGTAGCCTTGGCCCCATTGCTCGAGCCTCCTTTTCAAATAGGTGTACGCCAGCCCTCCCAGACGGGGAATTTCGCCAACGCCCTGTGCATTCGGGCCATGGCAGGCGACGCAGGCCACAATGTTGGCATCCGGAATTCCCTCCTGATAAATCGCTCTGCCTGCAGCGGCGAGCTCCCGGTCGCCGTCGTTGGCGGCTTTCGGCGGTATCGTCGAAAAATAAACGGCCAAATTGCGCGCGGCGAGCGGACTGAGATTCGCTGCGGCGCCCCACATGTATAATTTCGAAAACGGATTGTCGCGCGTGTGCGCGCTGAAATTCATCAGTTGCTTCTCGATGTATTGGGGCCGCTGTCCGGCCAAGCGCGGCGCCGGCGTATAGCCTTGCGCCGATCCGCCGTGGCACCACGTGCAATTGCGAATAGCGAGGCTCTCGGCGTGAGCTGCCGCCGCGGAAACGGCAAAGCAAGCCATTGCCACAACCGCTATCTTGAGCCGGGTGTATTTCATGTTCCGAATTCCACGTTTCTGCTTCTCATGAGCGGCGACATGCCAAACAGAAGGCGTTCGTTACTTCAGATCACTGAGATAGGCCGCCACGGCGTCGACTTGCGATTTGGTCAAGCTGTGCGCAATCGGCGCCATGATGAACGATGCGTCCGGATGTGCCGGATTTTGCCCGCGTTCTTTGCCCCAGTTCGTCAACTCCTTGATGAGGTACGGATAGAGCTGACCGGCTAAGCGAGGAATTTGCTCGTAGCCGAGAGCTTTGGGGCCGTGACAGGCGGCGCAGGCCGCCACATTGGCTTCGGGGACCCCGTCTTGGAAGATTCTTTCTCCCTTGGCCACGAGGTCCTTTGGACCACCGCCGAGGGGCTTCGGATTGAAGTCCCTGAATTTCGCGGCCAGTGCCGTGATCATGTCCGGGCTGAGCACGTGCGCCACGTTGGACATGATAGGATTCGGCCGCCGGCGCTCGACAAAGGCGCGTAACTGATTCTCCAAATACTCGATTTGCTGCCCGGCCAGTCGCGGTATGGGAAAAAATCCGCGATAACCTTGTCCCGATTGCCCGTGGCAATCCTGGCAGTACGCCAGCTTGGCCACAACGGCGCTATTGGAACTCGCGGCCGCGTCGGCGCGGCTTGTCGCGGAGAATACGATCGTCAGAACCGCCAAGCCGACCAGCTGCAAAATCCGGCACCCCCTTTGCAGTGGTCCTCCCCATGGGCGAAAAGTCCGATATGAGTTGATGAGTTTCATGATCTGGACCGAATGGCAGGGGTCATTGCAAGTAACTGAGATAGGCCGCAACTGCTTTGATTTGCGGCTCGGTCAAGCCATGCGCAATCGGCTGCATGATGGCGGAGGTGTCGGGTTTTGCCGGATCTTGACCCCGCTCTTTGGTCCAGTTCGTCAGTTTCTTGAGAACGTAATCAGGGAGCTGACCTGCTAAACGAGGAAATTGCCCGTCGCCTTTAGCCTCCGGACCGTGACACGAAGCGCACGGCGGAACATCGGTATTGGCAATTCCTTCCTCAAAGATCTTCTTTCCCGCGGCCACGAGGTCCTTCTGGCCGCCCCCGAAGGGCTTCGGATTGAGCTTGTTAAAATCCGAGGCGAGCGCCGTTTGCATCGCCGGGCTCAGGACGTGCGCCACATTGAACATGATCGGGTTCACCCGCCGGCGCTCGTCGAAAGCCTCCAACTGGTTCTTGATGTATTCGGGTTGTTGGCCGGCGAGTCGCGGTATCGGATAATATCCTTGAAAACCTTGTCCTGATGGCCCGTGGCAGACTTCGCAGTATTTTATCTTAGCTTCAACGGCTTGCTTGGAAACGGTCGTGTCCGCGTCCTTCGCGTGGGCTGCCGTGGCGAAAGCAACCGCCAAGACGGCTGAGGGCAATGTCAACTGCAACCCGAGGACTTTCACGATCCGGCGCAAACGTCTTTTGTTTGGCGGTCTAGTCGCAGCGTGTCGAAGGCGCGGTCTCGTCAGCATTTATTTAAACCTTAAAGCCGATCTACTGGCCCCACCACACGTGAAAATTCAGTCCCGCTTTAACGATCTGAACGCTTTGCTTGACGTTGACTGGACCGGATAGCACGTTGGTTGAATCGGACATCAGCACGCTGCCATTGCCGAACTGATAGTAGTCGTATTCTAGTCTGGCCGACCACAAGTCCGAGAATGCCCACTCGACACCGCCGCCTACAGTCCAGCCGAAGCGCAAGTCGAGGCCTTCAAAATCGAACGGAATGCCCGTGAATGTTCCCGTAACGCTGTAGCTGTCGCTTACCCAGGCTCCACCGCCCTTGACGTAAAACAGCCAACGGTCGGCCGCATATCCGAAACGCGCGGTCAGACTGGGAAGCAAATCCATGGCGCCGGTGACGGATGCCGCTTCGCCGGGCAATCCCAGCGGCAGCCCAACGCTCGTGCTGCCTTTCAAGGTCGCCCCCGAGGCGGCACCCTCGATGCCGACGACCCAGGTCGGGGCGAACTGGTAATCGCAACCGACTTGCCCGCCGCCAACGAACCCAGTCAGGCTGACGTTGGCCGTGGTGACTCCGGTTGTGACCGGAGCTCCCGAAAACGAGTCCTGCACCAGCTGCACCGGGTCGGTGATCGCCTTGCTGGCCCAGCCGCCTCCGGCGTGCGCACCGCCATAGCAGCCCGTCCATGCGAAGGGTTGCGATACCGGAGGCGCTTTGAATAGCGTGTCCGTTCCGAGATCGGCGCCAAATGCAGGAATGGTCAACAGCGACAGCGCTGCGCCGAGAAGCAGTGTTGCTTTCATTGAAAGCCTCCGGGATGTCGGGACATCCTGCTACATCGCCAACCACAAATAGAGGAACAGCGTATTGTTGGCGCTCGCGCCAACGGTGGTTCCGTCGAATTTGTTGTACCAGGTATATTGCAGCCCAACGCGGGCGTTGAACCAAGGCCAGCCCGGCGCAGCGCTGCTGATGAACGGAATGTAGGCGATCTCGGCGATCCAGCCGTCGCTGTTCGGACTGAAGCCGCTGGCAAGTCCGCCGTACACGATCGGATCGGGGCTGCCCCAAGTGTCGAAGTATTGGCCGGTCAACACCACCCGGTTGTCGTTGCCGTAAGCGAGCGAGGCATAGGCCCGCGCTTCGTTGAGAGTGTCCGTCGGGTTGGCGGAAAGCCCGTTGGCGAAACTCGCATCCAGCTTTTGGAATTCGTAGATGTAGGTGCCGCGCAGCGTGATCCAAAAGTTATTTCCCTGATACTGATATTGCGTATCGAAGCCGATGTCGGTGTACTTGTCGGTCTGCGAGAAAGTCGAGGTCGTCGTCGTTCCCGGCATCATCCAGGGATGAATGTCGGCCAGCATGCCGAAAGTTCCGACCTCGAGCCAATGATTGCCCCAATGGGGTTCAAAGGCCGCGCGCCAATAGGGCGCCGCGTCGAACAGCCCGGGTGCGCCAAACGGATCGGTGCCGAGATAGTTCTGCGCGGTGGGATTCAGCGTGCTGTAGACCGACGCCTCGAGGTAGAGCGCATTGTTGATGAAAGCGTAAGCGCCGATGCTGCCTACATGCGCTGCAAAAGTACCGTCGATGATGGTGTGGGTCGCGGGCGTAGGCGCGATCGTCGACGCGGCGTAGGGGAAGGCCCAGGCCGGCGTCGTGTTCCAAGGGTCCTGTACGGTCGGATTATTGTTGGCGGTAATGCCGTATGTGAGGTCAAAGCTGCCAAGCCTCCGCGAGTCCGCATAACGGATGTCGGTATTGTCCCAGGTCCAGGTATGTCCGAATGGATCGCTGAAGCCGCCCGGCGGCGGCGCATTATAGGTGACCTGCGCGAACGTGCCGATGTGATCGGTGATGGCGCCGCCGTAAAAGAAGCTGATGGGGGATACCACCACATTGTTGTTGGCGCTGTACGGTGCAGTCGGCGGCGAAAGCGGCGCCTCCGTGTTGGTGAACCCGACGATGGCCATCATCGCAATCGGCGGCACATAAGGCTTCTGACTGGTGCTGGAATCGTCAGAGCTGGGAAACAGCGTTGAGCGGTACCGACCGCCGCCCGCCGTGTAGCCGCCGATCTTGAAAAGACGGCCGTAAGGCGTAAGGCCGGCAAAATCGGTGTGACAGGTGCCGCAAGGCTGCCCGGTCTGGCGAGCGTAGCTCGGTAGCGCGTTCGCTGGCGGCGCGTAGCCAATTGTGAGAAAACCAGCGAGCAGGAGCACCGCGGTTGCGGATACAAGTCGGCACTGCCGCGGGCAGGCAGCGAAACGACCAGAATCCCCCCTCATCATAGGCCCATCCGATTTGGTCGCCGTACTCCATGCGGGAGGCACGAGTACGAACGAGCACGAACGAGTAGGAATCAGCTTCACGCAACGGGGGCAATTACCTATAAAAAACAAATGCCGCGGTGCCAATCCAATTTCCACTGTTGATCCGATTTCATGCAATTGGTGCTTTTTGGCAACACCAGCTTGTGCGCAATGAGGCCCGCGCGCGACGCTGCAGCGTACTGCGGCTGCTGTTTCCCGCTATAATGATCGAGAAAGAGTGATAGAGAAAACGACGAAGAGGGTCCGATGCCGGTTGCCATGCCCCAAGCTGATGAGACCGTGCTGGCCCGTCGTGCCGAGATCGTGGCGGCGCTGCAACGCATCGTGCCGGGCGAGGGGGTCATCGCGCTCGAGCACGCCATGCGGCCCTACGAGAGCGACGGGCTCACTGCCTATCGTCAGCTGCCCATGGTGGTGGTGCTGCCGGAAACGACTGAGCAGGTCGCAGCGGTGCTGACCTACTGCCACCGCGAAGGCATCAAGGTGGTGCCGCGCGGGGCGGGCACCTCGCTATCGGGCGGCGCGCTGCCGCTCGGCGACGGCGTGCTCCTCGGCATGGCCAAGTTCAATCGCATCCGCGAGATCGATTTTGACAATCGTGTCGCCATCGTCGAGCCCGGCGTCACCAACCTCGCGGTCAGCCAGGCGGTGGAGCACGCCGGCTTCTATTATGCGCCCGATCCCTCTTCGCAGATCGCCTGCACCATCGGCGGCAATGTGGCGGAGAATTCCGGCGGCGTGCATTGCCTGAAATACGGCGTCACCACCAATAACGTGCTCGGCTGCGAGCTGGTGCTGATAACCGGCGAGATCGTGCGGCTCGGCGGCCGGCATCTCGATTCCGGCGGCTATGATCTTTTGGGCATCGTCACCGGCTCGGAGGGCATGCTCGGCGTCGTCACCGAAGTGACGGTGCGCATCCTCAAAAAACCGGAAACCGCGCGCGCGGCGCTGGTCGGTTTTGCCAGCTCGGAGGATGCCGGCGACTGCGTCGGACGCATCATCGGTGCCGGCATCATTCCCGGCGGCATGGAGATGATGGACCGCCCCGCCATCCACGCCGCCGAGGAATTCGTTCATGCCGGCTATCCGCTCGACGTCGAGGCGCTGTTGATCGTCGAACTCGACGGCCCGCGCGCCGAGGTCGATCATCTGCTCGAGCGCGTCCAGGACATCGCCCGGCAATGTCGTGCGGTGACGTACCGCGTCTCCAATTCCGAAGAGGAGCGGCTGTTGTTCTGGGCCGGCCGCAAGGCCGCTTTCCCGGCCGTCGGCCGCATCTCGCCGGACTATTACTGCATGGACGGCACCATCCCGCGCGCCAAGCTGCCGCTGGTGCTCCGCCGCACGCAGGAGATGTCGGCGAAATACGGCCTGCGCGTCGCCAATGTGTTTCACGCCGGCGACGGCAACCTGCATCCACTGATCCTTTATGACGCCAACAAGCCGGGCGAGCTCGAGCGTGCCGAAGCTTTCGGCGCCGACATCCTGCGGCTCTGCGTCGAGGTCGGCGGCGTGCTCACCGGCGAGCATGGCGTCGGCGTCGAGAAGCGCGATCTGATGCCGGCGATGTTTTCCGAGAGCGATCTCAACCAGCAACAGCGGGTGAAGTGCGCCTTCGACGACCGGGGCTTGCTCAACCCGGGGAAGGTCTTCCCGACGCTGCATCGCTGCGCCGAGCTCGGCCGCGTGCACGTTCATGCCGGCCAAGTGGCGTTTCCGGATATTCCGCGGTTCTGATGTATCACACCCTCAAACCGCGCGATGCAGCCGAGGTCGAGCAGGCGATCCAATGGGCGCTTGCCGGCGGCAAGACGCTCGAGCTCGTCGGCCGCGGCAGCAAGCGCGCGATCGGCCGGGCGGCGCAATGGGACGCCACGCTCGATCTGTCCGGGTTGTCCGGTGTCACGCTGTACGAGCCGGCCGAGCTGGTGCTCTCGGCCAAAGCCGGCACGCCGCTTGCCGAGATCGAGGCGCTGGTTGCGCGGAGCGGCCAAGAACTTGCCTTCGAGCCGATGGACTATGGCTCGCTGCTCGGTACTGCGGCCACAGGCGGCACGATCGGCGGCGCGCTGGCGGCCAACCTGTCCGGCCCGCGGCGCCTCAAAGCCGGCGCGGCGCGCGACCATTTCCTCGGCGTCAGCGCCGTTTCCGGCCGCGGCGAGACGTTCAAATCCGGCGGCCGCGTGGTGAAGAATGTCACCGGCTACGACCTCTGCAAGCTTCTCGCCGGCTCCTGGGGTACGCTTGCGGCCATGACCGAGGTCACGCTCAAGACGCCGCCGCGGGCGGAGACCGAGGAGACCGTCTTCGCGCTGAACCTCGACGATGTAACGGCGAGCAAGCTCATGACGACGACCGTCGGCTCCGCCGCCGATGTCTCGGCGGCTGCGCATTTGCCGGCTCCAGTCGCCGCGCGCATCGCCGCCATCACGGCCGCGGGCGGTGCCGCCACCGCGTTCCGCCTCGAAGGCGTCGCTCCTTCGATCGCGCATCGCAAGGCGGTTCTGGAAAAGCTCGCGGCGCCATTTGGCACGCTTGGCACTCTGGGGGAGGCGCCTTCGCGCGCGCTGTGGCGGGCGGTCCGCGACATCGCGCCGTTCGCTGCGGCCGGGCCCGCCGGCGAACGCTGTGTGTGGCGGATTTCGACGGCGCCATCGCGCGGCGCCGAAGTCGGGCACGCGCTCATCGACCGGGCCGAGGCCGAGATCATGTACGACTGGGGCGGCGGGCTCGTCTGGGCGGCATTGCCGGCCACGGACGATGCCGGCGCGCAGCTGGTGCGATCCACCGTCGCGGCGGTTGGCGGCTACGCCACGCTCATCCGCGCGCCAGCCGCCGTGCGCGCCGCGATTGACGTCTTCGAACCGGAGCCTGCCGCGCTTGCCGCATTGACGAAGCGCGTGCGAGAGAGTTTCGATCCACGGGGCGTGCTCAATGCCGGGCGCATGTGGGCGGGCGTGTAACCATGCAGACCTCCTTCACTCTCGCGCAGCTGGCCGACCCGGACGTAGCGGAAGCGGAAAAGATCCTGCGCGCCTGCGTGCATTGCGGTTTTTGCACCGCCACCTGCCCGACCTACGTGCTCGACGGCAACGAGCTCGATTCGCCGCGCGGGCGCATCTACCTGATCAAGGATATGCTTGAGAACGATCGGCCGGCGACGGCGGAGGTTGTCCTGCATGTCGATCGCTGCCTGTCGTGCCTCGCCTGCATGACGACCTGTCCGTCCGGGGTGCATTACATGCACCTGGTCGACCACGCCCGCGCTCACATCGAGCGCACCTACCGCCGTCCGCTGACCGAGCGCGTCATGCGCGCCATGCTCGCCAAGCTCTTGCCTTATCCGCAGCGCTTCCGTCTTGCACTCGATGCGGCGCGTCTCGGCAAGCCGTTCGCGCCGCTGGCACAGGCCATCGGGCTCAAACGGCTGGCCGCCATGCTCCGTCTTTCGCCCTCGAGCAGGCCGCAGCGCCCGCTCGCCCCGCAGGTGTTCAAGGCCGCGGGACCGCGGAAAAACGGTCGCGTGGGGCTGCTCGTGGGCTGCGTCAACGACATCTTGGCGCCGCAGATCAATGCCGCCGCGATTCGCACGCTCACACGCCTCGGCGTCGAAGTGGTGCTGCCTGAGGGCGCGGGCTGCTGCGGCTCGCTGGTCCATCACATGGGCCGGGAGCATGAGGCGCTGGCGCAGGTGCGTGCCAATATCGACGCATGGACCAACCTTGAGGGTCTCGATGCGATCGTGATCACGGCCTCGGGCTGCGGCACCACGGTGAAGGATTACGGCTTCATGCTGCGCACCGATTCGGCTTACGCCAACCGTGCCCGCAAGGTGGCAAGCCTCACCAAGGATATCACCGAATATCTCCAGGCGCTGCCGATTAAGCCTAGCCAAAACGCCGACGGACTTGTCGTCGCCTATCACTCGGCGTGCGCGTTGCAGCACGGACAGCGGATTACCCGGCAGCCGAAAGAGCTGCTGCTCAAGTTGGGCTTCGCGGTGAAGGACGTGCCGGAGGGCCATTTGTGCTGTGGCTCGGCCGGAACGTACAATATTCTGCAGCCCGACATCGCAAGAAGGTTGCGCGAGCGCAAAGTCGGGACTATCGAGAGATTGCGACCTGATGTGATTGCAGCAGGCAATATTGGCTGTATGACGCAGATCGCCGCGGGCACGAGGCTGCCGGTCGTCCATACGGTCGAGCTGATCGACTGGGCCACCGGGGGGCCATGTCCGCCAGCGCTTCGGGAGTATCGGCCGCGTTCGGCCATGCGCCCGTCCGTGACCGCGGGCTGAACGGGGGCTCGGTCGGTTATTGTCGCGTGAACCCGGCTTCCCATCGGGAGCCGACGGGATATTGTACGCAGCATGGATCGGGAGGACGATCATGGCAAAGAAGTCGAAGGCGAAGAAGAAATCCACGAAGAAGGCCGCTCCGGCGCGCAAGAAGAAGAAAACAATGAAGTCGGCGGCGAAGAAAGCGCCGAAGAAGACCGCAAAGAAGGCGGCGAAGGTCACGAAGAAGGTCACGAAGAAGGTCACGAAGAAGGCGGCCCCCAAGCGCAAGGCCCCGGCGAAGAAGCCGGCGCCGATACCCGCGGTGGAACCGGCCCCGGCTCCGTCCTCGCCATCGCTCCTGGGATCGCTTTTCACCGGCGGCGGCTCCGAAAGCGGTAGCACCTGAGCCCTTCTCGTCCGCCTGGAAGGGCGCGCGACCGCGCACCCGACACAGCGCCTACGCATTCGAGCGATTGCGCGTAAGCTGCAATCGCTCGAATATTGTGTGCCACCGCTGAGTCGACCCTCGGGTCGGTGCGCTTTTTTGCGAGCGATCGTCTTGGCCCGCATTGCGCCGACCTGGCGGCTCCCATATTTAAGCACTGCGAGTGATCGCCGGTCCGCTGCCGGCCGTGTTACCCTTTCAGGAGGTGCGCGATGGCGGCAACCTATAATATCCTCATCATGGGCGCGTCCTATGGGTCGCTGCTTGCGTCCAAGCTCTTGTTCGGCGGCCACAACATCAAGCTCGTCTGCCTGCCTGCCGAAGCCGGCCTGATCAACGCCGAGGGTTTCCGGGTGCGTTTGCCGGTGCGGGGCCGCAGCACGCCGATCGAGCTCGACTCGCGCAAGCTGCCGGGCAAGGTCAGCGCCGGCGGAACCGCCGACGTCGATCCGAAGGACTATGACCTCGTCGGCCTCGCCATGCAGGAGCCGCAATATCGCTCGCCGGGCGTGCGCGAACTGCTTGATGCCGTGGCGCGCGCCAAAGTGCCGTGCATATCGATCATGAACATGCCGCCGCTCGCCTATTTGCGGCGCGTCCCGGGCCTTGACGCCGACGCGCTCAAGCCCGCCTATACCGACGCCAGCGTCTGGAACAACTTCGATCCGGCCTTCATCACGCTGTGCAGCCCGGACCCCCAGGCGATCCGGCCGCCGGAAGAGAAGGTCAACGTGCTCCAGGTGACCTTGCCGACCAATTTCAAGGTAGCGCGCTTTCCTTCCGAACAGCACACCGCGATGCTGCGCCGGTTGCAGGACGAGATCGAGGCGATCCGGTTCGACACGCCCGAAGGCAAGATCGAGCTGCCGGTGAAGCTCAAGGTCTATGATTCGATTTTCGTGCCGCTCGCCAAATGGGCGATGCTGCTTGCCGGCAATTATCGCTGCGTGACCAAGGACGGCATGCGCACCGCCCGGGAGGCGGTGCACAGCGACATCGAAACGTCGCGCTCGGTCTACAATTTTGTCAACGAGCTCTGCGTCAGGCTCGGCGCCAAGCCCGAGGACATGGTGCCGTTCGAGAAATATGCCGCGGCCGCGCAATCGCTGACGCGTCCGGCTTCAGCGGCGCGCGCGTTGCAGAACGGCGCGCCGAACATCGAACGCGCGGACAAGCTGGTGCAACTCATCGCCAAGCAGAAGGGAATGAGCCATCCGGTCATCGATGCGACGGTGGCTCTGGTCGACGCCCGGCTCGAGGACAATCGCAAGAAGGTGGCGGCGTGACGGCGTGATCGCGCGCGGCGCGTCAGCCCATCTCGACGTCCTCCCAGAAGCCGAACCTGCCGGCGACTTTTGCCATCTCCGGCCGCGGCGCTTCGTATGACCAGGCCGCGCGCCTATGCCGCTTGCCGTCAACGACGACGTCGTAGAACTGGACGCCGTGAGGACATTTCAGATCGTTCGCAGTCTTCTCGGCCTTGTCCAGCCAATCCATGCGCACCGCCGCGTGCGGAAAATATTGGTAGCCGTCACAGGTGACGATGTCGTCGCTTTGTGCGATGACGTGGCCGTCGACACTGGCCTTCATGGGACGCGCTCCTTGCCGACCTTGGTGACGCCATTCCGCCGCCCGCCCGGAGGCGAAAGTGGGGCGCTACCTTACATGCCGCAGCAGTGACAAAATCAGCGCCAGCACGAGCAATGCCGCGACACCCTGCCAGAACCGGACCGGGTCGCGTTCATAGAGCGTCTGCGGCCGGGGCATCGGCGCTGGCGCACGCGCCGGGCCCGCCTCCATCTCGAATGCAAATTCCATCACGTCCTGAAAGCGTTCGGCCGGGTCAATGGCGATCGCCCGCCCGAGCGTAGCTTGCAGCCAAGCCGGCAGGTCGGGACGCAGCGCCGACAGCGCCTGCGGCCGGTCTCGGCGCGGCGGGCTGGTGGCATCGGCATTGCCATAGGGGAACTCGCCGGTGAAGGCGCGGAACATGGTGACACCCAGCGCATAAATGTCGGTGGCTTCGTTGCCGGGCTCACCGGCAAACATTTCGGGTGCCATGTAGGCCGGCGTGCCCGGAATGTCCTCGGTCGGGAAATCCTCCAGTCCGAGCACCCGCGCCACGCCGAGATCGATCAGCTTGAGCGATCCGTCGTCCTCGAGAATGACATTGTCGGGTTTGATATCGCGATGGATGATGTCGGCGCGGTGCAACGCCGCGGCGGCGCGCGCCAGCTTGATCGTGATATTGCGTCCTTCCTCCAGGCCCAGCAACGGCCGGCGCGCGAGCCGCGTCTCCAGAAGTTCGCCTTGGTAGAGCGGCATCACTGTGTAAAGGCAGGTCTGCCGCCCCAGCGGCAGTTCGATGATGCGGCCGACCCAGGGGCTATGCACGCGCGCGCCTACCCAGGCCTCGCGGGCGAAGGCCGCACGATAGGTGGCCACGGCCGCGACCTGCGGCTTGGGAAATTTCAACACCACCTCGCCGCCCTCGATCTCGTCGACCGCGCCGAACAGGTGGGTGTATCGTCCGTCGGACACCACCACTTTGAGCAAAAAGCCATCGATCGTCTCGCCGGCAAACGGCACAGGGATCAGGGGCAGTTGCATGATGGCGGTGCCGATCTCGGCCGATTCGGCCGTCGGCAGCTCGACCACGTCGAGCACCAAGGCCGTGCAATTGTCGGTGCTGCCGGACTGCAGCGCGGCCGTGACCAGCGCGCGGGCGGAATCCTCGGACGCAGAGCGCTCGCGCAGAATGTCAGCGATGGCTTTGGCGCTGAGGAAGCCGTGCACCCCGTCGCTGCATAGAAGGAAACGGTCGTGCCGCGCCATCGGCTGGGTGGCATAGTCCAGCCGCAACTCCGTCTCGACGCCCAGCGCGCGGGTGAGAACGTGCGACCGACCGCTGCCGTCGTCCCGCACATGGTCGGTGGTCAGGCAGGTGAGCCGGTCACCGCTGAGCCGATAGGCGCGCGTATCGCCGACATGAAGCACGTGGGCGACGCGCCCGCGCAGCACCAGCGCCGTGAAAGTGCATCCCATGCCCGCCAACTTGCTGTCCCGCTGCGCTTGGGAGTAGATCCAGCCATTGAGTGCATCAAGAACTCTGGCCGCCGCCCGGCGCACTTCCATGGTCTCGGGCAGGTCGCAAAATCCGTCGAGAAAACCACGCACCGCGGTTTCGGCTGCCACGCGACCGCCCTTGGCGCCGCCGATTCCATCGGCGATCGCCGCCACCACGTCCCGGCGCGGAAGCGGCAGCTCCGAGCCGAAAACCGCGCCGGCGAAATCCTCGTTGTGTTTGCGCGGTCCGGTCTCCGAGGCGAACCCTACGCTGGCCTTAACGCCGGAAATCCGCTCAACCATCGACTGCTCCGATTGCGACGGGGTTGCGGGCCGCACGGATCGTCACGCCGTGACAAGGGGCTTTCATTTCTCCAACTTGCAGCGATCATGGAGGAAATTGCCGCCGGTGGCTGACGCCAGCACGACCGTAAGTTCTCCGGATTTGCGGTCAAGCCGGTAGTTCCAGCCGTTCGCGTCGCGCCACGAAATCTCGGCGTCGCTGATACGGGCCGTATGGGAATCTACGGTGCTCCGATCGTAGTCGATCCTGATCTGCCAGCTCGCACCGCTGACCGGATTGGTGCAGGTGACCTCGGTCTCGCCGCGCGGCGCTTCACCGCTTATGGCGGGAACGGCCATGCCGACCGCCAATGCGGCAATTGCCGCCGCCAGCGCCCGGGTCAGAGCCATGGTCGCGCCGGTATGGCCACAGCGAGCAGGCTTGGAAACGGCGCTCCGCCAATGACCGCACCCTTACTGTTGTTTGCTGCGCGTCGATTGGGCTGCTTGATTATTTTATATTCAGGTGTCGTCTTTTTAGTCATCTTGTTTAATCCCCAGCCTGTGATTGCGGACAAAAGACATATCGATCAATTGGATAATGATTGGCATAGTTTTTGCCGCCTTTCCCCATGTTGTTCAGCAGATTTGGCTTCGGCGAAACAGGGGGAAGCTAATGGCACTCGTCCCATCACCACAATGGCTAGATACCGGAGATAATGCCTGGCAGCTAGCGGCTGCGACCTTTGTCGGCCTGCAAAGCATTCCCGGGCTCACGGTTCTTTACGGCGGCATCGTCAAGAAGAAGTGGGCGATCAACTCCGCCTTCATGTCGATCTATGCTTTCGCTTCGGTGCTCGTTGTCTGGGTCCTGTTCGACTACAACATGGCGTTCGGGCCTCAGCTATGGCCCTTCCTCGGTACGCCGGGCTTGGCGACGTCGGCCCTCTTTACCACCGGCCAAGCAACGATTCCGGCTGCGGCAGCAGGCATGCCGCCGCTCGCCTTTCCGATGGCGACGCTGGTCTTCTTCCAGTTCGTGTTCGCCGCCATCACCGTCATCATCCTCGCCGGTTCTTTGCTTGGCCGCATGAACTTCACGGCGTGGATGATCTTCTGCCCGGTATGGATGACCCTGGTCTATACCGTGGGGGCGTTCAGCCTGTGGGGCGGCGGCTGGCTCGCGGGCATGGGCGTCGCCGACTTTTCCGGCGGCTATGTGATCCATCTCGCCGCCGGTACGTCGGGCTTCGTCGCGGCGTGGATGGTCGGTCCGCGCCTGCTGCAGGATCGCGAACATTTCCCGCCCAATAGTTTGCTGATGACGCTGGTCGGTGCCGGCATCCTGTGGCTGGGTTGGAACGGCTTCAACGGCGGCGATCCGTATTTTGCCAACGCCGACGCCGGCGCGGCGGTGCTCAATACCAACACGGCCACCGCGGTGGCGCTGCTGGTCTGGACGCTGATGGACAAGTTTGCCTATGGCAAGCCGTCAGTGCTCGGCGCGGTCAACGGCATGATCGCCGGTCTGGTCGCCATCACTCCCGGCGCCGGCTACGTCGATGGCTTGGGCGCGATCGCCATCGGCGTGTGCGCCGGCATCATCCCCTGGCTCGCCATGAACAAGCTGCAAAAGACCAGCTTCATGATGAAAGTGGACGATACGCTGAGCGTGTTCTCCACCCATGGTGTCGCCGGCCTGACGGGCGGGCTGCTTGTCGGCATCCTCGCCAATCCGGAAATGCTGCAATACATCGGCACCGACAAGGAGGCGCCCGGCATCAACGTGACCGGCTGGCTCTACGGTAACGCCCCTCAGCTGCTGCTGCAGGCGGAGGGCGCGGCGTTCATCATCGTGTACAACGTCATCGCCACCCTCATTATCCTCAAGGTCATCTCGTTCATCGTGCCGTTGCGGATGGATGAGGCAACGCTGAAGGTGGGAGACGATGCGGTTCACGGCGAGACGGCTTATGCGATCGGCGCAGAAGGCGAGTAGGCGATCCCGCCGCGTTTCGTCGCGCCGGTAGATTGCCCTGAAGATCCGGCGTCAGGCTCTGTTGGTGGAAGCACAAACAGAGCCTGACGTTTTTTGCGCCCGGCGGCTACAGCAGAATTCGACCCGCGCGAGGAAGCATCCGAGAGTAGTGTGTCCCCCGCAACACACCCAAGATGAATCCGCTCAAGGCGCATAAAAAGACAGCATTTGCTGTATGTTTCATCTTGGCGCCGCGACAAAGTAATAAAAAAATTACTTCCAGTCCCGGTCGCGCCTGCGCGCCACGAGGGATGGGGTCTGTCTGGATTCGGTTTGGCGAAAAGCATCGTCCACGGACGGGCAGGGAAAAAGGGGCGGACTATGAAGAGATTTGCTTTTTCGGTTGTTGTCGCCGTCAGCCTGGCCTCCACCTCGGCCCTGGCCGCCGATATGGCGGTCAAGGCACCGCCGCCGGCGCCCGCGCCGTCGCCATGGGATATTGCCATCACCGGCGGCTTGATGTCGGACTACAATTTCCGCGGCATTACCCAGTCGAACCACCAGCCGTCGGTCCAGTTCGGGTTGGAGCCGCGCTACAACTTTACCTCGGCATTGCAAGGCTATGTCGGCGTGTCGGGTGAAAGCATCGATTTCCCCAATCGCGCGGCGGCCGAAATCGACTTCTACGGCGGCATTCGCCCGACCTTCGGCAAGCTCGCGCTGGATTTCGGGATTTGGTACTACTTCTACCCGGACGGCCAGTGCTTTAACACGGCGGCGCTTTGCAACTCGCTGGGCGGCGGCCCTTCAGTAGCGGCCACTCTGCCAAACGGTAATGTCGTCAAGCAGGACTTGAGCTTCTATGAAGGCTACGGCAAAGCCACCGTCACGGTGAACGACAATTTCAGTTTCGCGGGCCAAATCTGGGGTTCGCCGTCGGTCCTCAATTCAGGCGCTCCCGGCATCTACTATACCGGCAACGTGACATTGACGGCTCCGACAACGTGGTTCCCGAACGGCATTGGCGCCTACGTGTCGGCCGATGTCGGTTACTGGCAGCTCGGCACGTCTGACGCCTTCTACGCGGTCGCGGGCTATCCGGCGGGTATCCCTTATACCAGCTACCTGAACTGGGATGCCGGCTTGGCCTTCACCTGGAAAGTCTTCACCCTCGATCTGCGGTACTATCAGAGCAATCTCAGCAAAGGTGATTGCAACGCTTTCACCAGCTCCCAGACCGCTTCCGGCGTTGCCAGCACGCCGATCAACCCGGGCGGTCCCGGCTCCGACTGGTGCGGCGCCGCTTTCATCGCCAAGCTTTCCATCGCGACCTCACTCAGCGCGTTCAAATAGCGCGGGACGAACATTGCAAAGCACGACGGCCGGTGGCGGCAACGCCGCCGGCCGCTTCGTTTGCTGCTCGCTCACTCCGCCGCCGAAGCCAGCGGCACCTCCCGTGCCCGAAAGGTATCCTCGTCCGCCACCAGCACGACGCGGCGGCCGTGGAAGGCGTTGAGCGTCGAGCGATGGCCGATGGAGATGATGGTGGTGTGCTTGAGTCGCTCCTGCAGCAAACGATAGAGCGCCGCCTCGGCGGCTTCATCGAGCGAAGCGGTTGCTTCATCAAGGAACAGGTAGTCGGGCGTTTGCAGCAGCGCTCGCGCAATGCCCAGCCGCTGCTGCTCGCCGAGCGAGAGCATGCGGTTCCAGTGCGCTTCTTCGCCGAGCCGTTCGACCAATTCCGGCAACCCGACCGCGACCAGCGATTCCGCGATCCGGCCCTCGTCGAATGTGCCGGCCTCCGCCGGATAGCTGACCGCCGTCGCCAGTGTCGCCAACGGAAAATAAGGCCGCTGCGGCAGCAACATGACCTTGGCGCCTTGCGGCACCATCACCCGGCCCGAGCCGAACGGCCAGATTCCGGCTATGGCGCGGAACAAAGTCGACTTGCCCGACCCGGAAGGGCCGGTCACCAGAACGCGCTCGCCGGCGGGAAAGGCGACGTGGTCGGCGGCGACGATCCGCTCGCCGCCGGGCAGCCGCACGTCGAGGCGGTCGACTGCGAACACGGCATTGCCGCGTGGGACGATCTCGACGGCTGGCGGGGTCACCGCGGCGGCGCGGCCGGCCGCGATCGCGTCCTCGAACCCGGTCAGGCGCGTGATCACCGCGCGCCACTCCGCGATCTGCCGATACGCGGTGATGAAATAGGACAACGCCGTCTGCACGCTGTTGAAGGCCGATGCCGTCTGCATCAAGCCGCCGAGCTGCATGGCGCCGGAAAAATAGGCCGGGCTCACGACGATATAGGGAAAGATCAGCGAGGCCTGCGAATAACTCTGGGTGAAGAAGGTGACCTGCTTCTGTCGCTGCATCAGCGCAAGCCAGTTGGCGACCACGAAGCCGAAGCGATTGAGATGGCGTTCACGCTCGGCCGCCTCGCCGCCGAGCGCGGCGATCTGCTCGGCGTTTTCGCGCGTGCGCACGAGATTGAAGCGGAAATCGGCCTCGAAGCGCTGCTGCTGGAAATGGAGTGGTATGAGTCGCCAGCCGATCAGATGCGTGAGCAGGGTACCGATCACGGCGTAGATCAGCGCCGCCCACACCAGATAGCCCGGAATGTTGAAACTTTCGCCGAACAGATGCAGCGGCGCATGCGCGGACAGGGTCCACAGAATGACGATGAACGAACACAGCGTCACGACGGAGTTGAGCAGACCGGTGCAGATCGTCAGCGTATACTGCACGAACAGCTGCAGGTCCTCGGCGATGCGCTGGTCCGGGTTGTCGGCGCTGTCGCCGAGAAGCTGCATGCGGTAGTGGTTGGCGGCAGTGAGCCATTGCTGCAGGTAAGTCTGCGTCATCCAGCGCCGCCAACGGATCTGGAGCCATTGATTGAGGTAGAGCTGATAGACGGCGAGGACGGTGTAGACGGCCGCGAGCACGCAGAAGAACAGGATGGCGCTGACGAAGGCGTCCCAGTTGTGATCCTGCAGGGTATTGTAGAAGCGATTGTACCATTCGTTGAGGATGACCTGAATCGCCACGAGCGAGAGCTCGATGACAATCACCGCCCCAAGCAGAGCACGGCCTGCCCAGCGGTCATCCGAACGAAAGTAGGGAATAGACAACCGCCAGATCGTGGCTATCGTCGAGGCGAGTTTTTTCACCGAAGACCTCCGGCATAAGGGCGATGGACGTAGGCCAGCGCCAAGCGATCAACAAGCACGCGCAGTGCCACGGGCGCCCCAGCCGGCGCCCGTGTCGGCCAAACCTCGATGGTGCACTGCACGATGACGGCGGGCTCCTGTGGACGTATGGTATACGCGACGACCGCCCCAATAGCGTTTGTCGGGGGGCTAGCCTAGTCTGCGCAGGGGCGACAAATAATCTCGTTCTCTTGATGTTACGGGGGAGTTCGTGCCGCCGAATGTTACGGGGGAGTTCGTGCCGCCGAGTCATCGGCCTTCGAAAACGACATTATTGAGACGCTAGACACCGCTTGTCGGCACATTGGGGGGAGGGACTGTCCATGTTTACGCAAATTCTCGATCCGACTGGAAACCTGTTCGTAACCTGGCTGCTTGCGTTGGTTCCGGTCGTCCTGCTGCTTTTTTTGCTGGCGGGTTTGCGCATGTCGGCCTGGCTCGCGGTGCTGATCGGCTCGATTGTCACCTTTCTGCTTGCGCTGTGGGTCTGGAAAATGCCGTTCGGCGACGGCGTGCGCGCCTATGTTTACGGCTCCGCCACCGGCGTATGGAACGTCGACTGGATCACGTTTTGGGGAGTGATGCTGTTCAATACCATGGTCACGACCGGCTCATTCGACAAGCTGCGGCGTTGGCTCATTCAGCAGGGAACCCGCGACGTCCGGGTGCAGACCATCCTGTTCGCCTGGGCCTTCGGCGCTCTGCTCGAAGGTTTGGTGGGTTTCGGCTACCCGTGGGCCTTCGTCGCCCCCATCCTGATCACGCTCGGTATTCCGGCACTCGACGCCATCCGCGTCGCCGCCATCGCCAATAACGCGCCGGTGTCATACGGCGCGCTCGGCGCGCCGATCATCGCGCTCGCCGCCGTGACCGGTATGCCGCTCCTTGCGCTGGCGGGCGCGGTCGGCAAGATCGTAGCGATCCTGGCGCTGCTGCCCCCCTGGATTCTCCTCTACCTCGTCAGCGGCCGGCAGGGCATGAAAGAAGCGTGGCCGCTCGCCATCGTCGGCTCGCTCGGCTACATCGCCGGCCAACTGCCGACCTCGGTCTATCTCGGGCCGTATCTGCCCGACGTCATCGGCGCGATCGTGTGCTTCGCCTGCCTGCTGATCTTGCTTAAATTCTGGCAACCGGCGCGCACGCTCGGCTATGGCGGCGTTCCGGTGACCGCAGCGCAGGAGGCGCAGGCCGAGGGACATGGGCTGTCGCCTGGGGAGGTGTTCCAGGGTTGGCTGCCGATCATCATCCTCATTGCCATCGTCGTCGCCTGGACCGGCCCGTGGTCGAAACTGCCGGCCATCGTCCTGCTCCACCTGCAAGTCACCGCCGCCACCACGTTGACGCCGGGCGGCACCATCGCCGCCGCCTTCAACTGGACGCCCTTCGTCGGCGGCAGCGCGATCCTGGCGTCGTGGATCGTGGCGGCGCTCGTGCTGCGCATCAATGGCGAGCAACTGGTCGCGATCTTCAAGAAGACCTGGGACCAGATGTGGGGAGCGTTGCTCGTCGGCGTGTTCATCTTCGGGCTGGCCTATGTCTTCAATTTCTCGGGCATGGCGGGCTCGCTCGCCAAAGCCTTCTCCGAAATCGGGCCATACTTCATCATCGTTGCGCCCCTCCTTGGCTTCATCGGCGTAGCGCTGTCCGGCAGCAACACCTCGACCAACGCCATGTTCGGAAAATTCCAAGCGCTGGTCGGGCAAGTGCTCGGCTTCCCGCTGATGCTGTTGCCGGTGATGAACTCGGTCGGCGCCGAGATCGGCAAACCGATCGCGCCGCAAACCGCCAGCGTCGGCGTGTCGACCAGCGAGTTCGTCCGCAACGAAGGCGAAGTGATCCGCCACAATTTCGGCTGGACGCTCGTGCTGCTGGCCTATCTCGTGCTGATCGGGATCGCCTGCTATCTGTTCTTCCCGGGCATCGCGGTATTGCCGCCGCACTAGCGATACTTGACGTTGGATGGGGCCGCCGGCGGCGACCCCATCCGCCTCTGCGGGTGCGGCAAGCTGCGGCCGCTGTCCGCTATCCTTGTCGGAGATTACGATGACTAACCTGCGCCGGCGCTTCGCCGGCTATCTCGTTTGCGCTCTCATTTCGACGTCGATTTGGCCGGCTCTGGCCAGCGACCGCGCCTTCCCGTTCGACCGCGAGTTAATGCTCGACACGGTGCCGATGCCTGGTTCCAAGCGCGTGCCGATCATCGAGATCGCCGAGAACGGCGCGGCCTCGATCGATCTCTGGTGCGCAAGGGCGCGCGGTCAGGCCAGTATCGGCGGAGATTCGATCACGATCGTTGCCGGACCGATCGAGCCGACGCAGTGCGCGCCGGAGCGGCAAAGCGGCGACGAGAATCTACTGGCGGCGCTGGCGCAGGTCACGAATTGGCGCCGCAGCGGCGATGTCATCGAACTGCGCGGCGCGACCACGCTGCGGTTTCGCTTGATGACCAACTGAGGCGCCGGCACTTACGCTTTGACCGCGCGCGCCATCAAGAAGTGCAGATGTACGCTGTTGTCCTCAAAGATCTCGCTGATCATCGCCTCGTATTCGGCGCGGAGCAGAGCGAGCTTGGCCGGATCGTTCTGCAGCGAATCGATGATCTTCGTTAGTGGCCCGATGGTCTTTTCTTGCGCTTCGCGGAAGTGCTGCGGACTCAACGCCGGGATGATGGTGACGTCGCGCTCGAACTGAAGGTTATTCACGAACTTGCCGAGCCGCTCGCGGATGACGGTCGGCTCGCCCCACAAGCCCGGCGGCGGAGGTTGCTCGGCGCCCGGTGGTGGCGGTGGTAGATAGCTGGCGACGAACGAAAATTGGCGGCCGGTGAACAATTCCGGCGGCCAGGTCGAAAACGCCACGCGGCCGCCGGTCTTGAGCACCCGCAGCATTTCCTGCGCCGCGACCACTGGACGCGGGGCGAACATGTGGCCGAACTGGCTGAGGACGACGTCAAACGAAGCGTCCGGATAAGGCAGCGCCTCGGCGTCGCCCTCGGTGAAATCGACATCGACGGCTGCGGTGCTGGCGTTTTTGCGCGCGCGCTCAAGGAGATCCGGCGACAGATCGAGCCCGGTCACCTTGGCACCGCGGCGGGCCGCCGTCACCGCGACCACCCCGGTACCGCACCCAACATCGAGCACGCGCTGCCCCGGAGCGACCTGCGCGAACTTCACCAACTTCGCTGCCGCGATAGTGTTGAAAATCGCCGCCGGCGCAAACACCGCCCAAGCGTCGCGCTGAGCGGCTTTGAACTTCGCAAACGGATCGGCATTCGCCGTCGTCATCATCTGCTCCTAGCGGTATCGACTGACGTCAAGCCTATCCCGCAAGGGGAGGCAACAGAAGAAAAAGGGCGCGGTTTGCACCGCGCCCTTTGTGCGTTCGATGAAGGAGCGAAGGGATCAGAAGCCCATCCCGCCCATGCCGCCGCCGGGCGGCATCGCCGGCATGGCCGGCTGCTCCTTCGGCGTTTCGGCGACCATGGCTTCGGTCGTGACCAGAAGACCGGCGACGGACGCTGCATCCTGCAACGCCGCGCGCACCACCTTGGCCGGGTCGACGATGCCCTTCTCGACCATGTCGACATACTCCTCGTTCTGCGCGTCGAAGCCGAACGTCTCCGACTTGTTCTCCAGGATCTTGTTGACCACGATAGAGCCTTCGAAGCCGGAATTCTCGGCGATCTGGCGCAGCGGGGTCTCCAGCGCCTTGAGCACGATGTTGATGCCGGCCTGGACGTCGGCATTGTCGTTGTGCAGCTTGCCGATCGCTTTCTTGGCGCGCAGCAAGGCGACGCCGCCGCCGGGTACGATGCCCTCCTCGACCGCGGCGCGGGTGGCGTTGAGCGCGTCTTCGACGCGATCCTTCTTCTCCTTGACCTCGACTTCGGTGGCGCCGCCGACGCGGATCACTGCGACGCCGCCGGCGAGCTTGGCCAGCCGCTCCTGCAGCTTCTCGCGATCGTAGTCGGAAGTGGTCTCCTCGATCTGCGACTTGATCTGCCCGACGCGCGCCTCGATGTCCTTCTTCTTGCCGGCGCCGTCGATGATCGTGGTCTTTTCCTTCTCGATCACCACCTTCTTGGCGCGACCGAGCATGCCGATGGTGACGTTCTCCAGCTTGATGCCGAGGTCCTCGGAAATCAGCTGACCGCCGGTGAGAACCGCGATGTCTTCGAGCATGGCCTTGCGGCGATCACCGAAGCCCGGGGCCTTCACCGCCGCGACCTTCAAGCCGCCACGCAGCTTGTTGACCACGAGCGTCGCCAGCGCTTCGCCCTCGACGTCTTCGGCGACGATGAGCAGCGGCCGGCTCGACTGCACCACCGCCTCGAGCACGGGCAGCAGTGCCTGCAGCCCGGGCAGCTTCTTCTCGTGCAGCAGCACGTAAGCATCCTCGAGCTCGGCGAGCATCTTCTCGGCATTGGTGATGAAATAGGGCGAGAGATAGCCGCGGTCGAACTGCATGCCCTCGACGATCTCGACGTCGGTCTCCAGCGACTTGGCCTCTTCGACCGTGATGACGCCCTCGTTGCCGACCTTCTGCATCGCCTCGGCGATCATCTTGCCGATCGTCGCATCGCCGTTGGAGGAGATGGTGCCGACCTGCGCCACTTCCGACGACGAGCCGACCTTTTTCGCGCGCTTCTTGATGTCGGCGACGACGGCGGTCACGGCGAGGTCGATGCCGCGTTTGAGATCCATCGGGTTCATCCCGGCCGCCACCGCCTTGGCGCCTTCCTTGACGATCGCATGGGCGAGCACCGTCGCCGTCGTGGTGCCGTCGCCGGCTTCGTCATTGGTCCTTTGCGCGACCTCGCGCACCATTTGCGCGCCCATGTTCTCGAACTTGTCTTCGAGCTCGATCTCCTTGGCGACGGTGACGCCGTCCTTGGTGATGCGCGGGGCGCCGAAGCTCTTCTCGATCACGACGTTGCGGCCCTTGGGGCCGAGCGTGACTTTCACGGCATTGGCAAGCGTTTCGACCCCGCGCAGCATGCGGTCGCGGGCGTCGACGGAAAATCGTACGTCTTTCGAAGTCATTGTTTTGTTCCTTCGGATGTCAGATGTCAGGCGATCACGCCCATGATGTCGGACTCCTTCATGATGAGGAGTTCATCGCCGTCGAGCTTGACTTCGGTGCCGGACCATTTGCCGAACAGCACGCGGTCGCCGGCCTTGACGCCCATAACGATGAGCTTGCCGTTCTCGTCGCGGCCGCCAGGACCGACGGCGACGATCTCGCCCTCCTGCGGCTTCTCTTTGGCGGTATCGGGAATGATGATGCCGCCCTTGCTCTTTTCCTCGGCTTCAATGCGCTTGACGACAACACGGTCATGCAACGGACGGAACTTGAGCTTCGCCATGATCACCTCATCGCCGCTGGCCTGCGCGGCATCCATGTCCAATAGGGAAAGGCTTGGTATTACAGATATTTGGCACTCTTGCCAGATGAGTGCCAGGAACAGGCAGATAAGGGCTGGCCGAGAGGCTGTCAAGCCGCCACAGCGGTTGCGCTGCGCTGCAGAATCATGTGCGAAGCCTTCGATGCGATGGCACCGGCTCTGGCCCTCGGTGCGAAAACTGGCCACCATGCCGGCCAAATGTTTGGCCATAGGGTCAGGGTCTTGGGGCGTGCTATTTTGAATCGGCCATTCCGGCTCCACGGTCTGGGAGGAGAGTTTGCATGAGCGCGTCGCTGCGCGATCTTCGGTTGCTTGTGAGCATCGGCCTAGCGGCGTTCGTGCTCTCCGCATGCACAAGCAATCCGTTCTCATCAAACCCGTTCTCATCTTCTGAGCCTACGCCGCCACCCTCGGCGACGCTGGCGCCGGAGATCCCGGCTTCGATCCGCCCCGAGGAGATCGTCGGCCGCTGGGGCTATGGCGCCTATCACAACGAAACCGACCGGGCACGTACGGAAGCCGCCGCGCGCGGCCAGTGCGGCCAGCCGGTATTGATCAACCGGGGGCCGAACGGCGGCGTCATGATGTACCTCGCCGACAGCGCGCAACTGCAAGAGCTCAATCTCAAAGGCAGTCCGAGCGGCAAGAACTATATCGGTCCGCCCGGGCCGGCCGGCGGCGGGCAAGATCGCGAAATTGTCTCGTTCGACGGCCGCACCATGGTTCTGCGCTGGATGACTCCCGATGTGGCGACCCGCTATGGCACCGGCGTGTATGTGCGTTGCGGGCCGGAAGGCATGGCCCGCTCAAGCAGACCCCACTAGCGTCCGGATTCCGAAGTTCGCAAAACCGCGCACCGTCCTGGGGCGGCCGGGGTGCTGTCTCGGCGCAGCCGGCGCCTTCAGCCCGACTGACCGCCGCTGCCGAACAGCGAGTCGATGTCGCTCTGCGAGGCGTGGCCGTGCTCGCTCTCCAATCGCGGGCCACGCACTGACGGCGCGGCTTCGACGTGCGCGAGCTCGTCGAGCGTGCCGGAGATTTGTTCCTCGATGCGACTGAGCGTTGCCATCACCTTGGCGACGCGCTGGCTGGTGAGGTCCTGGAAATTGCAAGCCTCGAAGATCTGGATCACGCGATCGCGAATGTCCTGAGCGAGCTCTTGCTCGGTCTCGTCCTTGAGCGCGGCCGATAGGTTGTTCGCCGCCTGATCGATTTCCTCAGCCGCCGCAAGAATTTTCTCGGTCGCCTGTTCGCCGCCTTTCATCACCGCTTCGAGTTCGTTGGCGATCAGTGTCGCGGGTGCCGCCGGCAAGCGCGTTCCATTGCGCTCGGCATGCTGGCGGGCCGTTCCGCTTAGCCCGGCGTGGATGACGTGCAGCTCGGAAATGAGGCGCTCGATTTCCGCGTGCCGCGCGCCGTTGGCTCTGGTTCCCGGCCCGGCCGGTGCGGCCGCGAGCATAGCGCGCAGCGCGCTTAGCTCGTGCATGATCTCGGCGTGGCGCAGCGCCTGCGGATCGTCGCTGTGCGCGTCGCTGCGCACGGCGGCCGTTTGCTCGATGCGGAAGACCTTGCGCGGCTCGGCCATATCGTCACCACCGGAGCCCGTCGGTTCCGCGGCGAACCGAAAGCGGGCTCTACAATGTTCCTGAGCATGATCTCTTGCGAAAAATTGGTGACCGCCGCGGATCGCAACCGGGGCAGGCCGTTTCGGGATCACGCTCTCGCGCGAGATTAGAGGTGGGCCGCTTAATACGGCGTTCATGGCGTCCGTCGCCGCGGCGGCGAGGGAGCGACCATAACCCGCTAACCATGATGCCGCGCCATACACGCAAAATAAACCATATGTTGATGAACAATGTACGAAGATGGCACGCGCGGAACCGCGCTGCGCGAAATTTACCAAACAGTCGAGGTTTGCGTCTGTACTCGGGGCGCGAGCGAACGCGATGTTCGGCTCGGCGAAAGTCAGTGCAAGAGTACAGAGTGCAGAATGCGGCGTATCTTGGTGTGTTCACTTCTGGCGCCCGCGGTTTATTTCGCAGCGGGTGCGGGCTTCCTCCTGATCGCTCCTGACGCCGACGCGGCGAGCCAATCTCCGGACACTGGCGGGCAGTTCGCCTATGCGGACCAGGCCAGCTACGGCGGCGGCTTTTTCGAGTTCCTGCTCGACGGAGGCCGGCAGCCGGTCGCGCGCGCCTACCAAGCGCCTCAAGCCAGCCAACCGGCACCGGCACCGCAGCCGCGCGGCTTGTTTCAATCCTTGCAGTGGACGCCGGCGCCAGCAGCGCCCGCCGACCAGGCCGCGCCGCAGTACGAGCAGTCCACCGCGCCGCAACAGCGCGCCGCCAACGACCCGGCCGCGGGCTATGCGCCGTCCGGGCTCGGACACATGGCGCATGCGGTCGATCCGCAATACGACCGTCAGGTCGTCGCGTATCAGGGCAGCGAAAAGCCCGGCACCATCATCATCGATACCCCGCATTACTTTCTCTATTTGGTCGAGGAGGGCGGCAAGGCGCTGCGCTACGGCATCGGCGTCGGCCGTCCCGGCTTCACCTGGGCGGGAGTGAAGGAGATTTCGGCCATGCGCGAGTGGCCGGATTGGCGGCCGCCGGACGACATGCTGAAGCGGCGGCCCGAGCTGCCGCGCTACATGGCCGGCGGCCCGGATAATCCGCTCGGCGCACGCGCGCTCTATCTCGGCTCGACGCTTTATCGCATCCACGGCTCCAACGAGCCCTGGACCATCGGCACCCAGGTGTCGTCCGGCTGCATCCGCATGCGCAACGACGATGTCACCGACCTTTACGGGCAGGTGAAGGTCGGCACCAAGGTCGTGGTGATGTGACGAGGCGCGTATTCCCGCTCGCGTCGCGCGGCAGGATCGAAACTCACTCGGCGGCGGTGCGGTTATCGCTCTCGGTCTGCTTTGCTTCTTCGCGCGGCTTCAGCGCGTGCTCGGCGACGAAATAAACCGGCCGGCCTTTGATCTCGTAGAGGATCTTGCCGATATATTCGCCCACCACGCCGAGCATGATGAGTTGCACGCCGCCGAGCACCATGACGCCGACGAACAGCGACGGATAGCCGGGGACCCGTTCGCCGTAGACCAAGGTCTCGAACACGATCTGTCCGCCATAGATGAACGCGGTGAGCGCGAGCAAGAGACCGAGCATGGTGGCGATGCGCAGCGGCGCCACGGAAAACGCCGTCAATCCGTCGATCGATAATCCGATCAGCGACCGCAGATTCCAGGTGGTGCGGCCGTCCGCGCGCTCCTCCGGCTGATAATCGATGCGGATTTGGCGGAAGCCGATCCAGCTCGACAGGCCCTTGAAGAAGCGATTGCGCTCCGGCAGGTTGCGCACGGCGTCGGCGGCGCGCGGCGACAGCAGCCGAAAGTCGCTGGCGTCTTCGGGGATCTTGGTGCGGGCGCCCCAATTGACCAGGGCGTAGAACATCTTCACGGCGAGGCGGCGCGTCAGCGATTCATTGGCGCGGTGAGCCTTGGCGGTAAAGACCACGTCGTAGCCGCCATCGAGCCAATGGCCCACCAGCGTTTCGATCATCGCGGTCGGATGCTGGCCATCGCCGTCGATGAACAGCACCGCGCCGAACCGCGCGTGATCGAGGCCGGCAAGCAGGGCCGCCTCCTTGCCGAAATTGCGCGACAGCGACACCACCTGAACGTCGAGCGTGGTCGCCGGCAGGGCGCGGGCGACCGCGAGCGTATCGTCGCCGCTGCCGTCATCGACATAGACCACCTCGCAGGCCAGCGCACGGGTGGCGCCGAGCGTTTGCGCCACCTCGACAAGTCGCGCGTGCAGGCGCGCGATCGAAGCCGCTTCATTATGCAGCGGAACGACGATGGAAAGTCCCTGTGCGGCTTCTGCGCTACGCTCGGCCGCACTTCGGTCGTGTGCGGCCGACGGCGTCATGCCGCGCAGCGGGCGAGGCGAGGTGCCGTCGCGCGCCGGTGCGGCCGATGTCGGTTGGGTCGTTGGGTTAACCACTGGGCCTTTCCTTTAGCAGCCGATCTATAGCGCAATCGGCGCGGGCTGTCGCGCGTGCAGGGTCGCAGCCACCGCCCGGCGAGCGCCCCGGGCTGGCGGATGGCGTCGAACGTGATATGCGGAGACGGCAATGACTCGCGTTTCTCACTATGAGCGGGCTCGCGCCAAGCTCCTGGCTGGCTGGCACAATCGTGCGTTCGGCCTGAAGGCGATCGTCTTCGCCCTGATCGGCCTCGTCAACGCGGTCGTGGATTACGGCGTGTTCCTGCTCGCGCGTGCGGCATTGGATCGATCGCCGCCGGCGCTGTCGGCGTTCCATTCGCTGGCCGATGTCTGTCATTGCGGCACCGCCACGAGTCTTTCTTTGATCGCCGCGAACACCGTGTCGTGGATCATCGCCGTCAGCGGTTCCTACATCATGAATTCGTCGATCACCTTTGCGCATGAAACGGGACGAAAATTGCGATGGCGCGCTTATGTCGCGTTCGTCATCTCCGGCCTTGCCGGATGGCTCACCAGCACGGCAGCCTTGCTGGTCGCGGCAGAGGTTTTTCTGCTGCCGGTATGGCTGGCGAAGGGCGTCGCCATCCTGGCAAGCTTCGTGGTGAATTTCTCGTTCTCACACTTTGTCGTGTTCCGGGTGCGCGGCGGGACATTCGACTGACGTCAATATTGCGCGGCGGACTAACCGGTCGTCTTCCGCGTCTTCTGCGCGGTGAGAAATTCGCGCATGGCGACAGCCGGCTCGTCTGTCTCGTAGGCGCGCGCGAACGCTTCGATGCCGGCCTCGATGGCGGCGGCGAGCGGCAGGCCCTCCCATTGCCGGATCAGGCGCTTTTGCAGCCGCACCGCGCGAGGCTTTGCGATTAACAGCCGGCCGATCCAGGCCTCGATCGCCTCGTCGAGAGAGGCCGCGGGCACCACACGCTCGACCAATCCCCATGCGAGCGCCTCGTTGGCGGTGAACGTTTCGCCGAACAACATGATCTCGCGGGCGCGCCCCCAGCCGACCAGCATCGGCAGCAGCGCCGCCTCGATGACCGAGGGAATACCGAGCTTGACCTCGGGCATGCCGAACAAGGCCGTCTCCGCGGCGATGCGAACGTCACAAGCGGCCGCGATCTCGAGACCGGCGCCGAACGCGACCCCCTGGATGCGGGCGATTACCGGCACCGGAAGGTCGCGAATGGCGTGGCAGCACCGGTGCAGACGGGTGATGAAGGCCGTGGCCTGGGCGGCGCTTTCGATCGCCGCCATCTCGTTGATGTCGGCGCCGACAATGAACGCCTTGCGCCCGGCGCCCGTCAGCACCACCGCCCGCAAACGCTGGTCGATCGCAAGCTGCGCCAGGGCGTCGACAAACGCCTCCATCAGGGTGCTGTTCATCGCGTTGAGATGCTGGGCATTGTTGATCGTCACATGGGCGACGATGCCCTGCTTGCGTTCCTCAAGCCGGACGTGAACCAGCGGGTCGTCGGCGCTTTCCAACTCGTGCCTCCTCAAGTTTCTGCGCTTGCGCAAATGCCTGCTCCCGCCGTCGACAGGTCGGCCCGGCCGCTACGGCCGCCGGATATGAATAACGCAATGGCGCGATGGGACCGAGTTGACGTTCTCACGCCCCATAGCGCAAGGATGGACACGACAACGCGCAAAGCGGCTGCGAGAATGCTAGACTGCAACGCCGGTGGCCAGTGCCACGACCGGCGGGGTCACACCAAGATGATGGCTATTACCCTATGAATCGGCGGCCGCGAGGACCAGCGCTAACCAAGGCCGAGCTCCGGGCTCAAGGCGATCAAGCCCTGGCGGCGGCGACCAAACCCATTGTGAAGCTGCCCACCAAGCTGGTGCGGCAATGCGGTCGCTGCGGCGAGTTCACCTCGGTGATGGTGGAGCCCGGACAGGCGCCGCCCGAGTTCAAGTGCAAGGTCTGCGATAAGCGCCGCGGCTGATCCTGCCGCTTCGCAGCGAACCAACGCCAGGGGCCCATCAGCAGATCAAACGGCGCGTCAGCAGATTCTTGTGCTGCCAAAAGCCGGAGACCCGGTATCCTCATCGTCCGCGATGGCGCTTAACTGGCGAATTGGCTCCGTCGCCAAAGTAATTTTCCGCCGGCCATTGGCGCGCACATCCGCAGAGGACTGCGGCGCTTCCCGCGATCTTTCGAACAGGGCGGCGCCGGCGTTGCCGCCCCGCCAGGTCAGATCGTCCTTGTCGCAGGTTGCCGCGATCGCCAATCCGATCGAAGCGAGATGGGCGCGGCGGTAGCAATAAACGGCGAGTAACGCTCTTGCTGTCGGCGCGACCGTTGCAATCAATTCGCTTAAGCCATGCGGACTGGCGCGGTACAGCTCGCCCAGCATTTGATCGGATACAGGACACGGCTCATCTTCAAGACGGACTCGGTGTTCCGGTAGCATCGCGAAGCCTCCGAAGCGTTTGTCCCCGTTGGCGACCATCCGATGCATTGTGTTAACGCGGCGTTAACCGGGCCGGCTGGCCGAGCCTGATCCACCAAGCCACGAGATTGCCGAGGGCGCGTGCTTTCAGTCCCGCCCATCTCAACATTCGACTCGCTTCAAGGCCGCAAATAGGTCAATTTGCAAGCGAAACAGCCTTTTAACGGGCTTTTAGAAGAGAACTTCGACATTGCTGAAGCTGCAGGGCCGGACGGCCGTCGTGACGGGAGCTGCGGGGGGAATCGGCCGGACGATTGCGATATCGCTGGCGCGCCGCGGCTGTCATGTTGCGCTCGCCGATATTGACGACGCGGCGCTCGCGCGCACGGCTGCCGAGCTCGCCGCGCCGGGCCTGCGCGTCAGCCGGCATCATCTCGATGTGTCGGATGCCGAGGCGATCACCGCTTTTCCAGCGCGGGTGACGGCCGAACATGAAGGCGTCGACGTTCTGGTAAACAACGCTGGCGTGGCGCTGGCCGGCACCTTCGAACAGGTGCCCGCAGCCGATTTCGAGTGGCTGTTCGGGATCAATTTCTGGGGCGTGGTGCGAATGACCCGGGCGTTCCTGCCGCTCTTGCACAAGAGTGACGACGCGCGTCTGGTCAACATATCGAGCCTGTTTGGCCTGATCGCCCCGCCCGGGCAGACGGCCTATGTCGCCAGCAAATTCGCCGTGCGCGGCTTCTCCGAATCCTTGCGGCACGAGCTTAGCGGGACACGCATTGGCGTGACCGTCGTCCATCCGGGCGGCGTCGCCACCTCGATCGCCAGGAATGCGCGGTTGCCGAAAAGCGTCCCCCTGGCCGAGGCGATCGAGCGACGGAGGTCGTTCGACGCCTTCCTGAAAATGCCGCCAGAGGTCGCCGGCGAAACCATCGTTCGCGGCGTCGAAAACCGCAAGGCACGCGTTGTGGTTGGCTCCGACGCCAAGCGGGCCGCGATCATCGAGCGGCTCATGCCCGTCACTTACTGGAGTTTTCTCGGCCGGAGGTTCAAGAAATGAGGATGATGGCTTCCCATGTCAGAGCCGCTGATGTGCGCTCCGGCGCCTGAGACAGCCCGATGATGACCGCCGCGTGGATCGTCGGCATTGTGTTGCTGCTGCTCGGCCTGACAGCGGTCGGGCTGGCCGTTTTCTCGGCGCGGACCGCGCGGCGAGTCGAGCAGGTAGTGCCGCCGCTCGGACGTTTCATCGACGTCGACGGTGCGCGCATTCACTATCTCGACGAAGGCTCGGGGCCGCCGCTCTTGCTCATCCATGGGCTCGCCGGCCAGATGCGCCACTTCACGCATTCCCTGCTCGACCGGCTCAAGAGCGACTACCGGGTGGTCGTTCTGGATCGGCCCGGCAGCGGCTATTCCACGCGTCCGCCATTTGCATCGGCGGCGGTCGACGCCCAGGCCCGCACGATCGCGCACTTTGCCAAGGCCCTGGGCCTTGAGCGGCCGCTGGTCGTCGGCCACTCATTGGGCGGGGCGATCGCGCTGTCGCTCGCCTTGAACCATCCGGAAGAGGTCGGCGGCCTGGCGCTGATTGCGCCGGCGACGCACCCGCAGGACCATGTGCCGCCGGTGTTTCGCGGGCTGGAAATCAGATCGCGGCTGCTGCGCTGGCTGGTGGCCTGGACCTTGGCTGTTCCCATGTCGATCGCCTACCGCGACCTCGTGCTCAGCGCGGTGTTCGGTCCGCAACCGGTACCGGCCGACTTCGCGACAAAGGGCGGCGGGTTGTTGACGCTGCGGCCGCAAAGCGTCATCAACGCATCGCGCGACCTGATTGCGGCCACCGATGATTTCGGCGACATGCCGGCGCGTTACGGCAGCCTCACGATTCCGGTGGGCATTCTGTTCGGCGCCAGCGACCGCATCCTCGACCCCGTAGCGCACGGCGAAGCGCTGGCCAAGAAACTGCCAGGCGCCGATTTCGAGCTGATCGTAGGCGGCGGACATATGATACCCATGACGTCCGCCGACCGCTGCGCCGCGTTCATTGCCCGCATGGCGCAACGCGTGGCGGCCGGCGCCAAGCCGGCACCGGTCGCCTAGGAGGCCGTGAGAAAGTTGCCGCCCGATCTGACACAGAGTTCACCGAACCATGACGCAGGAACATTTTGACGTCATTATCGTCGGCGGCGGCCTTTCCGGCATCGACGCCGCCTATCATGTGCAGGCCTACTGCCGGAACAAGTCCTACGTCATCCTCGAGAGCCGCGACGCCATCGGCGGCACCTGGGATCTGTTCCGCTATCCAGGCATTCGCTCCGATTCGGATATGTACACGTTCGGCTATTCGTTTCGGCCGTGGCAGTCGAATGCCTCGATTGCCGACGGTGAATCGATCCGCAGCTATATTCGCGAGACGGCGGCAGCTTATGGCATCGATCGCAACATCCGCTTCCGGCATCGGGTGAAAAGCGCCTCGTGGTCCTCCGCCGACGCGTTGTGGACCATCGAGGCCGAATGCGGACCCGAACGGGAGCCGGCTCGCTTCACCTGCAATTTCCTGTTCGGCTGCACCGGTTATTACGACTATGCCGGCGGTTACGCGCCTGCATTCGCCGGCGCGGAAAAATTCCGCGGCCGCATTGTGCATCCGCAGCAATGGCCGCAGGCGCTCGACTATGCCGGCAAGCGCGTGGTGGTCATCGGCAGCGGCGCCACCGCCGTCACGATCATCCCCGCCATGGCCGAGACCGCCGCGCAAGTGACCATGCTGCAGCGTTCCCCGACCTATATCGTTGCCCGGCCGTCGCAGGACCCGTTCGTCATCTGGCTGCGCCGCCATTTGCCGACCAAGCTCGCCCATGACATCGCGCGCTGGCGCAACGCCCTGCGCGATCTTTATTTGTACAATCGTTGCCGCCGCAAACCGGAGGCGGTCAAGCACGCGATCGTGGAGTTGGCGCGTCAACAGCTCGGCGCCGATTATGACGTCGAAACCCATTTCACGCCGCGCTACAATCCCTGGGATCAGCGCCTGTGTCTGGCGCCCGACGCCGATTTCTTCCGCGCCATCAAGGCCGGCAAGGCGGACGTGGTGACCGACGAGATCGAAACCTTCACCGAAACCGGAATCCGCCTGCGCTCGGGCCGCGAACTATCGGCCGATATCATCGTCACCGCGACCGGGCTGAAAATGCAATTGCTCGGCGGCATCGAAGTGGTGGTTGACGGCAAGCCCGTCAAATTTTCCGAAACGATGAATTTTAGGGGCGTCATGTTGAGCGACGTGCCGAACCTCGCCAACATATTCGGCTACACCAACGCCTCCTGGACGCTGAAGTGCGATCTGATCTGCGCCTATATCAGCCGGCTGATCAACTACATGGACCGGCACGGCTATGTTCAGTGCACGCCGCGCCGGCGCGATCCCTCGGTCACGCCGGAGCCGTTGATCGACTTCTCTTCCGGTTACATCCAGCGCACCATCGATCAATTCCCGCGCCAGGGCTCCAAGAAGCCCTGGAAGCTCTACCAGAATTATCTGCTGGATCTGGTCAGCCTTCGCTTCGGGCCGGTCAACGACAGGGCTCTGGAGTTCTCGCGGCGGCGCCAAAGCGCGAAGGCCGCGTAAGCCGGCTTCGAGCTAGTGCCGCGCGGCGGAGCCGGGCCTGCCCATTTCATCTTGCTGCCGGTATTCGGCGTCGTAATTCATGATCTCGCGCATCAGCTGTTCGATCATGCTTTGCCGGCCGGCGGCATCCTGCCCGTAGGTCAACTCCGCCACGGTTTTGGCGATGGCGGTGACGACTTCATCGGTGTCGATCGCGTCGGGCTCCTCGCTGGAAACGGGGTATTCGGCAAAAAAGCTGTCGATCACATCGACGATCAGGCAATGCAGGCACGGCCGTTCCTCGTCTTCATTTTGATCGTCTGACATGGCCGTTTATCCGCTTCGTTAGGGGACGAGCGCAGGGTCATTACGCTCGCGCCGCGCTGACAGCTGCTCATCAGTCTGACGGAAGGCTCCTCATTCCGCCAGAGCGATTTCACGCGTAGGCAAGATTACGTAAGCAGCCGGGACGCGAATGTCGAGAGCGGGGTCAACCAGGCCTGCTCGGGTGCCCCCGTGAGGCTTGGGACGATTTGGTCTCAGGCCAGCCGATTTCAGCTGCCCTGCGGCACGCGGGCATCGAGCTCGGCGGCGAGCTTGGCGAACAGCGGATTGTCGCGCGCATAGACGTATTCGAGCGTGGCGACCGACACCGCCTCGGCGCCGTGCTCGCGCAGGAAACTCGCGAGCGCATGCACGTGCTTGGGCGGGCAGTGCAGGGTGAGCATGCCGGAGGAGGTGGGGCCGCCGAACGGCGCGACAACGCCGAATTGTTCGCGCGCGGTGGCGAGCAGCATCTCATTCAAGCCGGGAAAGCGCGTGCACACTTCACGATACGCATGCGCGCGCTTTTGCGCCGCGATGCGGTCGAGCAGCAGCCGCGCGGTTTCACGTTGCGCGGCGTCCCAGGATGCACTGCGCGCGGCGACGAGGTTTGCCTGCGAGCGCAGGATCACCCCGTCCTCGATTACCTTGAGGCCGTTCGCGACGAGCGTAGCGCCGGTCGTGGTGATATCGACGATCATTTCGGCGGTGCCGGCCGCGGGCGCGGCTTCAGTCGCGCCTGAGCTTTCGACGATGCGGTAATCGACGACGCCGTGCTCGGCAAAGAAGGCGCGCGTCAGATTGGCGTATTTGGTGGCGAGCCGCATCTTGCGCTCGTGCTTAAGCCGGAACGCGGTGGCGACATCGTCGACGTCGGCCATGCTGGGCACGTCGATCCAGGCCTGCGGCACGGCGACCACGACATTGGCAAAGCCGAAGCCGAGCTGGTCGATGAACACCACCTGCCGGTCGGCGTCGGGGATCATCTCGCGCACCAAATCCTCGCCGGTGACGCCGAGATGGACGGCGCCTTGCGCGAGTTGCGCGGTGATCTCCGCCGCCGACAGATAGGCGATCTCGACGCCGTCAAATCCGGCGATGGCGCCGCGGTAGTCGCGCGCCCCGCGCGGCTTGACCAATTCCAGTCCTGAGCGCGCAAAAAATGCTTCGGCGTTCTGTTGCAGGCGGCCCTTCGACGGGATGGCGAGAAGAAGCGGCGTGCTCATGCGCCGCCTCCGCAAGCCGCAAGTTCCTCGATCGAGGCGGCGAAACCGACCGCCGGGATCGGCTCGCGCGCGCCGAGCCGCGACAACAGGCCGTCATAGCGGCCGCCGGCAATCAGCGGGCCCTTGGCGCGGGCGTCGTGCAGCTCGAACACGAAGCCGGTGTAGTAGTCGAAGCCGCGGCCGAACGCGGTCGAGAAATGGATGGCGCGCACGTCGATGCCGCGCGCGGCAAGAAAGCCGGTGCGGGTCTCGAACAGATCGAGCGCCGGCCCGAGCGAAAGCTTGGCGTCGACGGTAAGCGCGCGCAGCTCGCCGGCGGCCTCGTCCGGATCGCCGCGCACGGCGAGGAAGCGTTCGATCAGCGCCCGGGTCTCGCGCGGCAGCCGCGTTCCGGCGCCGAGCGCGGCTTGTTCGAGAAAACGCTCGGCGATCTCGGCAACGGAGCGGCCGCCGACCGCCTCAATGCCGGCGATGGACAGAAGATCGGTGACGAGGTGATGCGCGGCCTTGGGATCGGAGCCGGCAAGCGCGGCAAGCACGCCCTGGTATTCCGGCGGCCCGCTGGCCGCGGCAAGCGCGAGTTGGTCGAGATCGTGCGCCAGCGACCATTTCCGGTTGAAATCCTTGACCAGGCGGCGCTTCCAGGCCGGCGCCAGATCGAGCGCGGCGACAAAAGCGGAAAACAGCCCGACATCGCCGACGCGAATGTCTGGCGCGGCCAAGCCATAGAGCGTTGTCGCTTCAAGCCCCAGCGCCAGCATTTCGGCGTCGGCCGCGGCCTTGTCCTGCCGGGCGAAGGATTCGATGCCGGCCTGCATGAACTCCGCGGCGGCGCCCTCACGGTGGCGAAAGACGGTGCCCAGATAGCAGAACGCGGCCGCCTTGCCGGCCGCCGGCGATTGCAGATAGGCGCGCGAAACCGGGATGGTGAGGTCGGGCCGCAGGCACAATTCGCGGCCGTCCGGATCGCTGGTGAGAAACATGCGCCGGCGGATGTCTTCGCCGGACAGGTCGAGGAACGGCTCCGCCGGTTGCAGCACCGGCGGCTCGATCGGGGCGTAGCCGGCGCGCACATAGGAGGCGACGAGCTCTTGCGCGCGCTGGTCCGGGCCGTTGGTTGCCATGCTCGACATGACGGTCATATCCACGCCGGCGCATGGTTAATCGTTTCCATGGTGCGCGGCGATCAGGCTAATGCGGCGGCCCTTTAGCACGACAAGCGTCGCTATTCGATGAAGATTGGCGGGCGCCGTTAATACGTGCGCCGCGCCACGGCGGCCGGCCGCCAGCCCCCGGTCAAGCCGGCGACGATGCTTAAGGGTTGGTATGAGCGGCGCCAGCGCCGCGCACGGCCGCGACGATTGCCGGAACCGCGCGGGGGTCCGTGGTCATTTCGATATGACTTAGCCCGGGGATGACGGTCACCGGGATATCGGTCCTGACCGCGGCGATGGTGGGGGCAAACTTGGCGGCATCGAACAGCTCATCCTTTTCCCCCACCAGCACGGCGACCGGGCAAGACGCGTTGCGCAGATCGGCGGCGTAATCTTTGGTCGCGAAGTTGCGTGTCAGCAGCCACGAATAATGGTCGGTAAGGATATCGGCGCGTTTCGGGTCGATGGCGAAGGCCAGCACCGTGAGATGGTCGAAGGCGTGAATCCCGACGCGATTGAGCAAAGCGAGCGCGATGATCCGCGGGATGTAAGGTGTGGCCCAGGCCTCTGTCGGCCTGTAGGTCGGCGCGCGCGCGCCGAGCATCGGCGACAGCAGCACCGCCCGCTGGAACGAGTTTCCGAGCGGCGTGGCTGCCACATGCAGGGCGTAACCACCGCCGGAAGAGAAGCCGAGCAAAACCAGCTTCGCCTGCCCGTGGCGTGCGCGAACGGCAGCGACAAAATCCGTGAGGTCGTCGTCGAGCTGACCGGCATAATCGATGTCGCCGCGCACTCCGGTCTGGCCGTGGCCGCGAATGTCGGGCGCGTAGACCGGGATACCCTCGGCGCCGAGCGCCTTCGCCAGCGGATGCAGGCTGGAGCTCGTGGCCGACGAACCGTGGATGGCGATGACGACCAACGCGGGCTGCGGAGCCGGCGGGTTTTCCCGCCAGACGCGGAAGGCGATCGGCGTGCCGTGGCGGGCAGGGATTCTTTCGACCGGGGGCAGATCGCTGAAATCAACGCTTTTGAACGGTTCGCCGATCGACGCAAGCGGCGGCGCCGGCTTGCTGGTCCCAAATGCAATCATGGCACCCAGTGCGACGATGACGGCGACCACCAGACCGCATGCGACCATGACAAACACTCGAAACATCCGCGTTCCCTTTCTTGCTCACTCTTGCCGATCGAAAGACTCAACCTGAATTGAGGCCGTGGCGCGCCAGCACCGCGCGCACGGCGTCGACCAGTTTCTCCTCGGCGACGGCGAACTGCGCCTCAGCCTGTTTTTGCAGATATTCCTCGCGGTCCTTTTCGAACTTCGCCAGCTCTGCGCCGAGGACCAAATCCTTGATAATAACTTGGCCTTTGGCCTTCTCGTCGGAACCTTGGATCACCACGCACGGCGCATTGCGCTTGTCGGCGTATTTGAGCTGATTGCCGAGATTACGCGGGTTGCCGAGATAAAGCTCGGCGCGGATCTTTGCCGCGCGCAGCTTGGCGACCATGTTCTGGTATTCGGCGAGGCGGTCCTTGTCGAACACGGTGACGACGACCGGGCCCGGCTCGGGCCTGCTCTCGAGCTTGCCGAGGTGTTGCAGTGCGGCGGCGAGCCGCGACACGCCAATCGAAAATCCCGTCGCCGGCACCGGCTCGCCGCGAAAGCGCGAGACCAAGCCATCATAACGCCCGCCCGCAGCCACGGAGCCGAAACGCACCGGCTTGCCGTCGTCGTTGGTGATTGGGAAAGTTAAATCAACTTCGAAGACCGGACCGGTGTAATATTCGAGGCCGCGGACGACGGAAGGCTCGATTAATATGCGCCGCGACCCATACCTACATTCGCGAGACAGGTCGGCGATTTGCTGAAGTTCGTCTAAACCCTCTTGGTATGTCTTGTTATTTGGAAAACGCTCCCGAGCGCTGCTAATGATAGCATTGTTGTTGATCGGGACTTGTCTGCCGGTCTCCTCGTCAACGAATGGATAGAAGGAAGCATCTTCAAGCTCCCAACCATCGAGCGCCAAATGGTCTGGTGATTGTATGGTTGGAGGAACCAGCAAGTATCCTACAAAACTAATTTGATCTGGCGTTAGACCTGCGCCCTTAGTGAAATCTCCACTTTCGTCTTTTCTTCCTTCGCGAAGTAACGCTTCAACCCCGGACCATTTCAGTCGATCAAATTTGTCGATCGCGCGCAGCACCGTAAGGCGTTTCTCCAGGGGAATCTGTGCTGCATCCATTATGCCATCCAGCACCTTCCGATTATTCACTTTCACCACATAACTGCCGCGCGGAATCCCCAGCGCCTCCATCGTATCCGCAGCCATCATGCACATTTCGGCATCGGCGGCGGGCGAGGCTGAGCCCACCGTGTCGGCGTCGAATTGCATGAACTGGCGGTAGCGTCCCGGCCCCGGCTTCTCGTTCCTAAACACCCAGCCGAAGCGGTAGCTCCGATACGGCTTCGGCAGCGTGTCGAAATTCTCCGCCACGTAGCGCGCCAGCGGCGCGGTGAGATCGTAGCGCAGCGACAGCCATTGCTCGTCGTCGTCTTGGAACGAAAACACGCCCTCGTTGGGCCGGTCCTGGTCGGGCAGGAACTTGCCGAGCGCGTCGGTGTATTCGATCGCCGGCGTCTCCACCGGCTCGAAGCCGTAGCGCTCGTAGACCTGACGGATCGTCTCCATCATCCGCCGGGTTGCTGTGATCTCCGCCGGCCCGCGGTCGGCGAGCCCGCGCGGCAGGCGCGCCTTGAGTTTATTGGTTTTGGGTTTGTCGGCCATTGTTATGCCCTAGCCAACTCAAATCCGGATGGCTAGTACTTGCGAGGGGTATTTTTAGCGAGGATTTGCCATGATTTCCCGACGCCAGGCCATCGCGGTGGCCATCAGTGCTCTGATCGGGGCGGCGACCCCGGCCCGGGCCAAGGACTCCAGTTTGGTCGGTCAATTCGATACCGACCATGACGGCACCGTCGACCTCGCCGAAGCCAAGAAGGCCGGCAGCGAGATGTTCGACAAGCTCGATACCGACCATGACGGCACGCTCAGCTTCAAGGAACTGCATGGCCGCATGAGCCGCAAGGAATTCGCCACCGCCGATGTCGATAAGGACGGCACCCTGACCAAGGATGAATATCTTGCCGTGGTCGAACAGCGGTTCAAAGCGGCCGACAAGGACCATGACGGGACGTTGAGCAATTGGGAGTTTCAGACGCCCAAGGGCCGTGCCCTGGTCCGGCTGTTGCGCTAGAGTCCGCTGCACGCGGTATCGGGATAAGCCTCTGTGCATAATTGAGGCCGCGGATTATTAGGGCTCCCGCAGAAATCTAACCAGTGCGCCGCGCACGCTTAGAGCATATCTCGGCTGAGTTGAATCTGGGATTCTCAATCTTGCTCGAATAAGCGAATCTCGCGGCATTGATTCGATTTTTGGAGGCAGATCGATGCCAAAGCCCTGTTCTCTGGACTTACGGA
>JBEKIC010000023.1:0-56982 GCA_050011955.1 Xanthobacteraceae bacterium
TGGGTGTGGCACTTGCCGCACTTATAAGGAAGTCCGAGCCGCCACTCCGACCAGATCGAGGTGCCTGGCGGATAGATGTAATGAGGTTCGTGACAGTTGTAGCAGGTGGCGTTGGTCGATGATTGGTCTTCCCTGTTCGGTCTTGCATGCACCGATTTCAGGAAGCTGTCGATGCGCTGAACCACCATGGCCAGTTCGGCCTTTTCCGGCGTGTTCTGGAACAGCGCATCCTCGTACATGTCCTGATGGCAGGCGATGCAGCCGACCTTGATCCGCTCCAATTTCGGGTGGGGGATTTCAGTGATCTGCTGGTGACAGTCGACGCAGAGCCGCTTGCCGTGCACACTGTTCAGAAATTTGCGCCCGTCGACGAATAATGAGCGCATCTGGCCGTTGGGCCCCGGCACCGCGAAGCCATCGATACCGTGACAGCCCAGGCAGGTTTCGCTTGGTATCTTGGCGGCCTGTTGTTCCGGCAGTGGCTCTGCCGGTTGCGCTGCCGGCTGTTCAGCTGGCGCCGTCGGCTGCTGCGCGTTCGCAGCCCCCATACCGAGCGCGGCCGCACAGATGGCAATCGCCAGGGCTCGAGCAACGGTGCTGGGAAGGGCCACTGCGCTGACTCGCAAGAGAATTCGGCTCCAGGATCGCAAGGTGCGATGCCTCCTATACGAAGTCAACGCTGCACTTTTACTATGGAAGTTGCGACTTGGAGTTCGGGTTGATGGCGCCAGGAGCGTGTTGCCCGCGCCCCCATTATCAATAGATGTCCAACTCAATCTTGATCTTGATCAATATCAATAGAGACGGCGAAGCCCACGGCGCAGGGGACGTTGAAATGAAGCTGCGCCGGGAATGCCCGGCGCCGCAGTCTTACGAACATCGTAATGGGTTCTGGTTTCCTGCTACCACCTGGCTATGAGCGAGGCGGAGAGGATTTGCACGTTGTAGTTCGGGTTGTCGTAGGCCATCCAAATCGCGTTTGTCATACCCGAAATATCGGTGAATGGCGCCAGCGCATCGTTCTGCCAATTGGTGACCGAGTTGCTCTCCCAAGTATAGCGCAGCCTGAACAACAGGTCGCCCTTGAAGCCCATTTGCTGGACCCAGGTCGGGTCGAACCGATATGTCCCGGTCACGTCGACACGCTGGAAGTAAGTGTTGTTATTCGGGAACGGCGTCCCCGCAGGGATGGTGCCGCCTGTCGGGGTGCCGATGGTGCCGGTACAAAGTGAGCAGACCTGTTCGTCGACGCCGAACGAGCCCGTGTAGCGCGCATCAATGTCGAAAGTATTCGGTACCGCCGCCCACCTGATCGCCGCCGTGACGGTGTTCACCAGTTCCGTATCGGTGGTGGTTATCTGCGGCAAAAAGGCTGAAGCGGGTGGCGGCGGCGGTCCCGCATACCCACCGGTATGGGGTATGCCGGAAGCGCTATACAGCAATTGGTGATAGTACTCGTAGTAGTAGGATGCCACGATCGACAGGGTAGGCGTGACGACCCAGGCCACGTCGACGCCGCCGCTGAGCATCTTTTGATCGCTTACCCCATCCTGGGTGACTGGATTGAGGCCGTAATAGTCGTCCTTGTACTTGAAGCTCGGGGTAATGGTAACACCCGGCAACGCGACCAGATCGACAAGGAAGTCCGCCTTTGTTCGCTGCCGATTGTCCAAAAAGAATTGCTGATAGGCCGGAGAATAATAAAACCCGTTTCCGGTCGGCGTGTAATTTCCCACTGTGGGGAATTGAATAGCTGCCACATTCATAAGGTAGCTATAGTTCTCTGCGGTACGATTGGCATAGTAGCCGGTCGCGCGCGTGGTCAGCCAACTAGTCGGCTTCCAATCAACAGACGCTTTGACGGAATTTTCGTTGGTCGCGGTTGCGTCGGCTTGCGTGTAATCATAGCGCTCGTAACCGTAAGCGGCATTGACGTTCCACTCCTTGGTCGGGCGCCAGTTCATCTCGGCGCCGGCATCCTGCTTGACGTAGCTGATCGACAAGCTGGAAAGCGTGCCTTCAAAGCCGGTGCCGGCCGCAGTGGTGCCGCCGCAAGGATTCGCGGTGGCGCTTTTGGTTATCGTCGCGCCGGTTCCGTCATAGGAGATCCAGCACGGGAAAACGATCTGTGGCGTGTTGTTGTCGAAGTTGTAATAACGGTAGTTCAATTTCGACGTCAAAGTCGGGGTAATTTGCGTAGTGAGGACGTTGTTGCTCAGCAGCGTGTTGATGTCGCCGCCGAGGCTCTGCACCGGCAGCGCGCCGACCTGGTTCCAGGGAACGCCATTAGGGCTCGCCACTGCCAACGGGTTGTTCGTCATCGGCTGAAAAGCCGCATTCTGCGTCATCATGATGCCGCTGGTGGTGCCGACATAGCGGCTATTGAACGGCAACTCGGCGGACGTCGTTTCGCTGATGCCATTCATTTGATTGCTGGGCCAGGTCGACATCTGCGCGCTGCCGCAATTCGCCGTACCCGCTGCCGTCGTTGAAGGTTTTGTACAAGAACCCACAGTGGGGAAGAACGGATTTTGCACCGTGTAACTCGAGATATTGTCGGTATAGATTGAGCCGGTATACGCGACCTTGAAGGTGAACTTCTGGCCCCACAACGAGGTGCCGATATATTCGCCCTTGGCGCCGAAATTCTGCGTGCTGTCGTCGACCGGCGCCGGCACATAGGTGGGCTGGAAGCCGCTCATCTCAACGATGCCTGCAGGCTGCGTGCCCGTCCGCGTCATGTACGAATAATCCGCCCCGGCATCCCAAGCCATCCACGGGTCTGTCGCGCGATAGATGACGGCCGCAGTGTTGCGCTGGATGCCAACATCTATCGGATACAAGTAGGGAAGGATACCGCCGGCAGCGGCGCCTGTATTCTTATTGACGCCGACGGTGGCGGTCGAGACCGGATTTGCCACCAGGCCAGCCGGCACCGTTAAATTGTTGGTGCCAACCCCGTTAAAGATCGTCTGCGCGCTGGTGCTATAGACATGCGGCGTCTGATCCCAGATGAACGTGAAGTATTGCTCGCCGGCCTTCGATGCGGTCAGCATATAGGACTGATCGCTGAAGCCTTGAAAGTAGGAGCCGATATTGTTGGCCCACAAATCGATTTGGTAGAGGCCGTCGCTGGTGCCGGTGGCGACATGGCCGCCGCCGAACGCGCCCGGCGCCACAATGCTGTACTCGTAGTACTTCGCCAAACTCTGTCCACCGACAAAGGCGTAACCGCCGGTGGTGAAATTAGCGGGGTTGGTGTCGCCCCAGATCGAGCCGTTCGTCTGCGGATTATTCAGGAAGTCCCGTCCGCCGACCTCGATCTCGCCGTGGGTCCACCAGAACGGCGCCACCGGTGGCGCCTTTAATAGCGATGCGTTGTCCACTGGCCACAGCCACGGGTCAGCCGGCCATGCGGCCGAGGTGGCCAAGCCGTCGGTGAAGGCATTGGCGCCGGTCGGCCCTCCGCCCTGACAGCATTGCGCAAACGCGTCGGTCGAAACCAGAGCCGTTCCACCCAACATCACTGCGCCGACGACACAGGCTTGAACGAACCTAAATCGATTTGACATTGCCCCGAGCCCCCCAGCTCCGATGCGAATTGCGTTCGCTACTCTCTCATCTCACCGTTGGAGCGCGCCACCAGCCGGACTGTTGCTGCCATGGATCATTTGGTGACAGTTCTGGCAGGCCCGCCCCATCGTTAGGCTTGAATTTATTCCGGTTGTTTCGGCGTGGCCGATCGAGTGGCACTCGAAGCACAGCCGCGGGCGCGACATTTTCAGCGAGAACTCGTTGATCGAGCCATGCGGATCGTGGCAGTTCAGGCAATTCTCGCGCACCGGCGCATGCTCGAACAGGAACGGTCCGCGCTTTTCGGCGTGGCAGGTGTAGCAATTGTCGTTGATCGAATCCTGCCGAATGAGCGCTTCGGTGGTGCTGCCGTGCGGATTATGGCAATCCGTGCACACAACCTTGCCCTCGCGCATCGGCATATGTGAACTCATAAGCATCTGCGCGCGCCGGTCTTTATGGCACTGGAAGCAGGTGTCGGGCAGGAACGCCGTTTTCAACTGGTACTGGGCCGACACCGACCTCATGATCGTGTGGCAGTTGGTACAAGCCAAGCCGCGCACCTGGTGCACGCTGCCTTCCCAGTAGACTCGCTCGCCGCGCTCATGGCAGCCCAGACAGATGGCGTTGTTCTCTTCCGCCGTCCGACTGAGATCGTTCGCGCGGTACGAAATGATGCCGCCGACGCCGCGGCCGCCACCGGCCTTGGCATGGGCCGAGCCGGGGCCGTGGCAGGTTTCGCATTCCAGCGATTTGCCCGTCCGTTGCAGCCGGCCCATCAGCGTATTGCCGTACGTGGCCGCCACCGCGGAGTGGCAGCCGAGACAAACCTTTGAGCCGATATAAGTCGCCTCGACGGCGCCCGGCGCCTTGCCCACAGTCCCGCGTGGCGCGGCGACAGGAGGCGGTGCGGCGGCCGGCGCCGGCGCACCTTGCTTCAACCAGTCCAACAAGTTGTCGGCTTCAGCCAATTTCGGCTGATCCTTGATCGAAGGCAGCGGCTCGGGGCCGATTCGCTGGCTGAAGGCGCGCAGCGTTGCATAGCCCTCGATTTCGCCGCTTGCGGCGCCACTGGCCGCTGGCGCCTGAGGCTGCGCGGCGGCAACCAGCTGAACGTAGCTGCGCAGCGCCGCGATGGAATTGTCGCTGCCCGCCAGGTCATCGGCTCTGGCCAACCCGCTAAAGCCTGACAATACCCCGCCAACAACGCTGATCGCCGCAAACAGCGCTAGCCGCTGGTGCCCCCAGCGTCGCGCCGGCGGACACACGGCCGCCGGCCTCGGAAAACGATGCATAACTGCCCCCCAACCACGTCAATTTTCGGCATCGCCACGAGAAGAAGTGCGATTTCGCGCTCCCGATCGATCTATGAAGCCTGCCTCATGGTGGTGCCGCCCCGAACTATTAACAAACGGTAAGGCCGGCGCACGCACGCGCCAATGCAAATTCAGACACCTGTGAGCCTGATGATTAGGAATTTTCTAATGTGTTGCCAAAATATGACGGTCGATGCCGATATCGGACGCGATAAGCGCTCACCTGCCCAGTAATTAATCTTGTGATACGGGGCTTAAAGCGCTGGCCGGACAAGTCCGACGACGGTTTCTTTTGCCGATGTTGCGGCTATAATGCCGGTTGATCCAGGTCAATGCCAGGGAGTCGCACTCTTTCTAATGCAGTTGCCGCCCCAAGCGCGTGCCAATTGGGAGGTCCTGTGATTTGGGAATGCAGTACTTTTGATGAGTATTCCGACAATATCCGCAACGCGGACGCTTTGTCTTTCACGACGGCGCCGCTGAAAGGACCCTGGGATTTCGCGCGGCATCACCTCCACCGAACGGCTTTGCAATTTGGCTCCGGAGGGAGCGGAACGATTGTTCACGGCATAACGCGTCCCGACGCCTGCGTTTTCATGCTGATCACGAAGTGCACCGATCGAATTGTGTTCGACGGCCGCGTCATGCAATGGCCTGAGATCGTGATGATGCCGCCCGCCAGTCACTTTACGTTCGTATGCATGGGCCTGACGAAGTGGATTTCGTTGTCGGTGCCGACCGAGATGGCCACCGGCGCCACCAACGGGGGGTTTAAGAAGTATCTCGCCGCGATCGAAGGCGGCAAAACGCTGATAACGCCGCCGGCCGATGAATTGGTGAAGTTTATCGATGCGGCGACGACGGCGCGGAAGGACCTTCAGTGTGAGCGACCGAAGCATCTACAAGCAATCGAGGCCTCATTGCTCGAAATCCTGGATAGCATTTTGTGGGATTCGGTCAGCGAAAGGCGCTGCTTTAACAAACGGACCGAAAAAGTAATGTCAAAGGTCCTGGAATGTCTTCGCCAAGACAATCAGGTCCATGTTCTGGCGCTTGCCCGGGCCGCGGGTGTCAGCGAGCGGACCCTCCACCGGGTCTTCTGGAAGTATTTTCACATGGGGCCAAAGCGCTATTCGAAGATTCGGCAGCTCAATTTGGTGCGCCGCGCGATTCGGCAAAACCATGCTGCTCCGGTGAACGTCACGGGCATTTTGACGGAGCACGGAGTGACCGAATTCGGTCGATTCGCGATCGAATACAAAGCACTGTTCAACGAATCGCCTGCCGAGACCCTCCACAAGCATCTCGTTCCACAAGGAATATAACTTGAGTTACGAGCGTGCGAGCTAGATTTCGGTAAATTGTCTGTGCCCAAATGAACGCTGGCCCGATCATCTCACTGTTGGACGTGGCGTACCGGCAACGCCTAGGAAAACTTTGGCAAAATGCGGCTTGGTGTCCGATTTTGCATAGACGTGTAATATTCTTTCATCTCAACACTGAATCTACTGTTCACCTGGAGGACTAGTCACATGGCTATCGCGGAAATGCACAAGGCTTTCGGAACCGCCGCTCTCTGCGCAGCGATTGGTGTTGGCGCCGCAATATTGGCCGGCGGCACGATCACACTGGTCGCTCCGAGCACGGCGCAGGCGACGCCGGCCTATGCATCGCAAACGGGGCTCGCTTGTGGAAAATGCCACGTGAATCCGGCGGGTGGCGGGCCGAACACCGCTTTCGGCAAAGCCTTCGCCGCCAACGGACACAAATTGCCCAAATAGTAAGATCAAAAGCAATATACTGACGCCATCAAGCGGCATGACGGCGCCGGCCCCGTGCGGCTCGCTACAAGAATTGCCGCTCGCGAGCGTTTGGTTGTGGAAGGCGTTCAATGACCCTATGGCTGATCTTGGCGGCGATGACAGCGGCGGCGGTAGTCGCGCTGATCTGGCCGCTCGCCCGCCGCGCCGGTGCTGCGCGTTCGGGCAGTGACATTGCCGTATATCGCGATCAGCTTGCCGAGATCGAACGTGATCTCGCCGCGGGTCTGGTCGGCAAGACTGAGGCGGAGGCGGCGCGTGTGGAGATCTCCCGGCGCTTGCTGGCCGCCTCCGACGCCGCCCAAGCCACGCCACCGGCTTTCAACGCCGTGTCGGCGGCGTGGCGGCGACGTGCCGTTGCCGTTGCCTCGCTGCTGGTGCTTCCCGTTGTAGCGGGGGGCCTTTACCTCATCCTTGGATCGCCGGAACTGGCGTCCGGGCAGCCGGTGGCTCAACACAGCATCACGCCCGCTTCGCAATCGATCGAAAGCCTGGTTGCCCAGGCCGAGGCCCATCTTGCGCGCAACGCCGAGGATGGCCGCGGCTGGGAGACTCTCGCGCCGATCTATATGCGTCTCGGCCGCTACTCGGATTCGGTGGCCGCTTGGCGCAACACCTTGCAGCTGCTCGGCGACAACGCCGAACGTGAAGCCAATCTCGGCGAGGCGCTGACGGCAGAGGCGAACGACGTCGTGACCGCCGCTGCCAAGACTGCGTTCATTCGGGCTTTGACGCTCGACAAAACGAATGTCAGCGCCCGCTACTACCTGGGCCTGGCAGCCGAGCAGGACGGCCAGCGTGACAAGGCCGCCAACATTTGGCGCGATCTCATCGCGGAGGCGCCGGCGGGCACGCCTTGGGTCATCGACGTGCGCAATGCGCTAGCCCGCGTGGAGGACCCGTCGGCCGCGGCACCCGCACCCGTCGCACCCGCCGCCGTCAAAGTGGCAGATGCCGACAGCCCGCCGTCCGACCAACAAGCCGCGATCCGCGGCATGGTCGACCGGCTTGCCGCGCGCCTCAAGCAGGACAAGTCCGATCTCAATGGCTGGGTGCAGCTGGTCCGCTCCTATAAAGTTCTTGGCGAACCCGATAAGGCACGGGCGGCAGCCGCCGACGCCCGGCAGGCGTTTGCCGGCGATCCCGAAAAGCTGCAGCAGCTCAACGCGGCTTTGCAGCAACTCGAGGACAATGCCGCAGCCCCGCCTGCGCCCTCCCCGCACGGAACCTCACCCGCAGCAGCCGGCGCGGCGCCGGACCATCCGCAGGGCGTGAGCATGGAGGATATGGTCGCACGTCTGGCGGAGCGGCTGAAGGCATCCGGGTCGAACCCGGAAGGCTGGCTCATGCTGGTGCGGTCCTATGAGACCATGGGCGAAAAAGACAAAGCAAAAGCAGCCATCGGCGACGCGCGCCACGCGCTTGCCGACGATCCCGGCAAGCTGGAAGCGTTCAACAGCGCGCTAAAGCACTTCAATATCGCCGAGTAGCCAAGCGAGCGGCGGCGGCGCAATCGGCGGCCGCACCGGTAGTTTCACGTTGCTGCACAGGATGGTGCCGCAGGTTCGCGACTTGTTGAGGAGTCGGGGTACGGCTGCCGTAGGCGGTCAATTGTTCTTGGCGCCCTGGAAAATCCAACTCCAAATGTTGTTGCGGAGACAGTTCGGCAACGCCTTATGGCCGAACGGCATCCTGATTTTTGCCTTGCCCTCGATCAATACCATCAGATTGCTGTTGTCGGGTTGACCCGGTATCACCATCGGCCCGAATTTGGTGCCCTTCATCAATCCCTCATAGCTTGTTAAATCCAGCCCGCTGGCCTTGTAGCCTTCGCCGTCGGGTTGATGGCACGACACACACCATCCCCTGAAAATGGGGGCGATGTCTTCGGCGTAGCTCATCTTGCCTTGTTGCGCACAGGCGCTCTGAATTGGCGCTAAAACCGTTGCCCCCGCCAACGCAAGACCACCGACGGCCACGCTGAGGAGCATAAGTCTTGGCTTCTTCATGAGATTTCCCTTTGAGCTTGACGCTAACGATGAACGGTTTTGCCGGGACAAGATTCGCTTTCTTCCCCTCACTAGCAAGCAAAATTTGCGGCCTGGCAGTCGATGAATCCCACGCGCCGTACGATCCGGGACCCTTGGGCCCCGAGGGGCGAATGACCCGTCGGCCGGGTTGGCGCCGTTCCAGCGACCCGCTCGGCTCGACGGCGCTGATCGACGGTGCCGCAAGGTATGGTAATCTTGCGGCAATGTTTGGCCCACGCCACGTCCGTCTGTTCATCTGCTTGGTCTCGCTCGCTGTCGCCGGCTGTGCCAACAACAGCGTGCAGGAAACCAGCGGGCCGCCGCGACCGCAGACGGTGGTCGTCAACGATCTCGTGGTCTCCCCTGACGTGGTGATCATCGACCGCGACTTCGCCGTCCGGCTGGAGAGCAAGTTGGGCACCATGACCGGCGATGTCGTTAAGGCGATCACCGCCAAGCGGGTGAACGACGAGATTGCGGCCACCGTCGTCGTCCTTGTGGGAGCCGCCGGGTTCAATGCGCGGCCGGCCAGACCAGACGACGCCGTGCCTAAGAATGCCCTCGTTATCGCCGGCCAATTGCGCCCCCTCGATCAGAGTAACCGCCAGCAGCGCAATCCAGTGGTCTTCGGCACCGGTAGCGGCCTTGTCGCCGACATGACAGTGTCGCAAGTTGCCGAGGGCGCAGAGAAGCAATTGCTCAGCTTCACAGCGCAAGCGGCGAACGGACGCCTGCCCGGTGGCGCGGCGCTCAACGCCGCGATCGCTACGGTGCTTGCCGCCAAAAGTGCGCCCGACGTCAACTTGTCGCCTGGCGTGGAGGGGGAGGCACGCGGGCTCGGCCGGGCGATCGCTGACAAGATCATCGCCTATGCCGAGCAGCAGGGTTGGGCGACGAAGTCGTATTCGCCGGCGCAATTCGAGGAGACCAAGCCGGCAACGAATAGGCCGGACAGACGGCCAGTCGCGGCGGCGAGGCAAGATGGGTCGCCGAGCTCTGCAAAGTCCGTTCCTTGCCAGGCGTTCACCAAAAACGAACGCGGCCATTGGTACGTGAAGGGGCCGGTCACCTTCGATATCGGGACCGCTGAAAACCAAACGCTGCAGGATGTGGAAATTCCGCCCAAGTTTTTCATCATCGGCGGTGTCGATCTTTACGACCTCCTTGAGAAGAAGTGCAGCGGCTGGCACCCAACCGTGAAATTGCGGTAAGCGGCCGGTCTTGCTCATGCGCCGCCGCGCGTTTCCCGGCCCGCCAAGCCGGCTGGCAACGATTACGGCTGCTTCGGCTGATAGGCCAGCGCATCCGTCGCCGCCTCGCCGGGCACGGTCTCTCGCGCCGGCAATTCGCCGGCCGCTTCCAGCACCGGATAGGCGACCGAACAGACGTGAGAGTGGATGCGCTTGAGGTCGCGCAGGATATCGAGATGCAGCGAACTCGTCTCGATGCTTTCCGGCCGGCCTTCGCGCAGCCTTTCGAAATGCCGGTCGCCCGCCGCGAGCTCGATCCGGCGCAGTTCGGCCTTTTCGCGCAACAGCCGGCGGGCACCTTCGACGTCACCCGTCATGAAGATGCCGAAGGCGACCTGCAAGCTTTCGCAGACGCGTTTGTGGAACGCCGTCAGCTCGGCGGCGCCCTCCGGGGAGAACTGGTAGCGGCGCTTGATCTTCTTGAGCGCCAGCTCGCACAGGTTCTTGTCGATGATATCGCCGATATGCTCGAGATTGATGGCAAACGACACGATCTCCATGGCACGGCGGCCTTCGCGCTCGTCAAGGCTGCCGCGCGTCAGTCTGGCGATGTAAAGCTTGACCGCTTCGGTCAAGCGGTCGACGACATTGTCCAGCCGCGCCACTTCGCCGACGAGCTTGCGGTCGTTGGTCATGATCGCGGTCATGACCTGTTGCAACATGGACTCGACGGTGTCGCCCATGCGCAGCGTCTCGCGCGCGGCATTAGTGATCGCGAGCGAAGGCGTGTCGAGTGCGGTTTCGTCGAGATAGCGCGGCACGGAAGGGTCGGCCGGCAGCTTCCGTTCCGGCAGGATGCGCACCAGGAGCCAGGCCACAGCATCGAGCGGCGCGATGAAAATCGCCGCCAATGCCACGTTGAACAACATATGGAATTCGGCGGTCATCTTTGCCACGTCCGGCTGCAGGGCCGTCAACTCGCGCGCCAGCAGCGGCAGGAAGGGAAGCGCGATCAGGATGCCGACAAGACGATTGATGAAATTGCCGAGCGGCAGGCGCCGGCTTGCCGGATCGCCGCGAACTCCGCCTTCAAGCAGCGGATTGATCGCGCTGCCGAGATTGGCTCCCAGCACCAAGGCGAGCGCGGCCTCGGCGGTGACGAAGTGTGAAAAGGCGAGCGACATCACCAGCAGCACGACGGCGACGCTCGAATGCGCGGCCCAGGTCAGCGCCGCCGCGATCACGATGCACAGGATCGGATCGTTGGTGATGGAGCCGAGCAGTGCGCGCACCGCCGGCGCCTGCTCGGCCGGCGCCAGCGTGTCGACCAGAATGTGCAGCGCCAAAAGCGTCAGGCCGAGTCCGATGGCGATGCGGCCAAGGGCGCGGGTGAGACTTTGACCGCCGGCGCGGAAGGTGATGAGACCGATGACGAACAAGACCGGTGCCGCCGCCGAGATGTTGAAGGAGAGCACCTGGACGATCAGCGTGGTGCCGACATTGGCTCCCAGCATGATCGCCAGCGCCGGCACCAGGCTGACCACGCCATCGGCCGCGAGCGACGCGGTCATCAGACCGGTCGCGGTGCTGCTCTGCATCACCGCCGTCAAGGCGAGCCCGGCGCCGAACGCCGTGAAGCGATTGCGTAGCGCCTTGCCAAGGAAACGGCGGAGGTCGGGGCCGAACGCGCGCAACACGCCGCTGAGGACCATGTGCAGGCCCCACAGCAGCAGCGCCACGCCGCCCATCAAATCAAGCAGGACAATCGATCCCATCTACGCCAGGCTCCGTACCTTGCAGTTCGGGCATCGGCGTCCAGCGCCGAAAACCAGCGGCGGATGTAGGCCTGTAAACGAACAGAGACAACCCCTTGAGGGTTCCGTAAGATCAAATCAACCTGAGCATGCACACGGCGGTACGCCCACGTCGTTGTGCTCTCCGCGGCAAAGCAGGCGCGCGTCTCGAACTCGTTATGCACGCGCCATTCGAGCGGCGCGTTGCGCGACGGTCATGGATCGAGTTCGGTGTCCCAGTAGAGATAATCGAGCCAGCTCTCGTGCAGGTAATTGGGCGGGAACAGCCGGCCGTTGCGGTGCAGGTGTTGCACCGTCGGCTGGAACGGTCTCTGCGACGGCCACATCTTCGATTCGGCCGGCGTCAGGTTGCCCTTCCTGAGATTGCACGGCGAGCAGGCGGCGACGACGTTGATCCAGGTGGTGTGGCCGCCGCGCGAACGTGGCAGCAGGTGATCGAACGTCAGGTCGTCCCGCGCGCCGCAATACTGGCAGGAGAAGCGGTCGCGCAGAAACACGTTGAACCGCGTGAATGCCGGATTGGTCGATGGCTTCACATAGGTCTTGAGCGACACCACGCTCGGCAGCTTCATCTCCAGGCTGGGGCTGTGCACGGCGCGGTCGTAATTGGCGACGATGTTCACCCGCTCGAGAAACACCGCCTTGATGGCGTCCTGCCATGACCACAGCGACAGCGGATAATAGCTCAGCGGACGAAAATCCGCGTTGAGGACAAGCGCCGGAAAGCCCGATGGCGATACATGAGCGTTCAAGACGACGCTCCCTACCTCGACTCGAAATGCCGCAGCGCGGCGTTGACCCCAGTTTATAGGCAGGCGTGACAGGATTGTGAAGCCCGTCCCGCGGGTTATGCGGTCAGCGCTTGGCCCCGACAGCGGCGCGCCAAAAATTCACCGCCATGGCGGAGACCTTCGCCGTCGATGCCATGGCCGACGCCGGCCGACAAATGCCACTCGACCGGCACGCCGAGTGCGGCCAGGCCCTGCGTCGCCTGAAACAGTGCCTGCGGCGGAATGAGGTCGTCCTGATCGCCGTGGACCAGAAGCACCGGCGGACGCGATCTGATCTCCGCGGCGACGGTTTCCGGACTGCCGTCCGGCGGCAGCACCAAGAGGCCCGAATAGCCGACGATCGCTGCCGGCGGCGCGGCGCGGCGCAGCCCCACATGCAGCGCCATCATAGTGCCCTGGCTGAAGCCGACCAGCGCCAGCGCCGAGGGCGGCAAGCGATGGCGGGCGAGTTCAGCCTCGAAAAATCGCTCCAGCATCGGCGCCGCCTTGTTGACGCCGTTCCAGCGTTCGTTGGGATCGCGAAAGGTGAGCGCGAACCATTGCCGCCCGACCGGCGCCTGCCCGCACGGCTCCGGCGCGTGCGGTGAGGCGAACGCCGCCTGCGGCAAGTATTGTTGCCAGGCGTGGCCGATCTCGATGAGATCGTTGCCGTCGGCGCCGTAGCCGTGGAGAAACACGACCAGCTGCCGCGCGGTGCCGGAGCGTGGCGGCAGCCGCGGTCCATCGAGCTCAACGGCCAATTCCCATGCCTTTTCAATTTGGACCGCACCGCCAGGAGCGCAGGCGGCGCGATCGGAGGGATGCCCTCGGCTGTGCTTTAGCCGGGCTAGTCGTGAGCTGTCCATGTCGGAGCGCGCGTGAGCGACTGTCACTTCGGCGCCACAGCACGCGCCAATCGACTCGTGCGGCAGTGGATTGCATTGTGCGAGGTCGGCTCTCGCGCAAGACTAATGCGGTATGGCGGCCGCTGGCCGCGATGGATCGTTTCGCCCGATGCGTTGGATTCACTACAGGCGGTTTGGCAGTTGTCTGGCGCTGGCCGCGCTGGCGCTGCAACTCGTCCTGTCATTCGGGCATGTCCATCTCGACGGCGTTCATCGCACCTACCCCGCTCTGGCTGTAAGCGGCTCGGCAGCCCAGGCGTCGCCGCTTGGCGCGCCGCACCCCGGCAATGATGCGGACGACGACTATTGCGCGATCTGCGCCACCATCTTTCTCGCCGCGAACTCTTTCCTGCCGCCGGCGCCGCAATTGCCGGTGCCATTTGTTTCTCGACCAATCGAGCATTTCGCTCCCGGTGCGGTCGATTTCATCGTGCCGCGGCGCGCGCCATTTCAGTCACGCGCTCCCCCGCTCGCCTGACCGGTTGTTGCTGATCTTCGGCATTGCCGCGCTAGCTTGCTTTTTGCGCCGGCGATGTTCGCAGGATTGAACGCGACCGTCTCCTCGACATCTCGACGTGTCGCGTCAGCACGACCCCCGACGGGCCGGCCGATTGGCCATTCTTTGCAGAATTCAGGAGCGAAGCGTGATGTCTATTTGTGCCTACCGCGCAAGGCGGCGGTATTTGCTGCTCGGCTCGGCGTTGCTGGCGCTGATGGGCCTCGGCGGGGCGGCAAGCGCGCAAGTGAACCTTCCCGAGGTCGTCGTCTCGGGGGCAAAACCGAAGCCGAAGCCGCGGCGCGTGCACGTCGCCGCACCTGCACCGGCGCCCGTCACGCCAGCCGCGCAGCTTAACGCCAAGGCCGATGCTTTCGATCAGGCGCGGAGCAATCTCTACACGACCATCGGCACGAGCTCAGACATCATCAGCCATGCCACCATCGAAGCGCTTCCCGGCGGCGACAATCAGACGGTGGAGAAAATCCTGTTGCAAGCCCCGGGGGTGTCGCAGGATTCCGCCGCAAGCGGCCTGCTTCACGTGCGCAACGATCACGCCAACGTACAGTTTCGCATCAATGGCGTGATGCTGCCTGACGGCCTGACCGGCTTCGGCAGCATTCTCGACGCCAGCTGGATCGGCAGCATCGCCCTGGTCGTGGGCGCGCTGCCGGCCGAATACGGGCTGCGAACCGTGGGGCTGGTCGATATCACGACCCGCCCCGACATTTTCAACAACAGCGGTCAAGTCAGCGTTTATGGCGGCAGTCAGGGGATATTCACGCCGACGATCCAATACGGCGGCACATTCGGCAGCACGTGTCCGACGACAACTCCGGCTCCCGGAACCCGCGCTTTGCCCAGTGCGGATTGCTTTCCCGGCGTCCAATACTTCTTCACCGGCCGCTATCTGCAAACCAAAGAAGGCATAGAGAATTCGACCGCCGCCTACAGCCCGATCCATGACTTCTCGCAACAGGAGAAGGGCTTCGCGTATATGTCGACGTTCGTCGACCCCTATACGCGGCTCAGCCTGATCGCTGGGACCTCGACCAGCTCGTTCCAGATTCCCAATGTGCCTGGGCAGCCGGTCGGGTTGAACGGAAATCCTCCGGTCATGAGCGCGTTCGGCGTCACCACCTTCAATTCGGCGATGCTCAACGAGACCCAGTACGAGGATACGCAATACGGCGTGCTGGCGCTGCAGCGATCAATCAACGGTTTTGACGGGCAGGTTTCTTATTTCACTCGCTATGACAGATTGCATTACTCGCCGGACCCGCTTGGCGATTTGCTGATCAACGGCGTCGCCTCGGACATCGTGCGCCAATCCTACACCAACGGCATCCAGGCCGACGGCTCGTACAAAATCAATCCCGCGAACACCATCCGCACCGGCTCTTTCTTCAGCGGCGAACAGGCCTTTGTCAGCAATTCATCGCTGGTCGAGCCCGCTCCAGGCGGAGTGCCGGTCGATGCGCCTTTCACGATCACCGACAATGTCTCGACGACCGGTTTTCTTGCCGGCGTGTATGCGCAGGACGAATGGAAAGTCACCGACAAGTTCATTATCAACGGCGGTCTGCGCTTCGACCAGATGTGGCAATTCGTCAGCGCCAACCAGCTCAGCCCGCGCATCAGCTTCACCTACACACCCTTCGAGTACACGAAATTCCACGCCGGGTATGCCCGCTACTTTACCCCGCCGGTGCTGGTCGAGGCCGCGCCAGCCAATATCGGTTTGTTCAACGGCACCACAGGAGCGTCGACCAGTCCCGGAACCGATCCCGTCCTGCCGGAGCGCTCGCATTATTTCGATGCCGGGCTCGACCAGAATATTCCGTTCGGGTGCAGCAAGCCGGCAGCAAAGGACTGCACCGATCTCGATCTCGGCATCGACGCCTACTACAAGCTCGCGACCGACCTCATCGACAACGGCAACTTCGGCCAGGCGCTGGTCTTGAGCGCCTTTAATTACGCCCAGGGCGTCGTCGAAGGCGTCGAATTCAGCGCCAAGTTTCACAGCGGCAATTTCCAGGCCTATGCCAACCTCGCCCTGGGTTACGAGAAAGCCACCAACGTGGTATCGAACGAATATTTGTTCGACAACACCGTACCGCTTGCCGATCTCGGCGGCTTGACGTTGCGGCAGTATGTCGACACGCACTGGATCTTTACGGATCACACCCAGCTCGCGACCGGCTCCGCCGGCGCCGCCTATCAGTTCTGCGGCCGGCCGGCCTATGCGCGAGAGACCTTCGGTTTGCCCGGAGCCGATTGGAGCGAGCTGTCCTGGTGCGGAACCAGGCTTTCCTCCGACATGATCTACGGCAGCGGTCTGCGCAGCGGAGATGCCAATAGCGGTACCGTACCGCCCTATACCCAGTTCAATGTCGGTATCGCTCGCGAATTTCTGCTGCCCAACGATCCAATGCCGATGACGGTCCGCTTCGACATCATCAATCTCTTCGACACAGCGTATCTGATTAGAAGCGGCACGGGCATCGGTGTTTTCGCCCCTCAATATGGTCCGCGCCGCGGCTTCTTTGCCGGCGTATCGAAGAAGTTCGGCGATACATCGGCGGCATCGGCTGCCTATCTTCCGGGACAAGCCCTAGCGCCGATCTACAAGGCCCCTCCGGTCGTCTATAATTGGACCGGCTTCTATATCGGCGGCAACCTTGGCGGAGCTTGGAGCGGGCTGAGCGGGACAAATTTTTCGGACACGCTTGGCAGCAGATTTAACGCGGCGACCGACCTTCAGCTCATGGGCGGTGGCCAAATCGGCATTAATTACCAGTTCTGGGGCGGCGTCGTCGTCGGCGCCGAGGCAATGTTCGACTGGGTTCCCGGCAGTACCCAAAGCTCCCCCGTCATCGGCACTGACCCCACCGGTGCCGTTTCCGCCAATATCACAAGTTTGAACGAACGCCGGATTGCCACCGCAACCGGCCGGCTGGGTTATGCCTGGGACCGTGTCCTCCTTTATGCCAAGGGCGGCGGCGCCTGGATCGCAACCAACAGTCCTGCGACTTCGGTCGGTGGGGCGCTGGCGAGTTTCTCCAGCGTCAGCAACACCAACAGTCTTGGCTACACCGCCGGCTTCGGCCTTGAGTGGGCTTTCGCCGGCAACTGGTCGGTGCGGGGCGAATACGACTACATCGGCTTGCCCGACCAAAGCTATACGGTAGCGGCAGGGACACCCACTTTCGGCGGCGATGTCATCACGTTCAACAATCGCAGCATCTCAACCATGACCGTCGCGGTTAACTACAAATTCGGCGGCTGGTGATGTGCGACCCCGTCTCCTTCATCCGCGGCACCGGCATCCGCGTGTTCGCGCCGCAATACGGCCCGCGCCGCGGCTACTTCCTCGGCGTATCGAAGAAATTTTGAGAGCTAGCGGAAACAAAGCAATGTCTCGTAAAGACCGCGTCGGCGGGCCAGCAGGCGTCATACGCCCCTTCGTTCCCACGCAAGGACACGATGACGATCGAGACGACATTGCCGAGGCGTTGGACCATATTGCTAGAGCCATCGCGGCAATCGACCATAATATTGAAATCTTGATCGCGAAGCTTGATAGCGAGTCCGCCGCCGTTGCACGACTCGCGGCCTCGCTGGAAGCCAAGTCGCGCTAGCAGCCGCGTTGCCGGCGTTCGGCATTCAATTCGCGGCTTCAGAATGCGGTGTGGTAACGCCCGGCAAAGACATTCACCGGCCCGCGGTCGGCGTTGTAGGCCGGGTTGGCGATGAACTGATAGTCGAAGGTGAGCCGCGTCGAGGCGGAAAGAGCGTAGCTGTAATACATCTCGATGATCTGCTCGAGGCCAGGATTCGGCAGCTGTCCGTCGCCGGCGAGGATTCCCAGGCCTCCGGCGTTCAAAAACGCCTCGTGCACGCCGGAAATGCCGTTGACGACGCCGGCAATGCCAACGGTGTCGTCCGGCCGGCCCCATTGTTTGCCGTTGATGGAGGCACCTGCCGATACGGTGCGGTCGACGTCGGTGAAATCCCACGGCTCGATATTGCCGTCGGCCCAGCCGGCGCGGGCGAACACACCCCAATTCTCCGAAACTTGCTGCTCCAGATTGAGGCTTACGCCGGGCCGGCTAGTATAAGTGCGCACGGCGTTGATGTCGGCGGGTCCGCCGGTGATGGCGGCGAGATTAATGGCCGCCTGGAAGCTCCCGGCGTCGCCGCGGTTGAGGAAGCCGGTAATCTTGAGCTTGCCGGGTTGGCCCCATAGCTCGTGCCGTTCTTCGATTTCGCCGACCAACTGGAATTGGTTGAAAGTCGGGTCGAGACCGTAGCCTAACGGACTATTCCCGCCGGTGGGGGTTGCCGACAGATCGAAGATGCCGCCGCGCAGCGTAAAGCCGTTCTGGTACCATTCTGCGGCCGCGCCGTAGGTGTAGGCCCAGGCGTCGGCGGCGTAGTCGAACGTGCCGGCATTGACAACCGACCAATTCAGGAAATCGCCTTTGGGGTTGTTCGCGTATTTGTTGGTATCGAACATGTCGACAACGGCGAATTTGCCGACCGTCAGCACCAGCCGGTTCGCCGTCTGCGACCCGGCGAACTGATTGATATCGGCGTCCACCTTCGCGGTTTCGCCGCCGAGATCGATGGTCTGCCGGACGAAATAGCGCTGCACACGCACGTAGGGGTAATCGGCGCCTTGCTTGTAGGCCTCGGCGCTCGGAAATCCGGCCACGCCATGTGTTTCCGCGAGACCAAAGCCTTGATCGAGCTCCGGATTGACCCACAGCTCGGCGCCCCGCCACAGCCGCACACCGGCGTAGAGCGTGGCGTCCCAGGTCTCGCGGCCCTGGCCGCCGCCGGGCAGGCTATTGGCGCCCGCATAGGGCGACCGAAACGCAGGATAGGCTTGCTCGACGAACGTGGTCTGACCGTGGAAGTTCACCCGGTCCGTTTCCGGAGCGGCGGGGACCGTCGGGACCGCTGCCAGCGGATCGTTGCCAAACTGATAGTTCAAGCCGGCGCGCAGCTCTTGCAGCGAAAAATCGGAATTGAACCGCTGCCCCGCGTTCGCGAACAACACGCTGCTGGTGCCGTAGTCGGTGAATAGATATTCGAGCCGCGCGGTCCAATGCAGTGCCACCGGAACCTCGATGCCGGCTCCGGCTGCCCAGCCCAATCGCCACAAGAAGGGCATATCGGTCGTACCGCTGGCCAGTTGCGTCAGCGACAGTTGATCGTAGCTCCAGGCGAAGCCGCCGGTCGCATAAAACAGCCAGTTTCCGGGAGCATAACCGATGCGGCCGCGCACTGTGCCGGAAGAGAGCACCGTCTCGCTGTAGCTCACCGGGCCAAGCGTCGGCGACGTAAAGTTCGAGATGCCGCCAATGGAGATGCCGGCGAGATTCGGAAAGGCCGGGAACGATGCATCCGCCTCGGCGCCGACGACGATGCGGTTCGGCAGCATGTAGTTATAGCCGGCTTGAAGTCCCGCGAAGAAGCTTCCCGCTTCATCGAAGGTGTCAATCGGTTGCGCCAGGTCGAGCGAGCCGGAGGCACCGGGCGCTGTCCAATTCGAGCTTCCCCAGGCATAGCCGAGATGGCCGCCGGCATAGAACCCGCTCCAGTCGTGGACGGAAGGAGCGTTGGACGACGGCGGCGGAGCCTTTGTTACCATGATGTCGTCGGCCGCGGCGCTCCCCGCGATCGTGAGCACAGCGACAATGGCGGCCCCTACGACAAACGTCTTCACTGCAACCCCGCCCCGTTCGTCGCCCATATTCAGGCGTCATTGTGACATTCAGATTTTCGCGGCAAGATCTTCGCAAGTCCCTTAGCCGAACCATAGCCTTAGCGCGATGGCGCCATTGCGCTCTATCGCCGGAAATGGCGAGGCGTGTCGCGACCGCACCACCATCGCTGTTGGGGAAGCGGGCGGTTCAAAATGCGGTGTGAAATCGCCCAGCAAACACGTTAACCGGCCCACGGTCGGTATTGTAGGCGGGGTTGGCGATGAACTGATAGTCGAAACTGACTTTGGTCGAGGCGGAAATAGCGTAGCTGTAATAGGTCTCGATGATCTGCTCGAGCCCGGGATGCGGCAGTTGTCCGTCGCCGATGAGGACGCCCAGACCTCCGGCGTTGAAATAGGCCGCGTGGGCGCTGGAAATGCCGTTGATGACGCCGGCGACGCCGATCGTGTCGTCCGGCCGGCCCCATTGCTTGCCGTTGATTGAGACGCCTGTCTCGACCGAGCGGTCGACGTCGGTGTTATCCCAACACTCGACGTTGCCGTCGGCCCAGCCGGCGCGAGCGAACAAGCCCACAGTCTCTGTCACTTGCTGCTCTAGGTTGAGGCTCGCTCCGGGCCGGCTTGTATAGGTGCGCACCGCCGCCAGCGCGTCGCTGGCGTCCAGGCCCGTCGCTTCGGACAGCGCAACAGCGGCGTTGTAGTTCCCCATCAGCCCCCGGATGACAAAACCGGTGACCTTGAGCTTGCCGGGTTGTCCCCAGAGCTCGTATCGGTTCTCGATTTCTCCAAGCAACTCGAAGTTGTGGAAGGTAGGGTCGAGACCGTAGCCTAAGGCGCTGTCCCCGCCGACATCGGCCGGGGTTTGCGACATATCGAAAATCCCGCCGCGCAGCGTCCAGCGGCCCTGGTACCATTCGGCCGCCGCGCCGTAGGAGTAGGCCCAGGCGTCGCCGGCATAGTCGAACGAGCCGGCATTGACGGTCGTCCAGTTCAGGAAATCGGTTTTGGCATTGTTCGCATATTTGTTGGTGTCGAATATGTCGACGACGGAGAACTTGCCGACCGTCAGCACCAGGCGGTTGGCCGTCTGCGAGCCGGCGAACTGACTAATGTCGGCGTCCACCTTCTGGGTTTCGCCGCCGAGATCGATGGTCTGCCGGATGAAATAGCGGTTCACTCGCGCGTAGGGGTAGGCGAAGCCTTCCTTATAGGACTCGGCGCTCGGGAATCCGGCCAGCCCGTGCGTGTCCAGGAGACCCATACCCTGATCGATCTCGGGCTGGATCCACAGTTGGGCGCCCTGCCACAACCGCACGCCGGCAGACAGCGTGATGTCAATGGTCTCGCGGCCCTGGCCGCCGCCGGGCAGACTTTGGGCGCCCGTATAGGGCGCTCGAATCGCAGGATAGGCTTGCTCGACAAACGTGGTCTGGCCGTGAAAGTTGATGTTGTCCGGGTCCGGTCCGGCCGGCGCCTTGGTGACCATGGGCGCGGATGCCGCATCGTTGCCGAACTGATAGTTCAAGCCGAAGCGCAGCTCTTGCAGCGAAAAATCGGAATTGAACCGCTGCCCCGCATTCGCGAACAACACGCTGCCGGTGCCGTAGTCGGTGAACAGATATTCGAGCCGCGCGGTCCAGTGCGGCAATATCGGGACGTCGACGCCCGCCCCGGCCGCCCAGCCCAATCGCCACAAGAAGGGCATGTCGGTCGTGCCGCTGGCCAGTTGCGTCAGCGTCAGTTGATCGTAGGTCCAGGCGAAACCGCCCGTCGCATAAAACAGCCAGCTTCCAGGAGCATAACCGATGCGGCCGCGCACGGTGCCGGAGGAGAGCACCGTCTCGTTGTAGCTCACCGCGCCAAGCGTCGGCGACGTAAAGTTCGAGATGCCGCCAATGGAGATTCCGGCGAGATTTTGATAGCTTGGAAACGATGCATCGACCTCGGCGCCGATGACCACGCGGTTCGGGAGCATGTAGCTATAGCCGGCTTGAAGACCCTCGAAGAAGCTTCCCGCTTCGTTGAAACTATCGATCGGTTGAAACAGGTTGGTCGAGCCGGTGATACCGGGCGCTGTCCAATTCGAGCTTCCCCAGGCGACACCCAGATGGCCGCCCGCATAAAAACCTGTCCAGCTGAAATTGCCGGGAATTGATGACGGCGGCGGAGCCTTCGTCACCATCACGTCATCGGCCGCGGCGCCGCCCACAGTCGCCAGCGTCATGCCAATGACAGCCCCGAGCACGAACTTTTTCACCGCGACCCCAACCTGCTGCTTGGCGCATTTTCAACAGCCCTTGTGACATTCATATCTTCGCCCAAGACATTTCTCGTCATCTAACAGAAGCCCTATTTTCAGGCTAAGGCATCATGATGTAGCCAATGCTACATATGATCCACTTTCACCGTCAAGCTCGAAAGTACACTCCGGGGAAAAATCTTGCCCGCCGTCGCCCTTCATCTTGCAACCCCGTGCGGTCAAAAGATCAAAACATCGGATCGAAGACACCGTCAACTTTTATAGTTTAGAATTAGAGTAGATAAGATCGAGGGATTGGACATGGATCGCTTCAATTCTACGCCGCACTCCTGCAGCCGGCGGGGCAAGATTCCCGCGGCTCTTCTCGCCCGACAAAGCCCCGGATCTCGTGCGGCGGCTGGCGTCAGTGTGACGCGGTTGGTATGACGATGTCAAGAAGAGTGCATACCCGCCATCGCGCCGACGCTGCTCGGGACTTGACGGCGAGCCCTTGCCGGCAACGGAATCGTCACCAAAATAATCGGCAGCGGTGATAGGATCGCATCGCCGCCATCCGGGAGACATCCATGCAGCGCGTCACCATCACCATTGACGACGAGCTTGCCGCCGAGCTCGACCGCTTCATGGGCCTGCGCGGCTACGCCAACCGCTCCGAAGCGATCCGCGACCTCGCCCGCTCCGGGCTGCAGCAAGCCGGGACCGAGGTCGCGGGCAGGAGGCCGTGCGTGGCGGCGCTCGTCTACGTCTACGATCACGAGGCGCGCGAGCTTCCCAAACGCCTCACGCGCAGCTACCACGATCACCACGACCTCGCACAGGCAACGCTGCACGTGCATCTCGACGACGCGAGCTGTCTCGAAGTCACAGTGCTCAAGGGCCGCGGCACGGATGTCCAGGAGTTTGCCGACCACATCATCGCCGAGCGCGGCGTGCGCCACGGCCATGTGGTGTATCTACCGACAAATGGCGGGCAAACGCACGGTCTGGTCCATAAGCATACTCATCCGTCATCGAAACTCGGTCGATGACCGACAACGGATGCGTAGCCAAGAAGGCCGGCGAGTCTGGCGTTCTCCTGATAGTTCAGGAGCCCGACGCGACAACCTCAAGCTGGTCGTATCCCTTGAGGCGATAGATCCCAATCGAGACGAGCCAGCTTACGACAAAAATGCCGATAATCAGATAGCCGAGCGTGCCAAAATTATCGTTCAGACTGCCGACGGCGTCCCACAGAACCCCGGTCAGACCGAACTTGTCGCCGATAAGCCCAAGCGTTTCGATGCCGCCGACGATCATGGCGACAATGACTGAAACGAAGGTAATGGTCATGTTGTAGTAAAGTTTGCGGACCGGCTTCACAAACGCCCAACCGTAGGCGCCCAGCATCAGGATACTGTCGGTCGTGTCGATCAAGGTCATTCCGGCGGTAAACAGGGCCGGAAATACCAGGATCGACCATATCGGTAATCCGGCAGACGCCTCGGCGGCAGAAATGCCGAGCAACCCGACCTCCGTCGCGGTGTCAAAGCCAAGCCCGAACAAGAAGCCCAACGGAAACATGTGCCAGCTGCGCTCGATCATGCGGAACAACGGCCGGAACAAGCGGGCGAAAATGCCGCCTCTAGCGGAAAGAAGAAGATCCAAGTCCTCATCGGCATAACAACCGCCGTTTTTTACGCGCTGAAAGGACTTGTAGACGTTGAAAAGAACGAAGCCGTTGATGACGGCGATCAAGAGCAGAAAAGCCGCCGATATCGAGGTGCCGATGATGCCGCCCACCGCATGAAACGTTTCCAATCGATCCTTGAAAGCAGCTGCCGTCGCAGCAACGGCGATTGACGCCAGCACGACGACCGTCGAGTGGCCGAGCGAAAAGAAAAAGCCAACCGCCGCCGGCCGCTGGCCTTCCTGCATGAGCTTGCGCGTTACATTGTCAATAGCTGCAATATGATCGGCATCAACCGCATGCCTGAGACCGAAGCTGTACGCCAAGAACCCCGTTCCCAAAAGTGCCGGATAGTTGTGAAACGCGACGAACGCCCAGGCCCACGCTGCCGCGTTCGTTGCAATTAGAACGAGGTATATTCCCACGACTTTGCCACGCGCGTTGGCGGCTCCATCGTTGAATAGCCGCAGGAATATATTCGGCATGGAAGCTCTAGCGTGGGAGTCGGTTTCGGCGCCTACCGAATGGCAGAACGCTTGAGCAGAACATTATGACTTAGTAAGATTACTTTTATAATTTCGCATACAAAGCGCAAGAGCGGTTTTGACCGTGATTTTGGTGCTGAGCCGCGCTGGCTCAGCGCTGTTCCATGGATTCAAGCGTTACGACGAACTTGAACCGCGCGGTAATACGTCCACAACACCCGCGCCGCCACGGCGCGCCACGGCCGCCAGGGTTCGGCCAAGGCTTGCATCTCCTTGGCGGTCGGCCGTGCCGGCAGCGCGAAGACGAGCCTTGCCGCTTCCTGCAAGGCAAGGTCGCCGGCCGGCCAGGCATCGGCATGACCGAGGCATGACAAAAGATAAATGTCAGCCGTCCACGGGCCGATACCATGAACGGCGGTCAGCGCGGCGTGCGCCGTATCGGCGGGAAGGTCAGCCAGCGTTGCCAGCGCGAGTTCGCCGCGCAGGACGGCGCGGGCAATTTCCTTCAGCGCGCGGATTTTGGGCGCGGACAGCCCGAGCCGCGCCAGCCGCGTTGCGCGGGCGCGCAGGATGGCCGCCGGCTCGACTGGATCGAAGGCTCCGGCCAGCCGTCCCCAAATTGCGCCGGCGCTGGCGGTCGAAAGCTGCTGCGCCACGATGATGGCGGCGAGTCCGGCGAAGCCGTCGGGTCGCCGCCGCAGCGGCGGTCGTCCGGCCGTCGCCATCAGCGCGGCGAACCTTGGATCGGCGTGGCGGAGCGCGGCGAGTCCAACGTCGAGATCGGCCTCGGTATGGATGTGGGTCTGCGTCATGACGATCGGTCGTTACAGGCTCGCTCTTCGCACCGCGGCGCCGCGCGCCTATGTGAGTGATCGACCGGAGCCGGACGGTCAACCCTGACAGTGATCGGCACGACAGACGATGTACACCCGTATCCTTCGCTTCGCGCCGAGCCCGAACGGCTATCTGCATCTCGGCCACGCCTACTCGGCGTTGCTCAATCACGACATGGCGCGCGACCTCGGCGGGCGGCTGCTCTTGCGCATCGAGGACATCGACGTGTCGCGCTGCCGGCCGGAATATGAGGCGGCGATCTACCAGGATCTCGAGTGGCTCGGCATCTCCTGGGATGAGAGCGTGCGGCGGCAGAGCAAGCAGTTCGAGGATTATAAAGCCGCGCTCGCCGAGCTCGAAGCGCAGGGCTTGATCTATCCGAGTTTCGAGAGCCGCAGCGAGATCGCGGCGCTGGTGGCCGCGCGCAACCGGCAAGGCCGTTGGCCGCGCGATCCCGACGGGGTGCCGCTTTATCCGGGCCACGCGCGTAAACTGCCGGCGGCCGAGCGCCGGCGCCGGGCCGGTGAGCCATACGCGCTGCGGCTTGCCATGGATGCGGCGGTCGCGCGCGCGGGCGTGCTGACGTGGACCGAGACGGGCAAGGGTCCGCAGGGCCAGACTGGGCTCGTCACCGCGGCGCCGCACATGTGGGGCGATGTCGTGCTCGCGCGCAAGGAGATGCCGGCGAGCTATCACCTCGCGGTGGCGGTCGACGACGCCTTGCAGGGCGTGACCGACGTGGTGCGCGGGCAGGATTTGTTCTGGGCGACCGGCATTCATCGGCTGTTGCAGGTGCTGCTCGGCCTGCCGGAACCGGTCTATCATCACCACAAGCTCATTCTCGATGCCGACGGCCGCAAGCTGTCGAAATCGACGCAAGCCACCAGTTTGCGCGAATTACGGGCCGCCGGCGCAACCGCGGTGGATGTCCGGCGTATGGTCGGGCTTGCCCGTTGAAGATCTAGCCGCTGAATTCATTTCGTTCTTGCCGCCGCCGTGGCATGTTGGGTTGAGCATGATCCGGAAAAGTGGAAACCGGTTTTCCGAAAAGATCATGCTCCACCAACAACGCTAGGCGCCGGGGGGCTTGCCATGGCGCGACGAAGAGCGGCGCGATTGAGATCCAAAAAGCCGGCCGCCAAACCGGCGCGGCGCCGGACGCGGCGCGCGCGGCCGGCTCGCGCCAGCGAAGCTTCGCTGGCGGCCTACGCGCACGACATTCGCACGGCGCTGACCGGCATCCTGGCGCTCGGCGAATTGCTGGCCAGCTCCAATCTCGGCGAACGCGAGCGGCGTTGGGCGTCGAGCATCAAGGGCAGCGCCGAGCATCTCGCCGCGCTGACGACATTGATGATCGACGGCGCCAAGGCCGACGTCGGCGCGCTGCGGCTCCAAGAGGAAATCTTCCGGCCGCGGCGTCTGATCGAAGGTCTCGCCGATTCGCTCAGCGCGCGAGCGGAGGCCAAAGGCCTCAGCGCCGCGGTGAGCATCGCGAACGATGTGCCGGAGTTCTTGGTCGGCGACGCAGTCCGCCTGCGGGCGGCGCTGGAAAACCTGATCGACAATGCGGTGAAGTTCACCGAGCGTGGCGGCGTGCGACTCGATCTGCGCGCGGCGCGCGCGGCGCGCGCGGCGCGCGGCCGCGTCCGGCTCGTTTTTACCGTCACCGACAGCGGCATCGGCCTCAAAGCCGCCGAGATCAAGCGGCTGTTCCGCCCGTTCGTGCAAGCGAGCGCCGAGATTGCGCGGCGCTACGGCGGCGCCGGGCTCGGGCTCGCCGTCGTCAAATATCTGGCCAAGCTGATGAGCGGCGATCTGACCGTCACCAGCAGCTACGGCCGCGGCTCCAGTTTCCGTCTCTCGGCCGTGCTCACGATCGCGACCGCTGCGGCGGCGGCAAACGCGCCGCAGCAGGCGGCGGCGCCGGCGCGCCGGCTGACGATTTTGTGCGCGGAGGACAATCCCTATGGCCGCGTCATCCTCAACACCATCCTCGCCGAACTCGGTCACCGCGCCGACTTCGTCGGCTCGGGCGAGGAAGCGGTCGCGGCGGTTGAGCGCGGCTACGATGTCGTGCTGATGGATGTGACACTGCCCGGCATCGACGGCCGCGAAACCGCGCGCCGCATCCGCGCGCTCGGCGGAACCGCGGCCTTAACACCGATCATCGGCATTACCGGCCGCAGCGAAGACGGCGACGATGCGGCCGCGCGCGCCGCCGGCATGGACGGTTACTTGCGCAAGCCAATCAGCCCGAGCGCGCTCCGCGAAGCGCTCGCGGCGGCCCTACGTCAATGATCCCGTCATTCCGGGGCGGCGGCAATCCGGAATGACGACAGCGCGGCTCAGCCCCAAATGACGGCGCTTCCCGGCAGTTTGCCGCTGAAACGGCCGTGCCGTGCCTGCGCCGTCAGTTGCGCGAACTGTGCGTGGCTCACATGCAGCAGCGTCTCGTGATCGCCCGCCTCCATATAGACCTCGGGCTGCGCCTCGATGCCGTCATCGACGATTACAGGCAGCCCGTAGCATTGGCCGACCGGCGGCACGGCGCCGTGCGCGCAATCGGCGAACAGCCGGTCGATCTCGTCTTCCTTCGCCATCTCGACACGGTCGCCGAGCTGGCTCCGCAATTCCGCGAGGCGAAGGTGATGCGACGCCGGCAAGACCGCCAGCATGTAGCCGCCGTCGCGGCGCAGCACGATGCCCTTGGCGAGGCAATCCCCCGAAACGCGGCACGCCTCGGCGGTAAGCGTGGATGATGCCGTGGGTTCGTGCGGGATCACATCGTACTGGATATTTTCCGCAGCCAAATAACGCTGCAGCGTGGGTGCGATGGACATGACAGACCTCCGATGCTGCCTTGCATCTGTGGAGGTCCCTTGCCGGCCTTCACAGCATGCGCGGCGGAGAGGAACTGAGTTCAAGTTAGTCCGTTCGTCCACAGGTTACAATGCGGGGCGCGCGGAATTTGCGCCGTTCTCCGCCCAGCGGCGATCATCTCACTTCGCCCGTTCGGCCGCACCTTCGACGATGCGCACCACATCGGCCATGATGCGGTTCAACTCGAAATCCTTCGGCGTGTAGACCGCGGCGACGCCGGCTTCTTTCAGCGCGCAGGCGTCCTCCTTCGGAATGATGCCGCCGACCACGACCGGCACGTCATCGAGCCCGGCCTCTTTCAAGCGCGCGATCACGTCGGCCACCAGCGGCAGGTGCGAGCCGGACAGGATCGACAGGCCGACGACGTGCACGTTCTTTTCCGCCGCCGCCGCGGCGATCGCCTCGGCCGTCAGGCGGATGCCGTCATAGACCACGTCCATGCCGGCGTCGCGGGCGCGCGCCGCGATCTGCTCGGCGCCATTGGAATGGCCGTCGAGGCCGGGCTTCCCGACCAGGAATTTCAGCCGCCGGCCGAGTTTCTTCGAGACGCGATCGACCTCGGCGCGGATATCGTCGAGGCCCTCGGCGTCGTTGCGCATCGCGGTGCCGACCCCGGTCGGCGCGCGGTATTCGCCGAACGCGGAGCGCAGCGCAAAGCCCCATTCGCCGGTGGTAACGCCGGCCTTGGCGCAATCGATCGAGGCCGGCATGATGTTTGAGCCGTTTTTCGCCGCGCGGCGCAGCGACGCGAGCGCCGCCGCGGCCGCCGCATTGTCGCGGGCGGCGCGCCAGGCTTTCAGCCGCGCGATCTGCCCGGTCTCGGCCTCCTCGGACACGGTGAGGATCGCCTCGGCGGCGTCGGCGAGCGGCGAGGCTTCCGTCTCGACGAAGCGGTTGACGCCGACCACGGTCTGCTCGCCGCGCTCGATCGCCTCGACCCGGCGCGAATTCGATTCGACGAGCTGCTGCTTCAGATAACCGGATTCCACGGCGGCCACGGTGCCGCCCATCTTTTCGATCTGCGCCAATTCGTCCTTCGCCGCATGTTTCAGCTCGGCGACCTTGGCGGCGATCGCCGGCGAGCCGTCGAAAATGTCGCCGTATTCCAAAAGGTCGGTCTCGTAGGCGAGGATCTGCTGCATGCGCAGCGACCATTGCTGGTCCCACGGCCGCGGCAGGCCGAGCGCTTCGTTCCAGGCCGGCAGCTGCACCGCGCGGGCGCGAGCATTCTTCGACAACGTGACCGCGAGCATCTCGAGCAAAATACGGCTGACGTTGTTCTCCGGCTGCTGCTCGGTCAGCCCCAGCGAATTGACCTGCACGCCGTAACGGAACAGCCTCTGCTTTAAGTCGGTCACGCCGTAGCGCTCGCGTGTGATCTCGTCCCACAGCTCGGTGAAGGCGCGCATCTTGCAGACTTCGGTGACGAAGCGCAGTCCCGCATTGACGAAGAACGAAATCCTTCCGACCACCTCGCCGAATTCCTCCGGCGCGCACTCGCCCGACGCCTTCACCGCGTCGAGCACGCCGATCGCGGTGGCGAGCGCAAAAGCGAGCTCCTGCACCGGCGTCGCGCCCGCCTCCTGCAGGTGATAGGAGCAGACGTTCATCGGATTCCACTTCGGCATTTCCTTGGTCGTGAACAAAATCACGTCCTTGGTCAGCCGCATCGACGGCGCCGGCGGAAACACGTAGGTGCCGCGCGACAGATATTCCTTGATGATGTCGTTCTGCGTGGTGCCGGTGAGTTTTTGCCGCGGCACGCCCTGCTCGTCGGCGAGCGCGACATAGAGCGCGAGCAGCCAGGCGGCGGTGGCGTTGATGGTCATCGACGTGTTCATCTCGCCGAGCGGGATGCCGTCGAACAGCATGCGCATGTCGCCGATATGCGAGATCGGCACGCCGACCTTGCCGACCTCGCCCTTGGCGAGCGGATGGTCGCTGTCGTAGCCGGTCTGCGTCGGCAGATCGAAGGCGACCGACAGCCCGGTCTGCCCCTTGCTCAGGTTCTTGCGGTAAAGCTCGTTCGACGCCGCCGCGGTGGAATGGCCCGCATAAGTGCGGAAGATCCAAGGTTTGTCGCGCAATGGTTTGTCGCGCGAAACCTTGTCCGGCAAAGGCTTTAACGGCTGATCGCGCGATGCATCGCGATGCGGCGGCTCGCCTTCCATCTTCTTGCCCAGTGGCTGCTTGCGGCGCGCGTCCATGGCTTTATTCCCGCATCCGGCGCCCTGAATGTGGCGCGGATTTTATTGCGGCGCAACACGCACTCCCTGTTCCCGCGTGCGGGAAGCCTTCACCCTCTCCCCGCGTGCGGGGAGAGGGTGGGGTGAGGGGGCGTTGCCGCCCTCGTCATTGCGAGGAGCGGAGCGACGAAGCAATCCAGACCCTTGCCGCCCAAAACCTGGATTGCTTCGCTTCGCTCGCAATGACGAAATAAAAATCCCGTTCTCGCAACGCGCTCCGCGCCCGAGGTTTGCCTACCACTACAACGACACAACACTTTTAGGTTCGCTTCCGGCTCATAAAGAGGGAAGCGGAGCGCCGAAAGGCGCATCCAACCAATGTCCGCGCCACACAATCAGATGTCGCCATCTGAATGTGCGCGGGCGCGGAAGCGCGCCAAAAGTCGGGGCGCGCTCGCCTTCCGGCGCTCCACTGCGGCACTCGCCAAGGCTCTTACCCCTCGGCTCAGCTTCGGGCCGCGCTTCCTGGAATTACCGGGTGCAAACGGGAGGACCCTCCCCGGCGCCAGTGCAGCGAGCACCTCGCGGACCGGTCGTAGTGCCGGACGGTCGATGCCCGAAGCCGCCCGAGTGCGGATTGGCAATTCCGCCCGCGGGGACCGCTCCCGCTCCACCCTTCAGGCATGCCTTCCGGAAAGGCGTCCCTCGATTGAGCGAGATTCGCTGTATGTAGCCGAAACGGGGACGAATGTCAAGTGATCGTCGCCACAATAGAGACAATCGCCGGCTTTCCGAGGATCGAATCGTGGCCTAAGGCGTCGGTGAGACCGGTTGGGCTTGGGGAGCCGCCTTGAAGACCACACGCTATTTCGAGGAGCAGGTGTTGCGAAAGCGGCCCTATATTCAGCGCGAGTGGTGCCAGGACGTAATCGGCGCGCCCATCCGGCGCGAGGCTCAAGCGGACGGCCGAATTCGCTTTTGGGGCAGGATCATGGTGTCGCGTGGCGCTCGACCGCGCTATCTGAGCTTGACTTTGGCCAAAAATTCAACGGGTTAGCGATGGTTCGAAGGGCAAAATACGGGGCGTGTCAATTTCTTTAATGTCTCGGCCAAGCCGGGACAGTAACAAAATTCCCCGCCGTATCAGTTTACCCTGCAAAATACGCTCTCCCGCGCGCTGCCTAAATTGGCCAAAGTCAAGCTGAGGGTTGTAACATTGGAGGACGGCGAGACGGTGCACAACGCGTTCTTTGACCGTAATTTCCGCGAGAATCAGCGATGAAGCTGCATTACTATCCCGAGACCGACAGCCTTTACATCGAGCTGGCGAGCGCGCCCGGCGCGGAGGCGCGAGAGATTGTCGAGGGATTGATCGTCGATCTCGACGCCGATGGGAATGTCGTCGGCCTTGATATCGACCACGCTTCCCGCAAGCTCGATCTGTCCAAGGTCGAGACGATCGCGCTGCCGCCGGCCGGCGCGGCCAAAGGAGTCAAACAGATGAGCGACAAGAAAAGGCTCTTCGTTGAACGGCGGCCCGAAGGCGATTACGCCGTGCGCAAGGGGCACTCTGAGCGAGCTAGCGATGTCCTCCCGACACAGAAGAAGGCCATCGAACGGGCGCGCGAGCTTAACCCTGGGCACTCTCCGGATGTCGAGCGGGTGCGGCACACGAACAAGGGCAAGCCCGACAAATGGCGCAAGGCGTAACCGCTGGCGCAAGCAATTATGCCGCGGCGGCGGATTAGCAAAGCGTAGCCTTCCGCATTCGATCCCTGAGAGGCGGCGGATTACGCTACGCCAATCTCGCCCTACGGGCTAAAATTATTCTGGCAACAGATATCTTAGGGACGGCGGCAGGCAGGTATGGAATTTTCGCGCAGATCCTTCATCACGACAGTCGCGGCAGTTTCATTGCAAGCGAATCAAGCGCTTTCACAGTCTTCGACTACTACCAACGAGCGGGGTAAGCGCGCCGCGAATGGTAGGAAGATTTGAAGTTCCGGATCTAATACGCATCAGAGTTTTCAGTGCACCTTCATTATCTACCATCCCTCACGTCCAAAAGAAGCGTTGAGCAAGTAGCCCGGATGGAACGGCAGCGAAATCCGGGATTCACGGCGAGGCTGGCCCCGGATTTCGTTTCACTTGATCCGAGCTACGAAACTCACTCATCGCCCCGATCCGATAGCGCGTCGATGAAGGCCTGATCTTCGCGCGCGTGCGCGCTTGCGGCGACGGCGAGCGACTGGCGATGCGCTTGTGTGCGAATGTCGCGATGCTCCCGCCCCTTTACGCGGGAGGGCTTGGGCTTGCGCGCGGGCTTTGCCTTTCGAGTCTTGGACTTCGCTGCCGAGGCCATGATCATCCGTCGTAGTGAGCGAGCGTATCGCGAATTTAGCGGTAGCGAAATCCGGGATTGACGGCGAGGCTTGCGTTACCCTCCACTTCGTCATGGCCGGACTTGTTCCGGCCATCCACGACTTGCTTTCCGATTGCCAGAAACAAAGACGTGGATGCCCGGCACATAGGCGAGCGAAGCGACGCCGTTCTTCGAACGGCTAAGGCCGGGCATGACGAGTCAGGGTCTGCTACGCTTGCCCCATGAAGCTCCTTTCCGGCGGACAATCCGGCGTCGACCGCGCCGTGCTCGATGTGGCGCTGGCGCGCGGCCTTCCTTACAGCGGCTGGTGCCCGAAAGGCGGCTGGGCCGAGGATTTTCCCGCGCCGCCGGGATTGCTGGCCAAATATCCGCACCTGAAAGAGACGCCGCTCGCCGATCCGGCGCAGCGCACGGAATGGAACGTGCGCGACGCCGACGCTTGTTTGATACTGGTCGACGCCGGCGGGTCGGAAATTTCTGCGGGGACGACGCTCGCCAAAGAGCTGGCGCAGCGTTACCGCAAGCCGCTGTTGGTCGTCGATCTGCGCGAGCCCGCCATTCTCGAACGCGCCGCGCCTTGGCTGCGCGCGCAGCGCGCGGCGTTCGGCGCCGGCTTTACGCTCGCCATCGGCGGGCCGCGCGAGAGCGAGGCCCCGGGAATTTACCGTCAGGCGATGAGCTTCATCGAGGCGCTGATCGAATGATCCCGTCATTCCGGATTGTCATCGATCTCGGATTTATCCGAGTCCGGAATCCATATTCGCTGACGGTGGTTATGGATTCCGGGCTCGCCACTACGTGGCGCCCCGGAATGACGGACCCAACCCGCGGACCGATGGGCTTATCCGCCTGGCACAGCCCGCTACCGCCTGGCGCCGTTATCAAAACCATCAACTTGCGCCGAATTTGTTTTGTTGGCGTACACCGCCGCGGTCTAGCGTCGAAGCCGGCGCGGGCGGCGGTCGCAAGGAGATCGGCCCGTCGCGAGGCGTCGAAACGACGGATCATAGCGAAAGGCCAAGTCATGTTGAGACGAAACACCGTGTACGGCGCGCTGGCGGCCGCCGCGACTGTGCTGGCCGCTTCGCAAATCGCCGACGCCTGCACCCGCGTCCTCTGGAACGACAACAAGCTCGCGGTCCTGGTCGGGCGAACGATGGACTGGCCGGAATCCACTGAACCGATCCTCACGGTGTTTCCGCGCGGCATGAGCCGCGACGGCGGCCGTGCCGGCGCGGCGGTGGCGGTTGCCGAAAACCCGGCCAGGTGGACGTCCAAATACGCAAGCCTGGTGACCACGATGTACGGTATCGGCACCGCCGACGGCTTCAACGAGCGCGGCCTCGGCGCCCATATGCTCTATCTCGACGCGACCGATTTCGGCGCCAGGGAAGCGAGCAAGCCGGGCGTACAGGCCGGACTGTGGGCGCAGTACGCGCTGGACAACGCCGCGACCGTGAACGAAGCGCTCGACATGCTCGCCAAGATCCAGGTGGTGATGGTCGCGGCGCGCGGACACCAGGCGAATGTCCATCTGGCGCTGGAGGATGCCGGCGGCGATTCCGCCATCATCGAATATATCGGCGGCAAGCCGCTCATTCATCACGGCCGCCAGTACACCATCATGACCAACGACCCGACCTATAACGAGCAGCTCGCGCTGTTGAAGAAGCTGGATTTCTCCCATCCCTCCAGCGACATGCCGCTGCCCGGCAACGTCAATCCCAGAGACCGCTTTGCCCGCGCCACCTATTATCTGGCGATGCTGCCGCAGCCCACGGACGAGCGTGAAGCCGTCGCCGGCGTGTTTGCCATCGCGCGCAATGTCTCGGTGCCGTTCGGTGCGCCCGACAAGCCTTTCGGCATCTACAACACCGAATACCGCACGGTGATGAACCTCACCGACAAGCGCTATTATTTCGAGCTGACCACCGCGCCGAACGTCATCTGGGCCGATCTCTTGCAAATGAATCTGTCGCCCGGCTCGCCGGTGATGGTGCTCAACCCGGATGACATCGCGCTGTCGGGGAACGTCACCGAAAAATTCAAGGCGGCGAAGGCGGCGTTCTGAAAGCGCGTAGCGCGCGGCAAGGCGCGCGCGATTTCACTGCGCGCCGGTCCGGGCAAAGTCCCGAATTCAGGCATCCTCATCAGAACAATAAGACGTTTGGCCAGCGTCCGCCGGCATCGGCGGGCCGCTCCCAAGCGAAGCGCCGGGCCTTGATGCCCACGCGGCGCCGTTCATCAGCACCCTGCTCGACGCAAAATCGGCGTTGTTGACTTAGCCGTTTGGATAACTCGCTCTGCGCGTTAAAGATGTTGGTATTAGTCTCAAGGTTGTATTATAAACGCGCGCCACCGCGGCCAGGTGCGGCGTCAAAGTGAGGAGAATATGATCGTCTACGCAGAAAGCAGCGGGCAGCAGAGCACCAACAGCGGCTCATGGACGCCCATTCCCGGCCTTGCCATGACCTTGCCCCGCGGCGTCGGCGATTCGGCCCTGTTGATCCTCAATATTCCCAATCCCTATGCCCAAGGTAACAATCTTCCCGGCGGTAATTTCGGGCTGCAGGTCAATGGTGTGGTGCTCAACGCCTTTGCCTGCTTCACTTATAACGAGGAGTCGCCGCCCAGCACCGGCCGCGTGCCGACGACGCTGTCGGTCGTGACGCCGCTGAGTAATTCCGGCCCGACCTCGGTCGTGGCGGTGTGGTCCGGCGTGCGCGGCGCCACCGTGCGCATCGACAGCCCGGCGACACTGACCGGCATCATCGCCTGAAGCACCGGCAGCAACCCCAATATCAGTAGCGCGTAGCCCGCGTGCCGCGGGAATGCGCTACTATTTGTCGGCTCGAGAGGAAAACCATGGGCGACGGCGATCGTGCGAACGCGATGGCGCGGTGGATGTGGGACGCACGCCAGCGGCGCCTGCCCTACCGCAACCTGCCGGACGAATTGCGCCCGGCATCGATCGCCGAGGCCTACGCCGCCCAGGAGGCGTATTACCGGTTGGCGGAGCCGGTCTATGGCGCGGTCGGCGGCGCCAAGATCGCCACCACCACCAAGGTGATGCAGCGCTTGATGGGCGTCGACCATCCCTGCGGCGGCGCCATCTTTGCGCGCACCATCCATGCTTCGCCGGCGCGGCTGCGCACCGCGGATTTCGTCAATTTGCGCATCGAAAGCGAGATCGCGCTCAAGCTCGGCGCCGATCTGCCGGCATCGGGCGCGCCGTGGACCCGTGAGGCGGTCGCGCCGGCGGTCGCGGCCGCGATGGCCGCGTTCGAGCTGATCGAGGACCGCCATGCCGATTACGCGCGCACCGAGGCCGCTTCGCTGATCGTCGAGAATTGCTGGAATGGCGGCGTGGTGCTCGGGGCGCCAAAATCGGTACCGGCCGCGGCTTTGGCCGGCATGGCCGGCCGTCTCACGATCGGCGGCAAACCGGCCGGCGCAGGCAACGCCGAGGATCCGTGCGCGACGCTTGCCTGGCTCGCCAACCATCTCGCCGAACGCGGCCGCGATCTGAAAGCCGGCATGGTGGTCATCACCGGGAGCCTCATTCCGACGGTGTCGATCGGTAGCGGCGAGCAGGCGGTGTTCACGGTCGACGGGCTCGGCGAAGCCGTGCTGGAGGCGGTCTAAGCGCGTCATGCCCTCGGCATGGCCGTTCGAAGATCGGCGTCGCTTCGCTCGCCCATGTCGCGGCCATCCACACCTTAAAGCGTGAGGCGAATCAAAGACGTGGATGGCCGAGACAAACCCGGCCATGACGAAAGTCCTTGCGCGCGCTTCGTCCGCCCCTCATTTGGCGGTAAGCTCAACCCCGCGACTCGGCGGACCTCGCGACACCGCAAAGACCCAAATCAGATGCGCCAATACCTCGATTTGATGGAACGCGTGCTGAGCGAAGGCGTCGAGAAGCGCGACCGCACCGGCGTCGGCACCCGCTCGGTCTTCGGGCACCAGATGCGCTTCGACCTCAACGCCGGATTTCCGCTGCTCACCACAAAGAAGTTGCACCTGAAGTCGATCGTCTACGAGCTGCTCTGGTTCCTGCGCGGCGACACCAACATCAAATATCTCGACGATCACGGCGTGCACATCTGGGACGAATGGGCTGACGCCAACGGCGACCTCGGCCCGGTCTACGGCCGGCAATGGCGCTCGTGGCCGACGCCGGACGGCGGCTCCATCGACCAGATGGCGAACGTGGTCGCCGAGATCCGCCGCAACCCGGACTCGCGGCGGTTGATTGTGACCGCCTGGAACCCGGCGGAGAACGATCTGATGGCGCTGTCGCCCTGCCACTGCCTGTTCCAGTTCAATGTCGCGACGGGGGCGCTGTCGTGCCAGCTCTATCAGCGCTCGGCCGATGTCTTTCTCGGCGTTCCGTTCAATATCGCCTCCTACGCGCTGCTGACGCTGATGGTCGCGCAAGTGACCGGGCTCAGACCCGGCGCCTTCATCCACAGCTTCGGCGACACCCACCTCTATCTCAACCACCTTGAGCAGGCGCGGCTGCAGCTCGCCCGCAGCCAGCGTCCGCTGCCGACGCTGCGGCTCAATCCGGCGGTGAAGGACCTGTTCGCCTTCCGCTACGAGGATTTTTCGCTCGAGGGCTACGAGCCGCATCCGCACATCAAGGCCGCCGTGGCGGTGTAAGGATGGACATCCTCATCGTCGCCGCGATTGCCGAGAACGGCGTGATCGGCCGCGGCAACGCCCTGCCCTGGCGGCTCAAGTCGGACATGCAGCATTTCCGCGCGCTGACCATGGGCAAACCCGTGATCATGGGGCGCAAAACCTATCTCTCGATCGGCAAGCCGCTTGCCGGCCGCACCACGATCGTGGTGAGCCGCGATCGGGCCTTTGCCGCGCCGGGACTTGTCGTGGCGCCGAGCCTCGATGCCGCGCTTTCGGCGGCGCGCGGCGACGCGCTGCGGCGCAACGCCGACGCCATTGTCATTGCCGGCGGCACCGACCTTTACGCCCAGGCCTTGCCGCTGGCGACGCGTCTGGTCATCACCCACGTCCACAAGCCCGTCGACGGCGATGTCCGTTTCCCCGCCATCGATCGCGGAGTCTGGCGCGAAATCGCGCGCGACGAGCATGCGGCGGCCCCTGGTGACGAGGCTGCCTTCGCCTTTGTCACCTACGAACGCGCGTCCGACGCGGCGCCTCGACCGCCAGGCGCGGCATAACTGCGCGTTGTAAGGGCCCCGCCACTCCCCTATAACCCCCGGCAACCAAGCCGGTGTGATGCCGGCGTCAGGAGACATTTAAATGCCGTGGAGCAACCAATCCGGTGGCGGCGGCCCTTGGGGGTCGGGGCCGCGGGGACCCTGGAGCTCGGGGCCGCAATCGCCGGGCGGCTCGAAGCCGCCCGATCTCGAGGAATTGTTGCGCAGGAGCCAGGATCGGCTGCGCAGCCTGCTGCCCGGCAATCTCGGCGGCCGCGGCATCGCGCTGATCGCGCTGGCGGTGGTGGTGCTGTGGGGCTTTTCCGGCTTTTTCCGGGTCGAGCCCGATGAGCTCGGCGTCGTACTGCGGTTCGGCAAGTTCACTCGCGAGGTGGTGCCGGGGCTCAACTATCACCTGCCCTATCCGATCGAGACCGCGCTCACCCCGCCGGCGCTGCGCATCAACAAGATCGACATCGGCATGCGCCCGGTCGAAGACGTTCGCCGCGGCACCTCGGTGCGCGAAGTGCCGGAGGAAAGCCTGATGCTGACCGGCGACGAGAACATCATCGACGTGGATTTCTCGGTGCTGTGGAAAGTCAGGCCGAGCGCCGTCGGCGACTATCTGTTCAACATCCAAAATCCCGAAGGCACCGTCAAAGCGGTAGCCGAAGCCTCCATGCGCGAGATCGTCGGCCGCTCGACGCTGCAGCCGATCCTCACCGGCGCGCGGCAGACCACCGAGACGGCGGTGCAGGACTTGATGCAGAAGACCCTCGACCATTACGGCGCCGGCATCCAAGTGCAGCAGGTGCAGCTGCAGAAAGTCGACCCGCCGGCCCAGGTGATCGACTCCTTCCGCGACGTGCAGGCGGCGCGCTCGGATCTGGAGCGGGCGCAGAACGAGGCGCAGACCTACGCCAACCGGATCGTGCCGGAAGCACGCGGCCGCGCCGCCAAGATCACCCAGGACGCCGAAGCCTATCGCGAGCAGACCGTCGCCGAGGCCACCGGCCAGACCTCGCGCTTCCTGCAGGTTTACGATCAATACAAGAAGGCGCCCGACGTGACCCGCGAGCGCATGTACCTGGAAACCATGGAACGCGTGCTCGGCGGCAGCGACAAGACCATCATCGATACCGGCCCGCAGCCCGGACCGGGAGTGGTGCCCTATCTGCCGCTCACCGAATTGCCGCGCACGCGCCAGGCGCCCGCTGCGGGCACGCCGTCATCGGGAGGCAATCCATGAAGCTCAGCCTCGCCGGCGGCGTCATCGCCATTCTGCTGCTGATCGCCGCCATTGTCGGCTACAGCACCTTGTTCACCGTCAACCAGACCAAGCAGGCCCTGGTGGTGCGGCTCGGCCAGCCGGTGCGGGTCATCACCCAACCCGGCCTCAACGTGAAGATCCCGTTCATCGACAACGTCATCTACGTCGACAAGCGCATTCTTGATCTCGAATCGCCGGCCCAGGAGGTGATCGCCTCCGACCAGAAGCGCCTGGTGGTCGACGCCTTCGCGCGTTACCGCATCACCGACCCGCTCAAGTTCTACCAGACCGTCGGCGAGGCCGGCGCCAATTCGCAACTGGCGATCCTGCTCAACTCGGCGCTGCGCAGCGTGCTCGGCGGCGCCACCCTGGTCGACGTGGTGCGCAACATGCGCGAGCAACTGATGTCGCAGGTGCGCAGCGCCCTCGATCACGAGGCGCAGCAGTTCGGCATTCAGGTCGTCGACGTGCGCATCCGCCGCGCCGATTTGCCGGAGCAGAACAGCCAAGCGGTTTATCAGCGCATGCAAACCGAGCGGCAGCGCGAAGCGGCGGAATTCCGCGCCCAAGGCAGCCAGAAGAGCCAGGAAATTCGCGCCAAGGCCGACCGCGACGTGACCGTGCTCTTAGCGGACGCGACGTCGCAGGCCGAGCAGATCCGCGGCCAGGGCGACAGCGAAAGGAACCGCATCTTTGCCGATGCCTACAACCGCGACCCGGGCTTCTTCGCCTTCTACCGCTCCATGCAAGCCTACGAAAAGAGCATGCAGCATGGCGACACGCGCTTGGTGCTGCGGCCGGATTCGGATTTCTTCCGTTATTTCTCCGACCCGGCGGGCCACGGCACGCCCAACATGCCGCCCGCGCCGCCTGCGCAACCGCCGGCCGCCGCCCAGCCCTCGGCCGCGAAATAGCATTGGCAAAACCGGCGTGCCCGCCGCGGTCCCGCATGTCCGATTTTCTCGCCGCGCTCGGCCTGGTCTTTGTGATCGAGGGCGTCCTGTTTGCGGCGTTTCCGCTCGGCGCCAAGCGCGCCATGACCGCCGTGCTCGATGTGCCGGATAGCGGAATGCGCATCGTCGGCCTGGTTTCCGCCGTGGTCGGCGTGCTGATCGTCTGGCTGGTGCGCCACTGAACCGGAGCATGGTCCGGAAAAGTACAAGCCGGATTTCCGATGAGATCACGCTCCGCCATGGCCGCCGAGTCGCTTTTCCGCCCCAATCCGGTCCCTAATTGCCGGCGCGCGCCCGTTACGCCCTTGCGCCCGCAACGGGACGAAGGCACCCTTTCCATGATGCATCTGTCAGGAGCACAGCCCTCCATGTCCGGCCACATGTCTTGCCATCTCTCCCGTCTGCTGCGGCGCGGCCCGGCCATCGCCGCGCTGGCGGCGGCGATCATCGTCCTGCCGGCATGGACGGCGGCGGCGCGAGGGCCCGAGAACATCGCCGACGTTGCCGAGCAGGTGATCGACGCGGTGGTCAACATTTCGACATCGCAGAAAGTGGACCCGCGCATGAGCGGGGTGCCCGAGTTGCCGCCGGGCTCGCCGATGGAGGAGTTCTTCGAGGAATTCTTCAAGAACCACCGCGGTCACGGCGATGCCGATCGCGCCCCGCGGCGGATCAACTCGCTCGGTTCCGGCTTCATCATCGATGCGTCCGGCCTGGTCGTCACCAACAATCACGTCATCGCCGACGCCGATGAGATCAACGTCATCCTCAACGACGGCACCAAGCTCCCGGCGGAACTGGTCGGCAAGGACTCCAAGAGCGATCTCGCGTTGCTGCGCGTGCATCCCGACAAGCCGCTGAAGGCGGTGAAGTTCGGCGATTCCGATAGGCTGCGGCTTGGCGAGTGGGTCATCGCCATCGGCAATCCGTTCAGCCTCGGCGGCACGGTGACCGCCGGCATCGTCTCGGCGCGCAACCGCGACATCAATTCCGGACCTTACGACAATTACATTCAGACCGACGCCGCCATCAACCGCGGCAATTCCGGCGGGCCGTTGTTCAACCTCAACGGCGAAGTCGTCGGCGTCAATACCGCGATCATTTCGCCCTCCGGCGGCTCGATCGGCATCGGCTTCGCGGTGCCGTCGAACTCCGCGGTCGCGGTCATCGAACAGCTCCGCCAATACGGCGAGACGCGGCGCGGCTGGCTCGGCGTGCGCATCCAGCAAGTCACCGACGATATCGCCGAAAGTCTCGGCATCAAGCCGCCGCGCGGCGCGCTGGTCGCCGGCGTCGACGACCGCGGGCCGGCGAAGCCCGCCGGCATCGAGCCGGGCGACGTGGTCGTCAAATTCGACGGCCACGACGTCAAGGACATGCACGATCTGCCGCGCATCGTGGCCGACACGCCGGTCGGCAAAGAGGTCGAGGTCGTCGTCATCCGCAAGGGCAAGGAAGAAACTCACAAGGTCAAGATCGGCCGGCTCGAAGACGGAGAAAAAATGGCCGCGGCCGAAGCCGGCAAGAACGCCGCGCCGGAACAAAAATCCGTGGTGCAGAAGACGCTGGGTCTGGAGCTTTCCACCCTGTCCGACGACTTAAGGAAGAAATTCAAGGTTCGCGACAATATCAAGGGCGTCCTCGTCACCGGCGTCGATCCGAGCGTGGCGTCGGCGGCGCCCGACAAGCGGCTTTCGCCCGGCGACGTCATCGTCGAGGTGCAGTATCAGAGCGTCGGCAACCCGGGCGACTTGCAGACCCGGCTCGATGCGCTCAAGACCGAAGGCAAGAAGGTGGCGGTGCTGCTCGTTTCCAATCCCGACGGCGAGACGCGCTTCGTGGCGCTGAGCTTGCAATAGGCAGCAACCCGGATTGAGCCAACGGGTCCGGCCCGAAGTGGCCGGCCCGATGACAGGCTCCGCGAAATCCGGGGTCAACCTCCCCGCCCCCCACCCTTGTCCAAATTTCACCCCTCTTTTTTTCGCAACCTTTTGCGCCTATATTCCTAGAGCCGGCGCAAGCCGGCTATGGCGATAAACGGCCGTCGTAATAAACCTTTCGGACCCGGGGGCAGTACCCGGCGACTCCACCAATTCCAGGGAACGGTATTCAGAGGACAGTAATCAGACGGCGCGAGCCGAAAGTTCCTTCTGATTACCGATTACTGATCACTGTTCCCTGACTACGGGGTCGAAACAGGATCGACGAGGGCGTAAAGGGCGGGCTTTTGCTCGGCATGGTTCCGCCGTTATCGGGCCAAATCATAGTTGCAAACGACAACTATGCTCCGGTTGCTCTGGCTGCGTAAGCGGCCCGAAAGACCGATCTGAAGCCCTGGCGTCTTAGCAGCGTCAGGCGGGGTTCGGAGGCACCTGGCAACAGAAGCCTCCACTTTCTTTCAGAGGACAGACGACGGATGACAGAGGACAGAATCGATCTGGACCTCTATGATTCGTTGCCTATCTTTCATTCGTCGTCTGTCGTCCGAAACCATGGCCCTCGATCTCATCCGCTACGACATTCTCGCGCAAGCGGCCCTGCGCGGGGTCGTGCGCACGGTGTTGGCCGACGCGGCCAAAAAGGGCCTGCCGGGCGAGCATCATTTCAAGATCACCTTCAACACCACGGCGCCGGGCGTGCGGCTGTCGGAGCGCATGCGCGCGCGATTTCCGCAGGAAATGACCATCGTCCTGCAGCATCAGTTCTGGGATCTGGCGGTCACCGAGCACGCCTTCGAGGTCGGCCTGTCGTTCGGCGGAATTCCGGAGAAGGTCGGCGTTCCCTTCGAGGCGGTGACGGCCTTCCACGATCCGGCGGTCCAATTCGGCTTTCAATTCGAGACCGTCGAGGCCGCCGCGGCGGGCGATGCTGCCGGCGCGCAACCGGCCGAGAAACCGATTGGCTCCAAGCGGACCGCCGCGGAAACCAAGCCGGAAGCCTTGCCGGCGCCCTCGCCCGTTGCTTCCGCGCTACCGGACAGTGGGGGTGGCGAGGTGGTGCGGCTTGACCGGTTCCGGAAGAAATAACGAATCAGACGTCAGTGATCGGTAATCAGTAATCGGAAGCTAAGGAGCCTTCGCCTTTGGGCTCTGACTTCTAACTTGCTATTTCTGATCACTGATTACCGACTACCGATTACCGACATGAAAACCCGCACCGAATCCGACACGTTCGGGCCGATCGAAGTACCGGCGGATCGCTATTGGGGGGCACAGACCGAGCGCTCGCGCATCAATTTCCGCATCGGCGACGAACTCATGCCGCTTCCGATCATCCGCGCGCTAGCCATCGTCAAGCGCGCGGCGGCGGAGACCAATCGCGAACTCGGCTCGCTCGACGCGCGCCACGCCAAAGCCATCGTCGAGGCGGCGCAGGAGATCATCGACGGCAAGCTCGACGATCATTTTCCGCTGGTGGTCTGGCAGACCGGATCCGGCACCCAGACCAACATGAACGTCAACGAGGTGATCGCCAACCGCGCCAACGAGCGGCTGGGCGGCGCGCTCGGCGCGAAATCGCCGATCCATCCCAACGATCACGTCAACATGAGCCAGTCGTCGAACGATTGTTTTCCGACCGCCATGCACATTGCGGCGGCGCAGGAGATCGTGCAGCGGCTCATTCCAGCGCTGACGCACCTGCATGCGGCGCTGGAGACGAAAACCAAGGCGTTCGCCCGCATCGTCAAGATCGGCCGCACCCATACCCAGGACGCCACCCCGCTGACGCTTGGCCAGGAATTCTCCGGCTATGCGGCGCAGGTGAAATCCGGCATTACGCGCGTCCGCGCCGGCCTCAAGGAACTCTACCCGCTGGCGCAGGGCGGCACCGCAGTGGGGACGGGCCTCAACGCCAAACGCGCGTTCGCCAAGCTGTTCGCCAAACGGGCTGCCGCCATCACCGGGCTGCCGTTCGTCAGCGCGCCCAATAAATTCGAGGCGCTCGCCTCGCACGGAGCGCTGGTGTTTGCCCATGGCGCGCTCAACGCGCTCGCCGCGGATCTGTTCAAGATCGCCAACGACATCCGCTTTCTCGGCTCCGGCCCGCGCTCCGGCTTCGGCGAATTGCTGCTGCCGGAGAACGAGCCGGGTTCCTCGATCATGCCCGGCAAGGTCAATCCGACCCAATGCGAGGCGATGACCATGGTCTGCTGCCGCGTGTTCGGCAACGACACCACGATCGTCACGGCGGCGAGCCAGGGCCATTTCGAGCTCAACGTCTACAAGCCGGTCATCGCTTATGCCGCGCTGCAATCGATCCGGCTCCTCGCCGACGCGGCCGTCTCGTTCACCGACCACTGCGTCGTCGGCATCCGCGCCAACGAGTCGCGCATCCGCGAGCTGATGAACAATTCGCTGATGCTGGTCACGGCGCTGGCGCCGCGCATCGGCTACGACAAGGCGGCGAAAATCGCCAAGACCGCGCTCGCCAACGGCACCACGCTGCGGCAAGAGGCGGTCAAGCTCGGCTTCGTATCGGCTGAGGAGTTCGACCGCCTGGTGCGGCCGGCCCGCATGACCCGGCCGGACCCGTGAGCGCGACCACACGCGCGCGATAACGCTTTTGTGTCCGCCGCGTCACTGTACCGGCGTAATTCTGCTGGACCAACAGGCTGGGACGTTATGCGGTTACCGCCGAGCCTGACATGCGAGCCTGAGATGCGAGCCTGATATGGGCGATCTCGTCAACCTCCGTACCGCGCGCAAGCGAGCCAAGCGGCGCCAAGCCGAGCAGCAGGCCGCGTCCAACCGGCTGGTGCACGGGCGCGCCAAGGCCGAACGAGCCCTGACGCAGGCGCAAAGCGACAAAGCCCGGCAAGATCTCGACGAGCACCGGATCGACACGGGAGACGGGCAATGAAATCGCCGGTCGTCAAGCGCTCCATTGTCATCGCCGGCCACAAGACCAGCGTCAGTCTCGAGGATGCATTCTGGAAAGCGCTGAAGGACATCGCCGGCGGCCGCGATATGACCTTGTCCGAGCTTGTCGGCGCGATCGATACCGAGCGCCAGCACGGCAATCTGTCCTCGGCGATACGGCTGTTCGTGCTCGACTATTATCAAGCGCGGACCAACGGCTGCGGTGAGAGCGGAAGTCCGCTGCGCGAGATGATGGTCGTTCCGCCGCCGGCGGCGTCAGTTCTGCGACCGGAATAGCATATCGAGCAGAGAGCGATCGGACGGCGTAATCGACAGTGGCGCGGATGGCGGCGGCGCGGAGCGCCGCGCGCTTGCGCTGTCGGTGCCCGGCGGCTGCGGCTTGGACGCGGCCGACGGCGGCAACGCCGCCGCGGCTCCGTGATCGGTGCCGCCGTGGTCCAAACGGCTCTCCGGCGCGGCGGGCGGCGCTTCGGGCCGCAGCCGGTAGAGCCCGCGCGTGCCGGAAGCCGGCGCGGCCGAGGCATTCGCCTGGATCGTCGTTTCCAGCGTCGTGCCGGCCGGGATGTAGCGGACGGATGGCGATGCCGGGCGCACGACGGGTCCGAGAACTTCCTCGCGCCGGTTCGCCTCGATCGATTCGAGCCGTCGGGTCTGCAGCTCGGTGGCGCGCAGCGTCAGCCAACCCACCAAGGCCGAGATATCGAGTTTCGTCTCCGTCGCCGCGAGCGGGCCCTTCACCGTCAACGCCAGTTCCGGCCGGGTGCTGATCAAGGCATTCGCCGCCGGCTGTCCTGACAGCGTCATATGCGCATCGATCGCCGCGCTGTTGAGATCGAGCAAGCCGTCGAGCGAAAGCTCGGCGCCGCTTTGGGCCGGCAGAATCATCTTGGCCAGACGAATCTGCCCGCCGGCAATCGTCACCTCGGCGTCGCTGTTCGGCACCGTGAGCCGACCGGACTCCATCGCGGCGCTCACCGCCGCCTGGATTTTCGGCGTCTCGAGCGAGCCGCTCTGGTCGGTCGCATGAATCGCCGCGTCAAATGCCGCCGGATCGATGCCAGCGACATGCGCATTCGAAAGCGTCACCGCGCCGCTGCCGCGGACCGAGCCGATGAGGCCCGCCGGGCTCAGTCCCATGCCGTCGGCCTGAAGCTTCACCGTCAGCAGGCCGTCGAGGGCATTCTTTTTCCATGCGACAATCGTGGCAGCATTCGCGCCGACAAGCGCGAGGCGGCCCTGCGCGGAGAGCTCTGCCGCATCGCGGCGGAAGGTCAGCTCGCCGGTAAGGCGCCCTCCGGCGAGGCCGCCATCGATGTCGCTGAAAGCGATCTCCGCCGGCTGGAACCGCAAGACGCCCTTGAGGTCGCGCGCGACCCACGCCGGCGTCAAGGCGGCGCGATCGAGCCTGAAGGTCACGGCCCCGTTCAACGCGCCGAACGCGCCGGCGCCGATCGGCTCGGGTGACCATGCGGCAGCCGCTCCGGCGCTCGGCAGGCCCAAAATCATCGCCGCAACCGCGGCGGCGTCCGCGTCGTTGGCCGCAACATCGCCGTCGATGCCGACCGGGCTCGACAGTTTGACGGCGAGGCGGCCGCGCACCGACGCTTTTCCCGCGGCAACATCCAGATCCGTGAACGACAGCGTCCTGCCTGCCACAGCAACGCTCGAGCTTGCGGTGAGCGCGACAACAGGGCCGGGCTGCCCGGTCATTGTGCGGTTTAGCGGCCGCAGGTCGGCGGCGGATGCTTTTACTTGCAGGCGGCCGGTCGGCGCGCCGTCGCCGCTCGGATGCAGCATCCCTTCGACCACCACCGAGAAACCGCCGGCCGCGGCCAGGCCCTTGACGCGAACATCGCCGTCGAGCGGTCCGGCCGCGGACATCGTCATCTCGCCGGGTAGTTGATCGACCGCGAGAACGCGGTCGAGGTCCAGCAGGCGCACCAGCGCACCGCCATCATCGGCCTGGAGCCGGCTGGTGATGCGCACGATCGCGGCGCCGGGATGCGCCAAGTCGCCCGTTGCATCGCCATTGAGCGCAAGGCGCAGCGCGCCCATGTCGCCGGCAAGATCGAGCTTGGCCACAGTGCCTGCGGCGGCCGCGCGATCGACCGTCAGGACGCCATGCACCTTTGCCGGCGCCAGACGGTCGGCCAAATGACCAAACGTCTCCGCAGCCTGCGGCGCCAACTTGCCAACGATGCTGGTGAGACCGGCAAGGGTTTTTGCGTCGAGATCGAGTGTCAGCCGCCCGCGCGGCTGCGACGACAACTCATCGATGCGTCCGCTGATGTCGAGCGCGGTGCCGCCCAGATCGCCGACCGAGAGCCGGTCGACGTGCAACACACCGGCGTCGAACTTAACCCGGGCGTTGACCTGTCGCGCGTCCACGCCGGCAACGGTCGCCTTGCCGACGTCGACGAGCAGCGTGACCTCGTGCGGCATCTCCACGGCGCCGTTGGCCAGCGCCGCCTTGGCGAAGGCCGTCAGCGCATCGACATCGAGTTTTGCGGCGCGCAGTTCGCCGTCGAGAGTGGCCGGCCGATCGCCCGCCGCCCAGGCGTAGGCGAGCCGCCCCTCCAAGTGCTCCTGGTCGAGCGACGCCGACAGCCGGTCCAGCGCGAAGCGGTCGCTTGCGATGGTGACCACGCCGCGCGCGGTCAACGCTTCGGTCCGGCCCGAAGGCGGCTCGCTGCGGCCCTCGAGCCAAGCCATCAGCATTTTCAGATCGGCCGATTCGAGCTTGGCGGGCCCGCTGAAGCCAAGTCCCTGCGGGCCGTTGTCGAGCCGGCCGCTCAGGTTCACCTCGGTGAACCCCGGAGCATGGAATTCGAAGTCCTGAAGAGTCCATCCTTTGGCATCGAAACCGACATTGCCGTGCAGCGACTGGATGGTGGTGCCGCCGACCGTCAACGCATCGACAGCGACGCCGACGGTAACCGGAACCGGTGGCTTCACCGCCGTCACAAAGGCTTCGACAAAGCTCTTGATCATGACCAACGGCGGCCGGTGCGTCACATCCGGAGCGGCAAGCGCACGATCGACGTCGACTTGCACCGCCGAGACCACGCCGTCGAGATGCGCATGCTCGCCGAATGTCAGCTCGGCTTTGCCGCCGAAAATGACGGCCCGCTCGTCCGGCCCGTACTGGAACGCGAGGTCCTGCAGCGACGCCGAAGCCGGCGTGGCGCGCACCTTGCCGGCGAGCTGCCACGGGTCGTTCATCACCCGCTGGCCGCGCGCCAGCGTCACTCCGACCGGCCGCGCCAGCGCCAGCGTGCCATCGAATTGCGGGACGCCGCGGTTGAAACTCAGCGTACCGTCGATCTCGGTGGTCAGCGGACGATTCGCGGGGTCGACGCCGAGCCGGAGCTTGAGCCCGCCGTCCTCGTCGAGGCGATTGCCCGATATCCGATAGCCGTAAAGCTCGTCGCCGGCGACAAAGGCGCCGTCGCCCCGGAACGGCCCGGCGAACGAGCGGATGTCGCCGTTGAACGAGAGCTTCTGCAACACGACGCGCGAGCCGGAGCCGGCGTCGGTGAGCGTGACGCGTCCGTCCTCGACCTCAAGACGCGAGATGGTGAGCGTGTCCGCACCGAAAGCCGGCGATGGAGCGGGCCAGTCGATCGCGCCTGCGCGGTCGATGCCGAGACCGATCTGCGGCGCAAGGAGGCGCAGCTCCGTGGCCTGCACCTGGCCACGCAGCAGCGGACCAAGCCCGACTTCGACCTCGACCGCGCCGGCCCGCAGCTGCGGCTCCCGGCCCGGCTCGCCGACTTGGACGTCGCCGAGCTTGATCCGCGGCGTCGGCAGAATGCGGGCTTCTATGGGGCCGTTGACGCGAACAGCGAGGCCGGTGAGTTGGCTCGCTTCTTGCTCGAACGTCGAACGGTAGTGATTCCAATCGACCACAAGCGGCGCGACCAGCGCCGACACGAGCGCCAGAATGATAGCGATGGCCAATCCGAGCAGTGTCGTCTGCACCGCGTCTCCGAGCTTTGGCTTGGTCGGGCGGGACGGCCCCCGTATGCGCGCCCGCGTCAGCGTAAGGCACGACTGAGCGGTTTGCACCCAAGAGCCGCACCTTGGCGGCATTTGCGGGCGATTCTGTGTCGATTTCCCGGGCTGGCCGCCCGGGTGTCTCGATTTGAAGTCCCCAAGGACGCGCCGGGAGTCCTATGACGCGGAGCAGCGCATCACGGCATCACCGGCGGATGATATTCGAGCGTATAGGCCAGCGCCCATAACAGGAACAACACGACCGGCACGTGGACGAGCAACTGCAGGAAGGTGAAGCCGACGAGGTCGCGCGCGCGCAGCCCCAATACGCCGAGCAGCGGCAACATCCAGAACGGATTGATCAGGTTCGGCAGCGCCTCGGCGGCATTGTAGACTTGCACCGCCCAGCCCAGATGCACCTTGAGATCGTTCGCTGCCTGCATCACGTAGGGCGCTTCCAGCAACCATTTACCGCCGCCCGACGGAACGAAGAATCCCAGGATCGCCGAATAGACGCCGATCACCAGCGGATAAAAGTGCTGGGTCGACACGCTGACGAAGAAGTGGCTGATCTGATCGGATAGCGTCACGCCGCTGCCGTTCTTCGCCTGGGTCAGGATGGTGGCGATGGCGCCGTACAGCGGAAATTGGATCAGCACGCCCGCGGTCGCCGGCACCGCTTTGGCAACCGACGCTAAAAACCGCCGCGGCCGCCAGTGCAGTAGCAGTCCCGCCATGACGAACATGAAATTGTAGGTATTCAGGTTCGAGATGGCGAGGATCGCGCTCTGGCGGGAGAATTCGTAGAACAGCCATCCGGCCGCGAGCAGCACGAGAAGAACCGTCAGCAGCGGCGAATACTCGAGCCAATCGCCGGGCTTTTGCGGCGGCAGCACCTTGATCTCATCGTCGCGCGTGATCTCGATCCCCATCGCCTCCGCCGTCACCGCGGCGCCCGGCCCGGGCGCCGACCAGATGGCGATGACAATGGAAATCACCAGCAGCACGGCGACGATCAAGAACGATTGCCACATGAAGATCGTTTCGGTGAACGGGATCACGCCGGTGATGGCCAGCAAGCTTTTGGGCATGCTCGCCGCATTGGCTTGCAGCTGCGCCGCCGACGACGACAGGCCCATCGCCCAGGTCGCACCGAGGCCCAGATAAGCCGCGGCCCCGGCGGCGCGATAGTCCATGTGCAATTCGCGCCGCTCGGCCAGCGCGCGGACCAGCAAACCGCCGACAATCAGGCTGAACCCCCAATTGAGCAGCGAGGCGATCATGGCCGCTGCGGCGACAAGCCCGACCGCTCCGGTACCGGTTTTCGGCAATCCGGCGATGCTGCGGATCAGTTGCTGCGCCGGCGCCGAGGTGGCGACGACATAGCCGCCGATGACGATGAAGGCCATCTGCATCGTGAAGGTGATCAGGCTCCAAAATCCAGTGCCGAAGGCCTGGCTCACCGCCAGCGGCGACGCACCGTTGGCCATGGCGCCGACCGAGACCACCACCACCGCAATGGCGACGAAGATGAAAGCATCCGGAAACCAGCGCTCGGCCCAAGCCGTGAAGGCGATGGCCATTCGCACCAAGACGCCATCGGATTTTGCTGGACCACCGGACGCGCGGCCTGGGGCCGCCGCTGTTGTCGTTGCCATCGTTCGTCCCCCATTTGTTGCCGCGCTAGTGGCCCGCCCTAGAGGTTGACGATCTTGCCGGGGTTCATAATGTCCAGCGGATCGAACGCCCGCTTGATCGCGCGCATGGCCGCAAGCGCCGGCTCGCCGTGCTCGGCCAGCATATACTTCATCTTGCCCTGGCCGATACCGTGCTCGCCGGTGCAGGTGCCGTCCATCGCCAAGGCGCGCTCGACCAGGCGTTCGAGGAAGCCGTGGATGCGCGCCACCTCGTCGGCATCATTGAGGTCAACGGTCAGCGCGACGTGGAAATTGCCGTCGCCGACATGGCCGACGATCGGGGCGATGAGCTTGCTTGCGGCAATGTCGCGTTGCGTCGCGGTCACGCATTCGGCGAGCCGCGAGATCGGCACGCAGACGTCGGTCGCAATTCCGAATCCGGTTGAGCGCAAGCTGCGAATCGCCCAGGCGGCGTCATGACGCGCCTGCCACAGCCGCGAACGGTCCTCCGCCCGCGTCGCCCAATCGAACGGACCGCCGCCGAATTCCTTGGCGATCTCGCCGAAGCGCTGCGACTGCTCGGCGACGCCCGCGTCGGTGCCGTGAAATTCGAGGAACAGCATCGGCGTCTCCGGCAACGTCAGCTTGGAATAGAGGTTGCACGCACGCACCTGCAGCGCATCGAGAAGCTCGATCCGCGCCACCGGAATGCCGGACTGGATGGTCTGTATGGTCGCGTTGCACGCCGCCTCGACCGAGGGGAACGGACAGGTGCCGGACAAGATCGCTTCCGGGATGCCGGACAAGCGCAAGGTCAGCTCGGTGATGATGCCGAGCGTGCCCTCCGATCCGACCATCAGACGCGTGAGGTCGTAGCCGGCCGACGATTTCTTCGCCCGCCGCGCGGTCGACATCACTTCGCCGTTGGCCAGCACGACTTTGAGCGCCAGCACGTTGTCCTTCATCGTGCCGTAGCGCACGGCGTTGGTGCCGGAGGCCCGCGTCGCCGCCATGCCGCCGAGCGAGGCGTCGGCGCCGGGATCGATCGGGAAAAATACGCCCTGATCGCGCAAGTGCTCGTTGAGCTGCTTGCGCGTGACGCCGGGCTCCACGACGCAATCGAGATCCTCGGCGTGGACCGAGAGCACGCGGTTCATGTCGCGGAAATCGAGCGAGATGCCGCCGCGCGGCGCGTTGACCTGGCCCTCGAGCGAGGTGCCGGTGCCGAAGGCGATGATCGGCACGCGGTGCGCCGCGCACAGCCGCACGATCTGCTGCACCTCTTCGGTGGTGTGCGGAAACACCACCGCGTCGGGCGGCTGATTGCCCAGCCAGGTCACCGTGTTGCCGTGCTGCTCGCGGACCGCGCGCGAGGTGACGAGCCGGTTGCCGACCATCGCGGCGAGCGCGGCAATGACGGCCTCGACCGCCGGGCGGTCGTGCTTAAGTTCCTCGCACGCTTCGGTCATGACCATCTGGACGTCCTCCTGGTATTGAGGGTGGCGCCAGGGCTTTCGCCGGTCAAGCGGCGCCGCCGGCCGCGCTTGCCTATCGCGCCGAATCCGCCAAAGTTGCCGCCGACAAGATGCGATAGCACCCAATGCTCGACCGCCTCGACCCCGAACCCGCCTTCTTCGCGCCCTTCGTGTCCTCGGTGATGCGGGTCGAGCCGGGCTGGATCGACTACAACGGCCATCTCAATATGGCCTATTATAACGTGCTCTTCGATCGCGCGGTCGACGAAGTGTACGAACTGCTCGGCTGCGGCCCGGCCTATCTGGAGCGGACGCGGCATTCCACCTTCACCGCCGAGGCCCATATCCGCTATTTGCGCGAACTGCATGCCGGCGACCCGGTGCGGGTCACGTTTCAGCTGCTCGATTACGACGCCAAGCGCATCCATTATTTCGAACAGCTCCATCACGCCGAGGAAGGCTGGCTGTCGGCCACCTCCGAGAACATGGTTTTGCACGTCGACATGATCGCCAGAAAGACCGCGCCCTTGCCCGATTTCATTGCCGCGCGGCTGGCCCGGATGAAGGCCGCGCACGCGCACTTGCCGCTGCCGGAAGGCGCCGGCCGGCGCATCGCCATGCCGGGGAAGGCTTGAACGTGTCCGACCGGAGCCTCACTATTTGTCTTGCTGAGGCCGCAATTTCATTACAACTAACGCGACAACAGAACTCGGAGCAACCGCCATGTCATCCGACAGCTCATCAAGATCACCGGAGGGGTGGCAGAGCGGTAATGCCTCGGCTTGCTAGGCCGTAGCCGAGGCGTGAAGTCCCGCGCGAGTTCGGTTCTGGCCCCCTCCGCCAGCGGAGGGTGGCGCTCAATGGTGGGCAACCGGTCCCGAACACCGGGCTAACCTTCGGGTTAAGGGTTCGATTCCTTCACCCTCCGCCAATCCACAAAACGATGAGCGACACTCCCGCTCTCGCCCGCGCTTCCATCTCGTAAAAGCCACGTCCAAGTGCCATGTTCTTCCCATGAGAATCACTGGTATTCGGCCGTAATGGTTGGCGAACCTTGGCTGACCCCTTGAAGCACACCCACCCGCTGGAAGCGCCGGCGCCGGCCGCTGCGCCCCCCGCGCCTGGCGGTATTGCCGCGCGCGCCCGCGCCGGCGGACCGGGCGCGCCCTATCTGGCGGGGCTTAATCCGGAGCAGCGGCTTGCGGTCGAGACGCTCGACGGCCCGGTGCTGGTGCTGGCCGGCGCCGGCACCGGCAAGACGCGCGTGCTCACCGTGCGCATCGCCCACATTCTGGCGACCGGCCGCGCCCGCCCCAGCGAAATCCTCGCCGTGACCTTCACCAACAAGGCGGCGCGGGAGATGAAACACCGGGTCGGCGAGATCGTCGGCGGCGTGGTCGAGGGCATGCCGTGGCTGGGCACCTTCCACGCGATCGGGGTGCGGATTCTGCGCCGCCACGCCGAGCTGGTGGGGCTCAAGCCCGATTTCACCATTCTCGACGTCGACGATCAGATCCGGTTGCTCAAGCAGCTGCTGGAAGCCGAGAATATCGACGAGAAGCGTTGGCCGGCGCGGGTGCTGGCGGGGCTGATCGACGGCTGGAAGAATCGCGGCCTGACCCCCGAGCAGGTGCCGGCGGGCGAAGCCGCCGCCTTCGCCAACGGCAAGGGTTTGAAGCTCTACAAGGCGTTCCAGGAGCGGCTGAAAATCCTCAACGCCGCCGATTTCGGCGATTTGCTGCTGGAGAACATCCGGCTGTTCCGCGAGCAGCCCGAAGTGCTGCGCCAGTACCAGAACCGTTTCAAGTTCATCCTGGTCGACGAATACCAGGACACCAACGTCGCGCAGTATCTCTGGCTGCGGCTGTTGGGACAGAGCGGCAGCCAGCCTGCCGGAGAAGGACAAGGCCATGCCACCGAACGAGCCGACGCCGCAACCCGATCAGAAGCCGGTCCGCGAACCGCCGACCCAGCCGGGGTGGACCCCTATAGAGGATCCGCAACGGGAGCCGATGGGGGAGCCGCCGACACCGGAGCCGGCTCCGGCGACAGAGCCGCCGACCCAGCCGGGCACCGGCCCGATGGAAGACCCGCAGCTGCCGCCGGACCAGGCGAGCGCGATCCGCGCTCTCTTGCGGTTCGCCCCGCATCGCCATCCGGCCGCTTTTTAAAAAACATCTGCTGCGTCGGCGACGACGACCAGTCGATCTACGGCTGGCGCGGCGCCGAGGTCGACAACATCCTGCGCTTCGAGCACGATTTCCCCGGCGCCACCGTGATCCGGCTGGAGCGCAATTACCGCTCGACCGGCCACATCCTCGCCGCCGCCTCGCACCTGATCGCCCACAACGAGGGCCGGCTCGGCAAGACGCTGCGCACCGACGACGTGCCCGGCGAGAAGGTCACCGTGACCGGCTCGTGGGATTCCGAGGAGGAAGCCCGCGCCATCGGCGAGGAGATCGAGCAGCTGCAGCGGGGCGGCCATTCGCTCAACCAGATCGCCATCCTGGTGCGCGCCTCGTTCCAGATGCGCGAATTCGAGGACCGCTTTGTCACGCTCGGCCTGCCCTATCGCGTCATCGGCGGCCCGCGCTTCTACGAGCGCGCCGAAATCCGCGACGCGCTCGCCTATCTGCGGGTGATCAATTCGCCGGCCGACGATCTCGCCTTCGAGCGCATCGTCAATGTGCCGAAGCGCGGCCTCGGCGACGCCACCGTGCAGCTTCTGCACGATCACGCCCGCAAGCGCCGCGTGCCGCTCACCGAAGCCGCGCGCGCCATGGTCGCGACCGACGAGCTCAAGCCGAAGCCGCGCGGCGCGCTGCGCGGCTTGATCGAGTCGATCGACCGCTGGCGCAAGCAGCGCGACAATCTCCCGCATAACCAGCTTGCCGAGATCGTGCTCGACGAAAGCGGCTATACCGAGATGTGGCAGAAGGACCGCTCCGCCGACGCCGCCGGCCGGCTCGAGAACCTGAAAGAACTCGTCCGCTCCATGGAGGAGTTCGAGAACCTGCAGGGTTTTTTGGAGCACATCTCGCTGGTCATGGACAACGACAAGGCCGCCGAGGCCGACGCCGTCAATATCATGACCTTGCATTCGGCCAAGGGGCTGGAATTCGACACCGTGTTCCTGCCCGGCTGGGAGGAAGGCCTGTTTCCGCATCAGCGCACGCTCGACGATCAGGGCCGCGCCGGGCTGGAAGAGGAGCGCCGGCTCGCCCATGTCGGCATCACCCGGGCGCGCAAGCGGGCGAAGATTTATTTCGCCACCAACCGGCGCATGCACGGCCTGTGGCAGACCAATATCCCGTCGCGGTTTTTGGACGAGCTGCCGGAAGCCAATGTCCAGGTCACCGAGTCGCAGGGCGGCTTCGGCGGTTATGGCGGCTACGGCGCCTCGCGCTTCGACGCCACCACCGCGTTCGGCTCGAATTACGGAACGCCGGGCTGGCAGCGCGCGCAGGCCAAAAAGGGCGGCGGCGGTGGCTTTTCCGAGACCGGCTCGCGCTACGCCGCCGACGAAGATTCTCACCTCTCCCCGTTGGGGAGAGGTCGGTCGAGCGACCCGTCCGCCGAAGCCCGCAGGGCGAAGGCGGAAGCTCGACCGGGTGAGGGCGCTCGGCGCCCGGGCTTCGGCGCCGCCGACGACACCTCATCCCCCTCCCCCTGGCGCGCCCGCGAGGAGCGCAGCCCCGGCGGCGGCCGCCGCCTGCCGCTCACCATCGAAGGCGAGCTGGTCGCCAAATCGACCGGTGCTGTCTCCGCCTTCACCCTGGGCGACCGCGTCTTCCACCAGAAATTCGGCAACGGCAACGTCACGGCCATCGACGGCAACAAGCTCACCATCGCCTTCGACCGCGCCGGCGAGAAGCGTGTAGTGGATAGTTTTGTCGAGAGGGTGTGAGGGGTTGCCAATCGCGCGATGTAACCGACGCGGAAGTCGCCAGCGCTTTATAAGCGTTAGAGTTTGAGATATTGGCGGGAAGTTATGACCGACGCGAAGGACATCAACACAGAATTTGCGGAAATCTGCGCACCCGCGCCGTCTTCCTCGCTGCTGACAGCCGTGCAGATGCAGGCGGGTCCCGCCATCGATCCATTAAAGCGGCTGTTTCTCTATTCCGCCGATGAATGGGAAGGCTTCATCGAGGAATGGGCATCGGTATGCCTCAAAAGCAAGTATCAAAAGGTTCAGCGCTTCACGGGAGCAAACGACAAAGGAATCGACATTGCCGGTTTTGTCGACAATGGACTGCTCATGGGCGTGTGGGACAATTATCAATGCAAACATTACAACCACGCTCTGCATCCTACGGATGCTTGGCCGGAGATTGGAAAGATCCTCTGGTATTCCTTCAAAAAGCACTACAAAGCGCCGCGCGACTATTTTTTTGTGGCACCGCGTGGAGCGGGCACGACGCTCAGCCAATTCCTCGGCAATCCGGATGCCTTAAGGGCGGAACTGAAAAAGGTTTGGGACAAAGCCTGCCGCGATAAAATTACCAATACGGGTTCGGTATCTTTATCGGACGATTTTGCCGCTTACGTCGAGCAATTTCCTTTTTCGATTTTCAAGTCCAAGCCTATTCGTGAAATCCTCGAACAGCACAAGGAGACACCCTATTTTGTTGCTCGTTTCGGCGGCGGCATTCCTCCACGACCGAAGCCAGGCGCGCCGCCGGAGCAGATCGACGCGCGGAAAGTGGCTACGTCGCCGAGCTGTTGGCGGCCTATGCGGATCACACCAAGAAGCCAATCCCCAACATTGCAGAATTGAAGAAGTGGAACAAGCTTGAACACCATTTCAGGCGCCAACGCGAGGCGTTTTACCATGCTGAATCCTTGCGCGTCTTTGTACGCGATAAGGTCGAGCCAGGAACGTTCGAGTCCCTGCAAGATCAAATCTACCACGGCGTAGTCGATACGTGCGACGCGGAACACGCCGACGGCTATGAACGGGTCGTCGCTGTGACCGGCGTTGCACAAAATCTCCCCGTTGACGCCCATCCACTCGCGCCCAGCACATTCGTGCTGGATAAGCACGGCATTTGCCATCAACTCGCGAACGCGGAACGTCTTAAATGGACGAGGTAGCGACCCACCGGCATGCGCTGACCTTTAGAGCGGTTTCCGTTTAAGTCGACCATATCCTGAATTCGCGAGGTATGCAGCGCATTCAGCTCGAGAGATTTGATCGAGACACGAGGCGACGGCCTTGCAGAGGCTCCTGACGGTGAACGCGG
>JBEKIC010000024.1:0-54963 GCA_050011955.1 Xanthobacteraceae bacterium
ATATCCTGCAGTGCCGCCGCCAACGATACCCGAGATCTGATAGTTACCGGTATTGCCAAATCCGTCAGCACCCATCTGCCACGAAGTTCCCCAGCCGTAACCGACCTGGCCCCCGAGATAGAAGCCGGTCCAGCTATACGGCGCGGCTGCAGGCGGCGGCGCCGCCTTGAGCGCCATGTCGGCCGCCAGAGCAGGCGTCCCGATCAGCGCTGCGATGGCGATGATTCCAAGCGCGGCTTTCTTCATGACAGCCCCCAAAAATGCACTTTAGTTATTTGGAGTACTTGTAGCACGCGGCCTCGCCGCCGAGTGTTGCCGTTTTGCTACTATCCCCTGAAAATCCGCCGTTCCCGGCCTGGCCAGGAAACTCGTGGCTTCGCGGTGCCGCGCTACATCCCGTAGGCCACCGCGCGGGTATTGCCGCGCTTAAGATTGCGGTAGCGCGCCATCGCCCATAGCGGGAAAAACTTCGCATAGCCGTGGTAGCGCAAATAGAACACGCGCGGGAAACCGGTCGCGGTGTAGCGCGGCTCGTTCCAGAAGCCGTCGGCGCCTTGCGTATCGGCGAGATACTTGAGGCCGCGGGCCACCGCGGGGTGATCGACTTCGCCGGCTGCCATCAGCCCGAGCACCGCCCACGCCGTCTGTGACGCGGTCGACGGCGCGCGCTCGTAGCCGCGATAGTCGAGCTTATAGCTGGCACCGTCCTCGCCCCAGCCGCCGTCGTCGTTTTGAATGGCGAGGAGCCAGTCCACCGCCTTGCGCATTTCGGGCGCCTGGTGATCGACGCCGACGGCGTTGAGCGCACAGAGCACCGACCAGGTGCCGTAAATGTAGTTCATGCCCCAGCGGCCGAACCAGCTGCCTTCGGCATGCTGCGTTCGGCGCAGATAGTCGACCCCTTTCGCCGCCGCCGCGCTGCTCGCGATCGTCTCGCCGAACTGCGCGAGCATCGACAGGCAGCGCGCGGTGACGTCCTCGGTCGGCGGATCGAGCAGCGCGCCGTGGTCGGCGAACGGGATGTTGTTGAGGTAATCATATTCGTTGTCGGCGTCGAAGGCGCCCCAGGCGCCGTTCTCGCTCTGCATCCCCAGAATCCATTCGCGGGCGCGCGCCAGCGAAGCGTCAAAGTCCCGCCGCCCGGACAGATTTTGCAGTCGATCCATCGCCATCGCGACGACGGCGGTGTCGTCGACGTCGGGATAGTGCGGGTTGGCATACTGAAAGGCCCAGCCGCCGGGACGAAGGTCGGCCCGCCGCGCGATCCAGTCGCCGCGCACGTCGAGAATTTGTTTCGGGGCGAGCCAATCGAGACCGCGCTTGACCTCGGCGGCCGCACGGGTATCTCCAGTTTCCAACAAAGCGTGGCAGGTGAGCGCCGTGTCCCAGATCGGCGACACGCAGGGCTGGCAATAGGCCTCGTCCCTGTGCACCACCAACAGCTTCTCGACCGACTTCCGCGCAATGGCGCGCTGCGGATGGTTCTCGGGAAAACCCAGCACGTCGAACATCATCACGCTGTTCGCCATCGCCGGGAAAATCGCGCCGAGGCCGTCCTCGCCGTTCAATCGCTCGCTCACCCAGGCGACCGCGCGATCGATGGCCCGCTGCCGGATGTTTCTGGGAAAGTACGGCTCCGCCGCGCGCAACACGTTGTCGACGCCGCGGAAGAACCAGAACCACGACGCCTTCTGCTGCGGCGCCTTCGGCACCGGCCCGAGCGTCTCCGGCGGTTCGAGGAACAGTTCGTCGATACGCACGCCCTTGGCGTTGCGCGCCTGCGGTTTCTTCGCCATCAGCACCAGCAAGGGAACGATGACGGTCCGGCTCCAGTACGAGATCTTGTCGAGATGGAACGGAAACCATTTCGGCAGCAGCATGATCTCGACCGGCATCGCCGGCACCGCACGCCAGGGAATAAATCCGAACAGCGCCAGCATGATCCGCGTGAATACGTTGGCGCGTGCGGCGCCGCCGCGGGCGCGAACCGCATCGCGGGCGCGGCGCATATGATCCGCGTCAACCGAATCGCCGATCATCTTCAGCGCGAAATAGGCCTTCACGGTCGCGCTAACGTCGAGCTCGCCGTCACGGAACAGCGGCCAGCCGCCGTGGTTGCCTTGGATGCGGCGCAGGTAGACGGCGATCTTGGCTTCGAGCGCGGCGTCAACCGGCTCGCTGAGGTAATGCCGCAGCAGCACGTATTCCGCGGGAATCGTGGCGTCTGCCTCAAGCTCGAACACCCAATGGCCGTCCGCGCGCTGCTGCGCGAGCAGCGCGTGTGTTGCCTTTTGGATGTGCTGTTCGAGACCGTCGCCGAGCGGACGAGCGAACGTTTGTTGCTTCGCCGTTTGGAAAGGCTGTTCGAGAGTGTCTTCCATCATTGTAATTTCGCGATGATTTCGGCAGCGCGGTTGCCGGATCGGATCGCGCCCTCAATGGTAGCTGGCAGGCCAGTATCTGTCCAATCGCCGGCAAGGATGAGATTGCGCCACCCAGTGGCCGGTCCTGGACGTTTGGCATCTTGCGCCGGCGTGGCCGAAAAGGTCGCGCGCCGCTCGCGCACGATCTGCCAGGGCGGCAGCGCGGCCGGCAATCCGGTGACGCGCGCGACCTCGTTCCAGATCGCCTTGGCGAGTTCCTCCCGCGGCCCGTCGATGAGCCGATCGCCGGCGCTGATGGTGACGGACAGCCTTCCGGGAAAGGCGAAGAGCCATTGGACCACGCCGTTAAGCACGCCGAAGATCGGCGGTTGCCCAGCGGGCGGTTCGATACGGAAATGCGCGTTGACGATGGCGCGGAACTCGGTCGGCACGTCGAGTCCGGGCACCAGCGAGGCCGCCACGTAGGGCGGCACCGTGAGGATGACGGCATCGTCAGCGCCGAGCGCGATGGTCTCGCTGCCGAAATCGAGTGTCTCGACCCGCTCGGCGCCAAAGCGCAACCCGCGCAGCTGATGCTCCATGCGCACCGTGGCGCCGCGCTGCTGCAAATGGACCAGCGCCGGCTCGATCAGCGTCGAACCCAATCCCTCACGCGCAATCAGCGGTCGACAGGCGCGCCCTCCGGTGGCGAGCGTCTCGCGGATGATCGCGGCGGCAAGCCGCGCCGATCCCTGCGGCGGATCGATATTGAGTGCCGCGAGCAGCAGCGGCTCGACCAGCCGGCGATACAGCACTCCGTCGCAAGCGATGACTTCGCCCACCGCTTTGCCCGGCGGCGCCCAGAGAAGCCGCGCCAGCGGCAGATAGTCGAACGCGCGCGTGCCGGGGACGCGCCGGTTCGGATCGAACACCCAGAAGGGCAGCCGGCCGTCGTTGAAACGCAGCGTCCAGCGTTCGCCGCTGGCGAGATCGACGAAAGGGAATTCCGCGGTCGGCGGACCGATCAGCCGATGCGCGGCGCCGATGCTGCGCAGATAATCGAGCGCGGCGCGGTTGCCGGAGAGCAAAAGGTGATTGCCGTTGTCGATCGTCATGCCGACCGAGGCGTCGTGATAGGAGCGGCAGCGGCCGCCGGCGAACGCCGTCGCCTCGTGCACGATGACACGCCGGCCGCGCGCGGAAAGCTTGAGTGCGGCTGACAATCCTGCGAGGCCGGCACCGATAATGTGCACCGTTGCAGTCATGGGAAAAATGGCATCACACGAGGTTGCGCAGCACGATGAACAGGAGTTTTGCGCGGGGCAGGCGAATGGACGCCCGCGGCGGCGCAAAGCCGCGCGCCACCAGCGCCTCGAGAATGACGCGATAGGCTTCGCCCATGATGCGCGGCGCGCGCACGACGCGGCGCGGGCTTTGCGCCATGATCGCCTTTGCCTTGCGAAAGTGCTCCTGCGCGAGCTCGACGATGCCTGCACAGACCTTGCCGATCGCCGGATGCGCCAAAACCTCGCGCGGTTCGGTCGCAGCGATCCCCGCCGCTTGCAGCGCCTCCCGCGGCAAGTAGAGGCGGCCGAGTGCCGCGTCCTCGTCGAGGTCGCGCAAGATATTGGTGAGCTGGAGCGCGCGGCCCAGGTGATCGGCGAGCGCGCTGCCGGCTTGGGGCTGCATGCCAAAAACCCGCGCCGAGAGACGCCCGACCGCGCAGGCCACGCGGTCGCAATAGAGGTCGAGCGTGGCGCGATCGGGAGCGCGGATGTCGGCGACGACGTCCATTTCCATGCCGTCGATGATGGCGATGAAATCTTGGCGTTGCAGATCGAACCCGCGTACCGCCTGCGCCAAGCCGGCAAGCTGCGGCGGCGGCGCGCTGCGATAAACCGCGTCGATGTCGGACCGCCAACGGGCCAACTGCCCGCGTCGCGATTCGCGCGGGCCCGGATCGTCGGCGATATCGTCAACGGCGCGGCAGAACGAATAGATCTCGAACATCGCCTCGCGCTGCGCGCGCGGCAGAATGCGCATGCCCAAATAAAACGAGCTGCGGGAGGCGCGCTCGGCCGCCGGAGTGGGCTTGTTCACTCACGCACCTCGCGGCTTCTGCGACGTGGCCGAGAAACGCCGACCGAGCCGCCGGGAGGCGCCGCTCAAAATGCCGATCAGCGTCAAGCCGGCAATGGCGGGCACGGAAAGATGCACGCGCTCGCTGAGCGGATCGCGTGTCATCAGGATGCGCGTCAGGCGATACGCCAGCGTATTGATGACGGAGACTTCCAGCGACAGCCGCCGGTCGTTGATCAAGAGCGGGAAGACATCGCTGTCGCAAAGCAATCGCCCGGTGCATTCGGCCAGGCTGTGCAGCGCGGCGAGCAGCGCCGGCGATGCGCGCGGCGCGCCGAGCGCTTCCACGCCGACGTTGTGCGCGGCCAGCGTGTCGAGCGGAATGTAGACCCGGTCGAGATTGCGGTAATCGTCCTTGCAGTCCTGCAAATGATTGATGATCTGCAACGCCGCGCACAGCGCATCGTTGGCCGGCCAGGTGCTGCGGCTCTCGCCGTGCACGTCGAGCACGAAGCGGCCGACCGGCATCGCCGAATAGGTGCAGTAGTGCAGCAGATCGTCCCAGTCGCGATAACGGAGCTTCGTCACGTCAAGCTTGAACGCGGCGAGCAAATCCTGCGCATGCCGCGGCGACAGCGCCCGCTCGGCGAGAGCGGCGCGCAGTTCGACGGCGGCTGCATCGTCATTGCTGTCGCCGCTGAGGCCCGCTTCGAGCCGGTCGAGCAAACCAAGTTTCTCCTGCGCCGGGAGCGCGGCATGGTCGGCGATGTCATCGGCGGTGCGCACGAAATTATAGAACGCCAGGATCACCTTGCGGTGGCGCGGATGAATGAGCCAGGAGGCGACCGGGAAATTTTCATCCCGGTGGCCCTTTCCCGACCGCCAATTTTTGGCGTCGCCCATGTCCGCATCGTTCATCGCAATTCCGAAGCGTTGTCTTGAATATTGCCGTCTTGAATATTGCCTTGGGCGCGGCCTTTCCACATGCCGCCGCGCCCGCGCGCATGCTGATAGGCGGAATCAACCGTGAACGCCATATAGATCGCGGCGATCGCCGGCAACGCCAAGCCCCACAGCGGCGACAGGCGATAGAAGCGCAGCGTGGGCTGGAAGGCCACCGCCATGGCGAGCCATGCCAGCATGCCGAGGAGGCGGGCCAGGCCGCCGGCGAAAAGAGCGAGCGCCACAGGGGCGAGATACGTGATCGCCAGACCGAAGACGGTACCCGCCAGCAATAGCGGCGAATAGCGCAACTGCGCGTACGCCGTGCGTGAGACCATGCCGCGGATATCCGCGATGGCCGGGTAGGCGCGGGCGCTGCGCACGTTCTCGGTCAATCCGATCCAAATCGGGCCTTGGGCCTTGAGGACCTTCGCCAGCGCGCAGTCGTCGATCAAGGCGCTGCGGATCGCAGCCATGCCGCCGGCTTGGCCGAGCGCATCGCGGCGCACCAGCATGCAGCCGCCGGCCGCGGCAGCGGTGCCGCGGCGCGGGTCGTTGGCCCAGGAGAACGGATAGAGCATCTGGAAAAAGAAAATGAATGCCGGGATGAACATGCGCTCGGCCAGAGTTTCGCAGCGCAGCTTCGCCATCAGCGAGGTCAGGACGTAATTGCCCGATTGCGCCCGCGCGACGAGCCCCTTGAGCGCACCGGGCGCGTAGACGATGTCGGCATCGGTGAGGAGGAGGTAAGTCGGCGGATGCAACACAGCCGCGGCCGCCTCGACGCCCTGGTGCTGTGCCCAGAGCTTGCCCGTCCATCCCCCCGGCAGCGCCCGCCCGGACAACACGGTGAGGCGGTCGGCGGCGCCGAGCGCTGCCGCGGCATCGCGGGCGACCTGGGCGGTGGCATCGCGGCTCTGGTCGTCGACCAGGATCACCGCGAATTCGCCGGGATAATCCTGCCGCAGCAGCGAGGAGACGGTCTCGCCCACGCATTCGGCCTCATCGCGCGCCGGAATAATCGCGGTAATCGCAGGCCACGACCCGCCTGCCGGGATCGCGTCGTCGCGCTCCCTTGCGCGCCAGAACCCTCCGCGCCCGGCCAGGAGATAGAGCCAGATCGCAAGCACCATTGACGCTATGAGGTCGTTGGTCACAGATAGTCCTGTAATGGCTGATTGGGGGCTGCCATTCCCCGATTCAAAGCGGAATCGCCCCAGCCGGGGGCGGTTCCTTCCCGTAATTATAGGGTCAGATAGCACCCATTGAGGACACCGGAAGGGTGGGCAACGAAACTATGAACGCCAAGGATAACCCTTTCCTCTCACGCCTTGACGCCAACGCCAAAGACATTGACGACCTGCTCGGTCGGCTTCTGTCGGCAGCGCCGGCGGAAGGGGAACTGGCCCGGCCGTCGCGCCTGGTCGAAGCCATGCGCTATGCCAGCCTCGGCGGCGGTAAGCGGTTCCGGCCGTTCCTGGTGGTCGAATGTGCGGCCCTGTTCGAGGTTCCGCGGCAGCACGCATTGATGGCGGGCGCGGCGCTGGAATGCGTGCATGGCTACTCGTTGGTGCATGACGACCTCCCCGCCATGGACAACGACGACCTGCGCCGGGGACAGCCGACCGCGCACAAGGCCTTTGACGAGGCGACGGCGATCCTGGCCGGCGACGGCCTGCTCACTTTCGCCTTCGATATCCTGTCGCGACCCCAGACGCATCCCGACCCCGCTGTCCGCATCGAGCTCGTCAACGCACTCGCCCGCGCCGCCGGATTGGGCGGCATGGTGGGCGGCCAGATGCTGGATCTCGCCGCCGAGGGCCGCTTTGCCGGCAACGGTCCGCAGCGGCTCGGCGAGGATGAGGTGCGCACGCTGCAGGCGATGAAGACCGGCGCACTGCTGCACTTCGCCTGCCAGGCCGGCGGCATGCTCGGAGCGGCGACGCGCGTGCAGCGTCGCGCGCTCGATCGCTACGGTTCGGCGGTCGGCCAAGCCTTCCAGATCGCCGACGATCTGCTCGATCTCGAGGGCGACCCGGCGCTGGTCGGTAAATCGACCGGCAAGGACGCCGTGGCGGGCAAGGCGACCATGGTCGGCGTGCTCGGCGGCGCAGGAGCAAAGGCGCGGCTGAAGCAGCTGGTCGCCGAAGCCGAACAGGCGCTCGCGCCGTTCGGGCCCAGCGCCGCGGTCCTCATCGAAGGCGCGAGATTCGTCGCCGAGCGACATGCATGAAGCGCAATCATGACGGTTGATACGTACCGCAGAGCGACTACTCTGCGGAGCCGCTCATTTCCACACTCGACGGAGTTCCCCATTTGGCCCGATTGAAGTTCGCGCGGACGGGCCTTATCTGCCCCTTACCGCGCAGCCGTGCGTGATTGCGGCAACGAAACCCGGCGGGGCCTTTTGGGATCTCGGGACTTTCATCCGCCATGACCATGCATACGCGATGGACCATCTGCGCGGCTGCCGCTCTGGTCTCCGCCCCGTTTCTAGCGCCTCCACAGGTGCTGGCGCAGGGCTTGGCCGCTCCGGCGGCAACCCAATCTCATCCGCACTGGGTCGCCCAGGCGCGGGCCAAACCATCGCCCTCCGGAAAAGTCGGTAGGGCGCCAGCCCCGCCACCGCCATCCACCCAGCCGCAACTGCCCCCGCGCGTGCCATTCACTGCCGCAGAGGACGCGGCCTCCAGCATCCCCGGAATTCCGACTGCGCGCTTTTGGGCGGATTCCGAGACGGACTTCAATAGAGCGTTGCCGCTACAGCCGGGCCCGTGGCTCGTTCTGTCGAGCGGCGGCGAGGACGGCGCCTTTGGCGCCGGCCTGCTCGCCGGCTTGACCGCCGCCGGCAAACGGCCCGACTACGCGGTGGTTACCGGCGTGAGCACCGGGGCGCTCATGGCGCCCTTCGCTTTTGCCGGCCCGCGCTATGTCGAGGCGCTGCGCAAGGAATATACCAACGTCACCGCGGCGGACATTTTCGAAGCGGGCAAGACCGGCGAGAGCTTCGTCGATTCGTGGCCGCTGCGAGACCTGATCGCCAAAGAGATTACGCCGGAGCTGCTGACGGATATCGCCAGCGAGCACCGCAACGGCCGGCGTTTGTTCGTCGTCTCCACCGATCTCGATGCCGAACGCTGCGCGGTCTGGAACCTCGGCGAGATCGCCGCGCATGGCGGCGATGCCGCACTCAAGCTGTTCCGCAGCGTGCTGCTTGCCTCGGCGAGCATACCCGGCGGTTTTCCGCCGGTGATGATCGACGTCGAGGCGAACGGAAAACATTTTCTGGAAATGCACGTCGACGGCGGCATCTGCGGACAATTCTTCGTCGCGCCGGCGGCGTTGATGGCAAGCACCAGCGATTATCGGCTGCCGGCGACGCAACTCTACGTCGTCATCAACACCGGACTCCAACTCGACTTCAAGGTAGTCGAACGTTTCGCGCCCTCCATCCTGACCCAGTCGGTCGGCATGGCGGTGAAGGTCGACACCCGCCTGATGCTTGATCGTGCCTACATCCTGGCGAAGCGGAGCGGGGTTGAATTCAACGTCGCCACCATTCCTGCCAGCTTCAATGCGCCGAGCCAGGGTTCTTTCGATCCCAAGTACATGGGGACACTATTTGAGACCGGCTATGCGCAGGGCCAAAGCGCAAATCCTTTCAGCAGTGAACCGCCGGCTTATCCGAGCGGACCCGTCCCGCCATCGAGTCATATCGAGAAAACCGGAGCGAACTGATGAAAAATGTCTTGCGCTCGATCTTTGCCGTGACCATTGCCGGCTTGCTGGCGGTGGGTGCCAGCATTCCGTCCGATGCCGCCGCGGCATCCCGGGCGGCGCGTACTACTCGCGCCTTTGACGGGGTGTGGAGCGTGGTGATCTACACGGAGGTCGGCGATTGCGACCGCTCGCTGCGTTATTCGCTGCGCATCGCGGACGGCCAGGTGCTGGCAGACGAGCAAAGCTACCAGGTCGCCGGGCTGGTAGCGCGCAATGGTGTCATCCGCGTGGTGGTCGCCGAAGGCGGCCGCTCCGCTAGCGGTGTCGGCAAGCTGTCCGGCAATAACGGCCGCGGCGAGTGGCGTACGTCGACCGGGCATTGCGCCGGCCAATGGACCGCCGTGCGGCGGCCGAACGCTGAGTATTAACCGAACCGAATGAGCTCTTGCGGGCGGCGACGTTTATCGGCAAGGCGCGTCCGCGCTCTCACGCTTGCAGCGTCCGCGTCGTGTCGTCGAACAATTCCTCGGCCGAAAGGCGGCGCGGAACAATCTTCATCTCGAGCGCATAGCGGCTCATGAGCTCAAGCGCCGGTTTGACCGCGTCGGCGCCGAACGGAATTAAGTCGATGGCGCCGGCCTTCGGCAGGCCGGCGGCGTTCTTGCTGTCGAGCAACATGCGGAAAAGCTCGCGCACCGCTCCCGGATTCGATTTTGCCACGTTCTCTTTGAGCACGACCATGTGGTTGACCGGCACGATGCCGTGCTTGTGGTACCAGTCCTTTCCCGCCGCTTCGGGATCGGCAATCACGCTTTTGAGCCGCGGATCGGTCGGCATGGCGCCGCCATAGATCGCAGCGTCGAGTTCCCCCTCGAGCAGCATCTTGGTCATGTCCTTGCCTGCAGCGGCGCGTTCGACGCCCGGCGGATCCGAGTACTCGGCCAAATGGGCATCCTCGAACGTCACCCATTGCACCTTGCCGAGATCAAGGCCGTAGTCCTTCGACAGAATGCCGCGCAACCAGACGCCCGTGGTCTGCGTGAAGGCGCGCACGCCGACCCTGCGGCCGGGCAGGTCTTGCAGCCGCACCGTGCCGCGTTCGGCATTGTAAAGCAGGGCGCCGTGCTGAAAGCGCCCCAGCATCGTGGCCGGCATTAACGTCAGCGGCTTGCCGTAGGCCTTGGCCTGCAGATAGCTGACGATCGCCATCTCGCTCACGTCGAACTTCTGCTCGCGTACCATCATGCGGAACGCCTTATTGATCGGATCGATCTCGGTGAAGTTCAGCACGAGCCGCTCGGATTTCACGTCGCCTTTCTTCAGCGCCCGGGTGTGCGGGTAAGTCCCGAGGCAGACGTTCAAAGTCTCGACCTTTTCGGCGGCAATCGCGTTCATACCGGCTCCTCGCGGGTTCGCAGGATTCTACGATTCCGCGCGCGGTGAAACCAGTCCTGCCTAGTTCCGAGGGACGTCAGTGGGGGAGGAGGGAGGGCGGGAAATCGAGCGACGAATCGAGCAAAGCTTAGACTTGCGGTTCCGCCTGGCCGCGGCGCCGGCAAGCGGCGATCAGCGTGTTGCGCAAGAGGCAGGCGATGGTCATCGGACCGACGCCGCCCGGGACCGGCGTGATGGCGCCGGCGATGCCCTGGGCCTCGGCAAAAGCAACATCGCCAACCAGCCTCGATTTGCCGCCCGGCACGGCGATTCTATTGATGCCGACATCGATGACGACGGCGCCTGGTTTGATCCAGTCGCCGCGCACGAATTCCGGCCGGCCCACCGCTGCGACAACAATATCGGCCTGCCGCACGATGGCCGGGATGTCGCGGGTTTTGGAATGACCCAGCGTTACCGTGCAATTCTCGGATAAGAGCAGCGCCGCCATCGGCTTGCCGACGATGTTGGAGCGCCCGAGCACGACCGCCGCGGCGCCGCTCAGATTGGGCACAATGTCCTGCAGCAGCAGCAGGCAGCCGTAGGGCGTGCAGGGAATGAGCGCTCTGGCCTGACCGCCGCTCCACAAACGTCCGACGTTCTGGGCGTGAAATCCGTCGACATCCTTGCCCGGATCGATCGCATCGATGACGCGTTGCGGATCGATGTGCTTCGGCAACGGCAATTGCACCAAAATGCCGTCGATATTGTCGTCGGCATTGAGCTTGGCGATCAGCGTCAGGAGCTCGGCTTCGCTGGTGGTCTCCGGCAGGTTCTGCTGAAAGCTCTGGATGCCGGCGACGGTTGCCGCCTTGCCCTTGCTGCGGACATAAATCTGGCTTGCCGGATCGTTGCCTACGAGCACGGCGCAAAGCCCGGGCGCGACCTCCGACGCCGCCCTCAGCTTCGCCGCGGCCGCCGCGATATCGGCAACCAAGCGGTTCGCGCGCGCCTTGCCGTCGATCCGTTTCGTTTCGTGCATCCGACGCTGTTAACCCAGACCAACCTCTTTAGCTAGCCGCTCCACAATAACAAAACGCTCGTTTTGTTGGCTGACCGGTTTAAAGCGGGCGGCCCCCGGTAAATTGGGCCACTCGATGCCTCCGCGCTTTTCCCGGAGCTGTTTTCGTGCTAAACGATCGATTGGTGAATTCGTGAGGAAACCGCCCTTGGCAGCGACCATCGCCAAACGTCAATCCAACCGTTGGCCGGCGCTCTTGGATGCCGCCGCATCGCAGTTCGCCGAGCGCGGTTATCATGCCACCAGCATGCGCGACCTCGGCGCCGCGATCGCCATGACACCGGGCGCGATCTATTTTCACGTCGCCAGCAAGCAGGCGCTGCTGCTTGCTGTGTACGAGGAAGGCGTGCAGCGCATTCTCGACCGGGTCGAGGCGGCGGTCGCCGCCGAACGGGAGCCCTGGGCGCGCCTGGAGAAGGCGGTCGCCGCGCATCTGGAGGCCATTCTCGACGCCAGCGCCTTCGCGCGCGTCGTCATTCGCATCCTGCCGACCGATGCCCCGGAGATCGCTGCGCAGCTCAAGGAGTTGCGCGATCGATACGAGTCGCGATTCCGGCGGTACTTTTCCGCAATCACCTTGCCGCGGGACCGCGACATCGCGATCGCGCGGCTGTCGCTGCTCGGCGCCATGAACTGGACCCCGGTCTGGTACCAGGAAGGCGGCAAATCCGCCCAGACCATTGCCCGGGAATTTCTAGCGCCGCTGCGCGCGCTGGCCGGCATCAAATCCTCGCGGGGGCGCAAATGACGGCGAACACATTATCGCCGCCGGCCCGCGTCCTGGTCACCAAGATCGGGCTTGACGGGCACGATCGCGGCAGCCGCATCGTCGCCGCCTATCTGCGCGACGCCGGCATGGAGGTCATCTACACGCCGCCGTGGCAATCGGTTCTCGGCGTGGTCAAGCTGGCAATGGAAGAGGACGTCGATGTGATCGGCGTCAGCTCGCTGGCGACCGACCATCTCATCGTGCCGAAGCTCATGGCTGCGTTGCGCCAAGCCGGCCTCGGCCATATCGGCATGGTGGTCGGCGGCATCATTCCGGAAGACGAGCGCCCGGCGCTCATCCAGGCGGGCGTCAGCGCGATTTTCGGACCGGGCTCCGCGCGCGATGACATCATCGCGCATGTCGGCGCGTTGGCCGGCGAAGCGCGCGACAAACGCAACGCCGAGCTCAGGGAGATCGCTCAATGACCCAAGAGGCTGTTCAACTTTCGCTGCCCGGCTTCGAGCAGGCGCACGGCCGCTGGCGCGCCGAATATGGCCAGCAGATCGGCAGCGATCGCGTCATCAAGAACCGCTCGCGCATCGAAATCAAACCGCTGTACACGCCGCGCGACTGGAATGGCGACGCCTTCCTGGAAAATCTAGGCTTTCCCGGCCAATATCCCTTCACCCGCGGCATCTATCCGACCATGCATCGCGGCCGCACCTGGACGCAGCGGCAATTGATCGGGCTGGGCACGCCTGAGGATTACAACAAGCGCGTGCGCATCATTCTCGATGCCGGCGCCACCGCAATCAGCCTGCTGCCGTGCAATTCCAGCTTCCGCGGCGTCGACTGCGATGAGGTCGACCCGATCCTGCTCGGCACCTGCGGTACGGTCATCAACACCACCGACCATATGGACCGCGCGCTCGACGGCGTGCCGCTCGGCAGAATCTCCACGGCGATGAACGATCCCTCGCCGTTCACGCTGCTGGCCTTCACCCTCGGCGTCGCCAAGAAGCGCGGCATTCCGTGGACCTCGATCAGCGGCACCTCGAACCAAAGCGATTATCTCTCGCATTTCATCGCCAATCACATGTTCTATCGCCTGTCGCTGCCCGGCTCGCGCCGGGTTCTGCTCGACCATATCGAGTTTTGCCGCAAGCACGTGCCGAATTGGAATCCGGTGTCGGTCGTCGGTCAGCACATGCAGCAGGCCGGCGCCACGCCGGTCGAGACCATGGCGTTTACGATCTCGACGGCGCTGCAATACGCGCAGGACTGCATCGATCGCGGCATGGACATCGACTTGGTGTTGCGGCGCTTCACCTTCTTCTTCGACATCTCGATCAGCTTCTTCGAGGAAGTCGCCAAGTTCCGCGCCGGCCGACGGATCTGGGCGCGGCTGGCGCGAGAGCGGCTCGGTGCCAAGGATCCGGGCTCGTGGCGCTTCAAGTTCCACGGCCAGACATCCGGCGTCGATCTCACCGAGCAGCAGCCGCTCAACAACATCGCGCGCGTCGCGGTGCAGGCGATGGCCGGCATCATGAGCGGGCTGCAGTCGTTGCACACCGACGCCTACGACGAAGCGATCACCACGCCGACCGAGGAAACCGCGCGCATCGCCGTCGCCACCCAGAATATCCTGCGCGAAGAAGCGCACCTTTGCGACGTCATCGACCCGCTCGGCGGCTCCTATTATGTCGAGACGCTGACCGACCAGATGGAGCAGGAGATGGTGGCGCTGATCGGCAAGATCGACGATGCCGGCGGCATGTACAAAGCCGCCGAATCCGGCGTCATCCAATCGATGATCGGTGAATCCGCGCTGGCGTTCCAGGAGCGGGTGGAAGCCGGCGACGAGAAGGTGATCGGCGTCAATTGCTATCAGATCGACGAAACCGACCGCCGCGGCAGGCCGACCGAGCGCCCGGACCCCGAGCGCATGGAGGAGCACGTGGCGCGCTTCAAGGCCTACAAGGCGGAGCGCAGTCAAGCCGACGTGAGCCGTGCTCTTGACGCGCTCGGGCGCGCCGCCAACAGCGCGCGCGAAAACGTTTATGAGCGGATCGTCGAAGCGGCCGAAGCCGGTGTCACCCACGGCGAGATCGTCAGCCTGCTGCGCCGGGAGCTCGGCTTCGGCCATCCCCTTGTTATGGTCTGAGCCCTCCACGGGTCGCGCGAACCGCCGCCGATGCATGACGATGTCGTCGACAAGCTCATCGCCGGGGATTCCCCGACGCTGGCGCGGTGCATCACGCTGATGGAAGCCGGCGGGCCAACCGCCGATCTGATCCATCAGCGCATTTGTCGCCATGTCGGACGCGCGGCGGTCATCGGTTTTACCGGGGCGCCCGGCGCCGGCAAATCGACGTTGATCGACGCGTATATCGGCGTGTTGCGCGCCCGCGGGCTGAAGGTCGCCGTCGCCGCCGTCGATCCGTCAAGCCCGATCTCCGGCGGCGCCATTCTCGGCGACCGCGTGCGGATGCGGCGCCACGCCGAAGATTGCGGCGTCTTCATTCGCTCCGTGGCGTCGCGCGGTCACCTCGGTGGCCTGTCGGAGAGCATCCACCGCATCGTCGACGTGATGGACGCCGCTGGCCGCGATTTCATCATCATCGAGACCGTCGGCACCGGCCAGTCGGAAGTCGAGGTCGCCGAGATCGCCGATCTCTGCGTGGTGGTCAACGCACCCAACATGGGCGACGACGTTCAGGCGATGAAAGCCGGCGTTCTGGAAATCGCCGACGTGCTGGTGGTCAACAAGGCCGACCTGCCGCTGGCGCGGCGCACCACCGAGCAGCTCAAGAACATGCTGAAGCTGCGACGAGAGAGGCTCGATGTCCCGGTCATCGAGACGGTGGCGACCAAGGAAACTGGCATCGAAGCGCTTCACGAGACGATCGCCGGCCTCTTGACGACAGCGACTGGCGATAAGCAGAAAACCCGCGAGCGGCGCATGCGCCGGCTGATCGCCGAATCCGCCGGCCGCATTGTTCACGGTCGCATTCGCGATGCCGCCGGCGGCGAACTGGAAGACCTGGTCAAAACCGCCGCGTCCGGCGAGATCGGAATCACGGAAGCCGCCCGGCGGGCGCTGAAGACTGTTCTTTAAAAGCAGTGCGCGTGGCAGCGTCGCACGCACGGGCCTTCTTACGCCACGGCTTGCGCCGCGGCGCGCCCGGCGGCGCGACCCGAAAAGATGCAGCCGCCGAGGAACGTGCCCTCAAGCGCGGCGTAGCCGTGAACGCCGCCGCCGCCGAAACCGGCAGCCTCGCCGGCGGCGTAAAGCCCCGGCACCGGCTGGCCGTCGGCGCGAATGACACGGCTGTCGAGGTCGGTTTGCAGGCCGCCCAGGGTCTTGCGGGTCAAAATGTTGAGGCGAACCGCGATCAAGGGGCCGGCGGCGGGATCGAGCAGTTTATGCAGCCGCGCCGTGCGAACCAGCCTATCGCCAAGATAGCGGCGCGCCGCCCGAACGGCCGTGATCTGCATGTCCTTGCAAAACCGATTGTCGAGCTGGCGATCGCGGGCGGCCATTTCATGCTCGATGCCCGCGAGCGTCAGCAGCGGCTCGCCGCCGACGAGCGCATTCATGCGCTCGACCAGCCGTGCCAGATCGCGCTCGACAATGAAATCCTCACCCTTGTCCATGAAGGCCTTGACCGGCGCGGGGATGCCCTTGGTCGCGCGGCTTAAAACCTGGCGCCAGCTCTTGCCGGTAAAATCCGGGTTCTGCTCCGAACCGGACAGCGAGAACTCCTTCTCGATGATCTTCCGGGTCAGAATGAGCCAGGAATAATCGTACCCGGTCGCCACGATGTGCTTGAGCGTCCCCAGCGTATCGAAGCCCGGGTAAAGCGGCACCGGAAGCCGTTGGCCGCGCGCGTCGAACCACAGCGCCGATGGACCGGGGATGACGCGAATGGCGTGCCCGGTCCAGATCGGGTTCCAGTTCTTGACCCCCTCCGGGTAATGCCACATGCGGTCGCGATTGATGATGGTGCCGCCGGCAGCCTCGGTGATCGCCAACATGCGGCCGTCCACATGATCGGGGACGCCGGTGATCATCCGTTGCGGCGGCGGCCGCAGCCGCTGGGGCCAGTATTTCCGCACCAGCTCATGATTGGCGCCGATGCCGCCGGACGTGACGATCACCGCCTGCGCCTTCAGCGCGAAAGAGCCGACAACCTTACGCGAGCTTTTTTGGCCGCGGGCGACGGTCGACGGCTCGAGGATATCGCCAGCTACCCCATCAACGGCCGCGCCCGACTTGGTCAGTTCGTTGACCCGATGCCGAAACCGGAAGGTCACAAGTCCCTGGTTTGCGGCCTCGCGCACGCGCTTCACAAAAGGCGCGATGATCCCCGGCCCGGTTCCCCAGGTGATATGAAATCGCGGCACCGAGTTACCGTGGCCGGTCGCGTTGCCGCCGCCGCGCTCGGCCCAGCCGACCACCGGAAAGAAGCGGCCGCCGCGTTGGTACAGCCAGGATCGCTTTTCGCCGGCGGCGAAGGCGACATAGGCCTCGGCCCATTTTCGCGGCCAGAAATCCTCGTCACGGTCGAACGCGGCCGTGCCCATCCAATCTTCCAGCGCCAGCGCATGCGAATCATGGATGCCCATGCGCCGCTGCTCGGGCGAATCGACCAGAAAAATGCCGCCGAACGACCAGAACGCCTGACCGCCCAGCGATTGCTCGGGCTCCTGATCGAGCACGATGATCTTCTTGCCGGCTTCAACAAGCTCCGCCGCGACGACGAGGCCGGCAAGTCCGGCTCCGACGATGATCGCGTCGGCGTCATAGGTCATCTGGCTAATCCCCCGTGCCCGTCATTCTACGCCGCCGCTCTGTCTTTGGTTGATTTTTTTACGGAACCATATCGGGCCATGAAGGTTTATCCGTCACTTACCATTGAGAGCAACGCTCGGCTGGCCATGATGAGCATCCCGTCCCGCCTGCGCAGTCACGCCAGACGCGGCTGCGCCGACCCCGCAACAGTAAGGGGCGCACGAATGAACCGCTTTCCTGTCGCTCTCGTTCATTACTTTGGTGCCGCGCTATGCGGCGGACTCTTGCTCCTTAGTTCGAGCGCTGCCTTCAGCAGTGACAACTGCCAGCGCCTGGAGGCCCTCGCCCAACAATATGCGAGCGTTCAACTGACCAGCGGGCAGAAACAGATCAAGCGGCAAATGGTTGCCTGGTATTCGACGAATTGCGTTCGGCAGGCGCGCCGCTAAAGTCTCGTCAATGTCGTGTGGTTTTTTTACTCGTCGCTCAGCGTGCACCGGAATTCTATTTAGGAGGGTAGCGCGATAACTCGCGGAGAGTTACTTGGGTAGGGCATGAGAGCCCGAGCGCAAATGTCACGAAGCAAGCCATTGCCCGCTGACCGGCGGTTGATCGTCTTCAGCGCTTCGTGCCCTCCACGTGTTGGCATGAAGCAGGTCGACAGCGCAGGGCTATGCTGCGGTCGATTCGGATATTCCGTTGAGCGCCTCCCATACCCGGCGCGGCGTCGCCGGCATGTCGATGTGGCGCAAGCCAACGCGGCCATGGAGCGCGTCGACGATCGCGTTGATGACCGCCGGCGGCGCGCCGACGGCGCCAGCCTCGCCGGCGCCCTTGACGCCCAGTGGATTGGCCGTCGACGGCACGTTGTGCGTCGAGAAAGCGAAGCTCGGAATATCGCTGGCGCGCGGCATGGCGTAGTCCATGAACGAGCCGGAAAGGAGTTGCCCGCTGTCCGGATCATAGACGCCATGCTCGAACAGCGCCTGGCCGATGCCCTGGGCGATCCCGCCGTGGACTTGGCCCTCGAGCAGCAGCGGGTTGATGGTGCGGCCGAAATCGTCGACCACAGTGTAGCGTTCGATGGTGACGACACCGGTGTCGGGATCGATCTCGACCTCGACGATGTGGCAGCCGTTGGGAAAGGTCTGCGCCGGCGGCACGCGGTGATGCGTCGTATCGAGCCCGGGCTCCATGCCCGGCGGCAGTTTCGCGGCGTCGCGCGCCGCCTTAGCCACCTCCATGAGATCGATGCGGAGATCGGTGCCGGGTACGGAAAAGACCCCGTCTGCAAAGCTGATGTCCTGCGCCGAGACTTCCAGAAGGTCGGCCGCCAGCCGTGAGCCCTTGTCGATGATCGCGCGACCCGCCTCGTAGAGCGCGACACCCGCGACGGCGATCGCGCGCGAACCTCCCGTCAGCCCGGCCGGTGTGCGGTCGGTATCGCCCATGATGACGTCGATGCAATCAGCATCGATGCCGAGCTGATCCGAGACAATCTGCTTGTATGAAGTGACGAGACCGGTGCCGTATTCCTGGTTGCCCATTACCAGCTCGACGCGCTCGTCTTTGAATTCGATCGAAGCGGTCTCGGGAAAGCCGCCGCCGCAGCGCTCGGTGTATGTCGCCATGCCGATGCCGCGCAGCTTGCCATCGCGCTCGCTTTGCGCGCGCCGCTGCGGGAACGACGACCATTCCGCCGCCGCCATGCAGCGGTTCATCACCTCCTCGAATTCACCGGAATCGAGCAACAGCTTGGTCGCCGACGTGTAGGGCATCGCCGACGGCGGCACGAAATTGACGCGGCGGATGGCGTCGGGGCTCATGCCGAGCTCGCGTGCGGCGCCGTCGACGAGGCGCTCGAGCAGGTAGACGGCCTCGGGTCGTCCGGCGCCGCGATAGGCGCAGACCGGCACGGTATTGGTGCAGACGCCTTTGACGTTCACGTGAATTGCCCCGATGGCATAGAGACCGGAGACCAAATCTGTCGAGCGGGTCGGCACGAAGCAGCCGAACGGCGACAGATAGGCCCCGAGATTGGCAAGGATCGAAACCCGCAAGCCGAGGAAGCGGCCGGCGTCGTCGAGCGCGAGCTCGGCGCGCGTCGTGTGGTCGCGCCCCTGATTATCGGAGACGAACCCCTCGGAGCGGTCCTCCTGCCACTTCACCGGCAGCTCCAGCTTGCGGCTTGCCCAGACGACGAGTGCGTGCTCGGGATAGACGAAAGCCTTCATGCCGAACGCGCCGCCGACATTGGGTGTGATCACGCGGAGCCTGTCCTTCGGGATCTTGAGCACGGCTTCGGCAAGCGGGTCGCGCACGAAATGCGGACCTTGCGTCGCCGTGTAGAGGGTCGAGCGGCCGCGGTCCCGATCGTAATCGGCAATGGCATTGCGCGGCTCCATCGAGTTGACCACGAGACGGTTGTTGACGAGCTCGAGCGTGACGACGCGCGAGGCCTTGGCGAAGGCGGCCTCGGTGGCCGTGGCGTCGCCCATGTCATTGTCCCAATCGAAGACGATGTTGCCGGGAATGTGGTCGAACAGCTGCGGCGCGCCCGCGGCGATCGCATCCTTGGCCTCGGTGACCGCCGGCAGCTGATCGTATTCGACCTCAATGGCTTCAGCGGCATCGCGTGCGGCGCTGAAACTCTCGGCGACGACCAACGCCACCGGCTGACCGACGTGTCGAACCTTGCCGAGCGCAAGCACGGGCCGAGGGGTGTCGTGCCGTGGCGTACCGTCGCGACTGACCAGCGGCACCATGCAAGGCACGTCGCCGAGGCCGTCCGCCCGAACGTCCTCGCCGGTGGCCACAAGCAGCACCTCGGGCATGCGCCGCGCCGCGGTCGCGTCAATGCGCTTGATCCGCGCGTGCGCCACCGGCGCGCGAAGGACGAAAGCGTGCGTCATCCGCGGCAGGGTGATGTCGTCGGTGTAGCTGCCCCGCCCGGTGATCAGGCGCAGATCCTCATGACGCCGCATAGGCTGACCGATGGCGAACTTCATGCTGGGTCCTCTATTTCTCTATTCCTGCTTTGCTAGATAGGTGTCGTGTCTATGGTTGCACGCCGGTGTTCGGCGTTGGCGCTGGCAATGCGACCAGAATACGCGACCTGAGTCACGGCAGCGCAAGTGTTTCTCGATCGCCTGTTCGACGCGCAGCCACAGGCCTGAGCTGTCCGCGCCGCGCGACGCGGCTTTCGCGCGACCTGTCGCACGGTGTCGCGTTCCCCGGATGTTCTCCGCTAAGCCTTTGCATTGCTTGGTGGGCGCACAAGGACTCGAACCTTGGACCCGCTGATTAAGAGTCAGCTGCTCTACCAACTGAGCTATGCGCCCTAACCGAGGAAGACCGCGGCCTTGGCTGTAACCACCATGAATGTGGCGCCGCTTGCGCGCCGCCTTCGCGCGAGCACATCTAGGACATTGCCGGTGGAATTCCAAGCGGGGACTGCGACGCGCGATGAAGCTCACTTGGCCCGGCCGCGTCGGCCCTCGGCATCGGTCCGCGAGGAGGTTCGGGGCGAACGCCTCCGGCACCGCAGCGATCGCGCATCGGGGCGCTGCAGGCTTGCTGGAATCGGCAAAGCCCGACAGAATCCCGCCTGGGCCACGGGGAACTCGCTCATGCGTCTGCCGTTTCTCGCTTTCTGTTTGCTGGCGGCGGCGGCAAGCGGTGCCGCGGCGCAGACCTCGACTGTCGCCGAACAAACCCCGACCGTCGCCGGTATCACCATCACCAATGTCGGGACCTACACGGCGCGGACCACGAGCGCGCCGGCCCGGCCCGGCCAGGACACGCCGACCGGTACCGTCGGCACCGACGTCAATTGGCGTTTTGTGTCGGACTCGCCTGACGTGGCCGGCAAGATCGGAACGCAGTTCGGCATCGAATTCCGGCTCGAAGGCACGCCCGCGGGCGACGGCGTGACGCTGCATGCCGCGTTCACGTTTCCGCCACAGGGAATTCGCAACCCGAATACCGGCGACATGATGCACGCCGCCAAGATTGCCTTTCCGAACATGAAAATCGGCGCGCTCTGCCTTCTCGGCTATGGCTTCGACAACGGCTGGGAAATCGTGCCCGGCGTGTGGACCGAGCAGATCTGGTATCAGGATCGCATGCTGGCCGAGCGCACCTTCATGGTGAGCAAGGCGGAGTAAAGAGCGGGCCGAAGTCAGCTCGCGAATGCAAAATTGGGGCGGTGTCGTGCGATTTCCAATCGCGCTTATTGTAGCCCTTGTAACCGCGATCATTGGCGCCGCTAGGGCAAGCGGTCAGGTATCTGATGATATCGTCAGAATCGGCGTGCTCAACGACCAGTCCGGCCTCTACGCTGACCTGGGCGGCCCAGGTTCGGTCGTCGCCGCACGAATGGCGATCGAGGACGCTGGCGGCGCTGTACTCGGCAAGCCGGTCGAGGCTGTATTCGCCGATCACCAGAATAAGGCCGACATCGGGGCGGCCATTGCCCGCCACTGGTTCGATGCTGAAAAAGTGGACATGGCCATCGGCTTCGACAATTCGGCCGTCGCGCTTGCCGTCGAACAACTCGCGGCAGAGCATAATCGGATCGCCATTGCCGGCGCAGTGGGCAGCACAGCCTTTACGGGTAAGGCGTGCACGCCGACCGAAGCGTCTTGGATCTATGACAGCTACGCACTGACGACGAGCTTGGCCCGATCGGTGGTAGCGGAGGGCCGCGACACTTGGTTCTTCTTGACCGTCGATTACGCTTTCGGCCATTCGCTTGAAGCCGATGCGACGAGCGCAGTGCGCGCCGCCGGAGGAAGGGTGCTCGGTAGCGTCCGCCATCCGCTGAACACCTCCGACTTCAGTTCCTACCTGCTGCAAGCGCAGGCGTCGGGCGCTAAGGTTGTGGCGTTCGCCAATGCCGGCGGCGACATGATCAACGCTCTCAAACAAGCCAACGAGTTCGGGCTGACGCGCGGTGGCCAGAGCATTGTCGCGCTGCTGGTGTTCATTTCTGATGTTCACAGCATTGGACTTAAGAATGCACAAGGGCTGAAATTCGTGACCGGCTTTTATTGGGATCGTGATGAGGAGAGCCGGTCTTGGTCAAAACGCTTCTTTGCGCGGCATGGAGCCATGCCGACCATGGTTCAAGCCAGCGTTTATTCCGCTATCCGGCATTATCTCCGGGCCATCACTGCCGCCGGCACGGACGAAGCCAAGGCGGTCATGACCAAGATGAGGGAGATCCCGGTCAACGATTTCTATGCCAAGAACGGCCAGCTCCGGGACGACGGTCGCTTGGTCCACGACATGTATTTCGGTCAGGTGAAGAAACCCTCGGAATCGAGGGAGCCTTGGGACTATTACAACATACTCGGCATCGTCCCGGGCGTTAGTGCATTCCGTTCGCTGGAAGATGGTGGTTGCCCCCTGGTGCGGCGCTAATCTCGGTTGCCGGTGATTATGGACTCCCGGTTCACGGGCCGTTGGCCCGTGCCCCGGAATGACCAAAGAGGTAGCTACACCACATCCGTCGAATGAATGCGGCGCTCGGCGACGGCGATCGGCTCAAGCTTGCCGCGTTGCCGCCGCACCATCAGCTTGTTGAGCGCGGCGAGATAGGCTTTGGCCGAGGCGACCAGCGTGTCGGGATCGGCGCCCTTGGCGGTCACCGTGCGGCCGTTCTCCGACAGCCGCACCGACACTTCCGCCTGCGCGTCGGTGCCTTCGGTCACGGCGTGCACCTGATAAAGCTCAAGCACTGCCTCGTGCGGCACCATCGCCTTGATGCAATTGAAGGTGGCGTCGACCGGACCGTTGCCGTCGCGCTCTTCGATCAGCGACTTGCCGTCGACGTCGAGCTTCATGGTGGCGCGCTGCGGCCCGTGCGTGCCGGCGATGACCGAGAGCGAGAGGAGCTTGATGTGATCCTGGGCGGTCGCGATCTCCTCGTCGACCAGCGCCTCGATGTCCTCGTCGTAGACGTGCTTCTTCCGATCGGCCAGCGCCTTGAAGCGCACGAAGGCGTCTTCGAGCTGATTGCCGGCGAGCCGATAGCCCAATTCCTCCAGCTTGTGCACGAAGGCGTGCCGCCCGGAGTGCTTGCCCATGACCAGCGAGCTCTGCTTCACGCCGACGTCCTCGGGCACCATGATCTCGTAGGTCTGGGTGTGCTTGAGCATGCCGTCCTGGTGAATGCCGCTCTCGTGGGCGAAGGCGTTACGGCCGACGATCGCCTTGTTGTACTGCACCGGGAACGACGTGACGGCCGCCACCAGCTTCGACGCCCGCGTCAGCATCTTGGCGTCGATGCCGGTCCAGAACGGCATCACGTCGTTGCGCACCCGCATCGCCATCACCACCTCCTCGAGCGCGGCGTTGCCGGCGCGTTCGCCGATGCCGTTGATGGTGCACTCGATCTGGCGGGCGCCGGCGCGCACGCCGGCCAGCGAATTCGCCACCGCCATGCCGAGATCGTCATGGCAATGCACGGAGAAGCGCGCCTGGTCGGAACTCGGGACGCGCTCGCGCAGCATCTTGATGAGCGCGAAATATTCCTCCGGCACCGAATAGCCGACGGTGTCGGGAATGTTGATGGTCGTGGCGCCGGCCTTGATCGCGGCCTCGACGCAGCGGCAGAGGAAATCGTGCTCGGTGCGGGTGCCGTCCTCGCTCGACCATTCGACATCGTCGGTATAGCGCCGCGCGCGCGTCACCGAAGCGATCACCATCTCGTAGACCTGCTCCGGCTCCAATTGCAGCTTCCACTTCATGTGCACCGGCGAGGTGGAGAGGAAGGTATGGATGCGCGAGCGTTTGGCCGGCTTGATGGCTTCGCCGGCGCGGTCGATGTCGTTTAATCCGGCGCGGGCAAGGCCGCAGACGACGGCATTCTTGCTGCGCCTGGCGATCTCATGGACGGCGGCAAAGTCGCCTTCCGAGGCGATCGGAAAGCCGGCCTCGATGATGTCGACACCCATCTGGTCGAGCAGCTCGGCGACTTCGAGCTTTTCTTCGTGCGTCATGGTGGCGCCGGGACATTGCTCGCCGTCGCGCAAGGTGGTGTCGAAAATGACGACGCGGTCCTTCTCGGACTGGGCTGGAGCGGTCATGATTTAAGTCCTTTTCGTCTGCACCCGCCCGTCGTGTTTTGGGCTGCTGGGCGCTCGTGGGTTCCGTGGCTCGGTTCGACCCCTGAGTGCCCAGGCGCAAACGCCCGGCCGGCCCTCAGGGGGCGATAAGGAGCAGGAGCCCGCCGAGAATGAGGGCGGCGCCGGAGAAGGCCGCGTCGGCCGTCCGGTTCATCGCGCAATTATGGTGGCGAGTCGCCATCATCTGCCCTCGGATCCCAGCGTTGCTGAGCGCGGTAAAGGCCGCGTTAACTGATATGGGACCGTCCCCTTTGTAGCGGAAGATGGTTCGCCTGCGCAAGCTCCTGTGCGGCCAAGCTTCCCCGCGACCGGTCTCGCCAGACCGGTGCGTCACTCAAGCCGCCAGGCTTGCTCAAGGAAGGCGACGATGAAGGCCGGCATCCGCGGATCGAGATCGGCCCGCTGGCGCACGATGCGGATGTCGGACAATTCCGGCCGCGGCTCGCGCGCCAGATGGCGCAGGATCGCCGAGCGAAGCTCCTCGGCGTTTTGGCGTGCCGCGAGCCGTTTCATCAACGCGACATAGCCGCGGTCGCGCACCAGGCACCAGCCCGGCGCGGCGTCGAGCGTCGCGAATTCTACGCCCGTCTCTTCCAGCAATTCGCGGCCGAGACTGCCGGTAAGATCGAGCATGCCGCCGTCCCCGATGTCCTCGGGGTCCGGCGTCCCGCAGGGAAAATAGAGCTGCCCCGCTGCCGCCGTGGAGGGCGCCATCTCGCCGACGAGATAGGCGCCGTCAGCGGTCCGCAGCGCCGCCGCGGCAAAGACATTGAAGACCTGCGGGTCGGGAAGGTCCCAATCGCGCCAGGCGAGAAAGCTCGCGTAATCCGTCTCGAAGCAGGCGCCGCGAAGCACGCCGTCTCCGATCGTGTAGCGATGAACGAGCAGCACGCGGCCGTTCCATAACGCCGGCCGCTCGCGCTGACGAAGAGCAAAATGCCGGTCGATCTCGGCGCGCCGCGCGCTCGCGAACTCCCACAACCACGGCTCGACCGCGATCTCTACGCGATCGAGCGCGATGATTTCGACATTCGGCGGCTTGAACGACATTGACGTTCTGAAATCGACTCGCTTGCTTCACTGTCACTATCACGCTCGGAAAGGCGCGCCGACCCGCCATTCGCAGCCGCACAAAAAACAGCGGGAGCGGCACCCTAAAGTGCCGCTCCCGCGCCTTCTTGATTGAACGATGAGCAGCGTCCGATCAGGTCTTCATCGCCGCCTTGACTTGCTCAGCCGTGATCGGCAGCGAGCGGACGCGCGCGCCGACAGCATTGAAGATGGCGTTGCCAACCGCCGGCGCGATAACCGTGACCGCCGGCTCGCCGCAGCCCACCGCCGGCTCGCCGTTACCGATGATGCTGACATCGATTTCCGGCATCTGGCTCATCCGCATCGGCGTATAGCTGTCGAAGTTCCGCTGCTCGATGCCACCGTTCTTGATCGAGCCCTTCTCGAGCATCGCGAGCGAGGCGCCCCAAAAGATGGACCCCTCAATCTGGGCGCGCACCCCGTCCGGGTTGACGATCGTGCCGACGTCCATGGCGACGGTGACCTTCTTAAGCGTCACTTCGCCGGTCTTGGGGTCGACCTTCACGTGGGCAACGCAAGCCGTCCACGTCGGACTTGTGCGTTCCTGCGAACTCACGCAGGCGACGCCCATCCCTTCATTCGGGCCGAGCTTGAGCGACCCGTAGCCGGAGCGGCCCACCGCGGCACGCAGCGCGTTGGCGAGACGCTTGGCGCCGCCCGCGGTATTCGTCTTGTCGACGCCGGCATTGGCGCCGGCGCCGTCCAGGAGCTTGAGCCGCATCTCCACCGGATCCTGGCCGTTGGCGTGGGCGATCTCGTCCATGGTGCTTTCGACCGCCCAGAACGTCCAGGCGGGCGCGACCGAGCGCAGCTGGCCGGAGGGTGTCGCGCCCTGCGCCAGCTTGTTCTCGAAATTGCGCACCGTGTGGTTGGGGATCGTGTACCAATAGTCGGCGCCGTTGACAGTGAAGCTGTCGAGCAGGCCTTCAGTGGTATCGCCAACTCGTTTCCTGTCCACGGCCGGGGTGAGGAAGGCCGGGATGCCCCATTTCGCGGTCGGCCACGCGCCGATCACGTCGTGCTCCATGGCGATCGGCTTGCCATCGGCGTCGAGGCCAACCTTGACCTTCTGGTAGGTCAAGGGCCGCGTGAAATCCATCTGCATGTCGTCTTCGCGGGCATAGATCAGCTTCACCGGCTTGCCGACGGCCTTGGCCGCGGCGATCGCCGGAATCACCATGTCCGACTCCAGCCGGCGTCCGAAGCCGCCGCCCAGGAAGTGCTGATGGAGCGCGATATTCTTGGGATCGGTACCGGCCACCACGGACGCAATTATGGTCGTGCGGGTGAAGAACTGATTGCCGGTATAGACGTGCCACACGCCGTCCTTCTCGAGGGCGAGGGCGTTCATCGGCTCCAGCGGACAATGGATATTGATGCTGGTCAGGTATTCGGCATCGATTACCTTCGCCGCCTTTTGCAGGGCCGCGGCGGAGTCGCCGTCCTTGACGAAGAGCAGGCCTTCAGTCCCCTCCTTCTGCAGACGGCGCGACTCCTCGATGATCGACTGGTCGGACACGTTGGCGTACTTGCCTTTGTCCCAATCGATCTTGAGCGCCGCCGCAGCCTTCTTCGCCCCTTCGTAGCTGTTCGCTACTGCGACGACCCAGCCAGAAGTCGTGGCGGTCTTGTCCTCGACCACGACGGCCTTGACAAAGCCCGGAACCTTCTTGGCCTCGCTGTCATCGACTGTTTTCACCGTGGCCCCGTAACGCACGGGCGGCAACGCGAGCTTGCCGTACAGCATGTCCGGCGCGAACGCGTCGATGCCGTATTTGGCGGTCCCGTTCGTCTTCGCCGGAATGTCCAATTGCCGTAACGACTGGCCGATCTTCGTGTATTGGTCCGGTGTCTTCAGCTTGATCGCCTTGAGGTCGTCCGCAGTCCAGGTCTTGTTCGCCTTTCCGCCGGCGACGATCTGGGCGTAGCTGAGGCTCTTCTTCGATTTCGCATGGTGGACATGCGAATCTCTCGCGTACAACTCGCTCTCCGGAACGCCGAGCATCTCAGCCGCGGCTTTGATGAGCGTGATCCGGCCGGCGGCGCCGGCGCGACACATCGCGTCGAAGTTCATGCCGGTGCTCCAGCTGCCGCCGGTGATTGCGGCGCCGAGTATCGGATCGTTGTATTTCGGATCGTTGGAGGCAAGCGCGATGGCCATGTCCTTCCAGGACGCCTCGAGCTCCTCGGCGACGAGTTGCGCCATGGTGCTGGCGATGTGCTGGCCCATATCCGCCTTGCCGACGGTGACCGTGACCTTGCCGTCGTTGCCGATTGCGTACCAGACGGTCGGCTCGAAATTGGCGGCGGGAGCGGCCAATGCGTTCTTGATGTCCGGCAGGGCGACGTAGCCGAATACGAGCCCGGTGGCGGCGGTTCCGATGACGAAGCTGCGCCGGTCGATGCTCGGGAGACTGTCGATCTTCTGATGCTTTGTCATGGCTTAGACTCCCCGCATGTCGGCGGCGGCGCGCAGAATCGCGCGCTGGATGCGCGCGTATGTCATGCAACGGCAGAGGTTGCCGTCCATGTGCGCGACGATTTCTTCCTTGGTCGGATCGCTGTTCTTGGCGAGCAGCGATGCGGCCTGCATGATCTGCCCGGACTGGCAGTAACCGCACTGCGGCACCTGCTCGGCGATCCATGCCCGCTGCAAGGGGTGTTCGCCCTTGGGGTCGAGACCTTCGATCGTTGTGATCTTATGGCCAGCGGCCTGTGACACGGCGGTCTGGCAGGAGCGCACTGCCTCGCCGTTGAGGTGGACAGTGCAGGCGCCACACAAACCGGCGCCGCATCCGAATTTCGTGCCGGTCATCTGCAGATGCTCGCGGATGACCCACAACAGCGGCGTGTCACTCGGTACGTCCACCGAATGATCATGCCCATTGATGTTCAGGGTGGTCATTCTCCCTCCAACGGCGGTTTTTTTTCGGCCACGGACTGCCGCCTTTCAGCTCCGTGACGTCGCCGGATTTCGGCGGCCGGCCGATGCATGCCCGCCATTTGAGGGCAGCCCAGCCTGGCAATTTTATTGCACTGCAAAAGAACGCAGCGCCCGGCGCATGCTAGCAACTCGGTAGATCTTAGCAAGACAAATTCCAAACTAGCCGCCGGCTGGTCGCTCACATCTTCGCAAGATCGTGTTGCAGTGGGATTCTGCCCGCGATGTTTTGACCGATGCCCCGATTCATACGTGCCGGCGCCGCTATTTCGTGAAATCGCTCACGGTGATGCCATCAAGGACGCAAGGCTGGCGCGGCGGCAGGTACGTCATGTGGGCTGCCAACGCAAACGAGGCCGGTTCGCCAGCCTTGAGCATATCGTCGAGCGCGGCGTTGGCCCGCTCGATCAGGGGCGCCGCGGTCGCCAGCCCGACAAACCCCATGTTGAAACCGATCGGGTAATAGTAGCCGGACGGCTTAATCACAGTGTCTGGATGTTCGATTCGGTAGGCATCGAAGCGATGGAGCGGAATGAGCGTGGCGTCGTAGTCGCCCTTCTCAAGCTTGGGGAGAAGTTCGCCGCGTCCGGGCACCAGATGAGTGATGCGGGAGATCAAGCGGCCGTGGTCAAAGCTCATCAGGATGGCGTCGGCGAAGGTGCCGGCTTCGGTTCCCACGTTCACGCCATCGAGGTCGGCGAGGCTGGTGATAGGCTTGGCCGCTGCCTTGCCGCCGAGCACGACTGTCAGCGCCGCAAAATGATAGGGCTTGGTCGCAGCCAAAGTGCCGAGCGTCACCCGGCGGCGACGGTCAGCTGGCACTGCGCCGGCGAAGCCGGGCAGCCGCGCGGTTTCCAAGCCGGGCTTGCCGAGATCATCCTTGACCAGCGGATAGCCGCCGAGCAGATCGCAGCGGCCGTCCGAAAGCAGCGCATTGGCTTCGATCTTGGTGCTCGAGTCCTCATCGAGCTTGCTTTCGAACCATTGCACAGCGAGCTGTTGCCCGAGTCGTTTGGCGAGAGATTCAGCAATCAGATAATCGAAGCCGGCGCCGTCCTTGCCGTGGCGGACCGAATAGGGCGGCAGGTTTTCGTTGAGGCACACTCTCAACGTGCCCTCGTTCGCCTCGGCGCCCACCGCCGGCGCGCCCTGACTGATACAGCCGACTCCGATGAAAGCGGCTGCCGCCAGCGTTGGTAACCGGATTGCTCTCACTCCTTTCCTCCTGTTTCCACATAGGCCCACAGGTCGTCGATGTCTTCGCGGCTCAACAAGTCCCCCCACGGCGGCATACGCCCGTTCTTGCCCTCGGCCACCGCATGCACGAAGCGCGTTTTGTTGTCATGAGGGAACTGCCGCAAATCGTAGGCGACAGTGCCGGGATTGACCATGTTGAACCCATGGCAATGCGAGCAGTTGTGCGCGTATAGCGCCTTGCCTTTGGCGACTTTGCCAGCGTCGGCCTGCTCGGATTGGGCGACTACGATTGGCGTCGCTTCCGCTGCGGACGCGGGTTGCCAAGCCGGCGTCGTCGCGATCAATACGATCGCGACGACGCCGAAACCGATTTTCACCTTCATTGCGTATCGCGACAGTTCGACGAGGTCGCTGCCAGCGACCTCGTCCGTTGTCTCACTGCGGAGCCAGAGCGAACACCCAGAGCGATCCGCCGGCGGGAACCGAAGCCAGTCGCGTGTCGCCGGAGAACAGCGAGTAGACGCCGCCGATACCGCTGGCCACCGCGACGTACTGCACGCCGTCCTGCTCCCAGGTGATTGGCTGACCTTCGACGCCCGAACCGGTTTGGAACTGCCAGAGTTTCTTGCCGGTGTCGGCATCGAAAGCTTCGAACTCACCCGTCAGCTGCCCGGAGAACACCACGCCGCCGCCGGTCGACAACACGCCGGAAAACCGCGGAATGTCGCTGCCGTTTTCCCATTTGGTCTTGCCGGTCAGCGGATCGATCGCCTTGAGATAGCCGCGCGGTCCCTGCGGCCACTCCCAGAGATCGCTCAGATCCATGCCGACGTACCACTCTCCGGCCTTGTAGTCCGCCTGGACCGCCTTGTAGTGGCCGCCGAAATTCAGCGTGTTGGCATAGGCAGTTCCGTTCTGCGGATTGAACGACATCGGTTCCCAGTTCTTGCCGCCCAGGATCGATGGCCATACGACCACCTTCTCGCCGGCGCGCGCTTTGCTGCTGACGTCGGTCTCGACTGGCCGGCCGGTCTTCATGTCGATGCCGGAAGCCCAGTTCACCTTGACGTACGGGTTGGCGGCAAGGAGTTTGCCGTTGGTGCGATCGAGCACGTAGAAGAACCCGTTACGATTGGCGTCCATCAACACCTTGGTCGGCTTGCCCTCGATGTTCATCGTGGCCAGCACCATCTCGGCGACCGAATCGTAGTCGAACGGATTGTTCGGCGAGAACTGGTAGTGCCACTTGATCTTCCCTGTCTTGGGATCGAGCGCCAGCACCGAGCAGGTGTACAGGTTATCGCCCGGCCGGCCGGCGGCATTGAACGGACCCGGGTTGCCGATGCCCCAGTAGACGGTGTGCAGCTCCGGATCGAACGACCCGGTGATCCAGGTCGATCCGCCGCCGAGCTTCCAGGTGTCTCCCGGCCAGGTGTCGTTGCCAGGTTCGCCGGGTCCCGGGACCGTATAGGTGCGCCAGAGGTGCTCGCCGGTCTGCGGATCCCAGCCGTCGATGAAGTCGCGCGTGCCGAATTCGGCGCCGGAGATACCGGTGATCACCACGCCGTCGGCGACCAGCGGCGCAACCGTCATCGAATATCCGGTCTTGAAGTCGATCGCGTTCTTGCGCCACAGCTCCTTGCCGGTCTTGGCATCGAGCGCGATGACATTGGCGTCGAGCGTGGTGCGGAACAGCTTGCCGTCATAGATCGCGGCGCCGCGATTGATGATGCCGCAACAGACGATGCGCGGCGTTTCCGGCGGGTACTCGACCTTGGTCTTCCAGATCTGCTTGCCGGTCTTGGCGTCGATTGCCATCGTGGCGCTGTTGCTGGTGACGTAGAGCACGCCCTTGTAGACCAGCGGCTGGGATTCCTCGCTCCGATTGTCGTCGAAGCTGTAATTCCACACCGGCACCAGGCGCCTGACGTTGTCCTTGTTGATCTGCTTGAGCGCGCTGAAGCGCTGCAGGTCGTAACCCATCCCGTAATTGAGCACGTTGCTGGTGTCGGTCGATCCCTTCGCCAGCTCGTCAGCCGTTTGTGCCATCGCAGTCGGCGCAAATAGCAACGCCAATCCGACAGCCCACAATGTGGTCTTCATCTGGAGATCCTCCCTGGGAGCACGTCCTTTCGCTACCGCCATCGCGGTGCGAGACGTGTCGTTATTGCTTTGGTTCAGTTTTAGACAGTGCAGTCTCGTCCGCGTGTTGACGAAACGGTCCGCGCGCGGACACCACCGCTATACTACCCCAAGGTGTCCCTCCGGCGTCAAGCAGGACGACGCCTTACGGTGGGAATTTCTCCCTGGAAGGCGGCAGTCAATTCCCCAACCGATCGACTAGGCGCGATCTTTGATCCGAAAGGGCTCGCCCCCGCGAGCGCGCCTTACCCCAAAATGCAGTGGATCAATTCCGCGACCGATCGACCAGCGCCCGATCCTTGATCCACGGCATCATCGCCCGCAGCTTGGCGCCGACGGCCTCCGCGGGATGCGCTGCGAGCTTGCTGCGCATGGCCTTGAATGATGTCTGGTTGACCTTGTTCTCCAGCATCCAGTCTTTGACGAACTTGCCCGATTGGATATCGGCGAGAATATTCTTCATTTCGGCGCGGGTCGCGTCGCTGATCACGCGCGGGCCGGAGACATATTCGCCGTACTCGGCCGTGTTGGAGACCGAATAGTTCATATTGGCGATGCCGCCCTCGTAAATCAGGTCGACGATCAGCTTCATTTCGTGGATGCACTCGAAATAGGCCATTTCGGGCGCATAACCGGCACCAACGAGCGTTTCATATCCGGCCTTCATCAGCTCGACGACGCCGCCGCACAGCACGGATTGCTCGCCGAACAGGTCGGTTTCGCATTCCTCGCGGAACGTGGTCTCGATGATGCCGGCGCGGCCGCCGCCGATGGCGGCGCCGTACGACAGGCAGAGGTCATGCGCGTTGCCGGAGGCGTCGCGATGCACCGCCATCAGCACCGGCACGCCGGCGCCGCGCAGGTACTCGGAGCGCACGGTATGGCCCGGGCCCTTGGGCGCGATCATCATCACGTCGAGGTCGGGCCGCGGCTCGATCAGGTTGAAATGGATATTGAGCCCGTGCGCGAACATCAGCGCCGCGCCTTGTTTCATGTTGGCGTGCAAATGACCGTTATAGATGTCGCCCTGCAGCTCGTCGGGCGTCAGCATCATCATCACGTCGGCCCACTTGGCGGCCTCGGTCACATCCATGACTTTGAGCTTCTCGGCCTCCGCCTTCTTGACGCCCTGCGAGCCCTTGCGCAGCGCCACGGCGACGTCCTTGACGCCGGAATCGCGCAGGTTGAGGGCATGAGCGTGGCCTTGGCTGCCGTAGCCGATGACGACGACCTTCTTGCCCTTGATCAGGTTCAGGTCGGCGTCACGGTCATAATACACGCGCATAATCTTTATCCTTTTTTGCGGCACCGCCGCGGCGGGCGGCGGCGAAGAAACCGGATGTTTCGTGGCCAAAAGCGCCGCCGAGGTCAAGACACTTTGGCACCTTTCGGCCGTGTGCCGACCGCCGAGCTGTGCGGCGCCGGGCCGACTAGCGGCTCGTTCATCTGTACCCTGCCGTTCGCTCCGCGCGCTGCGGTTGGCGGCGTCGCCGCGCCGTCGAACTGCTCGCGCGCGCGGGCGATTTTTTCCTGGTTGCGGATCGCCCAGGCGCCGAGCGCCGAAACCGGGTCCAACAGATCGCGGCCGAGCGCGGTCAGCGCGTAATCGACCCGCGGCGGAATGGTCGGGAATGCTGTGCGGGTGATCAGACCGTCGCGTTCGAGACCGCGCAGCGTCAGCGTCAGCATGCGCTGTGAAATGCCGCCGATCTGCCGCCGCAACTCGTTGAACCGCAATGGTCCGGCGCCGAGCCGGCTGACCACCAGGACCGACCATTTGTCGCCGATCCGGGCCAGCACGTCGCTGATGGCGCGACAATCGGCAGGCAAATGCATGTGGCTTGGTTTCATGAATGTGCCTTCTTGCACCCCGGCAGCCTAGGCACCTATTTAGCGTCAGTTATGAATTTTAACTAGAGGGTCTTACCCATGGCAAAGCCGCACCTTGCCGTCGTCGTCGGCAGCAACCGCCGCGAGTCGATCAACCGCAAACTGGCGCTGGCGCTGGGCGAATTGGCGAAATCCCAATTCGAGGTCGAGTTCGTGCGCATCGACGATCTGCCGATGTACAATCAGGACAACGAAGGCAAGCTGCCGGACGCGGTTGTCCGCTTCAAGAACCAGGTCGGCCGCGCTGACGGTATCTTGATCGTCACGCCGGAGCACAACCGCTCCATTCCGGCGGTGCTGAAGAACGCCATCGATTGGGGCGCCCGTCCTTATGGACAGAATTCCTGGGCGGGAAAACCGACTTTCATCACCGGCACCTCGCCGGGCGCAATGGGCAGCGCAATCGCGCAACAGCACCTGCGGTCGGTGATGGTCAGCATGGGCACCATTCTCCAAGGCGGCGAGGCCTACGTGACATTCAAGCCGAACTTGATCGATGATCGGGGCAATATCGGTGACGAGAGCACGCGTGAGTTTCTGCAAGGCTTCATCGATCAGTTCGCCACGCTGGTCGGACGCTTGTCGCAGCCGCTCGGCGAGCGTTCGGCGGCGTGACCTTTGCAAGCGTCATGGCCGGGCTTGTCCCGGCCATCCACGTCTTAGCTGCGCTCAAGATCAAGTCGTGGATGCCCGGCAGATAAACGAGCGAAGCGACGCCGTTCTACGAACCGCTATGGCCGGGCATGACAAATGACTTACATCCCCTCCGCTCCGCGGGAGATGGCGACGATGCCGGTGCGCGAGACCTCGACCAGGCCCAGCGGTAGCATCAAGCTGACGAAGCTTTCGATCTTGTCGGAGGCGCCGGTGATCTCGAACACGAAGCTTTCGGTGGTGGCGTCGATGACGCGGGCGCGGAAGGCGTCGGCAAGCCGCAACGCCTCCATGCGGTGCTCGCCTTTGCCACGCACTTTCACCATCGCCAGCTCGCGCTGCAGCGACGGACCGCCCGTGGTCAGGTCGACGACGCGGTGCACCGGCACCAGCCGATCGAGTTGATTCTTGATCTGCTCGATCACCATCGGCGTGCCGCGAGTGACCACCGTGATGCGGGACAGATGGCTCTCGTGCTCGGTCTCCGAGACCGTGAGCGAATCGATGTTGTAACCGCGACCGGAGAACAGCCCGATCACGCGCGCCAGCACGCCGGGCTCGTTGTCGACCAGCACACAGAGCGTGCGCGTCTCGATGCCCTGGCTGACCGGCGCGGCCGGATAGTGAGTCGTTGCAGCATTGGTATTCACGGCATCCATCCTCAGCGCCTGACAATGGCAAAGGCCCAGTCGCGGCCGAGACCGCGCTTGAGCGCAAGTTCAATCCACAACATGGCGTGCGCTTCGAGCAGGCGGGCGTTGCGCAACGGCCCGGCATCGACCACCTCGAAGCCGAGCGCGGCGACGAGTTCGATGACCTTCGGCTTCGCCGCCGCGTCATCGCCGGCGACGAACATCACCGATTTCACGCCGCGGAAAATGGGATCGGCCATATTGGCGAAGCCGGTCGTGTTGAGCGTCTTGAACACCGAGGCGCCTTTGGCCCAGCCCTGCACCTTCTCGCCGGCGGACATGCTGTGTCCGATCTCGAGGCCGAGACCGTCCGGTCCCATTGCCAGCGGATTGGTGGCGTCGAGCACGATCCTGCCGTTCAAGTCGCCCATGGCGCGGATCGCCGCCTCCGCGGCATTCCACGGCGTCGCCAAGACGATGATCTCGCCGAAGGCCGCCGCTTCCACCGCGGTGCCGGCGCGGGCTTTGCCGCCGAGGGTTCGCAGCAACGCCTGCGTCTTCTCGGATTTCGGGTTGTTGACGCCGAAGAAGATGTCGTGCCCGGCCTTCTGCGCCCAGGCAGTGCCGAGCGTGCCGCCGACACTGCCGGCACCGATGATGGCGAGTTTCATTGCGCGATCCTCGTTCCTGAATTGGTTGCGTCGGCGTCTACACCATTACCTTGCCTTCCTCGGTGACGGCGTCCTCGACGCGCTCCGCCGCGTCGCCGAGCAGCATCTCGTTATGGGCGCGGCCGGATGGAATCATCGGGAAGCAGTTTTCCGCCGGATCGACCACGCAGTCGAACAGCACGGGTTTCCTCACCTCGATCATTTCGCGGATCTTCTCGTCGAGCTCGCCCGGATGTTCGCAGCGGATGCCGTGGGCGTGATAGGCTTCGGCGAGCTTGACGAAATCGGGCAACGCCTCGGTGTAGGAGTGGGAATAGCGCTTGCCGTGCAGCAGTTCCTGCCACTGCCGCACCATGCCCATATAGCGGTTGTTGATGATGAAGATCTTGATCGGCAGGTCGTACTGCACCGCCGTCGACAGTTCCTGCATGGTCATCAGCACCGAGGCCTCGCCGGCGATGTCGACGACCAGCGAGTTCGGATGTGCGAGCTGCACGCCGACCGCGGCCGGCAAGCCATAGCCCATGGTGCCGAGGCCGCCCGAGGTCATCAAGCGGTTCGGCTCCTGGAACGGATAGAATTGCGCCGCCCACATCTGGTGCTGGCCGACTTCGGTGGTGATGTAGGTGTCGCGGTCCTTGGTCTGCTGGTAGAGCCGCTGGATCGCGTATTGCGGCTTGATGATCTCATTGGAATTGGTGAAGGAGAGCGATTTTTTCGCCCGCCATTGTCCGATCTGCTCCCACCATGCCTGCAGTGCCTTCTTATCCGGGACGACCGCGCTCTGGCGCCACAGCCGCACCATGTCCTCGAGCACATGCGCGCAATCGCCGATGATCGCCAGATCGACCTTGACGTTCTTGTTGATCGAGGACGGGTCGATGTCGATGTGGATCTTCTTCGAGCCGGGCGAGAAGGCGTCGAGCCGACCGGTGATGCGGTCGTCGAAGCGGGCGCCGACGGCGATCATCAGATCGCAATCGTGCATTGCCCAATTGGCCTCCCAGGTGCCGTGCATGCCCAGCATGCCCAGCCACTGCCGGTCAGCGGCCGGAAAAGCGCCAAGCCCCATCAACGTCGAGGTGATAGGAAAGCCGGTGAGCTTGACCAGTTCGCGCAGCAGATCGCTCGCCGCCCGGCCGGAATTGACCACGCCGCCGCCGGTATAGAACAGCGGGTGCTTGGCGGCCGCCATCATGTCGACGGCTTCTTTGATCTTGTCGAGGTCGCCCTTGAGCTTCGGCCGATAGCCGCGATGCTGGAATTCCTTGGGCTTGGAATAGGCGCCCTTGGCGAACTGGATGTCCTTGGGGATATCGACCACGACCGGGCCCGGCCGCCCGCTGGCGGCGATGTGGAACGCCTCGTGCAGCGCACGCGGCAGATCGGCGATGGTCTTGACCAGATAATTGTATTTGGTGCACGGCCGGGTAATGCCGACGGTGTCGCATTCCTGAAAGGCGTCGTTGCCGATGAGATGCGTCGGCACCTGCCCGGTAATGACGACCAACGGGATCGAATCGCACAAGGCGTCGGTCAAGCCGGTGACCGCATTGGTCGCGCCGGGGCCGGAGGTGACCAGCACGGTGCCGACCTTGCCGGTCGAGCGCGCATAGCCCTCGGCCGCATGCACGGCGCCCTGTTCGTGCCGCACCAGGATGTGCTGCACTTTGTCCTGCTGGAACAGCGCGTCGTAGATCGGCAGCACCGCACCGCCGGGATAGCCGAAAATATGCTCGACGCCCTGATCGGCGAGCGCTGCCATCACCATTTCCGCGCCGGTCATCTCCGTCATGGCTTGCTCCACTCTCTCAACCCACCTTCGCATATTCAGGTTTAGAAAATAAAAAAGGGGCTCAAGAGCCCCTGGACTGCGCACCGCCACGTCTCGCGGGTGGATCATCCACCCGCGGCGGTGCGCCTCGCTACGATAACCAGTGAAGTGATAACGAAACTGCGCACGGAATTGCCCTCGCTTCTCAGATGGCTTTTATAAGCATTGTGGCAATGCGGGTCAAGTCAAATGCGGCCGCAATTTGACGCCGCAGCCGGCAGCGCTCTTCAAACATGCGTTTGAAATCGGCGCGGCGCGCAAAACTGCTTCTGTTAACGATCGCTCGGCGTCACAGCGCAGCCGCGATTTCGCGCGGGAGCGGTCAGCAAATCGCCCCCACCGCCTGCTCTGTTCGGCTCCGGCTTCGGCTGGCGCGGGGCAACGGCCCGCGACGCCGGCATTCTCCGCTGGAGGTGAACATGTCTGCGGCAGCATTGATGACGGAAGACGGCGGTACCGCCGACCTGATCGCAGGCGATTGGGCCCGAGCTTTGCGCCGCGGCACCGCCGTTCTCGTCGCCTTGTTGGCTCTCGCAGTTGTTCTCGCCGCGCCGGCTATCGCGGTGCCGCGGCCGAGCGCGGCGCTCAATTCGACCGACGCGATCCTCAAATGGATCAACGCTTATCGCGCCAAGCCGGAGCCGGAGGCGCTTCCCGTCCTGGTGCGCGCGCTGAGCGAACGGCAAGCCTTCAAGGATGCGGAAACTTCCGGCGCCTATGTCGGCTTCATCGCCGGCGTGCTCGGCGCCAATCCGGACCGCGCCGCCGCGCTGATCGCCAAGATGCTGCCGATCGCGGCGGCCGATCATTGGGTGCTGGTGCGCGCCATTGCTTATTCCGGCCTGCCCAACTGGAAGGAACTGCTCGCCACCTTTGTCGACCGCATGCCGACGCGGCGCGCCATGATCGACAAATATCTCGACGGCAAGCTGCCGACGCTCGAGCAGATCGACTACCAGCCCGGCAAGCCCGGCATGCTCGACAAGATCAAGCGCGTGCTGAAGATCGGCAACGACCGCAAGAAAGCGGTGGCCATCGCGCCAAGCCCGGAGCTGATCGACGTGTTGTGGGGTAGCTATCTCGCCACCGGCTCGGATCTGCCGATCACCCGCATCATCAAGCTTTTGCCGCTGGCCAAGGACAAGGACAGCGTCGACAATCTCACCACCGGCAGCGCCGCCAAGTTCACGCTCGCCGGCAACGCGGTGCGCGACCTGCGTCTGCTCGCGATCCTCAAGCGCGAGGTCAAGAACCAGCCCGAAGCGGTCGTCGCGATACTCAACGAGGTGATCGAGACCGCGGAGACCGTCGACACCGCGCGCATGCGCAAGGAATCGCTCGCCGCGATCGACGAGCTCAAACAGAAGGGCCCGGATTCCAAACGCGAGCTGACCGGCTGGGGTCAGGTGGGGCAGGGCGCCTTGGCGATGGGCTGCGTGGTCGCCGCCGCCGCCGGGCAGATCGAGCTGGGCATCCCCTGCGTGGTCGGCGGCGCGGCTTACTCCGCCGGGATCCAGTACATCTCACACTAGATTCCGTCGCCGTACCGTTAGCTCGGCGACGTGAAGTAATCGATGCGAACCGGCTGGTCGAAGCGGCCGCCATGCGCCGCGCTCGTCTCGGCGAAGCGGCGATGCACTTCCGGCGCCAGCACGGCTTCCTGGGTGTAGCCGTTGAACCGCATGTTGGCGATCATGCGGTCGGCAAAGGTGTCGAAATCGGCATAGCTTCGCTGATCGGCGTAGCTCAGGACCTCGGCGGCCGCGAAATGCGGCCGGGCAAAACGGGCAAGCGCCGCGGCCGCGGCTTGTCGCACCGCCGTCTCATCATGGAACGGCGCAACGACATAGTGGTGCGGGCCTTGCGCCAGCGGTTCCGCCACATAAAGCCGGCCCGACGGCCGCAGCAGCCGGCGCGCCTCCGCGAGCGCGGCTTGTAGCTTTTCGCCCGGCACATGGTGCAGCGAGAACACAAACAGCACGAGATCGGCTTGGTGATCGGGCTCGGGAATGGCGTCGGCCGCCGCCTTGACCAGACGATAGCTGCCGGCGCCGTGCTCGGTCCACGCGGTCTCCGCGATGAACGGATCGCAGCCGGTGACCCGAGCGCCCAGCGCCGCGAGCGCGCGCGTCAGGCGTCCCTCGCCGCAGCCGATATCGATGATGCGCAGCCCGGCGACCGGCCCGACCGTCGCCACCAGCGCATCGAAATGCGACACGGCGCCGAGATCGCGACTGGAAGGCTGTGCCATGGTTCATCCGCTCCCATGCCGCGCCGGCAACGCGAGCAACGCCAAGCTATCGCGCCCGCGGTTCGCCCTCATTCGGATCATCGTATCATCCGGCCAGCGACCGCAACTGCGCCTCGATGGCGGCGAGCGCGGCTTGCGGCTCGACCCAGGCGAAGTCGGGCAGCTGATTGCGGAACCAGGTCGCCTGCCGTTTGGTGTATTGGCGGGTATCGCGCTTCGCGCCTTCGACCGCGTCCTCGAGCGTGATCTCGCCGTTGAGATGGCGGATCAGCCACGGCACGCCGTGCGCCTTCATCGCCGGCAAATTGGGATTGAGGCCGCGCGCCGCCAGCGCGCGCACTTCCTCGATGGCGCCGGCCGCGATCATGGCGTCGAAGCGCGCATCGATCCGCCGCAACAGCTCGTCGCGGTCGGGCATGAGGAAGATTTTTGCCGCACGCGAGGGGTTGAGGTTCGCCGGGTTGCCGGCCTCGTGCCACGCCAACAGCGAACGGCCGGTGGCCAAGACCACTTCCAGCGCGCGGGTGACGCGGGCCCGGTCGCCGGGCATCAGCCGCGCCGCCGCTGCAGGATCGCGGCTTTCCAGTTCGGCATGCAGCGCGGCGACGCCGTCGCTTAAGAGCCGCGCCCGCACGGTATCGCGGATCTCCTGTGGGATCGGCGGCACGGCGGCAAGGCCGCGCGTCAGCGCATTGAAATAAAGCCCGGTGCCGCCGACGATGACGGCCGCGCGGGATTGGCCTTTCGCCGCCGCCAGCGCCGCGGCGGCGTCCGCGCACCAGCGGCCCACGGAATAATTCTCCGCCGCGTCGACATGGCCGTAGAGCAGGTGCGGCGCGCGCCGTTCCTCCGCCGGCGTCGGCCGCGCGGTGATGATGCGCAGATCGCGGTAGACCTGCATGGAATCGGCATTGATGACGATGCCGCCATGCTTTTCGGCGAGCGCCAGCGCCAGCGCCGATTTGCCGCTCGCGGTCGGGCCGGCAATGAGGATGATGTCGGGTTTGCCCACGGGGTTGACGTAATGCGCTTTTGCGCGAATTAAAATCCCGCACGCGACCGCATGTAGCGGATGGAGTGAATTCACTTGACCCTGATAAAGCCCTTTCGCGCGCTGCGGCCGGCGCCCGGACGCGCCGCCGAGGTTTTGGCGCCGCCCTATGACGTGCTCTCCAGCGCCGAGGCGCGCGAACGCGCCGCCGGCAAGCCGTGGAGCTTTCTCCACGTCTCCAAGGCCGAGATCGATCTCGATCCGGCGGCCGATCCCTACGACGGCGCGGTCTACGCCAAGGCGGCGGAAAATTTGCGGCGCATGATCGCCGCCGGCGTGCTCCTGCGCGACGACAAGCCCTGCTACTACGTCTACCGGCTGACCTGGCGCGGCCACGTCGAGACCGGCTTCGCGGCGGTCGCCTCGATCGCCGCCTATGCGGAGAATCGCATCCGCAAGCACGAGCACACGACGCCGGCCAAGGAAGACGACCGCGTCCGCCAGATCGAGGCGATCAACGCGCAGACCGGCCCGGTGATGCTGGCCTATCCAACGGCGCCTGCGATCGACGCCCTGCTCGAACGCGCCGCCGCCGGCGCGCCGCTTGTCGACGTCACCGCCGATGACGGCGTGCGCCATCAGCTCTGGGTGATCGGCGACGAGCCGATCATCGCGGCGCTGACCGGCGCGGTCGAGGCGTTGCCCGCGCTCTATATCGCCGACGGCCATCATCGCTCCGCCGCCGCCGAACGCGTGGCGGAAGCGAGAAGCGGCGAGGGCGCGCACGGCTATTTCCTCGCGGTGCTGTTTCCGCAGGCCGAGATGACCATCCTCGACTACAACCGCGTGCTGCGCGACTTGAACGGGCGCAGCGCCGAAGAGCTGCTGGCGGAACTGCGCCGCCGCGCCACGGTGGCGCCGAGCGACCGGCCGGTGCGGCCGGCGGCCGCCAACGAGATCGGCATGTTTCTCGCCGGCCGCTGGTACCGCGTCACGCTGCCGCCGGCGCGCGCTGAAGACACGGCGCAGCCGGCCGGGGCCGCCGATCCGGTGGCGCGGCTGCCGGTGACGCTGCTCACGCGCCAGATCATCGAGCCCATCTTCGGCATTACCGATCAGCGCCGCGACAAGCGCATCGATTTCGTCGGCGGCGGCCGCGGCCTCGGCGAGCTCGAGCGGCTGGTCTCGTCCGGGACGATGGCGGTGGCCTTCGCGCTCTACCCGACGCAGATGCGCGACCTCATGGCGGTGGCGGACGCCGGCGCGGTCATGCCGCCGAAATCGACCTGGTTCGAGCCCAAGCTCGCCGACGGCATGGTCAGCCACATGCTCGATTGAGCGCGCTCCGTTTCGCTTGCGGGGAGAGGGTGGGTTGGGGGGCGTTGCCGCTCTCGTCATTGCGAGCGAAGCGAAGCAATCCAGTCTTTTGAGCCACAAGGCTCTGGATTGCTTCGTCGCGGAGCCTGTCATCGGGCCGGCCACTTCGGGCCGGACCCGTTGGCTCCTCGCAATGACGAAATAAAAGTTCCTTCCCGCGACGCCCCCACTCGCTCAAAACAGCCACAGCCCGTCCGAACCCTGGCTCGAACCGATGGCCATCAGCCCCAGGAGCGGCTCGCACAATTTCCTCGCCTGCGCCTGCTCCGCCTCCGACATTTGCTGCTTGCGATTCCAATAGCAGGGATGCGGGAACAGGCAGCGCCGCGCCCGCTGGCAGCGCAGTTTGTCGCAATTGCGCCAATGGCCGAGCAGGGTGCACATCGCCTGCGCGATGATCGCGTGCCTGTTGCGGTAGGGCAGGCGCGCCCATTGCGTCCGGCTCATGCGCAGCGGGAAGCGCCAATTCGCGGCCGACACTTTTCGTCGCATGGGGGGTCTCCTGTCTCTCGCTCCCTCGCCCCGCTTTCGGGGAGAGGGTGGGGTGAGGGGGCGTTACCGCTCTCGTCATTGCGAGGAGCCAACGGGTCCGGCCCGAAGTGGCCGGCCCGATAACAGGCTCCGCGACGAAGCAATCCAGAACACGCGACGGGGACTGGATTGCTTCGCTTCGCTCGCAATGACGAAATAAAATCGCGTTCCCGCAACGCATCCGCACCTCCCTCTCCCCGCGTGCGGGGAGAGGGTAACTGCACGCAATCCTTCCAGGTGTTCGACGCTAGCTAAAGCCAGGCATACCACTGAATCTGGAAGCAGCGTCGTCGCGATACCACCCATTTCAGTGATCCCTGTTCTTGCATCGATAAGCAAGAAATCAGGATTATAACTCGCTCGGATTCTTTCCTTTAGGTCTAGAAAAAACGGAACTCCCGTCGGCTGTTTTCCATAGAATATCTCATACCAATTTACTTGTGAAAGAAGTCGCCAATATTCCCCGGATGGTGCAGTACCCGCCGGCATGATGTGGATAGCGCCCGCACCATCTGCAACCTTCAACTTGGTCGTATAATTTTCAAGACTTTGTGGAAGCGGTTGCTGCTTGAGAAAAGCAACAAGAATATCGACGATCCCGGGACCGACTGAAAGCCGCTTCGCCTCAGAGCCCAGTTCGAATTTGTAATGTAGGCCGGGCGCCTCTAGATCAAGATCCAGTGCGAAAACACTCTTCCCAAGGGTAGAGAGATACTTCGCGGTGTCAGATCCAGCTTTGCGTCAGGGTGCGCCGCGGCAATATTCTTTTTCAGTTGCTCAATTGGTTTCATTTTTCGTCTCCGCTCGAAGGTCCGATATCTTCCTTCCGTCCGATCCGGCAAGGTCGATTTCAACTGCTCCGTCCAACCGCTCGATGAACAAGGAACCGTTGTCGCCGAAGAACGTGCGGTGTCCCCTTTGTCTGAATGCCCTAAAGCGCTTTCATGGTCTCGCTCCTTGTTGCCGACATTTCAAATGCCGGCCTACGGCGTCAAGCCGCTGGCGCCGCATGTGCGGCGCCAGGTTTTGTCCCGCCGCAAAATAATTCCCGCGCGCTTTCAGGGCACGCGATCTGGCGTCCCCGCGACGCCCTTGGTGAAGGAAACCTCCGCAATGTCGGCAACAGGCTTCACCGATTTCGACGCCAGCCCGAAGAAATAGCTCGTGGCGCCCGGACAGACCGGCGCCGTGAACGTGAAGACGATCTTGACGCCGTTTTGCACCGCCGCCTTGAGCCCGACCGTGCCCGGCCCGCCGGAGGTTACCACGAACACATCAGAGGGGCCGTGTGGAGGAGCACTGGGATAGGGCAGCGGGACGACACCGCCGGGAAAATTGATCGTCATCCCGGTGACGCAATTTGGCGCCCCGCCCGCCGGTACACTGACGTTCGTCAAGTCCACGCGATAGAGATAGGCCATGTCGCCGGCTGCCGGTGTGCCCTTCGCGCCGGGATAGGTGCGCGTCTGCAGCAGCGCGGCGCCGTTGTCGCCCGGCAAGTTGAAGTTGCCAACGCTGTCGTCGACGACCACCGTGCAATCAGGTGGGTTATCGTGGAACACACAATTGTTGGCTGGCCAGCCGACCTCGACGATGGTCAGCGGGCCTGCCTGTGCGGCCGCAGCCGCGGCGAAGCATCCGGCGGCGGCGATGGCTGCAGCCGCTATTGCGATTTTCATTGTCATCTGACTCTCCCAAACGATCCCTGCTTTGCGCTCAGCCGTAACGAGGCAGACAAGCGCTGGGACCGGGTACTTCATTATAGATTGAGGCGTTACCGAAAGCAACTAAAGGTAGTGATGAGCCGAGGGCTACAAAACTAAAAATTAACCCTCGCGATTCTCGCCGCCTTAACGCTCGTCGGCGAGGATGCCGGCATGTCATTACCGCGACCGGCGCTGTCGACCGAGGTGGAAGCCGCGTGGCGGTTTCTCAAGCTCAATTGGCTCGTTTGCGCCGCCATCACCGCCGTGCTGGCGTTCAGTCTCCTCGTTACCGACTTTTCGCTGACGCTGCCGGGCGTGGCGGTCGCGATCGGCTATGTCGGCGTCTACGGCGGCTTTGCCCACGCCAATGCCGCCTCGCCGAAGCGGCGCGATCCGCAGGTGATGTTCGTGCTCGGCGCGCTGGCGCAGACCGCGCTGATCGCCGCGGTGATGACGCCGCTCACCTATGTCGCGGCGGCGCCGAACCTGCCGCTGCAGGACGCCAATCTCCTCGCCATCGACCGGGCGCTCGGGCTCGATTGGGCGGCCTATGTGCGTTACGTCAACGCTCACCCAGTGCTCGCGGCGTGGCTCGGCTACGGCTACAGCATGATCCGCTGGCAGGTGTTCGCCGTGCCGGTGGTGCTGGCGGCGAAGGGGCTTTATCAGCGCATCGCCGAATTCATCTTCGCCTTCGCTCTGGCCTTGATCGCGACCACGATCATTTCGGCGCTGGTGCCGGCGATCGGCGTCTATCAGCAGATCGGGCTCGATCCCGCGAGCCTTGCCGAATATCGAAGCCGGCGCCTATCTCGAGCAGCTGCGCGACCTGCCGCCGACGCGCGACGGCACGCTGCGGCATCTCGATCTGTTGGGACTCTCCGGCATCGTCACCTTTCCGAGCTTTCACGCGGCTTCGGCCGTGCTCTATTCCTGGGCGCTGTGGGGCGCGCGCTGGATCAGGCCGATCGTGGTGGTGGCGAACGGCGCGCTGCTGTTAGCCACGCCGATCGTCGGCGGTCACTATTTCATCGACATTTTCGCCGGCGCCGCCATCGCGGTCGTGGCGATCGCGGTGTCGCGCCGGGTCGGACGGATGGTGGCGCGCCGGCAAGCCGGCTTCGCCGCGGCGCCGATCCCCATCGCCGTGCCGGCTGAGTGAGCCCAAAGCTCAGGCGGGCCCGCTCCATGTGAGGCTCGGCGCCGCCCAAATAGGCACGAACTTCATCGAGTTTTAAGGCCGCAATCCTAGCTTGCCCGCAACGCCGAGGCGGAGCCTCCTTTCCCATGTCCTCGCCAGCGATCGATCCTGGACTCGATCCACGCAACGACACCGGCAAATTTCTGTTGCTGTTGTGGGCCGTCGCCGTGTTTTCGCTGTACGTGACTTCAGGCATCAACAGCCTGTCCACCGACGACGCCATGCGACTGGTTGAAGTTCGCGATCTTCTGGCGGGGCAGGGCTGGTTCGACATGACCCAGTATCGGCTCGACCCGCCGGCCGGCGTCGCGATGCATTGGTCGCGGCTGATCGACCTTCCGCTCGCGCTGATGATCAAAGCCGGTTCGATGTTTGTGTCGGCGGCCGCCGCCGAGAAGATCACTCTCGTCGTATGGCCGACCATGCTGCTGCTGGTCTTTCTCGCCGGAGTGTCGCGGCTTGCGCAGCAACTGGCCGGGCCCACCGCGGCGGGCGTGGCGCTGGTTTTCGCCGTGCTGATGGCCCCGGTCCTGCAGAATTTCCGTTCCGGCGCCATCCATCACCACAACGTGCAACTGGTGCTGACGGTCTGGTCGTTGGCCTTTCTTGTGCGCGTGCCGTCACGTCCGCGCGACAGCGCCGCTGCCGGCTTCCTTTGTGCACTCTCGGTCGCGATCGGACAGCAAATGGTACCGGCGGTCGCCGCGCTCGCCGTCGTCGTCGGGTTGCGCTGGGTCGTCGAGGGCGACAAATGCCAACGCCCGACCGTGGCCTTTGCGCTGGCGCTGGCCGCCGGAGCGATCATCCTCGCCGTCGCCACGGTCACCCCCGCGCGCTACCTCACCGTCGAATGCGATGCGATCTCGATCGCCCAGGTCGGTGTTCTCGTTCTTGGCGGCTTCGGCTTGGCTGCTCTCGCCATGCTGCCGCGCCTGAATTTCATCGCCGCTCGCGCGGTTGCCGCGGGCGGCCTGGCGGCATTGCTCGCCGCCACCGTCAAACTCGGCGCCCCGCAATGCCTCGGCGGACCCTATGCGCAACTCGATCCCCGTCTTGCCGCTTTGTGGCTCTCCTCGGTCGCCGAGGCCCGCAATCTGTTGTCGATGCTGCGCGATCTGCCGCAGCAGGTTGCCGCATACTATGGCGTTCCGCTCGCCGCGCTCGTTCTCGGCGCAATCCGCTGCGCGCGGGAAGACGGTCAACAGCGGTGGAACTGGATCGCCTGCACCGCAGCACAGCTGGCGTTTGTGCTGGTCTCCGTTTGGGAATTGCGTGGTGCCAGTGGCGCCAATGCATTGGCTGCCGTGCTCGTTCCCGCCGCGCTGCTGCGGATGATTCCAGCGGCGCACGGCGGCGCCTCCTATTTCGGCATTCCCCGCGTCGCGCTGGTCGCCATGCTCTTTCTCAACCCCCTGGCACTGCTGGCGCTCGGCAGCGGCGCCGCGCATGCCGTCGGGGCGGCCGCCGTCACGACGCGGCGCATCATCACCAGCGGCGACGCCGGCACCTGCCAGCGCGTTGCCGACTACGCACCGCTCGCCACGCTTCCGCGCGGGCGCATGCTCGCCTTTATCGATTCCGGCCCGTTCATTCTCATGCAATCCGGGCACGCCGTGCTGGCGGCTCCCTATCATCGTAATCAAGCCGGCAATGTCGCCATGCTCGACATGTTCCTGGCTGCGCCGAATGACGCAAAACTTCGCATGGCCGCCGACGGTATCGATTATATCGCGTTCTGTCCGGGCGCCCCGGAGCGCTACAATTATGTTGCCGGAGCTCCCGCCAGTTTGGTCGCGGCACTGAGCCGAAGCGATATCCCCGGCTTCCTCGAGAGGATTCCGCTCGACGGTACCGATCTTGTTGTCTATCGCGTGCGGCGCTGAGATGGGTTTCAAATCATCTTCGAGCGCCGACGTTTTCGCGCCGCGCTGCCTTGCGTCGCTTATACGCGCTTGATCAGCCTTAAGATCACCAGCAGGATCACCGCGCCGATAAAGGCGTCGATGATGGCGGCGACGATGCCGGTGCCGATGGCGATGCCGAGATACGGCAGCAAATATCCGGCAATCACGGCGCCGATGATGCCGACCACGATATCGCCGATCAGGCCGAAGCCGCCGCCTTTGACGACCATGCCGGCCAGCCAGCCGGCAATCGCACCGACGATCAGCCAAACAATGATGCTCTGCGGTTCCATGTTTCCCCTCATCCCTTGCCGGCAAGGGCTTGCCCGGTGCGCCTGCAACGACGCCCGCCGCCAACCATAGGAGCTTGGCTGCGCGCTGTCAGCAGCGGCGGCTGATTTGCGGACACTTATGCACCTCAAGTAACTTATTGCGCTGCAACATCAACTGCGGCAGACTGCCGATCAACGATAGACCAACCGACCATATCGCGATCAGCGGTTTGACACGGGAGCCCCCCATGGCCGTCGCGCAGAAGAAACCGTCAGCGGCGCCGCTGAAGGATCTCTATGACATCGGCGAGGTGCCGCCGCTCGGTCACGTGCCGGCGAAGATGCACGCCTGGGCGATCCGCAAGGAGCGCCACGGGCCGCCGGAAAAGTCGATGCAGCAGGAGGTGGTGCCGACCTGGCCGATCGGCGACGACGAGGCGCTGGTCTATGTCATGGCCGGCGGCGTCAACTACAACGGCGTCTGGGCGGGCCTCGGCACGCCGATCTCGCCGCTCGACGTGCACAAGAATCCGTTCCATGTCGCCGGCTCCGACGCCGCCGGCATCGTCTGGGCGGTCGGCTCGAAGGTGCGGCGCTGGAAGGTCGGCGACGAAGTCATCGTGCACTGCAATCAGGACGACGGCGACGACGAGGACTGCAACGGCGGCGATCCGCTGTTGTCGCCGTCGCAGCGCATCTGGGGCTACGAGACGCCGGACGGCTCGTTCGCGCAATTCTGCCGCGTGCAGTCGCGCCAGCTGATGCGCAAGCCGCCGCACCTGACCTGGGAAGAATCGGCCTGCTACACGCTCACGCTGGCCACCGCCTATCGCATGCTGTTCGGCCATCCGCCGCACCTGCTCAAGCCCGGCGACAACGTGCTGGTCTGGGGCGCCTCTGGCGGGCTCGGCGTGTTCGGTATTCAACTGGTCGCCGCCTCCGGCGCCAACGCCATCGGCATCGTCTCCGACGAATCGAAATCCGAATACGTGTTCAATCTCGGCGCCAAGGGCGTCATCAACCGCAAGGAATTCAAGTGCTGGGGCGCCATGCCGCAAGTCGGCACGCCGGAATACGACGCCTGGGTGAAAGAGGCGCGCCGCTTCGGCAAGGCGATCTGGGACATCACCGGCAAGCGCGACGTCGACATCGTGTTCGAGCATCCCGGCGAGGCGACGTTCCCGGTGTCGTGCCTGGTGGTCAAGCGCGGCGGCATGGTGGTGTTCTGTGCCGGCACCTCCGGCTTCAACATCACCTTCGACGCGCGCTATGTCTGGATGCGGCAGAAGCGCATCCAGGGCTCGCACTTCGCCCACCTCAAGCAAGCCAGCGCCGCCAATCAGTTCGTCATCGATCGCCGCATCGATCCGTGCATGAGCGACGTGTTCCCCTGGGAGAAGATTCCCTACGCGCACGAACTGATGCGCACCAACCGCCACAAGCCGGGCAACATGGCGGTCCTCGTCAACGCGCCGTGCACCGGCTTGCACACTCTCGACGACGTCGTCGAGGCGGCGTCGATGCCGGAACTGAGCCGCCAATCCGCCGTGACGGCTTGAGTCCTCAATTGCCCGGCTGGGCTACGTCTTGCTTTCGCGCACGCGCGCGATCGCGGCGTTGAGCTCGCCGCCATAGATGAAAATCCAGGCGCTGTAGTAGAGAAACACCAGCGCCACCATCGCCGAGGCCAGCCCGCCGTAATAGGTCACGTAGGTATAGGCGAAGTCGGCGAGATAGCGGCCGAAGGCGAAGCCGCAGGCGAGCCATAGCAGCAAAGTCGCGGCAATGCCGGGGCACACTGTCAGGAGCCGCCGGCGGCCGGCCGGCAACCACATGTGCAAAATGACCAGCGCGATGGCGATGACGACGCCGCCGATGCCGAAGCGCGCGACATCGTAGTGGGCTCTCAGCGGCTCGATCCAGGGCGCATAGGCGGCGGCCGCCCTGAACACCAGCGGTCCCAGCACCACGAAAAAGGAAAGCGCCAACAGCGCGATGGCGCTGACCAGCACGTAGCCGATCGATTCCAGCCGCAACAGCCACCAGCTTCGCTGCTCGGTGAGCCCGTAAGCGCGGTTGAGCCCGATGCGCAGGCTTTCGATGCCGCTCGAGGCGAAATACACCGAGAGCACGGCGCTGATGGTCAGGACGCCGCCGCGCGCCGTGGTCAGCACGTGGTGAATCTCGCTGGCGATCGGGCCGGAGACCTGCGGCGGCCATGTCGCAATGATCAGGCGGCCGACCTCGTCGGCGAGATTGCCGGAGCCGATGAAACCGGCGAGCGACGTCACCACGATGAGAAACGGGAACAACGCCATCAACACCGACAGCGCGATGTGGCTGGCGATGGCCCAGCCGTCATCGCGATTGAAGCGATAGAAGGCCTCCAGGGCGACGCGGTAGCACAGGCGGAAGGTATTCAATGCGGGCGGCCTCGGCGGCGGGGACTCAAGTTGCTTGTCGGCACGATAGCTCGGCGGCGAGGCGCCCGCATCGGCGTAGCGCGAGCGGTCGACGGCGATGAGACGCAATCTGCCCGTGAAATATTGCTTTTGTGCAGTGCACGCGTCATGTTGCCGGTTCGTCCGGGATCGTCCACAAGCTCATCGGAGCTATTTATGCCGCTTGCTGTTTCCCCCAAGCCCGCCGACCACGAGCTGATCGCGACGCTCGGCCAAGCGGTTTCGGCCGTCGACGCCCTGTTCGCGGACGCGCGCCGGGCGGTTACCGAGCGGGTGATGAAGGAGGGTCGCTCGGTCTCGCGGACGTTCGACCGCGAACAGCGCGCCACCCACGGTCTCGCCTGGCTCGCGACCTATGTCGAGGCGCTGCGCCAGCTCGCCGCCTATGCCGAACGGCTCGCGGCGCGCGGCAATTTCGGCGAGATCGAGGAGCTTCTGGTGCGCATCGGCGCCGGCGAATATCTGGCGCAGATCTTCGGCGGCATTGCCATGAGCCAGGGCGAGATCGTGCGTCTCGCCGATCTCGGCCTTCCGGCCGCCGCGGCAGCGGCGCGCGCGACGCCGGCGGTCGAGCATCTGATCGCTTTCGGCAACACCGCGCCGCGCCGCGCCCGGTTGGTCGAGCTGATAAGGCTACAGCACGAGGCGACGATCGGCGCCTGCGGTCTCGACGAAACGCTCGATTCGATCCGCGAGGAAATGCGCAAATTCGCCGACGACGAGGTCGTGCCGCATGCGCACCAATGGCATCTGCGCAACGAGTACATCCCGCTCGATATCATCGGCCAGATGTCGGAGCTCGGCGTGTTCTCACTCACCATCCCCGAGGACTACGGCGGCATGGGGCTCGGCAAGGAATCGATGTGCGTGGTCTCCGAGGAGCTGTCGCGCGGCTATATCGGCGTCGGCAGCCTCGGCACCCGTTCCGAGATCGCCGCCGAATTGATCCTCGGCAGCGGTACCGAAGAACAGAAGCGCAAGTGGCTGCCGAAGATCGCCTCGGGCGAGGTGCTGCCGACCGCGGTGTTCACCGAGCCCAATACCGGCTCCGATCTCGCCTCGCTGAAGACGCGCGCGGTGCGCGAGGGCGACGTCTACAAGGTCTACGGCAACAAGACCTGGATCACCCATCCGGTGCGCGCCGACCTGATGACGCTGCTGGTGCGCACCAATCCGGCCGAGAAAGGCTATCGCGGCCTTTCCATGCTGCTCGCGGAAAAACCGCGCGGCAGCGACCAGGATCCGTTTCCGGCCTCCGGCATGACGGGCACCGAAATAGAAGTGCTCGGCTATCGCGGCATGAAGGAATACGAGATCGCCTTCGATGGTTTTGTCGTGAAGGCGGAGAATCTCCTGGGCGGCGTCGAAGGGCTTGGCTTCAAGCAGCTCATGGCGACTTTCGAATCCGCGCGCATCCAGACCGCGGCGCGCGCCATCGGCGTGGCGCAATCGGCGCTGGAGCAGGCGCTGAGCTATGCGCTCGCGCGCGTGCAATTCGGCGAGCCGATCGCCAATTTCCCGCGCGTCGCCGACAAGATCGCCATGATGGCGGTGGAGATTATGATGGCGCGGCAGCTCACCTATTATGCGGCGCGGCAGAAGGATTCCGGACGGCGCTGCGACCTCGAGGCCGGCATGGCGAAGCTTTTGGCGGCGCGGGTCGCCTGGGCCGCGGCCGACAATGCCGTGCAGGTCCACGGCGGCAACGGCTTTGCGCTCGAGTTTCCGGTGTCGCGGATTCTGTGCGACGCCCGCATCCTCAATATTTTCGAGGGCGCCGCGGAAATCCAGGCGCAGGTCATCGCCCGGCGGTTGCTCGACGGGTCGAATTAAAATGTAGCCTGAGTTGCGCGCAGCGAGACCCGGTGGGCGCGGCGATTACGATATTCCGAAATCTGTTTGGACCCGGTGGTCCAAGTCGAGCAATGTCTGCTTTGCTCCCCAAGAGCAGACTCCAGACGGCATCGTGGCATGTAAGCGTTGGGCCAATCGCGTCATTTTGCTTTGCAGCAAACAGCGAGCGTTCCAACGATGACTTCCATGAGACTCTCCAGCGAGCGAATTCGATTCAACCTCACTTGGCGAAAGCCGATATCTCGTTTTGTGCTCCACGACGGGCCATGCAAGGTTTCTGAACGAACGATGATAGGAGGTCGGAAATCCGCGGATGGCTTCAGCGGCAGCCAGGCTGGTCACTCTTCTCTAAGTAAAAAGTGTACGTCTCGCAGTCATTCGCCGCCGGCAGACGCGGGGTAGGAACTGTGCGGTTTACCGGCGGTAACAACCTCACGTATGCAACCACGGCCCGCAGATCCTCCTCGTCGAGATTGGACAACTGGTCCCAGGTCATGCCTTGCCAGTGAAGTTGCCTACCGTCTCGGCTAACGCCGCTGCGAATCGCGCGCTTCAATTCAGCGTCGGTCCAGGCGCCGACTCCGGCTTGGGGATGCGCGGTGATGTTGCGCGTCCACAACGTACCGAACGGCTTCCAACTAATCGACGTTCCGCCGCCGCCGTCGGTGCCGTGACAGATGGTGCAGCTCACTGAATACAAGTAGTGGCCGCGCTCAATCATGCGCGCGCTCTCGACTGGCATATCGTGAGTATCCGGCTTGACATCGCCAAGGTTCACAGCTTTCACGAGACGGTCGGGTGGCATGTTGCGGATGCTTGGCCACTGCGACAATACGTAAATGAGTGCGCCGCCGACCGTGAGCGCCAGCACACCCCCAATCACTGACAACATCCTGGGACGCGGGCCGGCGCGTACGAACAGAATGAGCCCCAGGGCTAGCACTATCCACTGCGCATCGACGAGCAACGTTTGAATGCGCGCCGGCGAGCCCCTGGCGGAGTCGATGGCGAAGTTGCCATCGGCATAGGTCAACTCCTTGGGAACAGTCGCCGGCAGCGGACGCGTGAACTTCATCGCAATGGTTTCCACGAGGCCATACGAGAGCTTCGGCGGGATGGAATTTTGCACCGGCCGCGATCCTGTCTTGAGGAAGCTCGCGATGGCCATCGCATCGTCGTCACTGAAGTTGTGGAAATTGGCCCACAGCATTGCAAACGGATTGAGCGCCCGGTCGGGGGCTTGGCCATCGCGCAGCGCTCGGACGATCTGCGGTACGCTCCACTGGCCGAGACCGGTCTTATTATCCGAAGTCAGATTGCGGCTCACTGAGTAGCCGTGCGGATAGTAGCCGATGCGCATACCCCCGGCGAGGAACGCCCCGTCAACGTTGTAAATCCCAGTGCGGTCAATTTGCGTATGGCAAAGGCCGCATACTTCCCAGCGTGTTATGTAGTCACCACGCTGGACCGGGTCGGCGGCAAATCCCTCGCCTCCAAAGCTACCGCCCTTCTCCCATGGCGGCCTGCGGGCGATAGAGGCGACGAAGTTCACCAAGTCCCAGCGGGCGTCAGCAGGCAGCACGCTCGCGTAGGCGGGCATCGGCCCCGGCATGATACCGGTTGTCAGGCGCAGCCAGATGTCCTGTGGCCGACTGCCGCCGCGGAAAGTCCAGGGCGCGGTGAGATCGCGCGCAAATACCGCGTGGCCGGATTCGTCATCAAAACGCTGGCCGCCGCGGCCGGCGTCGCCGTGGCACCCAGCGCAGCCTTGGTCGGCAAACAGCGTCTTTCCGCGGTCCACACTTTCCGGCGAGCTCGGGATCGCAGCGGGGATTTCGATGGGGCGGCCTGGCGCGGAAAAAGCTCCTGAAAACGACTTCACCTGCTCCACGACAGCGTTCAATTCCTCGGTCGAGAGAAGCCCTGCAAAGTAGGGCATCGCGCTGGCAGGCAGGCCGTCGCGAATCGTCCGCAAGAGATCTTCGTCGGTTGGCGGCTCGCCGGCCGCGGTGGACTTGTATTTGAATTTGCCGATTGAGAAATCGCGAGGACGTGGAAACATGGACGGTGCAGCCGGACCGTTCCCACGTCCGTCGGGGCCGTGGCAAACGGCACAGTGCTGCGCGAATATTCGCGCCCCCAATGGCGCACCGGGGTCTACATCCGCGCCAGGCGGCCAGGTCAGGTCAGTGTACAGCGCCGGGTCCGGCCGATATTCCGCGCTGGGATGCGCCAAGCCCACCCGCGCCCAGATGGAGCGGCCGACGTCCAACGCGAGGAAGAGCACGCCAAAGGCCAACACCACCCCCAGCCGAGAGCGTAAGAGCCATTGCATCCGCCGCTCCTTTGCGCTTTCAAATCAGACTGGATTTCCTGCGTGATTGCCGACTTCGCGTGGATGCTAAACTTGTTGTGCGTAGGCGGGAAGCCCAGCAGCGCCCAATAATCTGCCCGCTATTCAGTTCCGTGTGCGTGTGGCGCGACGGGCTGCATCAGAACGACGCCGCTGTACTACGTGCCCCCGCCGGGTGCGCCGGTGTATCCACCTCCGCCTGGGTATGCACCTCGGCCTGGGTATGCGCCTCCGCCTGGGTATGCGCCTCCGCCCGGGTATGCACCTCCGCCTGGCCCTCCTCCGCCTCCGCCACCGTCCTCGGCACCGCCTTCGTGAGCTTGCCTCGGCGTGGGCAAGGCCACCTCACTTGGCGGCCCTGGCTTTTCCCATTTCGCGGCTGAGAAGCCGCACGGTAGTTGCGGTCAAGCAGCCCCGCAAAATCCTGCTGTGCCAGGCGCAGGTCATCGCCCGGCGGTTGCTCGACGGGTCGAATTAAGGCGGGGTTCGCTTTGACCTCTTTATACGTTCGTATGCTTCGATAGCTGCAGAAGTAGCTTTGGCGTCGGTCATCGGACGCGGCGATTCGCCGATAACAGTGTTCCAAATAATCCGCTCGGAAGGCCTGCTATCCCACAGTCGAGCGATGTCTGCTTTGCTCGCACGAGCAGTCTCCAGACGGCATCGTGGCATGTAAGCGTCGGGCCAACGCACTAAATCGCTGCGCGATAGCCCGCTGCGCGGGTAGCCCGACCGCGTGCACGGCAACCGGGGTCGAGATCGTCGATAGCGTGCGGGTCGTCCTGTCTTGAAGATCGAGGTGTCATCAACCCTCA
>JBEKIC010000025.1:0-54567 GCA_050011955.1 Xanthobacteraceae bacterium
AGCCGATGCTCGATCTGATCGTGACGATGGACGACGCGACGAGCACGGTCTACTCGGGGTTTCTGGTCGAGGAGGAAGGCACTGCCTCGACATTTGAGGCGCTGTTGGAGGTATTTTGCGCCCACGGCCTGCCGTCAAGCCTCTATAACGACCGCGGCAGTCATTACTTCTTCACGCCCAAGGCCGGTGAGGCAGTCGACAAGGAGCGGCTCACGCAGGTGGGGCGCGCGCTCAAGCAGCTTGGCATCGCGCACATCCCGGCCTATTCGCCAGAGGCGCGGGGCCGTTCGGAGCGCATGTTCGGCACCCTGCAGGATCGACTGCCCAAGGAGTTGAAGCTGGCCGGCATCACCGACATGGAATCCGCCAACCGCTTCATCCGCGAGGTCTATCTGCCGGCGCACAATGCGCGTTTTGCCAAGGCTGCAGCGCTGCCCGAGAGCGCCTTTGTTGCCGCTGTCCCGGCGCAGTTGCGCGAAATCCTGTGCGTGCAAGAGGAGCGCATCGTGGCGCGCGACAACACCGTCGCTTACGGCGGTCTGCGCCTGCAGTTGCCGCAAAGCCCGCTGCGGGCGCACTACGTCAAGGCGCACGTGCGGGTGCATCAATATCCCGATGGCGGACTGGCCGTGTTCCACGGCCCGCGCGCCATCGCGCGCTATACCAGCGAAGGAGTTCTGATCGATGCCGAACCGTCCAAGCTCGCCGCGTGACCCGCTTCGACGCGGCGGCGCAGCAGGCCTTGTGGATTTGTGGACAACGCAAAGAAGCGTTGCCCACAAGCTCCACAACGCCAACAGCAGCAGCAAACGGAAGCGGACAAATGATGTGCTATCAAAACCGGACAAGTCCGAGTGCTATCGACAGTCCGAGTGCTATCGACACTCCGGTTCAGATCAGTGTCGTAAGCACACGAGTTGTCCGGTTTTGTTCCCTGGCCGGATGAAGGTCGTTGAGACCTTTGATGGATCGCTCTGCCGGCCGTACCATGTCCGCAGACTCGACGATTTGTAATCAGGACTTAGCGTGATCGCTCGACCCGGCAAGAACCACACAGATAATCCGCCATACTTACGGCCGCGACTATTCGTTGCCCGATCCGCAATTCGCCGCAGCAATTTTGTCGTATCGATCCGACAAAATTGCTATCGAGCGCCTGCTGCCTCCGGAAGATGGACAATGCCATCCTTAGCTTCCCAGGCTTTCACCGATTCGGTCTCGCATTTGATCGAAAAAGCAACGACCTGCTTCGGCAAATCTCCATAGCCGAACTCGTGGCCCGGTGTTCAGTACAACGAGCTTCCTGCGATGCCACGCATCGGTCGAAGCAACCGCTATGACGGCGGGGCCTCGCATACTTTGCTCAGTATTACGCAGTGCTGCCGGCAAAATTTGAAGCCCGCCACGCGAACAGCTACAAATGCTGGCATGAGCGACATCGAGGAAGCAGTCAGAGCGATCTTGAATGCGTGTGCCGAGTTGAGCGCAACGCAGGCCGCGCTAAACCGGATGCCACGACGGCGCCCCGCGACTATGCGGTGATAAAAGTCATCGAGGCGTTCAATCGGTTCGCGGCCGGCGATGTGGGGCCGCTGCACTTCACAACATCACGGTGCCAATCCTCGATTGCGTCGGGCCGTTCCGACATATCGGCGAGGGTCCATCCGCTCCATTTCGGCAACATCAATTGCTTGCCGAGCGCGCGGACATTTTTGGCCCAACGTGGCGGCTTGCCGTTGGCGACCTGGCGTTCCAGATAATCCACATACTCATTGAAGGCGTCGGCGAATTTTACGCCGCTGCGCTTGTTCGGCGGCGCGTTTCCTTCAATGAGCTTCGCCTGTTGCACGCGAGCGGCATCGCGGGCGGCGTCAACGGTCATGTGCCGCGGCGCGCGTTGCAAGGTCGGTTTCGGGCCAAGATACACGGCTGGCTGCGCCTTTGGGTCATTGGCCGTGTCGGCGAACGGCGTCACGTGACCGCCGCCGACGAAAGTTCGGCGCGTGCCCCGAATCGCTTCTCCAGTGCCCTTAAAGCTCTTGCGCGAAGCTCGCGGCGTTAATGAATGGCGCGAAGTCAGCCCCGTAGGACTGTGATGGGGCGGCACGGCTTACGGAACTAAGAGCTTACGCCAGTTAAGTTATTAAAAATATTGGAGCGGGCGAAGGGAATCGAACCCTCGTATATAGCTTGGGAAATCGCTTGGCGTGCCACATCCGGGTGGCTAAAAGTTAGACCCCAATTGCGAAACGCTGACCATGCTTACATCTGGCGCTTTGCCCCTCTCCGGCACTCGCCTAATACTTCCAAGGCTGCGAGGGGCTAAACGTCCAAGAGGTAGACGACTCAATGACGACTACGAATATGCAATAAGCCCATATAAAATGGCATTTCTGGATCATAGGTCGATGCTTTGTTAGCGTGGGTCCTAAAATCCAATCCGATCAATCCACCGCTTGAGCACTGGCACGGGAAAGCCCTCGCCGTAGCCCTCTGCAAGGGTCTTTTTCTCGTGGCCTAAGACCCCCCAACGTATATCTTCCCGGCAACCGGCGGCTCGCAGCCGGTCTTGCGCGCGGTGTCTGAACGAGTGGATCACCTTGGCCTTGTCAGTGATGCCGATGTCCCGCAGCCACGGGTTCAGCCGGGAGGAGGCCAAGTGTTCGTTATCGCTCGCCGGGAATAGCCGTCCCTTGATGATCTTCGGCAAGTGCGGGAGGAGCTTCTCAGGTAGCGGAACACGCCGCTCACTTTGCTCGGTTTTGGAACCTACGACGACATAGCGCACGCCGCGTTCCTTCGCCTCGCCCTCGATTTGATACGCCTCGCCGAGCCTCATTCCGGTCGTGGCAAGGATACGGATCAGGAGCCGGTCGGACTCCGGGAGCTTGTCGAGATTGGCGCGGATCACCTTAAGATCGTCATCTTTGAACGGTTTGCGCTTCGTCGCGTCCTTGCCCTTGTTCCGCACGATGGCGGCGAAGGGATTGAACTTGAGCTTGCCCTCGGCGATGGCGAAGTTGACAGCGGCCCGCAGCCACATGATTTTCTTTTCGATGGTTCGCGACTTGTTGCCTTTGTCGGTCAGATACGCGACCAGCTTGCGGCCGTCGTCGCGCGTCGCATCCTTGAGCTTCACGCCCGGACACAGTTCGCGGAACAGCGACCACATCGCCCGCGCCTCGCCCTCCTTGAAGCCGGTAACGTTGCGCTCCTTGAGATACAACTCGAACAGCGCGTCGTCCGCGTCCTTTGTCGGCGCCGCACCCGCACGCTCTCGGTCGAAAACCTCGAACGATGGCTCTTTGAGCCGCGTCGGGTGCGAATATTGCGGCGCGCCATTCGGTGCCGTCCGCACGACGGCGCCGGTAGCATCAAGGAAGATCAATGTGTCAGCGGTGGCGACAATCTCTCCGCCATCCGCGCCGATGTGTTTGCGGCCCGGTTCGTACTCATGCCACCAAGAGGCTATGAAGCGCGACCGCTGCGCCAACAGCGCGGCCTTGTGCTGGGCGATCATGGGGAGGGCCAGGATTTCCGCTTCCTGCCTGTCCGTTGTTTTAAGGGACTCCTCATGGCTCTTGCCGCCCGCTTGAAAGCGAACTCGCCAGTATTGCGAATTAGGCCGTCTGAAAATGTAATCACGCTTACGAGTACGAGTAGCCATTAGGGGACCTTCCCGGGGTTAGCGGTAGGCCATAGTAGCAGCAGTTTTTAGTGATAGCTAGACCCCACAAAAACACTTATGGAATAGTGGTTACTTCAATGTGTTGGTCCCTCATGATTTCCCTGCGCGAAGGAAGCGCCGCATTATAGGGTCGCTCGCCTGGGTGGCAAGGCAGTTGTGCCGATATTCCTAATGACCTCTCTCAAGCTGCCGGCGGATCGCCAGCAATTCCCGGCGGTGCGCGGCGCTGGTTTTCGGGTAGCTCATTTTCAGTCCTTGCAATGTATCGAGGACAATCTGCGAGACGATCAGCCGGGCGTTCTCCTTGTCGTCGGCGGGCACGACATACCAGGGCGCGTGCTGGGTGCTGGTCGCGCTGAGGCACTCCTCATAGGCCTTCATGTACTGCTTCCAGTATTTCCTCTCCTCGATGTCCCCGAGGCTGAATTTCCAGTTCTTTTCCAGCTCGTCGATGCGCGCCAGAAAACGCTGGCGCTGTTCTTCCTTGGAGAGGTGCAGGAAGAACTTGACGATGCGGGTGCCGTTGCTGTGGAGATGGCGCTCCAGATTCGCGATCGAACGATAGCGGTCGTGCCAGACCTTCCTGTCGTGATGCGGCATCCCCGGGATCGCTTCGCTTCGTAGAAGCTCGGGGTGTACGCGGACGATCAGCACTTCCTCGTAATAGGAGCGGTTGAAGATGCCGATCTTCCCGCGTTCCGGCAGATCGCGCGTGGTACGCCAGAGAAAATCGTGTTGCAGCTCGCTTGCGCTCGGATGCTTGAAGCTGAACACCTGACAGCCCTGCGGATTGACCCCGGACATGACGTGGCTGATGGCGCCGTCTTTTCCCGCCGCATCCATGGCCTGAAAGATCAGCAGCAGCGCGTAACGGTTGGAGGCGTAAAGCAGGTGCTGTTGCGCGCTCAGTTGCGCGACGTGTTCTTCCAGGAACTTTTTGTATTGCTCTTTCGAGCTGTACACCGGCTCGGCCTTGGTCGGCCACTTTTTGAGGTCGACATCCGCTCCTTCCGGCACGCGAAATTCGTTCGAATTGATTTTCATTGTCATCCTTTCGGCGGCAGTTGCCGGACGCGGTAGGGGCACCCCTCGTGGGCGCCCGCGATGGCAGCGATGGATCATACCGCGCGCATCATTGCTCACCCAACGCCGGACCGCCCGAAAAGCGGGGGGGGGAGGGCGCGGGCCGTGGCGTGATTCTGCAACAACTGCGACGCGACGACTCAGACGCCCCCTCTTCGTCACTACCGGGCATAGCCGTTCGAAGAACGGCGTCGCTTTGCTCGCCTATGACCCGGGGGTCCATGCTGAAGTGCAGCGAATCAGCTTGATTAGAGCTATCCGGATTTCTTGAGGTTAGAAAAATCACGGAATTTTCGATTAATCTCGGAAGTGCCGGTTACGCCACCGGCAGTTCGTGATGCATGTACGCCGGTGACACGGATGTTGCCTGGCGCTGTCATCCCGTTATGATCTGTTGCGCTGGGGCATGCCTTGTGCAAAATGTTCGGATAAATCGGAGAACGACAATGCAATATTTGAAAGCGATCAACTTTGCGATTGTGAGTGGATTCGTCGGCACGGCGGCATTGGTTTTGCTGACGTTCGCGATTCTCACGTTCGCGACGTCGAATGCACAGGCAACCCCGGCTATCGCGAAAGGCCAGCCGTGCGGCCACTGCCATGCGGGTTCACCGCCGAGCAAGTCTAATCTAAAAAAATGACGCTGGAAGCATTTACGCCGCGGTCTTCTTCCGCGGTGCCGGGCGCTGCTCGATCGCTTGATGATCGACAAGGAATTTTGAACAAAACTCATGGGCGTGCCGTCAAAGCACGGCGGCTGCTCCACATGTCGCTGATGGCCCATCTCGGAGCTCCGCTTTAGTCCATCGGATGTCTGCAATTGGGGCGAACTGAGGGTGGGGTGAGGGGGCGTTGCCCCTTGGCTCAGAATCCAGGGTGGCCGCCACACGGTGTAAATCCCCAATCGTGATTGCGAGCGAAGCGAAGCAATCTAGTCCTGCGATGGAAGTTCTGGATTGCTTCGTCGCTTCGCTCCTCGCAATGACGAATAAAATCCCGTTCTCGCGGCGCGATGCGCGCCCGAGTTATGCCGTACAACGCATCAACCGCTCCGCCGAGCACCATCGCGTCACGCCTGAACCGGTGGTGGGACCGGCTTCGGCTCTATCATGCTCTGCGAACAAGTGGCCCGGATAGCGCTTCGCTTGTCCGGGGGAACAAATAAAAAGGAAGCAGAACGCCGCCAGGCGCATGTCTTCCGATGGTCCGCGCCATACGGGCGCGGCTCGCGCTGATCGCAGCGCGCTCGCCTGACGGCGTTCCACCGCGGCACTTGCGGCCGCGAACCAACGCCGCCGCTCAGCTCCAGAACGCGCTTCCTGGGACGCGGTTGTCGGCGGGCGTTATCCGCCGTCCCCTATCCCAGTCCAGCGACAAAGTCGCAGACCGGTCGTAATACCGGCCGGGCGTCTTCCCGTTAGCCGCCCGAGAGCGGAGGTGACGAGCCCCTGCCCGCGGGAACCGCTCTTGCCCCATCGGCCGGCGTCACCCGGCCGACGTCCTTGATGGGCAGGCAGCCATAAATTCCGTCGCCTCTTCGACATGTGCTGGCTGTTTGCCTAGTCGTGACAAGATTTTAGCGCGCGCGGGTCTGTTGGCGGGAGAGTGGCTTGGTAGATTTTAAGAAACGACTGGCGGGAAAAAAGCCACCCAAGCCGATTGATCCAGTCGAGCTGTATGACACCCTAGATCGTGCGCACGACAAAGGGCCACTACGCCCTGCTCAAGAATCAGTCCTGAACGACTGGTTCCGCAATCATCAGTCAACGCGCGATGTGATTGTAAAATTACACACAGGGCAAGGCAAAACGCTAATTGGACTTCTGATGCTTCAGTCGCGGCTGAATGCTGGCAAGGGCCCGGTAGTCTACCTGTGCGCAGACCATTTTCTAATTAATCAAACCTGCGAACAAGCAAAACAGTTCGGTATTACGACCTGTACGGCCGATGATGAGCTTCCGCACGAATTTTTGAATGCTACCCGCATTCTCGTTACTTCTGTTCAGAAACTGTTCAATGGGCTGACGAAGTTTGGGCTTCACAGTCATTCAATTGAGATCGACACGGTTCTCATGGATGACGCGCATATTTGCGCCGACAGAATTCGTGAAGCGTGCCGCATCCGAATTCCTCGCGAAGAATCTGCGTATAGCACTCTCGCTGCATTATTCGCGTCGGATTTGGAGCAACAGGGACTTGGCACCTCCGCTGATATTTCGAATGGCAAACGAGACGCACTACTACCGGTGCCCTATTGGGCCTGGATAGAGCATGAGGGTGACGTCGCGCGAATTTTAGCATCAAACGCGGATAAGAAATCCATCAAGTTCGCTTGGCCCCTACTCAAAGATATGCTTCGCCACTGCCAATCCGCAGTTTCGGGTGTAGCAATTGAAATTGAGCCGAACATTGCGCCTCTTTGGGCCTTTGGCTCTTATTCGAATGCAACGCATCGCGTACGCATGAGGTCGAAGGTATGCGTGAGGCAGATCTGAAGCAGTTTGTTAAGGCTAGTCGCGAGTTCTTCAAATCGTTTGAGTCGCAGAATTTCAAAGATCTTTCGACAAGTCACATTCAGAAAATGATAGACGCCTATCGTCTCACAGTATCCGACCTAACGAAACGCTATTCGAGAAAACTCAAAGACTTGAAGTGACTTCAAGGCAGCGCTGGCGTTCGCATCCTGTCACCCATACAACGCCGCGTACGTCTCGGCATAGCCGGGCAACGAGTCCTTGATGCTGGCGAGATTGAGCAGCATCGTCGCCACCGGGCGGCCGGTTGGCGGGGCAAAGACGCTACTGCGCACCCACAGGCTCTCGGTGCGCCGGCTGGCGCTGATCGCCACCACTTCGCGCTCGAGCTCATAGCTTTCGCCGACAAACAGCGGTCCGTCGAGCAGCCGGATTTCCTGATCGGCGAACAAGCCGACCGCCGGCCCCTTGATTGGCAGACGATCGTCCTTCGAACGATATTGAAAGAGGACGCTGAGCATCTCGAACGGGATGATGGCGCGTCGCCACTTGTTTTCCGCGGCGCGGTCCGGCTGGTAGAGCGGGGACGGCTCGGTGATGACGTTGAGCTTGTCGCGCAGCGAGAAGGGATAGAGCTCCCCCATAGTCTGATCGAAATCCATGCGCGCGCTCTGCCGCGGCGTCTTCATGCCAACCTTGACGTCGCGGAGGATGACCGGATCGGTCAGCGGCTTGATCTCGGCGCGCAGCCGCCGATCGAGCGCCGTCGCCGATTGGTCGCGCCCGACCGATGCGGTGCCCTGCAGCACTTCGGTGCCGTCGCGCTTGGTCATGCGAATGTCGATTTGGCTTTGCGCCGCCTTCGGCTTTAAGACGACGGCTTGCACGTCCTCGCCGGCGAAGACGGCGTTGCGATAATGCGCGGAAATGCACCCGGTCTCGAACCACGCGTCGCCCCACAAGCGTTCGCACAGCGGATCGAACTGGCTGAAATGCGTCGGTCCCTCGATGGTCGCGGCCCTAAATCCCACTTTCTGCGCCATCGCATTGTCGTGGATCGAGACGTGACCGTCATAGACTTGCGCGGCCAGCATCTGCTGCGGCGCGCGCCACGGCCCGACCAGCGTTTCGCCATTGTCAACGATTGCGGTATCGAACGCTCTTAAAGCCATGACGGCGATCCCCGGCGCGCAGCAGCCATTTAATGCCGCTTCAGAATACGAGCTTTTTGCTGGACGCCAATGGACTTTCGGCCTGGAGGTTGGGACGGCCACAAACGCCGCCCCCAGCGAACCTCAATCCAGCCGCGTCACCACGGCGAGCCGCTTGATGCGGCGATTCAAATAGGCCTGCAGGAACGCGTCGTAGTCCCTGAAAGACACGCAGCCGTTGGAATCGCCGTTGGGACCGAGCATATAGGTGTGGGCGAGGAGGCCGCTGCGGCCGAAGACCTTGTCCTCGTCCTCGGGGATCAGGCGCAGCGCCTGCACGCCGTGAAACAGGCTTTCGCGCAGTTTCAGATCATAGACGGTGGGAGGAGTGGCGCCGCGCATTCTTTCGTCGACGTGGTGCGGATCGTCGAGCCGGTTGCCGTAACCCGAATGCGCTTCCAGCGTGGTGCCGTCCGGCAGGTAGACCTTGCGCGCGGAGATGTCATAGACGGCGGTCCAGCGATCGTAGCGGCCGGGTATGATGCTCTGGCCGCCCAGGTCGCCGTCATCGGGCGCGGCGTAGGCGAGCGTCAGCGGCGCGGGCTTGCCGAACAGCTTCTCGAAAATGCTCGGCTTTTCGGCCGGCGGATTTGCGGCGGTTCGGCTCGCAGGTGCGGTCTCGCGGAGCGACGCAGTCCGCCGCGGCGGCAATCGAGGGGGCTGTGCCAGCGCGGCGTCGCGCTGCACGGCTTGACGATCGATCGAGCCGGTGACGGCGACATCCGGCGTTTGCTCGATGGCCGGCTGGCTGTCGACTGGAAGCGCGGCGATCCTATCAAACGGTTCCGGCGGAGCACCCAAATAGCGGGAATCGAACAGGCGGGCATAGCTGGTCGACAGCGCCGCCTTCCGCGCGTAGCTGTTCAAAGCCGTCGCCAGCTTGGCGTAGGCGTTCGAAGCGAGCGCCAGCCGCGCATCGGTGTTGGAAGCGGTTGCCGGCCGCGGCTGCGCGTCTAGGACTCGATCGGGCCCGGTCCCGGTCAAATTGGCCCAGAGGCTCCAGGCGCAGGCGAAGGCGACGCAGGCGAGAGCGGCGCCGCCGAGCAGCCGTTGCGGGCGCGCATTCCCGGATAGACGCCCCTGATCGTAGCCTTCGCAAAAATTATCACGCCACTCGGTACTGAACGCCATTCCCCTCGACCCAAAATGAAGATTGCTTGTTCACGAGAGCCTTCGACGGCCGTGCCTTGGGCCATCGAAGCGGACAAGCGCGCAGGCGCGCCCCCGGCGAAAGATTGCGCGAAGGACCCCGCAGACCCGCGCAACCATTAAGACGAATTTTAGTTAAATGCGGATTAAGTCCCCCGGCAGGCCGGCCATGGCCTCGCGCGTGAAGCGCGAGGCAGCCGGCTACCGACACCCTGATCAAGTTCCCCTTTGCTTCCCCGATCGGTCCCATCGACCACCGCGCGCATTTGAACAAAAGCGCCGCGGCGAAATTAGAGCGGTGCTGGGGCGGATTTTGGCAATTCCGGTGACGAATATTTCCGGGGCGGGGGTCGGCCGCCGGTTACGTTTCCCGGTGGCGCGGCGCGGCAGCCTGCGCGCGCTGGCAGGCCTCCCATAGCCGCGCGGCGGTTGCCGGCATATCGAGATGCGCGGCAGCGCCGCCGGGGATGGCATCGGCCACCGCGTTCATCACCGCGGCGATGGACGCCGTAGTACCGGCTTCGCCGACGCCCTTGACGCCGAGCGGATTGGTGGTCGCCGGCACGCAGAGAAGCGCGTCGCGGATCGGCGGCATGTCGGCGGCGCGCGGCATGGCGTAGTCCATGAACGAGCCGGTGACGAGCTGACCGCTGTCGTCGTAAACCACCTGCTCCATCAGCGCCTGGCCGAGCCCCTGCGCCACCGCGCCATGGAGCTGGCCCTCGACGATCATGCCGTCGAGCACATTGCCGCAATCGTCGACTGCGGTGTAGGCGACGATGTCCATGTGGCCGGTGGCCGGATCGATCTCGACCTCGGCGATGTGGACGCCGTTGGGGAACGTCAGCGGCGTTTCGGTCGCGGCCTTGGTATTCAAATCCTCCGTGATGGCGCCTTGCTGCTTCAGCTCCGTTGCGCGCGCGGCAAGCTCGAACAGCGCGATGCGACGGAAGGTGCCGACCACGCCGAAGCTTCCGGCTTCGTAGGCAATGTCGGCGTCCGCCGCCTCGAGCAGCATCGCGGCAATACGCTTGCCGCGCTCGATCATGACATCGACGCATTTGACGATGGCCGCGCCGGCCGTCATCGCCGAACGCGATCCGACCGAAGCGTAGCCGGCGATCTCCAGCGCCGAATCGCCGTGCTTGTGGGTGACTTTTTCGCGCGCAAGGCCGAGCCGGCCGGCGACCAGCCGGGTAAAAACCGAGGCGTGGCCCTGGCCGGTCGAGTGCACATTGAGATTGACGGTCAGCGTGCCGTCGCCGGGGAAGGTGAGCCAGGCGCCTTCCAGCGGCGTGCCGCCGGCATGTTCGAGCATGCAGGAAATGCCAATGCCGCGATATTTTCCGCGCGATTTCGCTTCGCGCCGGCGCGCTTTGATGCCGTCGTAACCGGCGAGCACCAGCGCTTTGTCGAGCACGGGCGCGAAATCGCCGCTGTCGTACGTGGTGCCGATGGCGGTCTTATACGGCATCGCGGCGGCAGGGATGAGATTGCGCCGCCGCAGTTTGGCCGGATCGATACCGGTGATGCGCGCGGCCTCCTCGACCACGCGCTCGAGCACGTAGTTTGCCTCCGGCCGGCCGGCGCCGCGATAGGGCGCGGTCGCGATCGTGTTGGTGAAGACGCAGCGCGTGCTCACGTCGATATGCCGGATGTCGTACATGCCGGGCAGGCAGCGGGTGAAATTCCACGACGGGATGTTGGCGCCGACGGCGCCGACATAGGCGCCGAGATTGGCGGTGTTGCGGATGCGCAGGGCCAGGAAGCGGCCCTTGCCGTCGAGCGCGAGTTCCGCCTCGGAATGAAGGTCGCGCGCCTGGTTGTCGCTGAGAAACGCCTCGGAGCGTCCCGACATCCAATGAATCGGGCGCTTAAGTTTCTTGGCGGCGACCAGTTGCGCCACGTATTCCGGAAACGGGCCGGTCTTCAGGCCGAAGGCGCCGCCGACGTCATCGGTCAGCACCCGCAGGCGCTCCTTCGGCACTTGCATGATGGCGACCAGGATGTCGCGCACCGCGCCGGCGCCCTGCGTGCAGACGCGCAGCGTGTAGCTGTCAGCGGCGGCATCGTAGTGCGCGGTAGCGCCGCGCGGCTCGAGCGAGGCGACCACCATGCGCTGGTTCGTCACCGCGACGCGCGCCACGAATGTCGCGGCGGCGAAGATCGCATCGACCGCCCGGGCATTGGCCTCGGGATCGGCGGCCGGCCCCGGCCAGTCGATCGCGAGGTTGCCCGGCGCCTCCGGCCACACTTGCGGCGCGCCGGGTTCGAGCGCCGCGCGCGCGTCGATCACGGGGGGCAGCGCCTCGTATTCGACATTCACGAGTTCGGCGGCATCCTGCGCGGCCACCGCGCTCTCGGCGACAACCATCGCCACCGCCTCGCCGACATGCACGACCCGCTCGGCCGCGAGCGCCGGGCGATGCGGCATCACCAGTCCCTTGCCGCCGCGTCCGTTTAGCGGTGGATGGCGGCCGATGCTGCCGAGCCCTTCCATATCTTTTGCGGTCAGCACGCCGACGACGCCGGGCGCGCTCAGCGCCGCGGTCACGTCCACGCTGACGATGCGGGCAAAGGCATGCGGCGAACGCACGAAAGTGGCGTAGGCTTGGTTCGGCAGCGGAACATCGGCGGCGTAGCGGCCGTTACCGCGCACGAGCGTGTCGTCTTCCAAGCGCGGCTGCCGCGCCGCGCGATGCTCGATTTTTGCATCCATGCTCTGTTCCGGATGATCTATGGGCAAGAAAGTTCGCCCCTTATAACCGAAACCGTCGCCCGCTGAAGGCACCTTTCCTCCAGATATTTCCGCTGATGCTCCGCCCCGGTACGCTCTCGCTGACGACGCTCCTGGCCATGCTGACGGCGCTCGGCCCGCTGTCGATGGACATGTATCTGCCGTCGCTGCCCGACATTGCCCGCGTTCTTCAGGCGCCGACGGCACGCGTGCAGCTGACGATTTCGAGCTACCTGATCGGCTTTGCCGTCGGCCAGTTGATCTACGGCCCGCTGTCGGATCGGCATGGCCGCCGCCCGGTTCTGTTCGCGGCGCTTGGCCTCTACATCACTGGCACGCTCACTTGCGCCGTGACGCAATCCATCGACACGCTGATCGCGGCGCGGTTCCTGCAGGCGATCGGCGGGGCGGGCTCGATCGTGCTGGCGCGCGCCATGGTGCGCGATCTCTATTCCGGCGTGCGCGCGGCGCGCGAGCTGTCGCTGATGGGCTCGATCAGCGCCTTTGCGCCGATCGTGGCGCCGATGATCGGCGGCGTGCTGCAGACCGCGTTCGGCTGGCGCGCGAGCTTCATCGTCATGGGCGCTGCGGCGGCGATCGCTATTTTCGTGGCGCACCGCTTGCTGCCGGAGACGCTGCCGCAGCGGGGCGGCGAACCGGTCTCGTTGTCGTCTATGATCCGCGGCTATGGCGCGGTGCTGCGGCACCGCGGCTTTCTCGCCTATCTCGGCATCCTCACCATCAGTTATGCCGGGCTGTTCGCCTGGATCTCCGGCGGTCCGGTCGTGCTGCAAGGAGTCTACGGACTCTCGGCGCTTGCCTTCGGCTTCACGTTCGCGCTCGGCGCGGCGGGATATATGGCGGGGGCGACGATCGCGGCGCGGCTGGTGACCCGGCTCGGTCTCGATCGCACCATGGGGCTCGGCGCGGTGGCGCTCGCCGCCGGCGGCCTCGGCGTGGCGGCGGTCGTCGCCGTGCAAATCCAAAACGGTATCTGGCTGGTAGCGGTGATGGCGATTTACCTCGCCGGCCTCGGGCTTGCCATGCCGCAGGCCATGGCCGGCGCATTGACGCCGTTTCCGCAGCGCGCCGGCACTGCGGCTTCGCTGATGGGGCTGGTGCAGCAAACGGCCGCGGCCATTGTCGCGGCGGTGGTCGGCGATTACCTCGGCCGCTCGGCTTGGCCTGTTGCCGGCGTGGTCGCCGCCATGGGTTGCCTTACGTTCCTGCTTTGGGCGCTGACCCGCCGGCTGCGCGCGCAAGCGCGCTGGAGCGGGCCTTAACTCCGGCGTTGCCTGCGGCACCATGTTTGTTAGGATGCGCGCCGGGCGGCCAGGGGACGCGCGGGCGAGGCGACGCGCAGTGATGATGTTCTCAACACAGCCACCGCCTTCACCGCCGAGCATGAAGGCCAGGGAAGAGCAATGACGGGCGACCCGCTGAGCCGCCGTTCTTTCCTCACCGGAATAAGCGTTGCAGGCGGCGGCCTGACGCTGGCCTTTGCCATCCCCTTTGCACCCGTTGCACCCGCGCGCGCGGCCGAGGAAGCCCCGGAGGTCACGGCCTGGCTGGTGATTTGCCCGGACAATTCGGTCGTCATCCGTATCGCGCGGTCCGAGATGGGGCAGGGCGCGCAGACCGGCCTCGCCATGCTGGTCGCCGAAGAGCTGGAATGCGACTGGGAAAAGGTCCGCACCGAATTCGTCGCGCCCGAGGAGAATTGGCGCCGCGACCGCGTCTGGGGCGATCTGTCGACCGGCGCCAGCCGATCGATCGCGTCCTCGCAGCTTTACCTGCGGCAGGCCGGCGCCATCGCCCGGGAGTTGCTGATCGCCGCGGCCGCGGCGCGATGGAATGTGCCGGCGTCGGAATGCGCGGCGCAATTGAGCGCGATCACCCACCGGCCGACCGGCCGCACGGTGACATTCGGCGTCGTCGCCGAGGACGCGGCAAAGCTCACGCCTCCCGCTGCGGTCGAGCTGAAAGAGCCCGACACCTGGAAGCTCGCGGGCAAGCCGCGCCGGCGCCTCGATATGCTCGACAAGATAACCGCGCAGCCGGTCTATGCGATCGACGTGCGGCTGCCGGGCATGCTTTACGCCGCCATCGCGCATTGCCCGGTTTTCGGCGGCAAGCTGAAATCGGTCGACGAAGGCGCGATCGCCGCGATGCCCGGCATCCGCCGCGTGGTGCGCTTGCCCGACGCGGTTGCCGTCGTCGCCGATTCCTGGTGGCGCGCGCGGCGCGCGATCGAGACGCTGCCGGTGGTCTGGGACGAGCGCGGCAATGGCCGCGTGGTGACCGCCGACATCGCGCAGTTGGCGCGCTGCGGCCTCGATGCCAAAAAGTCGCAAGTCGGCCGCGCCGACGGCGATGTGGCGGCCGGCCTGGCCCGCGCCGCGCGCCGCATCGAGGCGGACTACGCGGTGCCGTTCCTCGCGCACGCCACCATGGAGCCGCAGACCTGCACCGCCCATGTCACGCGCGGCGGGGTCGAGATCTGGGCGCCGACGCAGGACGCCACCACCGCGCTCGCCACCGCCGCCGCGGCGGCCGGGGTGTCGAACGACAAGGTCGTGATCCATCGCATGATGCTCGGCGGCGGCTTCGGCCGCCGCGCCGCGATCCAGGAATACATCCGCGAAGCGGTGCTCATCGCTAAGGAAGTCGAAGCGCCGGTCAAGCTCATTTGGACGCGCGAAGAGGACGTCAGGCACGATTTCTATCGACCGGTCGGCCTGGCGCGCTTGACCGCCGGCCTCGACGCCGATGGTATGCCGATCGCATGGAAGATCCGGCTCGCCGGCCCGTCTTTCGTTGCCGGCATCGTGCCGGAGTTCGGCAACAGTTTCATCGACCGCAGCTTCCTCTGCGGGCTGACCGACGAAATGCCCTACGACGTGCCGAATTATCTGGTCGATTACGTGGTGTGCCAATCGCCGGTGCCGATCGGCGTCTGGCGCGCGATCAACTACACGCAGAACGTCTATTACAAGGAATGCTTTGTCGACGAGATGGCGCACGCCGCCGGAATGGATCCTTATCTCTATCGGCGGCGGCTTCTGCGCAACAGCCCCAAGGATCTCGCCGTGCTCGACGCCGCGGCCAGGAAGGCGGATTGGTTCGCGCCGCTGCCGCCGGGCGTGTTCCGCGGCATCGCGGTCAACGAGGCCTGCGGCAGTTATTGCGCCCAGGTGGTCGAGGCCTCGGTCGAAGGCGGTGCCGTGCGCGTGCACCGCGTCGTGGCGGCGCTCGACTCCGGCCATGTCGTCAATCCGCTGTCGGTCGAGATGCAGATCCAAGGCGCCATCGTGTTCGCGCTGACGGCGGTGCTGCAGGGCGAAATCACCATCAAGAACGGCGGCGTCGAGCAGTCGAACTTCGACGATTACGAGATGCTACGCATCGCCGCCGTGCCGAAGGTGGAGACCGTGATGGTGCCGAGCGGCGATTTCTGGGGCGGCGTCGGCGAGCCGCCGGTGCCGCCGCTGGCGCCGGCCTTGTGCAACGCCGTCTTCGCCGCCACCGGCCGGCGCATTCGCTCGCTGCCGCTGAAGAACCACGATCTCAGCAAGGCGATCTGACGCGTACTGCTAGAGCATGATCCGGAAAAGTGGAAGCCGGTTTTCCGAAAAGATCATGCTCCACTAAGCAGCCGCAGCATCGCTCTGGCTCGCGCCCGCAGGAGAGAACTCCGCGCAAAAACTCTGCGCCGACAGATAACGATCGTGGCGCAGACAGATGCCGTCGTCGGCGCGCACCGAGCCGAAGCCCGAGCTCAAGCTGGTCAGTCCGCCGAAGACGGCTTCAAGGAATTTCGCGTCGTTGCGGAAATGAACGCACGCGAGACAGTGTTCCTTCGGATTCGCACCAAGCGCTGCCATGTCAGCGCGCCAGATTTTCCCAATGCGACGCGAACACCAGCGCCGAGAGGACAAAGCCGACGATGATATTGACCACCGCGCCGGCGCTGAAAGCGAGGAACGGCCTGGTTCCCGCCGTCGCCAGGTCGCGGAACCGCGTCGTCAGGCCGATGCTGAGAAAGCAGAAGATAAAGGCCCAGCTGCGCAGATCCTTGATCGGTCCGACCAGGCTCGGCACCACGGTCTTGTTGTACTCGGCGAGGCTGTAACCTGTCGTCACCAGCGTGACGATCAGCGAAGCGACCAGAAAGCCGATGACGAATTTCGGAAAGCGCCACCAGATTTCCGCGGCGTCGGGCTTGCGGCCGGTCTCGGTGCGCTCCCATTGCGTGGTGGCGATGATCGCCAGCACGAAGGCCCAGATGCCGATCCAGACGTCGCGTCCCACCACCTTGATCAGGGTATAGGCAAAGACCGCCTGGTCGCTGGTGCCGGCGACGGTGCCGTTTTCGGCCAGATGCCCTTAGGTCTGCGCCGCGGCGAACCCGGCCGCGTCGGCAAATTCCGAGGTGCCGATCCAGGCGCCGCCGACGCCGGCCGGCAGATGCAACGCCGCGGCGGCGAACGGCAGCACGAAGATCATCGCAATCGCCCAGATGATCACCGTGGTGATGGCGATCGACGCGTCTTCTCTTTTGGCGCCGACCGCGCCGGCAATGGCGATGGCGGCGGAAACGCCGCACACCGCGCCGCCGGCGCCGAGCGTCGCCGCCAGGCGCCGGTCGAGGCCGAGACGCAAGCTGACCCAGTAGATGACCAGGAACGTCACCACGGAGACGATCGAGGCTTGCAGGATCGCCGCCGGTCCCGCCCATACGATCAGCGTGAACGGCAGCGTCGCGCCGAGCAGAACAATGCCGGTCTTGATATAAAATTCGACGCGAAAGCCGGCATCGAGCCAGCGCGGCAGGCCGACGAGGTTCGACAGAGCTAAGCCGATCAGCAGCGCCACCAGCGGCGGCTCGAGATTGTAGGTGTTGGCCTGGTCCCATTGTCCGAGCGCGAAGATCGCCACCGACAGCGCATAGACCAGCACGAACGCGGGAACGAAGTCTCTGACCTTATGTCCCAGCGCGGTGAGCGCGGCGGAAAACACCGCAAGCCAGACCAGAAACTGCGCCAGGTAGCGCACGGCGTTGGCGGCAAAATGCGCGCCGAGCTGCGCCGGGTTCGACCACTTCGCCGGCGTCACCGCCAGCCAGCGAATGCTGGAGCCGTTGGCGAACAGCGCGTAAGCGACGACGACGATGCCGAGCCCGAGCCAGATCGCCCACCAGTCTTCCTTGCGCCAGAGCTCGCGCCAGCGCAGCGGCGCCGGCGCCGGGATCGCACTCTGGACTTCGGAAACGTTGCTCATCTTGCCCGCAATCATTTGGCCCGCGGCACATGCCGGCGGGTTTCGATGCCCAGCGAGGGGAGTCGTTATTAGAATAGTATTTTGCGTAGGGGCAATGTCCGGCGCGCAAAAAGCAAAAATAGACCGCAAATCGCGGGATAGAGTATTTATATTTCCTTTTTTCGGCGCCGCGTCAGGGCGATTGTTCTTGCCGTTTGGGGCCCCCGCCAGCCGAAATTTTGAAGTGGTCGGAGCACTGATCACTGCCTGGTAGCGTTAGCGTCATAACAGCGCGATGACGGCGCCACGCGGTTTTCGCTCCGCGCGGCGCGACGTGAGGACGGTTTGGATTGCTGCGGTTTGGATTTCGGTCCTGCCGAAAAAACGAAGGCGGCCTGACCGGAGCCCCCGCTGAAGGTTCGGTCAAGGCCGCCCGGCTCAGCTTGTTCTTCCTTCCCGGCCGGATGGCTCTGAGCCGAACATAAAAATAAATGCCTTGGCTCCGGCCGCCTTGATTTGAATCAAAGGGCACTGGCGCTCAAATGACGCGCCTCCGCATGAGTTCGCCACGACGGCGTGCACACCCCGCGCATCGGCGCATCGCACCGGAGATTTTCATTCCGCTTCCGGCGCGACGTGGTGACGTTCGGATTTTGCTTATTGGCACAAGACTTATAGCACAAGAGAAGGCGGCCAGGACCCGGGAGCCGCTTTGTGGGCCGGCGCGAGCCAAGGCCGTCTACCCGGCTGGGGGGCAGTCGGGCAGACGACTCAACGCCCAAACCCGTAAAATGCTCCAAGGGATCAAATCAGGATCTGCGTCGGGCCGCGGTGGCGGTTGCGCCTATATCGGACGATCGCCGGCGGCCGTGGCGCTGACGACCAATATCGGTTCGCGGCGCCGGGCTGTCGCCGGGCGCCGAGGCGACCAAATCCCTCTCATTTCCGGGCGTCACGCGATGGATGCATCCTCCCATCCTTGGACGAATAAGTAGAATATTCCTCTATTTGAAAGCCTAGTTTCGTTGCTATATGGAATAGCATTCTTCCACTGCGTGGAATTTGCCCCGATGCGTTTCTTGCCGGTGTTTCTCGATCTGACCGAAGGTGTGGTGGGCCTGGTCGGGGCCGGGCCGGCCGCGCTCAATAAGCTCCGCTTGCTGCGCTCCGCCGGCGCGCGGGTGCGCTGGTACTCAAAGGACGCCGGCGTCGCCGAACAAGTGCTGACAGCCGCGTTGTCCGGCCCGCTCGAAATTTGTTTCGCCGATCCGCGCCAAGCTGATTTCACCGATTGCATTGCGGTCGTGTCGGCGGCGGGCGATGCGCTCGACGACGACATCGCGGCGCTGGCGCGGAGCCGGCACGTTCCGGTCAATGTCGTCGACCGGCCCGAGCTTTCGACGTTCATCTTCCCCGCCATTGTCGATCGCGGCGATGTCGTCGTCGCGATTGCCACCGGCGGCACCTCGCCGGTGCTGGCGCGGCGGTTGCGCGAACGCATCGAAGCGCTGTTGCCGGCGCGGATCGGCGATCTCGCCGCCTTGATGGGCCGCTTCCGCGTGCGCGCCGCGCAGGCGCGGCGCGGCGGACGCTCGCTGCGGCGGTTCTGGGAGCGCGTCGTCGACGGCCCGATCGGCGCCGCGGCGCTGGCCGGGCGCTGGCGCGATGCCGAGCGGGCGCTGACGCGCGCCATCGAACATGGCGACGACACGCCGGCGCCATCCGGTGCTGTCTTTATCGTCGGTGCCGGCCCGGGCGCCGCCGATCTCTTGACGTTGCGGGCTTTGCAGGCGCTGCAGGGCGCCGACATCGTGTTCTACGACGAGCTCGTCACCGCCGAAATTTTGGATCGCGCGCGCCGCGAAGCCGAGCTGGTATTCGTCGGCAAGCGCAGCGGCCGGCCCGGTATCGGCCAGGACGCCATCAATGAGCGTCTCGCCGAAGCGGCGCGGCGGGGATTGAATGTCGTACGCCTGAAGGGCGGCGATCCTTTCATCTTCGGCCGCGGCGGCGAAGAACTCGAATATCTGCGCAACGCCGGCATTGCGGTCGTCGTGGTGCCGGGCGTGACCGCGGCGCTTGGCTGCGCCGCGGAGGCCGGGCTGCCGCTGTCGTTTCGCAACGAGGCAACGCAAGTGGCGTTCGTCACGGCGCACCACGCCGACGCCGAGGCGGAAACCGACTGGTCGAAATTCACCGACCCGAAGACGACGCTCGTTGTCTATATGGGCGTCGGCAAGGCGGCTGCAGTGCGTGACGGCTTGGTCGCGGCCGGACGCGACGCCAATATGCCCGCGGCGGTGCTGGCGCGCGGCACCCGTTCCGACTCGCTCTGCCTGATCGGCCGGCTCGACGACATTCCGGCACTTGCCGCGCAAGCGGGTGAGGGACCCGGCTTGCTGGTGATCGGACCGACCGTGGCGCGCTCGGACGCGTGGCGCGCCGCCGCCGAGCCCGGCGCCGCACGGCGGGAGTTGGCGGCATGACATCGCCGCTGCAACAGAAACTGAAAATCACCGGGCCGGTGGTGGTGACCGCGAACCGGCTGGCCGATGGCGCCGTGGTCTATTGGCGCACCGATGGCGGCTGGTCGACGCGCCTCGCCGGCGCCGCCGTCGTCACCTCGGCTGCGGCCGCGCGCGAGCTACTGGCGGCGGCAAGTGTCGATCAGACAAGCGCCGTCGGCGCCTATGTCGCTCCGGTCAAGGTTGCGACGGACGGCCAGGTGCAGCCCGGAAATTTGCGCGAGGCGATCCGCTCCACCGGCCCCACCGTCGAAACGCACATCACGTTCTGACCGCGAGGCAAGTATGTACCTTTACGACGAACTCGACCGGACGCTCGTGACCGAGCGCGTCGCCGAGTTCAGCGATCAGGTCGCGCGCCGGCTGTCCGGCGAACTGACCGAGGAGGAATTCCGGCCGCTGCGGCTGATGAACGGAATTTATCTGCAGCTGCACGCCTACATGCTGCGCATCGCCATTCCCTACGGTACGCTGTCGTCCGCGCAGATGCGCATGCTGGCGCATGTGGCGCGGCGCTACGACCGCAATTTCGGCCATTTCACCACGCGGCAGAATATCCAGTTCCACTGGATCAAGCTCGAGGAACTGCCGCTGGCCATGGCCGATCTCGCCAGCGTCGGCCTGCACGGCATGCAGACCAGCGGCAATTGCGTGCGCAATATCACCACCGACCAGTGGGCCGGCGTCGCGCCCGACGAGATCGAGGATCCGCGCATCTGGGCCGAGGTGCTGCGCCAGCATCTGACCATGCATCCCGAATTCTCGTTCCTGCCGCGCAAATTCAAGATCGCGCTGACCGCCGCCGCCCACGACCGCGCCGCCGTCAAGGTGCACGACATCGGGCTGCGGCTGCATCGCAACGGCACCGGCGAATCCGGCTTCGAAGTCATGGTTGGCGGCGGTCTCGGCCGCACCCCGTTCATCGCCAAGACGATCAAGCCGTTCCTGCCGAAGCGCGACCTGTTGAGCTACGTCGAGGCCATCCTGCGCGTCTATAATTCATACGGACGGCGCGACAACATCTACAAGGCGCGGATCAAGATCCTGGTGCACGATCTCGGCGCCGAAGCCTTCGCCAAAGAGGTCGAGGCCGAATGGCGTCAGATCAAGGACGGGCCGCTGGCGCTCGATCCGGCCGTGGTCGACGACATCGCCGCGCGCTTTCGCTATCCGGCCTATGAGCGGCTCGAGGATTCGCCGCCGGCGCTGGCCGCGGCGCGCAGCGACAGCCTGTTCGACGCGTGGCTCGCCAACTCGGTCGCCAACCACAAGGTCGACGGTTACGCCATCGTCACGCTGTCGCTCAAGCCGGAAGGCGGCACGCCCGGCGACGCCACCGCGGAGCAGATGGATACCATCGCCGATCTCGCCGACCGCTACTCGTTCGGCGAGATTCGCGTCGGCCATGAGCAGAACCTGGTGTTGCCGCATGTGGCGCAGCACGACTGCCGCGGTTGTGGCGGGCGCTCGACGCCCGCGGCCTTGCCACGCCCAATGTTGGTCTGGTCTCCGACATCATCAGTTGCCCCGGGCTCGACTATTGCAGCTTGGCGAACACCCGCTCCATTCCGGTGGCGCAGGAGATCAGCCGGCGGTTCCGCGACCGCGATCTCGCCCGTGATCTCGGCCCGCTGCACATCAACATTTCCGGATGCGTCAACGCTTGCGGCCATCATCACGTCGGCAATATCGGCATTCTCGGCGTCGAGAAGAACAACGAAGAGTTCTATCAGATCACCATCGGCGGCCGCGCCGACGAGGAGGCCACGCTCGGCACGCTGATCGGTCCGGCGGTGCGCTACGCCGAAGTCGCCGACGTGGTCGAGGATATCGTTGCCGCCTATCTCGAATTGCGCGAGGACCCGCAGGAAACCTTCCTGCAGGTGGTCGATCGCACCGGCATCGAGCCATTCAGGGAGCGTGTCTATGCCACTCGTTAAGCGCGGCCGCGTCATCGAGGACCCCTACCTGCGCGTTGTCGACGATGCGCCGATCCCCGATGGCGCGGCAGTCATCGTCCCGGCCGCGCGTTTCCTGGCCGACGCCGCCGAGCTGACGCGGCGCGGCGCGCCGACCGGGCTCATCTGGCCGAATGACCGCAAGGTCGCCGAGCTTGCGCCCTGGCTCGACCGGCTGGCGCTGATCGCGCTGGCCTTTCCGAATTTCCGTGACGGCCGCGCCTATACCCAGGCGCGGCAGTTGCGCGAGCGCTACGGCTTTCGCGGCGAACTGCGCGCCACCGGCGAAATCCTGCGCGATCAGTTTCTGTTTCTGACGCGCGCCGGCTTCGACTCGCTCGAGGTCAAGAAGGCCGCCGACGCCGCGGCCTATGCCGAGGCGGTCGGCCGCTACAGCGTGTTCTATCAGCAGAGCGCCAACGGCTTCGCCCCGGCGCAGCGCCGGCGCTTGTCTCGCTTGGCGGCCGGCGGCGAGCACATCGCGCCTGCGACTGAATTGGCGCGCTGAAGCCGACGGCGCCGCCGCTGCTTTTGCCACCCGCGCGGCGTAAATTCACGACGCCTTGGAGAAGCGCGCTTCGCCGTTCGACATATAGGCGTCGAACACCGCGCACACCGAACGCACGAACGTCCGGCTCTGCTCCGGCACCGTGATCGTGGTGCCGCTGCACTCGACGATGCCGTCGCTCACCAGCTCATCGAGCTTGCCAAGCTCGGCGGCGAAATGATCCGCGTCCGTATCGTAGGCGGCGCACCTCTCGGCAACGTCCACCGTCAAGTCGCACATCAGGCGCTCGATGATCGACCGGCGCAGTCGATCCTCCGGAGTCAGCGCGCGGCCGCGCACCGTGGCCGGCCGGCCGGCGACGATCGCGTCGCGGTAGGCGACCATGCTGGGCGCGTTCTGCACGTAGCCCTCGGGCAACGAGCCGATCGCCGAAGGGCCGAAGCCGATGAGGATCGGCGATTCGTCGGTGGTGTAGCCCTGGAAATTGCGGTGCAGCCGGCCTTCACCCTGCTGCCGGGCGAGCAGGTCGCCGGCTTTGGCGAAATGATCGAGGCCGATCCGCCGATAGCCGGCGCCGACCAGCACCTCGGCGGCCGCGCCACTTTGCGCAAACCGCTCGCTGTCGCCGGGCAGCGCCGCTTCCGGAATGAGCCTCTGGTGACGTTTCATCCACGGCACATGCGCGTAACCGAATAGCGCGATCCGATCCGGATCGAGCGCCAGCGCGCGCTTCGCCGTGTTTGTGATCGTCGCCACCGTCTGATGCGGCAAGCCGTACATCAGATCGAGATTGATGTTGGTGATGCCGGCGTCGCGCAATCCATCGACCGCGCGTGCGGTTTGTTCGAAACTCTGCGGCCGCCGGATCGCCTGTTGCACGCGCTCCTCGAAATCCTGCACGCCGAGGCTGGCGCGCGTGATCCCCATTTCCGCCAGGGTGGCGATGTGCGCCGGCGTCAGCGAACGGGGATCGATCTCGATGGCGCTGGCGGTCGTCGCCATCATCGTGAAATTTTTCCGCAAGCCCTCCGTCAGCCGCAGCAAATCCTGCGGCAGCAACATGGTCGGCGTGCCGCCGCCCCAATGAATCTCGTTCACCGGCGGTCTCGCCAAAAACCCGCCGATCAGTTCGATTTCGCGATCCAGCAGGTCCACATAGGCCGCCACCGGCCCATAGCGGCGGGCCACCGTCGTGTGACAGCCGCAGTACAGGCAGAGCTCGGCGCAAAACGGCACGTGCAGATAGATCGAAACCGGCGCGGCGGCGGGCAAGGCCGCGAGCCAATGTTGGTAGGATCGCGCATCGACGCCGGCGCCGAATTGCACGGCGGTCGGATAGCTCGTGTAGCGCGGTATCCGCCGGTCGAGATATTTCATCAGCTGCGATTGCATCGTGCCGCCAATTTACCGGCAACAGGCCGGACATCGGCAAAAAACCGCAAAACGCGCCGCAGCGAGTTGATCTGCATCAACTTGCCACAAGAACGGCAGCTTCGCGGCATTGGCGGCCTACGTCAAAAATACGCTCAGCGCCGTCCGAACAGGCGGTCGAGCAGCCAGAAGTCGAGGCCGCCGTGGTCGGCCTGCGGCGATCGAGCACCTGCCGCCGCCGGTGCGCCGGCCGGAGCGGTGTTCTGGGGTTGCGGCGCCGCACTCAGCCATCCGGCGCTGCCGACACCGGGCAGGGCCGAAGGCGCAACGCCCTGATGGGCGGCCTTCATGAACCGGCTCCAGATTTCGACCGGCAGGCCGCCGCCGACGGCCTTGCGCGTCGGCGAATTGTCGTCGTTGCCGAGCCACACGCCGGCGACGAGGTGCGAGGTGTAACCGACGAACCAGGCGTCGCGGAAATCCTGGCTGGTGCCGGTCTTGCCGGCCGCCGGCCAGCCGGGCAGATCGGCGCGGCGCGCGGTGCCGCCGACGAGCGTCTCATGCATCATGCTGTTCATCATCGCCACATAGCGGGCGTCGACGATGCGGCCAAGCGCCTGCGTCGCGCGCGCGTACAGCGGCTTGCCGTCGGCGCCGCGCACGCGCTCGATGACATGCGGCGCAACGGCGAAGCCGCCATTGGTAAACGGCGCATAGGCGGAGACGAGTTCCAGCGGCGAGACTTCCGACGTGCCAAGCGCGATCGAGGCATTGGGCTCGAGCTTGGAGGTGATGCCGAGGCGATAGGCGGTGCGGATCACCGCGGCAGGACCGACTTCCAGCGTCAGGCGCACGGAAACGGTGTTGAGCGAATTGGCGAGCGCCTGCGTCAGCGTCACCGGGCCGAGATATTCATGCTCATAGTTTTCCGGCTTCCAGCCTTTGACGGCGATCGGCGCGTCCTCGCGCACCGTGTCCGGGGTTAGCCCGTGTTCGAGCGCGGTGAGATAGATGAAGGGCTTGAACGCCGAGCCCGGCTGCCGCTTGGCGGCGATGGCGCGATTGAACTGGCTCTCAGCATAGCTCTTGCCGCCGATGAGCGCGCGCACGACACCGTCCGGCGTCATCGCCACCAGCGCGCCCTCGCCGATGCCGAGCTTTTCGCCCTTCTGCGCCAGCGCGTCGACCAGCGCGTGTTCGGCGGCGTCTTGCAGCACCGGATCGATCGAGGTCTCGACAACAATGTCCTGATCGAAGCGGCCGACGAGGTCGTCGACCGCGTCCATGACCCAGTCCGCCACGTAATTGTCGGAGCCGGCGCCGGCCGGTTTTTTCGCGCGCGCGGGATTGGCGAGCGCCAGCCGCGCCGCGTCAGCGCCGATCAGTTTTTGCTCTGCCATGTCGGCGAGCACCAGGCGGGCGCGGCGCTCGGCGCCGTCCGGGTTGTGACTCGGCGCCAGCCGTGACGGCGATTGGACGAGACCCGCCAGCATGGCGGCCTCGGCGAGCGTCAACTGCCGCGCCGATTTGCCGAAATAGCGCTGGGCGGCTGCTTCCACGCCGTAGGCGCCGGAGCCGAAATAGACGCGGTTGAGATAGAGTTCGAGGATCTCTGCCTTGCTGAACTTGTGCTCCAGCCAGAATGCGAGCGCCACCTCCTGCAGCTTGCGCGACACGGTGCGCTCCTGCGTCAGGAACAGGTTCTTGGCGAGCTGCTGGGTGATGGTGGAAGCGCCTTGCGAGGCGCCGCGCCGCACCACATCCTTGATGACCGCGCGCATGATGCCCCACGGGTCGACGCCGTGATGCGAATAGAAGCGGCGATCTTCGATGGCGATGAAGGCCTTGGGTACGTAGTCCGGCAGCTCGCGCAGCGGCACCGCGGCGCCGCCCATGTCGCCGCGGGTGGCGAGCGTCGCGCCGTTGGCGCCCAGGATCAGGACCGAGGGCGGCCGCTTGGGGATTTCCAGCGACTGGATGGGCGGCAGGTGGATGCCGATCCAGATGAGCGTGCCGATCGCGCCGATCACCGCCCAGAGCGCGAGCACCGCGCCCCAATAGATCAGACGGCCGATGCCGGACCGGCCCTTGCCGCTGCCGCGGCGGCGCCTACGGGTTTGGCGCGGCGGGCTACTGTCGCGTCGCCGCCGGCCGCCGTCGCCGCGCGCAGGGGGCGGCCCGCCGGTGCGGTCCTGCGGGCGCAGCCGAAGGTCGAGAACGCCTGCGTCCGGGGCACGTTTGCGGCCCGCCTGTCGTCGCCACGCCATGTCCCGTCCCCGGCGCGCTTTGCGCGCTGTCGGGACGGTAGAGAGCGTGGTTTAAGGGCCGGTTACTACCGTCAACCATGCCCGCAATGGCTTAAGCGATGCGCCCGGTATCAGTCGCGCGTATTGCCCGATTAAGGCTCCGGCTCTCCGATTGTTGCGTCGGCATCGCGCAAGGCGACATGGATCGCTGGGATCACCATGACAGTCAGCAGTGTCGAGGATGCCAATCCGAACAAGAGCGAGATTGCTTACCAGCCGGACCCGCCAGCCGGCTCTAAAACGAATACTCAAATCCGGCCGTGGCTCCCTGAAAAAGCACAGTTGACCCGCAGTTGACGCCAAGTGCACGCACGGTCGAGGGGGGAGGGGGAGGAGTCGTATACGTTTCCTGGATCTGTCCAGGCGCCAATGCAACGCCCGCGAACAATAGCGCCTCGTAGCCCAGCTTTACCGTCAGCCCGTCGTTGATTTTATATTTCAATTGCAATCCGGCGTCGCTGACGAAGGCGGCGTGGTTGGTCGTGGCTGTCGATGGGTACACCACCTTCTGCAAGCTGACCCCGGTTGACTGCTCGGCATTGTTATCAAAGAGGCCGATCTTTATCACCCCGTCGAGGGAAAAGCGGCCGAACTCCAGGATTTTTCCATCCACGCCGATCTGGACGCCATAAAGGTTGTTCGTCGTGCTTGTCGTCCAGAAGGGGGGGTAGTTTCCTGTTACTGGCATACCCGGTGTGACCTGAAAGAGATTGAAATAAGAATTAGTTTGTTTCCACGTCGGCTGAGTGAGATCTGCGGGGGTCAACGTGCCCTGAAGATTGTCATTCAGTTGAAGCCACCGGAACCCGGCCAGCACAGTCACGCGACTGGTGATGTCCAATCGCCCGTTGGCCTCGACGTTATAAAGATTCGTGCCGGAACTCCATGCCATTCCTTGGTACGGAAAATCTTGAGTTTGCCAGAACGCGCCGGGAGCCTTCATCACCAGCCAGTCTGCCGGACTGTCGGGACCAATGATTTTGGTGGCGCGCTGGTTGAAGATGTTAAAATACGACAGCTCCACGCCGTAACCGGAATCGCCATGGTAAATCAGGTCAATTTTCGGCCCGGCGGAAAAACCCTGTTGAAACTGGTTGCTGTTGAAAGCTTCGATGCCAGGGGCAGTCGACGTATCGTAGGGCGGTTTGTAGAATGGTACGCTGCCCGGCACGCGTTCAACGAGCGTTTGATTTACGCCGCCTATACGGCCCAAGACGATGGCCTCGGCTGAGACAGTCCATCGCGGAGTGCTCTCCGACCGGTCAGCCGGCCGTTGGCGAGACGATGGGGGCAACCCTTCACGATCCGCCGATTTGCCGGTTGACTTCTCTTGGTCTTCGGCTGACGCCGTTATCGGCAGCAGTAGCGTAGCGAGCAGAGTACAGAGGAAACAGCCGGCGACAAAGCCACATCCATTGCGGAGCGATCCAAAAAGAATTCTCACGGGTTTAGCGTTGACCTCAATGTGATCATTTTCGCGTGGCGTTGCGATTTCGGTCGGAATTTGTTTTAGCGATCTCCTCCTTCCAGGTGCCGAATCAGGCGGAGGCAGGTTCGATTTCTATTTGATTTGCGCCTATGCTTCAATCCGCTGATATCCGAAAGGCGTTTTTCGTGCCGCTGTCGCCAAACCCGAGCGATGTCCGGTCAAGGGGCAATACCGGAAATACGGGGACGACATTTTGCCAGCTTCGGCATAGGCGTGATTGCAGCTCGCAAACTGGAGCTTCGAATCATGTGCTGCGAACTGCCGAGAGCCGCGCGCGGCGAGACCAATTCTACCCCGCCGCAGTCTCTCGCGCCGGCTTGGTGTCGTTGCCGGGCAAGGTGAACAGCGCCAGCAGCGGCCGCTTGATCGCGGCCTGGCGGGTCGGCGTCGTTATCTTGGCGCCGAGCAGATCGGTCACGTAAAACACGTCGACGACGCGTTCGCCGAAGGTCGCGACATGCGCCGAGGCGATGTTCAGGTTGAGCTTGGACAGCGTCGTGGTCAGTTCGTAAAGGAGCCCCGGCCGGTCGAGGCCGGTCACCTCGACCACGGTATAGCGGTGGGACCATTGGTTGTTGATGGTCACCTCCGGCTCGATGGCGAAGGCCTTGAGCCGGCCTTTCGGCGGCGCCCGCTTGGGCAGCACGTCGGGCAGCTTGATCTGTCCGCGCACCGCCTTCTCGATGGCGTCGCCGATGCGCGCGGCGCGGCGCGCCTCATCCTCGTCGAACTCGAACTCGCGCGAGACGGAGATGGTGTCGAGCGCCAGGCCGTCGGTGGTCGTGTAGATCTGGGCATCGACGATGTTGGCGCCGGTCAGCGCGCAGGCGCCGGCGATGATCGAGAGCAGCCACGGATGGTCGGGCGCGTAGACGGTCAGCTCGGTGACGCCGCGCCCGGCGTCGAAGCCGACGCTGGTGGCGAGCCGCTTGGCCGCCGCTTCGGTGTCGCGCACGAAGCGCGCATGCGCCACCTTGTGCGGCAGATCGACCTTGAGCCAGTAGGCCGGATAATGGCGCGCGATATAGGCGTCGAGCGCGTCGGCCGGCCAATCCGCCATCTCGGCGCGGAACTCGGCCTTGGCCGCCGCCACGCGTTCGGCGCGGTTGACCTCGGAGAAGCCGCCGGTGAGCACCGGCTCGGTCTCGTAATAGAGCGTGCGCAGGAGCTGCGCCTTCCAGCCGTTCCACACCCCGGGTCCCACCGCGCGGATGTCGGCCGTGGTCAGGATGGCGAGGAGCTTCATCCGCTCCAATGACTGCACCACGGCGGCAAAGTTCTCGATCGTGCGGCGGTCGGAGAGGTCGCGCGACTGCGCCACCGTCGACATCACGAGGTGCACCTCGACCAGCCAGGCGACCAGCTCGGTCTCCGCCGCATTGAGCCCGAGCCGCGGACAAAGCCGCCGCGCGATGTGCGCGCCGACGATCGAATGGTCCTCGATGCGTCCCTTGGCGATGTCGTGCAGGAACAGCGCGACGTAGAGCACGGTGCGATGCTCCGGCAGGATTGTCCGCATCAATTCGCTGGCGAATGCAACCTCGGGGACGCCGCCGCGCTCGATCTCGTTGAGCACGCCGATGCAGCGCAACAGATGCTCATCCACCGTGTAGTGGTGGTACATGTTGAACTGCATCATCGCCACGATGCGGCCGAACGCGCGCACGAATTCGCCGAGCACGCCGGCCTCGTTCATGCGGCGCAGCACGGTTTCCGCCTCGCTCTTCGAGGTCAGAATCTCCAGGAACAGCCGGTTCGCCTCCTTGTTGCCGCGCACCTTGGCGTCGATCAGCTTGAGCGAGCGCGCGGCTACCCGCATGGCATCGGGATGGATCGCCAGGTTGTGCTTCTGCGCCAGATAGAACAGCCGGATCAGATTGACCGGGTCGCGGGCAAACACATTGGGACGGGCGAGGTTGATGCGGTTGTTGTCGATGATGAAATCGCCGGTCTCGGTCAGCGTGCGGCGGCCGCGCGCCGGACGCAGCCGGGCGATCATGCGGCTGAGCACCGGTGCCGGCTTGGCCTGCCGCTCCTCGAGCCCGGCGCAGAGGATGGCGGTGAGATCGCCGACGTGCTTGGCGGTGAGGAAGTAATGCTTCATGAAGCGCTCGACATCCTTGAGACCCGGATGCTCGGTGTAGCCGAGCCGCACCGCGATCTCGCGCTGGATGTCGAACGACAGCCGCTCCTCGGCGCGGCCGCAGAGGAAGTGCATGTTGCAACGGACCAACCAAAGAAAGTCCTCGCAACGGCGGAACATGTTGTATTCGCCGCGGTCGAACACGCCGCGCTCGATCAATTCCTCGGGCTCGCGCACCCGGTAGACGTATTTGGCGATCCAGAACAGCGTGTGCAGGTCGCGCAAGCCCCCCTTGCCGTCCTTGACGTTCGGCTCGACCAGATAGCGCGATTGGCCGGCGCGGCGGTGGCGCTCCTCGCGCTCGGCGAGCTTGGCGGCGACGAACTCCGCCGCCGTGCCCTGCACGACTTCCTTTTCGAAGCGCGCGGTCAGCTCGGCGTACAGTTCGGCATCGCCGAACAGATAACGCGATTCGAGGAGCGCGGTGCGGATCGTCATATCGGCCTTGGCTTGGCGAATGCATTCGTTGACCGAACGCGTCGCATGGCCGACCTTCTGCCCCATGTCCCACAGGCAATAGAGCAGCGTCTCGGCGACCGATTCGCCCCAGGCGGTCTGTTTGTAGGGCATGATGAAGAGCAGATCGATGTCGGAGCCCGGCGCCAACAGACCGCGGCCGTAGCCGCCGGTGGCGATCACCGCCATGCGTTCGGCCTGGGAAGGGACCTGGGTCGGATAAAGCTCGCTGGCGGCGAACTCGAACAGGATGCGGATGATCTCGTCCTGCATCCGGCATAGTCTTTCGGCGCAGCGCCGGCCGTGACGGTCCTGCAGCAGCAGCTCTTCGGCGCGGGCGCGCGCTTGCGTCAGCGCCGATTTCAGCCGCTGGGCGACGGCGGCGCGCAATTCACGCTCGCGGCCGGCATGGGTCTTGGCGAGCGCCTTGAGGTCGGCGACGATCGCCGTGCTGTCGAGCAGGTCGACGGCGGCGTGCGCGGCGCGGGGGCTATCGAGCATCATCGCACTCATAGCCGAGCTGCCGCGCGCTGTCATCGGGGCCGGGCTTTGCCGCGCACGGCCACCCCCTCGCGTAAGGAGCGGCCAAGGCGTACAGCAAGGCGGTGTTTCTCATAAGAGGGCCCGCCGGCGGCCTTGTGCTAGCCTTATCCCTACGCGAGCCGGCTGCGGCCAGAGGGAGGATCGGTCCGATGAAAAGCTATGATGTCTGTGAATGCGGTGCGCCACTGCGGCTGATGGAACGGCCGACGCCAAAGCCGGCCGGGACCGAGATCTTGCTCAAGGTCATCGCCGCCGGCGTCTGCCACAGCGATCTGCATATCTGGGACGGCTATTACGACCTGGGCGGCGGCAAGCGGCTCCAGCTCAGCGATCGCGGCGTCAAACTGCCGCTGACCATGGGCCATGAGAATGTCGGCGAAGTCGTCGCCGTCGGTCCCGACGCGGTCGGCGTCAAAATCGGCGACCGCAGGCTGGTGCATCCGTGGCTGGGCTGCGGCGAATGTACGGTGTGCCGCCGCGGCGACGAGCAGTTCTGCCGCACCGCGCTCAGCATCGGGGTCTTCCGCTCAGGCGGCTATGCCGACCATTTGCTGGTTCCGCATCCGCGTTATCTGTTCGATATCGGCGGCATTGCGCCGGAAAAGGCGGCGCCGCTCGCCTGCTCGGGCATCACGACATACGGCGCGTTGAAGAAGGTCGGCCCGCTATTGCATGAGGAACCGGTGGTCATCATCGGCGCCGGCGGGCTCGGGCTGATGTGCTTGGCGCTGCACCGGGCGATGGGCGGCAAGGGCGCGATTGTCGTCGATATCGATCCGGTCAAGCGTGAGGCGGCGCGCAAAGCCGGCGCCCAAGCCGTGATCGACGGCAATGCGGCGGACGCGGCCAAGCAGATCATCGAGGCGACCAAGGGTGGCGTCTGGGCAGTCATCGACCTGGTCGGCGCTTCACGCACCGTCCAGCTCGGCGTCGACAGCATCGTCAAGGGCGGCAAGGTGATCGTAGTCGGCCTGTTCGGTGGCGACATCACGGTGCCGACGCCGTCTTTTCCGCTGCGGGCGATGACCATTCAAGGCTCCTATGTCGGCAGCCTCACCGAAATGGCCGAGCTGCTCGATCTGGTGCGCCGCAAAGGCGCGCCCGACCTTCCCATCGGCACGCGCCCGCTCGCCGCGGTGAACGAAGCGCTCAACGAATTGAAGGCCGGCAAGGTCATCGGCCGCCTGGTGCTGACGCCGTGAAAAACGGGCAGCCTTTCGTCCGATCAGCTACAACGCAATTGTTCTCAGGCAAGGCCTTATCATGGCATTTATTTTCAATTGACGACCTCAGGAAGGCTTCCTAAAAAATAAATACAGCGCCGATTTGAGCGCGCAGCTTGCGGGCGCTCAAGCAAACGCAACTTATGGCGCGGGGGCTTGCTTTGTCGCCGCGCTGACGGCGGGCTGAAAAATCCCGCCTCCATTTCCGGTCGCCTTCGTACGTGAGAACGTCGATGCGACCCCACCCTTAGAGGTCGATCCATGCTCTCGCGCCGTCATCTGCTACTCTCTGCTCTCGCTACGAGCCTGGTGCCGGATATCGCGCGCGCCACCGACAAGCCGAGGGAAATCCGTATCGATTGGGCCACCTACAATCCGGTATCAATGGTGTTGAAGGAGAAGGGCCTGCTCGAAAAGGAATTCGAGAAGGACGGCATCGGCATCCGCTGGGTGCAGACGCTGGGCTCCAACAAGGCGCTCGAGTTCCTCAACGCTAGCTCGATCGATTTCGGCTCGACTGCGGGCGCTGCCGCGCTCGTCGGCAGGGTCAACGGCAATCCGATCAAATCGATCTACGTCTATTCCCGTCCGGAATGGACGGCGCTGGTCACGCGCAAGGATACGCCGATCGCAAAGATCGCCGATCTCAAGGGCAAGCGTGTCGCGGTGACGCGCGGCACCGACCCGCACATCTTCCTGGTGCGGGCGCTGCAATCGGTCGGGCTAAGCGAAAAGGACATCATCCCGGTGCTGCTGCAGCATCCCGACGGCAAGATCGCGCTCATTCGCGGCGACGTCGATGCCTGGGCGGGGCTCGATCCGATGATGGCGCAGGCCGAGATCGAGGACGGCGCACGGCTGTTCTATCGTAATAAGGACGCCAACACCTGGGGCATCCTCAATGTGAGCGAAGATTTCCTCAGCCGATACCCCGATCTCACGCGGCGCGTGCTCGCGGTCTACGAGGAGGCGCGCAAATATTCGCTCGCCCACTACGACGAGGAGAAACGCATCTTCATCGCTGCGACCAAGCTGCCCGACGCGGTCGTCGACAAGCAGCTCAAGGAGCGAACCGAGCTGACGTTCAACCGCATCGGGGCCGCGCAGCGCGACTCCATTCTTCAGGCCGGACTTGCGTTGCAGCAGGCGGGCGTGATCCCCGCGAGTGTCGACGTGAAGAAGAGCCTCGACGATCTCATTGACGATCGCTACGTGACGGTCACGAATTGAAAATTCGCTTCCCCAGCACGCAGGGTGAGGTGAACAGGTTCGACGCATTGCTTTCGAGACCTGCGCCATGTCCCTTGTCACCATAACGATGATCGCCGAGGGCACGCCGACGCAGCGGGCTGCATCCAACCGATGGATGCGCCTGGCGCGGCCGGCGCTCGGGCTCGTGCTGCCGGTCGGTCTGGCGGTGGCGTGGGAAATTATCGTGCGGATGGGCTTCGCGAGCGGGCGGTTGGCGCCGCCGCCGTCCGTGATCTTCGCGACCTTTGTCGATCTGGCGCGCACGGGTGACCTGCAGCGCAATACGCTGGTGACGCTGGCGCGGGTTGCGGCCGGTTTTGGGCTCGGCGTCACCGCCGCTACGGTTGTCGGTGCCGCGGCCGGCTATTCGGCATTCGTGCGGCGTCTTCTGGATCCGAGCCTGCAGGCGCTGCGCGCCATCCCTTCGATCGCCTGGGTGCCGTTGTTCATCCTCTGGCTCGGCATTTTCGAGGCTTCGAAGGTGACGCTGATTGCGGTCGGCGTGTTTTTTCCGGTCTATCTCGGCCTGATGGGCGCGATCCAATCGGTCGATCGCAAGTTCGTGGAAGTCGGACGCGCGTTCCGGTTGAGCGATGTTGCGATGGTGCGTCGCGTCCTGCTTCCGGCCGTGCTGCCGGCCTATGTCATTTCGTTGCGTTCGGGTCTCGGCCTCGGTTGGATGTTCGTCGTCGCGGCCGAGCTCATGGGCGCATCCGAGGGTCTCGGTTATCTGCTTATCGACGGCCAACAGCTCGGCAAGCCAGCGGAGATCGTCGCGGCGATCGTCGCCTTCGCGATCGTCGGCAAGTCGACGGATTGGCTCATCGCGCTCACCGCCGCGCCGTTCCTGCGCTGGGAAGACGTTGTTCGCCAAGAATAGGACGACGTCATGCTCACACTCGAACGCGTCGGCAAGACCTATCCCAATGGCGTGCATGCGCTCGGCGGCGTCTCGCTCGAAGTCGAGCTTGGCGAGATCGTCGCCGTGATCGGCGGTTCGGGTTGCGGGAAATCCACGCTGTTGCGCGCGATCAGCGGCCTCGACCCGGCGAGCGAGGGCGCGATTGTGCTCGACGGCGAGCGGATCACGGCGCCGCACGAGAAGATCGGTATCATCTTTCAGGAACCGCGGTTGCTGCCCTGGCTCAAGGTCGCCGATAACGTCGGCTTCGGGCTTGGCGATCGCCCGAGGTCCGAACGGGCTCAGCGCGTCGCGACCGCACTTAAGCGCGTCGGGCTTGCCGAGAAGGCGGCGATGTGGCCGCGCGAATTGTCCGGCGGCCAAGCGCAACGCGTCGCCATCGCGCGGGCGCTGGTGCCGCGCCCGCAGGTGCTGCTGCTCGACGAGCCGTTCTCGGCGCTCGATGCCTTCACCCGCGCGGACTTGCAGGACCATCTGCTCGATCTGTGGGCCGACGCCAAGCCAACGCTGATCCTGGTCACCCACGACGTCGACGAGGCGATCGTGCTCGCCGACCGGGTCATGGTAATGTGCCCGCGCCCCGGCCGCATCTTTGACCAGATCGAGGTGGATCTGCCCCGCCCGCGCGATCGCCAGTCCGCTGCCTTCGATTTTGTCAAACGTCGTGTGTTGGCCGCGCTCGATCCGAAACGGATGACGGAGAACAGATGACGGATGACGGATTTTAAGATCTATCTGTCCTCTGTCCTCCGTCATCCGTCCTCTATATTCTGCGCCTTCCCACACGAAAGGGCTTCCCCATGGACGCTGCCGGGCTGCGCGCGCTGCAGACGCCGATCAAGGAACGCTATAAGACCGACCCCACGGCCGGCTTGATCACGCTTCATGCCAAAGGCACGCTCGACGACGCCAACATCGCCTGCAAGGTCGAGACCGGCCGCGCGCTTGCGGTCGCCGGCCTGCATCCGGCCACCGGTGGGTCGGGCCTTGAACTGTGCTCCGGCGACATGCTGCTCGAAGCGCTGGTCGCGTGCGCCGGCGTGACGCTGAAGGCGGTCGCGACCGCCCTCGACGTTCCGTTGCGATCCGGCACGGTGTCGGTTGAAGGCGATCTCGATTTCCGCGGCACGCTGGGTGTTGCCAAGGATGCGCCGGTCGGGTTTGCGCAAATCCGGCTGGGCTTCGACCTCGACACCGACGCGCCGCAGGACAAGCTCGACCAGTTGCTCAAGCTCACCGAGCGGTACTGCGTCGTTTATCAGACCATCAAGAACGGGCCGCCGGTCGAGATCAGCCTCAGACGCAGGTAATAACCCTCTCCCCGCGTGCGGGGAGAGGTAATTGTCCCTATCTGATGCATTCCATGTCACCCGAACTGCTGTTCTGGTCCGCACTCGCGCTCAAGATGGCGCTGACGGCGATCGTCGTCGTCGTCACTTCGCTGGTGGTCGAGCGCAGCGGTCCGTTCGTGGGGGCGCTGGTCGGCGCGCTGCCGACCTCGGCCGGCGCCGCCTACACTATTCTTGCCCTTGAGCAACCGCCGGATTTCATCGCCGCAAGCGCCATCGGCAGCGTTGCCGTCAACGGCGCCATCGGGATCTTCGCCGCCACCTACGCGGCGCTGGCGCAACGGCGCGGCCTCGTCGTCAGCCTTGGTGCGGCGACCGCGCTGTGGCTCGCGATCGCGGCGGCGCTGCGCACGGTCGATTGGACGCCGCTTGGCGCCATGGCGATCACCATCGCGATCTATGCCGTCACCATCCCGCTGAGCTGGCGCTATCGCACCAGCAGCGGTCCGGTGAAGTTCGTGCGCACGCGCTTTGATATCCCGCTGCGCGCGCTCACCGTCGCCATCGTCGTCGCCGTCGTGACTGCCGCCAGCTCCAGCATCGGCTCGTTCGCCTCGGGCATGTTTGCCTTGTTTCCGATCGTGCTCGGCAGCTCGATCGTGATTCTGCATCCCCGCATCGGCGGCAAAGCCACGGCGAGCATGCTGGCGCATACGCAGTTTCCCTTGTTCGGTCTGGCGCTGGGGTTTTTCACCGTCCATTATCTGGTCGCGCCGATCGGCGTGTGGCCGGCGCTCGCCGTCGGGCTTGCCGTCTGCATCGCCTGGAGCGGTCTGCTTCTGCTGATCCAAATGCGCCGGCGGAGACGGCTGTAGCCCGGCTTGGCTCGATCGGGGCTACTTCAACGTCGCCAACTGCGCCTTGAGCGCATAGAGCGCTTCGATCGCCTGGCGCGGCGACATTTCGTCGGGATGCAGCGCCGCCAGCGCGTCGACCAGCGCGGCGAGCGCGGCGTCGCGTGGCGACTCCGCCGGCCGCGCCGCTGCGAACAGCGGCAGGTCGTCGATCAGCCGGCGCGCCGGCGACATACGGTCCTCGGCTTCGAGTTGCGCGAGCACGAGCTTGGCGCGCTCGATCACGCTCGGCGGCAGACCGGCGAGCTTCGCCACCTGAATGCCGTAGGAGCGGTCGGCGGCGCCGGGCACGACTTCGTGCAGGAAGACGACCTCGCCCTGCCATTCCTTGACCCGCATGGTGGCGTTGTGCAGCCGCGTCAGCTTGGCGGCGAGCGCGATCATCTCGTGGAAATGCGTGGCGAACAGCGCGCGGCAGCGATTGCGCTCGTGCAAATGCTCGATCGTCGCCCAGGCGATGGACAGCCCGTCGAAGGTCGCGGTGCCGCGGCCGATCTCGTCGAGGATGACCAGCGCGCGCTCGCCGGCCTGGTTGAGAATCGCCGCGGTCTCGACCATCTCGACCATGAAGGTCGAGCGCCCGCGCGCCAGATCGTCGGCGGCGCCGACGCGCGAGAACAGCCGATCGACCACGCCGATATGAGCGGCGCGCGCCGGCACGAAGCTTCCCATCTGCGCCAGCACGGCGATCAGCGCGTTCTGCCGCAGGAAGGTCGATTTTCCCGCCATGTTCGGGCCGGTGACCAGCCAGATGCGCCCGGCTTTGCCGTCCGCCGGTGACTCCGGCGGCGACAGGTCGCAATCGTTGGCGACGAACGGGCCGCCGTCGTGCGCCAGCGCCTGTTCGACGACCGGATGGCGTCCGCCGGTGATCGCAAAAGCCAGGCTGTCGTCGACCTCGGGGCGGACGTAATCGCGCTCGACCGCAAGGCTCGCCAGCGCCGCCGCGACATCGACGATGGCGAGCGCGTCCGCCGCCGCCTTGATTGCGGCGCTTGCCGCCGTGACGCTTAAGGCGAGGCGATCGAAGATTTCGAGCTCGAGCGCCAAGGCGCGCTCGGCGGCGTTGGCGATCTTGGCTTCCAGCTCGCCTAGTTCGGTGGTGGAAAAGCGCACCTGCCCGGCGAGCGTCTGGCGATGGATGAACGTCGCATTGAGCGGCGCCGCCAATAATTTCTCGCCGTGCTGGGCGGTGACATCGACGAAATAGCCGAGCACGTTGTTGTGCCGGATCTTCAACGAGCGGATGCCGGTGGTTTCGGCGTAGCGCACTTGCAGCGCGGCGATGACGCGGCGGGATTCGTCGCGCAACGCGCGCGCGTCGTCGAGCGCCGGCTCGTAGCCGGCGCGCACGAAGCCGCCGTCGCGGCGGAACCCCGGCAGTTCGTCCGCGAGCGCCTGCGCCAACTCGGCGGCGAGCGCGGCATCGGGGCGGCGCAGCGCCGCCAGCGCCTGGGCGATGTCGCGGGGAACCTGCGGCAGCGCGGCCAGCCGTTCGGCGATGCCGGCCGCGGCAAAGATGCCGTCGCGAATGGCGGCGAGATCGCGCGGCCCGCCGCGGCCGACGACAATGCGCGCCAGCGCGCGGGCGAGATCGGGCGCCGCTTTCAGCCGCGCGCGCAGATCGGCGCGGGGATCGGACTCGACGAACGCGGCCACGGCGTCGAGCCGATGCCCGATCTCCGCCGGGTCGGTCAGCGGCGCGGCCAATCGCTGCGCCAACACGCGCGACCCGGGCGCCGTCACCGTGCGATCGATCGCGGCCAACAGCGAGCCGCGCCGCTCTCCGGTCAGCGTGCGGATGAGTTCGAGATTGCTGCGGGTCGCCTGGTCGATGGCGAGCGTGGTGCCGGCCGCCTCGCCAACGGGCGGCGACAGCGGCGGCCGCTTGCCGAGCTGGGTGCGTTCGACATAGGTGGTCGCCGCCGCCGCCGCCGTCAGCTCGAGGCGCGAAAATGCGCCGAAAGCGGCGGTGGTCGCCACGCCAAAGAATGACGCCAGCCGACGCTCCGCGGTGGCGCCGTCGAAGGCGTCGCGCGGCAGCGGCGTCACCGCCGGCCAGCTGCGCAAATAACCGGTGAATTCCGGATCCGAATACAGCGCGTCGGAGACGATGATCTCGCCCGGTTCGATGCGGGCGATCTCGGCCGCCAGCGCCACGCGGTCGCATTCGGCGACGCGGAACTCGGCGGTCGAAATATCGATCCAGGCGAGCCCGAAGCGGTCCTCGCCGGAAGAGGCGCGGGCGCGCGCCAGCGCCAAGAGGTAGTTGTTGCGCCGGGCGTCAAGGAGCGAATCCTCGGTCAGCGTGCCGGGCGTCACCAGCCGCACCACGTCGCGGCGCACGACGCTCTTGGCGCCGCGTTTTCGCGCCTCGGCCGGATCTTCGAGCTGCTCGCAGACGGCGACGCGGTGGCCGAGCGCGATCAGCCGATGCAGATATTCGTCGGCGCGTTCGATCGGAACGCCGCACATCGGAATGTCGCGGCCGAGATGCTTGCCGCGCTTGGTCAGCACGATGCCGAGCGCGCGCGAGGCGACGTCGGCGTCGTCGAAGAACAATTCGTAGAAATCCCCCATCCGGTAGAACAATAGGCAATCCGGATTGGCGGCCTTGATCTCGATATATTGCTCCATCATCGGGGTGATCGGATGTCCCCGCGCGATCGGAGCGTTGTCAGGGCTTGTGCCGCCGCCTGTCAGCATGGTCCAGCCTGGTGCGGCCTCGTTCCCAGGATCGAGTCCCGGCTGTCCGAAGCGGCTTCCTGGCGGTGTTGTAGCAAACCGGATGAGCGTCGGCACCGGCCGCTTCGCCCGTCTGGCCCGCGGCGATCATCCGCGTCGGCAACGGCGAGGCTCTGGGCTAGCAGCGAAAAAGGCAACAGCCGCACAATTGTGCGGCTGTTGTAGGGGGCGTCTGCCTCAAAGTGCCAACGCGTCGCCCCTTGTTGGGCGACGCGTCACACCCGTTCGGCAAATGTCATTAAAAGCCGCCCTGGCCGGTGACCGGGAACGGGTAAATCCCGTTACTCCAATCGGGCGTCGGGTCATTGGCAAACTGATTGGGCGCCGCATTGTAGTACCCATTGTAGTACCCCTTCGCCATCGCGCCGTCGTGACGGGGAGCTTGGGTTTGCGCGGACGCCAGACCGGCGGACGCAAGCAGGATCGCGGCGGCCACCGCAGTCATGATTTTACCAGACATAATTCAACTCCATGTTGGCTTCGATTGGCAGTTTAGATGTGGCAACCGGTCAAAGGTTCCTCGGTGCGCACACCTTCACCTGCGAGCGGGATATAGCTGCCGGTTGCGGGATTGCGCCCACCGATGCTGCAATGCACCTATGCACCAACTATTTGGAACAAAACTAAAATTGTAAGTTTTATGCTTGCCGCACTCGGTCAGCGCGATGCCGAGCGCGCGCGAGGCGACGTCGGCGACGTCGAAGAACAATTCCTAGAAATCGCCCATCGGGTAAAGCAGCAGGCAAGGCTAGGAGCGAAAAGGCAACAGCCGCACAGTTGTGCGGCTGTTGTAGGGAGGGCATCTGTCTCAAAGCGTGGAGGCCTCGCCCTTAGTCGAGCGAAGCGTGTCACACCTTTTCGGCAGATGTCATTAAAAGCCGCCTTGGCCGGTGACGGGGAACGGGTAAGTCCCGTTACTCCAATCGGGCGTAGGGTCCTTGGGAAGCTGATTGGGCACCATGTTGTAGTACCCACGATACGTATTCACCGCCCTGTCGTGTCGGGGAGCTTGAGTTTGGGCGGACGCCAGACCCGCGGATGCGAGCAGAAGAGCCGCAGCCAGGGCAGTCATGATTTTACCAGACATATTCGTCTCCATGTGGTGGCTTCAGTTGAGCAGTTCAGATGTGGCAACCCGTTAAGGGGTCCCGGAACTCACAACTTCACTTGCGATGGCGATATAGTCGGCGGCTGCGAAATTGCGCTGCTCGATGTTGCAATGCACCTATGCATCAACTATTTGGAAGAAAATAAAAAACGTCAATATTTTGTCGTCAATTATTGCGTCGCACCGATGTGATTACGATTCATTATTGCATCGCAACAATGTGATAAAGACAAAAACGCCGACGCGTCACGATAAGAGCGCGCTCCCGCGGCAGATGAGTGGAGCTCGTGAGCTTGTAGCCGGGCTTCGCCCCCGGCTATCGTGTCCCAAGCGTCGCGCGCCGGACGATCGCTCGATCATCAAACAAGGCGAAAACAAGGGGGGAGCACCATGAGTGTAGCCGTGACGTCGGGGCCATCCGGAGCCGCAATGCCGGGTGGCGTGACCGCGCCGCAAACCGGCAACGAATATCTCGACTCGCTGCGCGACGACCGCACCGTCTTCATCTACGGCGAGCGCGTGAAAGACGTCACCACGCATCCGGCGTTCCGCAACACCGCCCGCATGGTGGCGAGGCTTTACGACGCGCTGCACGATCCCAAACACGCCGGCAAGATCCTGGTGCCGACCGATACCGGCAACGGCGGCAAGACGCACGCCTTCTTCAAGGCGCCGAAATCGCTCGAGGATCTGTTGGCCGCGCGCGGCGCCATCGCCGAATGGGCGAAGATCACCTACGGCTGGCTCGGCCGCTCACCCGACTACAAGGCCGCGTTCCTGGCGACGCTGGGCGCCAATGCCGAGTTCTACGATCCGTACAGCGACAATGCACGGCGCTGGTACAAGTTCAGCCAGGAGCGCGTCCCCTTCGTCAATCATGCCATCATCCATCCGCCGGTCGACCGCGACCGGCCGCCCGACGAAGTCGGCGACATCTGCTGCCACGTGGAAAAGGAGACCGACGCCGGCATCGTCGTGTCCGGCGCCAAAGTCGTGGCGACGGGATCGGTGCTGACCAACTACACCTTCGTCGCTCATCACGGCCTCATCCCGCTCCAGGACAAGAATTTCGCCGTGGTGTTCATGGTGCCGACCAACCATCCGGGCGTCAAATTCATCTGCCGCACTTCCTATGAGATGACGTCGACGGCAATGGGCAGCCCGTTCGATTATCCGCTGTCGAGCCGGATCGACGAGAACGACGCCGTCTTCATTCTCGACAAGGTTTTGGTGCCCTGGGAGAACGTCTTCGTCTACGGCGACATCGAGAAGGCCAATAATTTCTTCCCGCGCACCGGATTTTTGCCGCGCTTCGTCGTCCACGGCTGTACGCGGCTCGCGGTGAAGCTCGACTTCATCGCCGGCTTGCTGCTCAAGGCGGTCGAGGCCGCCGGCACCAAGGATTATCGCGGCGTGCAGGCCAATGTCGGCGAAGTCATCGCCTGGCGCAATCTGTTCTGGGCCTTGTCGGACGCGATGGTGCGCGATCCCAAGCCTTGGATCGGCGATTACGTGCTGCCCAACATGGAACCCGGTAACGCCTATCAGATCATCGCCACGATGGCCTACACCAAGGTCAAATACATCATCGAGCAGACCGTCGCCTCCGGGCTGATCTATCTTAATTCCCACGCCCGCGACTTCAAGAACGCCGAGATCCGCCCCTACATCGACCGCTACATGCGCGGCTCCGGCGGCTACAACGCCGAGGAGCGCGTCAAGCTGATGAAGCTCCTCTGGGACTGCCTGGCGACAGAATTCGGCGGCCGGCACGAGCTCTACGAGATCAATTACGGCGGCTCGACCGAAGAAATCCGCCGCTATTGCCTGTTCGGCGCGCAGGCGTCCGGCAATGCCGACCGCTTCAAGGGCTTCGCCGAGGACTGCATGGCGGAGTACGATCTCGACGGCTGGAAGGTGCCGGATCTGACCGATCCCGGTGAGCTCAGCTACCACGTCCTGCGCGGCGCGGGAAAGTGAGACGCTGGATTTCGCGGCTCGGCCGGCAATGGCTCGGCCTCACCAGAAGTCGAGCGTCGGCTCCAGTCTCTGCTCGTGGGAATGCCGGAGCGACGCCAGCCGGCCGGTGTGCAGAACGATCGGCGAAAGCCCCTCGCTGTGCCGCAGCGCGAAGATCTCGCCGACGAACAGCGAGTGGTCGCCGCAGGCATGCCGCGCGGTCACCTTGGCGGCGATGGTGGCTTGGGCGTGAGCGAGCAGCGGCGTGCCGCCGGCATAGTCGTATTTCAGATCGAGGTCCTCGACCGGACGCCCGGCGAAATGACCGATCAGGGCTTCCTGGCCGCGGGCGAGGATGCTGACGCCGAAGTGGCCGGATTCGATGAGGAAGCCGTGCATGCGCGCGGTTTCGCTGACCGAAACCACGCACAGCGGCGGATCGAGCGATCCCGACATGAAGGCGTTCGCGGTCATGCCGCGCACCTCGCCGCGCACCTGCGTGGTGATGACGGTGACGCCGGTGACGAACGACGCCATGACGCGGCGGAAGCGTTCGTGATTGACCGCGTCGTTACGCGGCTCACCGCCGGAGGGGGGCGCCGGTAAGGCCATGCAGAATCATACGAAGCCTCCCGGGACGAGGCAAGGAAACGTGGCCGGTCGTCATGGCAAGCTAACCCGGCTCAAATGTGCGCCTGATGCAAACGCGCGAGAACCTCGGGCGGGATCGGCTGCGACCGGATGCGCTTCGGATCGTCCTCGCGGCGCACCACCCACACGCGCGTCTCGAAGCCTTCGGCCGCGAGTGCGCCGGCCTTGGTGAGCCGATGCTCGATCTTGAAGCTCGAACGGCCGCATTCGACCAGCGCCGTCTCGATCGTCACCTCGTCGCCGAACCGCGTCGGCAGGCGGAAACGTCCGCGCGTTTCCACCACCGGGTGCCCGGCGAAATCGTAGGCCTTGAGGTATTCGATCTTGGTCATGCCGAGCGCGCGCTCGAGCAGCATGGTCGTGGAGGTGTCGAATATCTCGAAATAGCGCGGATAGAAGATGATCCCGGCGGGATCGCACTGGTACCATTCGATGCGAGTATTGCGGATATTGGCGAGCATCAGGCGTCGAATTTACCGCGGCGCCATGCGCAGCGCCGCGTCGATCCGGATGACCTCGCCGTTGATGTAGCTGTTCTCGATCAGGTGGCGGACCAGCGCCGCGAACTGCGCCGGGTCGCCGAGCTTTTTCGGGAACGGCAGCGACGCGGCGAGACTCTCCTGCGCCTGCGGGGAAAGCCCCATCAGCATCGGCGTCAGGAATATGCCGGGAGCGATGGCGTTGACGCGGATCCCGAATTGGGCGAACTCGCGCGCCGCCGGCATGACCAGACTGACGACGCCGCCTTTCGACGAGGCGTAGGCGGCCTGGCCGATCTGGCCTTCAAAGGCCGCGACGGACGCCGTAGAGATGATGACGCCGCGCTCGCCGTCGGTGAGCGGATCGAGCGTCGCCATGGCGGCGGCGGCGAGCCGCATCGCATTGAAGGTGCCGATCAGATTGACGCGGATGATGCGCTCGTAATCGGCGAGCGGCATCGGCCCCTCTTTACCGATGATGCGTTTGGCCGTGCCGATGCCGGCGCAATTGATAAGGATGCGCGCGGGACCGTGGGCGGCGGCGGCCTTGGCGACCGCCGCCTCCATGCTGGCGCTGTCGGCCACATCGCACTGCACCGCAAGGCCGTTGATATCGGTCGCCACCTCGGCTGCGGCCTGTTGATTGACGTCGAAGATCGCCACTTTGGCGCCGGCCGCGGCCAGCATGCGCGCGGTGGCGCCGCCCAGGCCGGAACCTCCGCCGGTAACGATGGCTGCATGTCCACGAATTTCCATGATCAACTCGCTTTTGCTGTTGCTGCTGCCGGTCCGCCGGCGACGATGACGTTCGCCGGCGGCGGGTCGGCGTAAAGGTCTTCGACCAAAGCCGCGCGATGGGCAAGCACCGCGCGCTGGTTGATCGATCCTTTATCGGTCATCTCGCCGACATCGAGGGAAGGCGGCTCGGCGAGCAGAATGGCGCGGCGGACGCGAGTCGACGTGCCGCGGCTTGCCGCCGACAGCGCGTCGAGCAGGCGGGCGAACGCCTGGCGCACGCGCGGGTCGGCGAGCAAGTCGGCGGCCGACACACCCGCGGCAAGGTCGGGCGCCAGCTTGCGGCAGGCGTCGAAATCGGGAAACACCAGGGCGGCAACCTCGTCGCGATCCGGTCCCGCCAGGACCACGTCGCGGACCAGCGGCGCGCCATGCGCGACAACCGCCGCGCGCAGCGGACCGACGCTGACCCAGGTGCCGGTCGCCAGCTTGAAATCCTCGGCGAGACGGCCGTCGAAAAGAAGGCCCTGGGCCGGATCGGCCGCGTCCTCGAACTTGAGCGCGTCGCCGATCTTGTAAAAGCCCTCCGCGTCGAATGCGTCCGCGGTAAGGTCCGGCGCCCGCCAATAGCCCGGCGTGATGTTGGGTCCCTTCAGCCGCGCCTCGAGCTTGTCTTCGCGGGGCACAAGTTTCAGTTCCACGCCCGGTGCGGGCAGGCCGATATTGCCGACGTGCGCGCTTTCCCAGCTGCAGGCGACAGCGAGCGGCGCCGTTTCCGTCGAGCCGAGGCTCGATAGAAAAATGATGCGTTCGCCGGTTGTGGCAATGGCGAGCCGCTCCAGCTCGTTGCGAACGTGCTGCGAGAGCGCCGCGCCGGCATAGAACAGGACTTTGAGCCGGCTGAAGAATTTTTCGCGCAGCGCCTGATCCGCGTGCAGATAGGGCAGCAGCATCTCAAAACCCTTCGGCACGTTGAAATAGATGGTCGGCGCAATGTCGCGCAGATTGCGCACCGTCGCCTCGATGGCGCCGGGCATCGGCTTGCCTTCGTCGATATAGAGCGAACCGCCATTGTCGAGCACGAGTCCGAAATTATGGTTGCTGCCGAAAGTATGGTTCCACGGCAGCCAATCGATCACCACCGGCGGTTCGTCGGCAAAGAACAAAAAACCGGCACGGATCATGACCTGGTTGGCGCACAGCATGCGTTGCGTGTTGATGACGCCTTTCGGCTGGCCGGTGGACCCGGACGTGAACAGGACCTTCGCGATGGTATCGGGACCGACTTTGGCATGCGCCGCTTCGACAGCCGGCGTCGGTTGCGCGCTGGACAATTCGGCAAACGGCGTCGCCGGCCGATCGGGCGGCGGGTTGGCGGTGACCACTATTTCGACGCCGGGCGGCACGGTCGCGGCGATGGCGCGGGCGAAGGCCGTGCCGTTGGCGGCAAAGACCAGGCCGGGCGTCAAAATGTCGATGATCGCTTTGAGCTTGCCGAAATCCTGCGACAGCAGCGAATAGGGCACCGAGATCGGCGCATAGGGAATGCCGACATGCATGGCGGCAAGGCCGATGAGCGCGTGCTCGATGTCGTTGCCGGAGAGAATGGCGATCGGGCGATCGGGCGAAAGGTCCCGCGCGAGCAGCGCCGCAGCGACCGCGCGCACTTTCGCGAACGCCGCCGCGTAACTCAGCGTGCGCCACGCGCCCGCGGCACTGCGCTGCGCCAGGAAGATGCGGTCCGGCGCCGCTTTGGCCCAATAGTCGAGCCGCTCGGTGAGCTTTGCCGCGTAGGGGGGCAGCGGCTCCGGTGAGCGCATCAGGATGGCACCGTCGCTTCGGCGCTCGACCACGACATTCGCGGCGCCGAGCCGCACCCGGCGTAACGGCGCCGGCGCGGCCGAGCGAAGCGGATCAGGATTGGACATGGAGCCGGGCTCCTAGTGTGGCGGTTCAGAAGTCCGCATCATTTTTGCCGCGAACTCGTCATGCGGACTTCTGAACCAAAGCCACACTAGATCAATACGTTGCTAGTGTCCTTCGATTCCGAAGTTCGCAAACGAGGGTGCCGCATAATGATGCGAACTTCGGAATCGGGACACTAGTTTGCCAACGCCACGGGGCGATCTCCGCTGCGCTTGCGGATGTTGCCGACCGAGCGCGCTTTAGTGCTTACGGAAGTCACTGACATTGAGCACCACCGCCATAGCCGTATCCCCGGCGGCGCAGCCGGTAAACAACCCGTTGCCGCCGCCGCGCAGTGCGATCTCCTCGATCAGCTCTATCACACAGCGCATCCCCGTGGGCCCCTGCGGATGCCCGAAAATCAGCGACGAGCCGTAATTGTTCATTTTCTCGACCGGGAAGCCGGTATCGCGCGCGAACACGATGTCGTTCACCGCGAACGGATTGTGAGTTTTCACGGCGTCGATGTCTTTGATGTCGAGATCCGCCGCCTTGAGCGCCGCGCGCGCCGCGGGTACCGGCGTCATCGGCATGTGCCCCTTTTCGACGCGGGCCTGGCCGAAACCCAACAGCCGTACCTCGATGAACTTATCCTGCGCCAATTCGGCGGCGCGCTCCTTTGCCGTCACGATCATGCCGGCATTGCCGTCGGCCGGATGCGTCTGGCTGCCGAAGGTGACGGTGCCGTTCGGCTTCACCGGTTTCAGCTTGGCCAGGCCTTCGGCGGTGATGGCGAACACGCCTTCGTCGGCGGCGAGCGTGCCCGTTTGCTTGCGGAAATTCGCGTCGGTGATCGGCACCTCGACCATGTAGCGGCGCTGAAAGGCGCGATCGTCGGCCAGCGCCTCTTCATATTGCTGATAGCGCCGCAGCACCACGGCATGCTGCTCGGCCGTGGTGATCTGATAACGCATGGCGACGTTTTCGGCGGTGTCGATCATGGCGTTCAGGGCGAAGGGATCGTTGCTGAAGTTATCAAGCACCCAGGCCTCGGTGATGCTGGTGCCGCCCGGTCCGCCCGGATTGGGATAAACCAGCGTCGCGCCGTTCGAGCAGCGGTCCGCCGTCACCACGATGGCGCAGCTCGCCGATCCCTGTTCGACCTCGTTGGCCGCCATCTGCAGCACGCGCGCGCTGGTGGCGCAGGCCTGGCTCACGGTGGGTCCCGGCACGTCGGGAATTCCCATCATCCCCGTCACCCACGGCAGCCCGAAAAAACTGCTCGGCTGCGGAATGGTGATGCCGAGAATTCCGAGGTCGATCGCCTCCATGGGAAACTTCCTGGCCTTGAGCGTGTCGCGCGCGACGTTGGCGGCGAGCTTCATGCTGTGCAGATGGCCGAGCGAGCCCTGCCACTTGGCGAACGGCGTCGACCAATAGCTGCCGTAGGGAATGTAGGCGTTGTTCATGGCTTTGCCCTTCAACTAACGAGCTTGTCTGCTTGCCGTTGGTTACGGTCGCGCCGGTGCCGCTCGCTTCTATTTATTTCTATTTATTGACCAGCGGACAGCCGCCTTCGTCGAGCGGACGAAAGGCCTTGTCGGCCGGGATCGTTCCGGTGACGTTGAAAACGTCCCACTCGCCCTTCGACTCGGCGGGAGTCTTGACCTGCAACAGATACATCGGGTGCATCGCGCGCCCGTCCTGGCGGACAGTGACGCGGCCGAACAGCGGGTCATCGACCGGCGTCGCCTTCATCGCGGCCACCACCGCGCGACCGTCGACCGGCGAACCGACCTGCTCCACCGCTTGCAGATAATCCATGGCGCCAGAATAGACGCCGGCCTGCATGTGATTGGGCATTTCTTTTTTGGAAAACCGCTCCTGGTAGCGTCGCGACCAGGCCCGGGTCTGATCGTTCATGTCCCAATAGAACGCGTTGAGCGCCGTGATGCCTTGCGCGGTAGCAAGCCCGAGCGCCGGCACGCTTTGCAGATCGAAGATCAAGGCGACGATCTTCTGCTTCTCGCCGATCTTGAACTCGGCAGCCTGCTTGATCGTGTTCACGGTGTCGCCACCGGCGTTGGCGAGTGCGATAACCTGCGCGCCGGAGGACTGGGCCTGCAACAGAAATGACGAGAAATCGCTGGTGCCGAGCGGATGGCGCACGCTGCCCAGCACCTTACCGCCATCGGCGAGGACCTGATCGGCGCCTTGTTTCTCCAGGTCATGCCCGAAGGCATAGTCCGCGGTGATGAAAAACCAGGTCTTGCCGCCCTGCTGCACCACGCCGCGGGCAAGGCCATGTCCGAGCGCCCAGGTGTCATAGGTCCAGTGCACGGTGTTCGGCGAGCATTTGGCGCCGGTCAGCAATGCGGAGCCGGCGCCCGATCCGATAAAGACCTTGTTCTTCTCGCGCGCGATGTCGGCGACGGCCAGCGCCACCGCCGAATTCGGTACGTCGATGATCATGTCGACGCCATCGACATCGAACCACTGCCGGGCGATGGCGGCGCCGATGTCGGGCTTGTTTTGATGGTCCGCCGCCAGGATCTCAACCTTGCGCTTGGAGTGTTTGGTGAAGTCCTCGGCGGCCAATTGGGCGGCGACCACCGAACCGGAGCCCTGAAAGTCGGCGTAGACGCTCGACATGTCGTTGAGCACGCCGATGCGGATGGCGCCGTTCATCTCGGCGCCGGCCGGGGACGCCATCAAGGCAAGCAGGGCAGCCGTAATCGTTGCAAACTTGAGCATGCCATCCTCCCCCGTTTTGGCGCCTGCGGCGCCCTTTTTGTAGCGCTTGAGAATGCGGCCGCCGCGGCCATGCCGCGCGCCGGTACCGGCGAGAATGTTGTCATTGACAACAATCCGCGTCAAGCGGCTTGTGGCGCGCCGGATTGTGCTAGACAGGGCGGAGCGGAGGACGTGAGCGTGGTATCCCTGAACGGACGTGCGGGCGGCATGCGCGGCGCAGAACGCCGGCAGGCTCCGCGCCGGCTTGCGCTTGCCGCGGCGCCGACGGAAACGCTTCAGCTTGCCGAATTGAACGACCATGTGGGTTATTTTCTGCGTCGGCTGCAGGTCGCGTTATTCAAGGACTTCATGCGGACGCTGGCGCCGATGGATGTGCGTCCGGCGCAATATTCCGTTCTGATTCTCATTGCCGCCAACCCGGGCCGCTCGCAGGCCGCGATTGGACGCGCGCTCGGCATCGAGCGCGCCAGACTTGCCCGCATGTTGCATGAGCTGGAACGCCGCAAATGGATCGAACGGCTTGCCGCGGCCGGCGATGGCCGCTCGCATTCGCTGTTTCTCACCGGAGCGGGAGGCAAGGCGTTGGCGCGGATCAAAGCTTTGAGCGCCCGCCACGAGGCGCAGATGGTGGAATTGATCGGGCCGAAGCGCCGCATGTTGCTGCTGGACCTGTTGCGCGAATTCGGCTGAGCAGCACTGCGCGTCCGCCATTTGACCGTGTCGGCCATCGCTCGTAATAAATGACTCGTAATAAATGGCTCGTAATAACCTTGACGCGAAGACAAAGCGGCGTCGTCATCTAGCCGCCAGGGAAGACCGGCGGCCTCCATCGCCGGCCCAGGGAGAGCCCGATGCGAGAAGTCTTCATTTGCGACGCGGCGCGCACCGCCATCGGCCGCTACGGCGGCGCGCTCGCCAAGGTGCGCACCGACGATCTGGCCGCGGTGCCGATCCGGGCGCTGGTCGCGCGCAATGCGCAGGCCGACTGGTCGCGGCTCGATGAAGTCTTCCTCGGTTGCGCCAATCAGGCCGGCGAGGACAACCGCAACGTCGCGCGCATGGCGATCCTGCTGGCCGGGCTGCCGGATACGGTTCCCGGCTTGACCATCAACCGGCTGTGCGCCTCCGGGCTCAATGCCGTCGGCGATGCGGCGCGCGCGATCCGCACCGGCGACATGGATTTCGCCGTCGCCGGCGGCGTCGAATCGATGACGCGGGCGCCGTTCGTGATGGGGAAGGCCGGCGAAGCATTTTCGCGCACGACGGAAGTGTACGACACCACCATCGGCTGGCGCTTCGTCAATCCGGTGCTCAAGGCGCAATACGGCATCGATTCGATGCCGGAGACCGCCGAGAACGTCGCCGAGGAATACCAGGTGGCGCGCAAGGACCAGGACGCCTTCGCGCTGCGCTCGCAGCAGCGTGCCGGCCAGGCGGCGGCCGCCGGCTACTTCGCCGAGGAGATCGTCCCGGTGCAGGCGCCGGGCGGCAAGGCCGGACCGATCGTGGTCGACAAGGACGAGCATCCGCGTCCCGACACCACCATCGACAATCTCGCCAAGCTCAAGCCGATCGTGCGCAACCCCGGCACCATCACCGCCGGCAACGCGTCGGGCATCAATGACGGCGCCGCCGCGATCATTCTCGCCTGCGCGGACGCGGTGAAGGCGCACGGCCTAAAACCGCGCGCGCGGGTGCTCGGCATGGCTTCGGCCGCGGTGCCGCCGCGCATCATGGGCATCGGCCCGGTGCCGTCGACGCGCAAGCTGATGGAGCGGCTCGGCTTGAAGATCGGCGATTTCGATCTGATCGAGCTCAATGAGGCCTTCGCCTCGCAGGGGCTCGCCTGCCTGCGCGAGCTCGGCGTCGCCGATGACGCCGACTACGTCAATCCGCACGGCGGCGCCATTGCGCTCGGCCATCCGCTCGGCATGTCCGGCGCCCGGCTCGCGTTGACCGCGGTGCATGGCCTGGAAAAGCGCGGCGGCAAGCGCGCGCTCGCGACCATGTGCGTCGGCGTCGGGCAGGGCGTCTCGCTGGCGCTGGAGCGGGTTTAATGGACAATCCGGGGAGACCTGACCCGTGCCGATGAGTCCGGGCTACGTTCCCTTCCATCCCAATCCGTCGAAGCCGAAATTCAAGCCGCCGGCGGGCGCGGTCGACGCGCATTGCCACGTGTTCGGCCCGGAGAGCGAATATCCCTACGCGCCGGAGCGCAAATACACGCCCTGCGACGCGCCGAAGGAGAAGCTGTTCGCGCTGCGCGACTTCCTCGGCTTCGACAAGAACGTCATCGTGCAGGCCTCCTGCCACGGCAAGGACAATCGGGCGATGGTCGACGCGCTCGAGACCGCCAATGGCCGCGCCAGGGGCGTCGCCTTCGTCGGCGAGGAGGTGACCGACGCCGAGCTGAGATGGATGGACCAGGCCGGCGTGCGCGGCGTGCGCTTTAATTTTCTCAAGCGGCTGGTCGACTTCACCCCGCGCGACGTGTTGCAGCGCATTGCCGCGCGGATCGAAAAACTCGGCTGGCACATCGTGGTCTATTTCGAGATGCCGGATCTGGCCGAACTGGAGGATTTCTTCACCGCGCTGCCCACCGGCGTGGTGGTCGATCACATGGGCAGGCCCGACGTGACCAAGGGCGTCGAGCATCCGGACAACCGGCGCTTCCATAAGCTCATGGACAAACACAAGAATTTCTGGGTGAAGGCGACCTGCCCGGAGCGCATGAGCGTTGCCGGGCCGCCCTACGACGACGTCGTGCCGTTCGGCCGGGCGCTGGTCGAACGCTTCCCCGAGCGCGTGATCTGGGGCACCGACTGGCCGCATCCCAACATGAAGCAGACAGCGCCCGACGACGGCCTGCTCGTCGATTACATCCCCCGGATCGCTGCCACCGCCGCGTCGCAGCAGGCGCTGCTGGTCGACAACCCGATGCGGCTTTATTGGAGTTGACGCTCTTGCGTCATGCCCGGCCATAGCCGTTCGAAGAACGGCGTCGCTTCGCTCGCCTATGTGCCGGGCATCCACGCCTTCGTTCGTGCGACAAAAGACGTGGATGGCCGGGTCAAGCCCGGCCATGACGTAGGTCAGAACGGCTCGAGACCGTGGGAGCCGCTTACGTTGCCTTAGTTCTCTGCGCTATATATGGAAGGCGAAACGGGAGAGAACGCCGATGGCCCGCGACCAGAAAGATTACGACGACATCCCGGGCACTTTTGTCTTCGATCAGGAGCGCTCGCGCCAAGGTTACGGCATCAACATGTTCTGCATGTCGCTGATGAAGGAGGACAATCGCAAGGCCTTCAAGGCGAACGAGGCCGAATATCTGAAAAAGTTCAAGCTGACGCCGGAGCAGACCGACGCCATCCTCAGGCGCGATTACAATCGCATGCTCGAATTGGGCGGCAACATCTATTTCACCGCCAAGCTCGGCGCCACTGACGGCCATTCGTTCCAGCATCTGGCCGCGGTGATGACCGGCTCCTCGCAGGAGGACTACGCCAAGATGATGCTCGGCGGCGGCCGCTCGGTCGAAGGCAACCGCAGCAGATCGGGCAAAAGCAAATCGGGCAAGAGCAAATCGGGCAAGAGCGCGGCGGCAAAGCCGGCGCGCGCCGCCAAGGGGGGCAAGGCGGCGAAAGGCAAATCGAAGACGCGCAGCAAAGCGAGGTCGAAACGTGGCTAGGATCATTGCAGGAGTGGCGTCGTCGCACGTGCCGGCGATCGGCGCCGCGATCGACAATCACCGCACCGACGAGCCGTACTGGAAGCGGGTGTTTTCCGGCTTCGAGAAATCCAAGGAATGGATGGCGAAAGCCAATCCCGACGTCTGCATTGCCGTCTATAACGACCACGCTTCGGCGTTCTCCGTCGAATTCGTGCCGACCTTCGCGCTCGGCTGCGCCGCGGAATTCCCGCCGGCCGACGAAGGCTGGGGGCCGCGGCCGGTGCCGGTGGTCAAGGGCCATCCAGAGCTCGCCGCCCATATCGCCCAGTCCGTCATTCTCGACGAGTTCGATCTCACCGTCGTCAACAAGATGGAGGTCGATCACGGCCTGACCGTGCCGCTCAATCTCTTGTTCGGCTCGCCGAAGGAATGGCCCTGTCCGGTCATTCCGCTCGCCGTCAACGTGGTGCTCTATCCGCCGCCGACCGGCCATCGCTGCTTCATGCTGGGGCGGGCGATCCGCAAGGCGGTCGAATCCTATCCGGAGGATTTGCGCGTCGTGGTGTTCGGCACCGGCGGCATGTCGCACCAGATTTCCGGGCCGCGCGCCGGGCTGATCAACAAAAAATTCGACACGGCTTTCCTTGACAACCTCACCAAGGACCCGAAGAAGCTCACGCGGATGCCGCATGTCGAATACATGCGCGAGGCCGGCGCCGAGGGCGTCGAGATGGTGATGTGGCTGGTCATGCGCGGCGCGCTCGACGACAAGGTCGAGGAGGTCTACCGCTATTACACCGTGCCGGCCTCGAACACCGCGGTCGGCCACATCATTCTCGAGAACAAATCACGTAGCGCAAGCCGACGGCCGGCGGCGCGAAAGCGCGCCGGCGCTCGCAAGGCCAAGACGGCCAAGGCCGCTAAGACGCCGGCACGGCGCGCCGCGGCGCACGCGAAGCCGACCGTTATCAGAGGTCGGTAATGAAGATCTGCGTCGCCGGGCAGGGCGCGTTCGGCCAAAAACATCTCGATGCGCTCAAGCGCATCCCCGACGCCGAGGTCACCTCGCTGGTCGGCGGCAATCAGGACGCCACCGCGCAGGTGGCGAAAAAATACGGCATCCCGCACCATACCGGCGATCTGGCGGAGGGCATCAAGCGCGCCGACGCGGTGATTCTTACCACGCCGACCAAAATGCATTTTCGCCAGGGTGAGCAGGTGATGCGCGCCGGCAAGCACGTGCTGGTCGAGATCCCGGTCACCGACAGCGTCGCGGACGCCGAGGCCTTGGTGCGCATCGCCAAGGAAACCGGCGTCGTCGCCATGGCCGGCCACGTGCGGCGCTTCAATCCCAGCCATCAATGGGTGCACAAGCGCATCCAAAAGGGCGAACTGAAAATCCAGCAGATGGACGTGCAGACCTATTTCTTCCGGCGCAAGAACATGAACGCCGCCGGGCAGCCGCGGAGCTGGACCGATCACCTGCTGTGGCACCATGCCGCCCACACCGTCGACCTGTTCCAGTATCAGACCGGCGAGACCATCTCGGATTGCTACGCGGTGCAGGGCCCGATCCATCCGCAGCTCGGCATCGCCATGGACATGGGTATCGTTGCCAAGGTGCCCTCGGGCGCGATCCTGACTTTGTCGCTGTCGTTCAACAACGACGGGCCGCTCGGCTCGTTCTTCCGCTACATCTGCGACAACGGCACCTACAAGGCCTATTACGACGACCTGTCCGACGGCAAGGACAACAAGATCGACCTATCGCAGGTCGACGTTTCCATGGACGGCATCGAGCTCGAGGATCGCGAGTTCATCGCCGCGATCAAGGAAAAACGCGAGCCGAATGGCAACCTCGCCCAGGTGCTGCCCTGCATGCGCGTGCTCGGCAGGCTCGAGGGCATCGTCGACCCGCAGCGCCAGGCGCACGCCTAGTACCCGGAATCATTGATGCGCGAAACGTGGTTTGAGGCGTTTTTGATGGACCTCTGACTTGGTCCAGGCAAACGGGGTGGCATTGGTGTTGTAGGCCTTGATGAAGGCATCGATGTGCTCC
>JBEKIC010000026.1:0-53201 GCA_050011955.1 Xanthobacteraceae bacterium
CGGCCTCGAGCTGGATCAGCGGCGGCGCCAGCGGCCGGGCCGGCGAGGGTATCGTGAAGGGCGCCACGCGCTCCTCGACCACCTCGGCGATCGGCTCCAGCTTGGCCAGACGCTTGATCCGCGACTGTGCCTGCGCCGCCTTGCTGGCCTTGGCGCGGAACCGGTCGATGAACTTTTGCAGATGGGCGCGCTCGGCGTCCTGCTTGGCCCGGGTCGCCGACTGCAGCCGCGTCTTTTCCGCGCGCCGCCTTTCAAAATCGTCGTAGCCGCCGGTGTAGAGATCGAGCTTGCCTTGGCTCAGGTGCAGGATGGCGTCGACCGAATTATTGAGAAGCTCGCGGTCGTGGCTGACGATGAGCGCGGTGTGCGGATATTTCTTGAGCCGGGCTTCGAGCCAGAGCGCGCCCTCAAGGTCGAGGTAGTTGGTGGGCTCGTCGAGCAGCAAGAGGTCCGGCTGCGCGAACAAAGCCGCCGCCAGCGCCACGCGCATGCGCCAGCCGCCGGAGAATTCCGCCATCGGACGAGTAAGATCGGCGGAGGAGAAGCCCAGCCCGCTGAGGATTTCCGCCGCCCGCGCCGGGGCGCTGTCGGCGTCGATCTCGATCAGCCGCTGGTAGATCTCGGCCAGCTGTTCGGGTTCGGCGGTTTCCAGTCTGGCGTTCAACGCTTCCCGCTCGGTATCGGCGGCGAGGATCGTGTCCAACAGTGAGACCGGGGTGGCGGGATGCTCTTGATCGACCGATCCGATCCGGGCGGCGTTTGGCAGCAGGATCTCGCCGCCATCCGGGATGAGATCGCCCAGGATCAGCCGAAACAGCGTCGTTTTTCCGACGCCGTTTCGGCCGATCAGGCCGACCTTGGCCCCGGCCGGGATCATCACGCTCGCAGAATCGAAGAATCGGCGGCCCCAGCCGTTGAAAACAAGATTGTCGATCACAAGCATGTCGGGCCGCCGAAGGTTTGGAAAACGTCGGGGAGGGCAAAGGGAGGCGTTCCTTACCCTGCGGCGCCTCGGATGGCGAGAGGCGATGTCGACTGGTCGCGGATTTGCGCGCCGCTCAGCGGGCCGCCGGCTTGCCGAACGCCGCTACGTGCTGGCGCGCAGGTTCATAGACTGCTGATCACGGTATAGGAAAGATACACAAACAAGGCCATCCCGAGCATGACCAGGAGTGCTGCCAGCGCCACGTCCAAGCGCGCCCCGGAGCCGGGCAGCGTCTGCGTGCTGTCGATTTCAATGGCAGTCCAGCGGAAGCGGATGAGCGCCAGGACGATAGTGCCGGCGCCCAGGCCGATGAGAATCAGGCCGGCAATATTGCCGACCAGCTGCCCGCCGACCGACAGGGTGCGGCGCGCAAGCGTTTGACTCGCGATCTCCAGGAACAGGTCAAACTTCTCCACCAAGAAGCCGAACGCCATAACCGCAATCGCCGTGCGGACCCAGGCCAGGAAGGTACGTTCGTTCGCGGCGTGGTCGCTGTATCGTTCTATCATGACTTGCCATCGTCCTCATCGAGCCAGCGGCCTATTGCAACAGTTTTGTGAATGAATTGCTACATTCAAAAGATGAATGGCAAGAACAGAGACCGAGCTTGACGACCAACAAAAATATTGCAGATATTTTCGCAAGGCGGCGCCATGCCGGCAATGTGAACCCGGCACGCAGAGCCGCTCCGTCTGAAGTTTCAGTCAAGAAGAGCACATTATCATGCCTCAGGTCGTCACCGCATTTTACGTCGGCATTGCCGCCACGGTCCTCGTTTGCAGCAATGCATTGATGCCGACGCCGGCGCGGGCTGCACCGATGTCAGATGCTGACAAAGCTGCCTTGAAGCAGGCTACCGCGGCATGCCGGGCTCAGGTCAAGGAGCAGGCGCGGTTCGAGGAGATGTCGTGGTATGCGCGGCATAAACTCGTCAAGAAGTGCGTCAACGAGACGCTCGCCAAGCCTCACTGATCGACCCCACCGCGGCGGCGCATAAAGCGGACGAGCCTTCGGGTTACGCAATGCGCCCCGAGGGTAAAACTCCGTGGAATCCGCCATTTGTCTCGCCGTGCGGTTTCGCGGTGCTCTGCTCATCCCTATTCTGCGCTCAATACCGGCTATACTACGTGCGACCCTTGGCTGCGGGAGGAATTGCGATGGCGCATGGGGTTTTTATCGATGGCGTGTGGCACCGCCAGTGGTACGACACCGCCGCGACCGGCGGTCGCTTTGTGCCCGCCGACCCGGTGTTTCGCAACTGGGTCACGCCGGACGGCAGTCCCGGACCGTCCGGTCAAGGCGGCTTTGCCGCCGAGCGCGGGCGCTATCACCTCTACGTCTCGCTCGCCTGCCCTTACGCGCACCGCACCATCATTTTCCGCAAGTTGAAAAAACTCGAGAGCGTCATCTCGATGTCGATCCTCGATCCGGTCATGGGCGAGCGGGGCTGGGAATTCGGCGCCGGACCCGGCACGATTGCGGATACGGTCAACGGCAAGCAACGCCTCGGCGAGATCTATTTACTCGCCGATCCGCGCTATACCAGCCGGGTCTCGGTGCCGGTGCTTTGGGACATCAAGCGACGCGCCATCGTCAATAACGAATCGCCCGAGATCATCCGCATGCTCAATTCAGCGTTCGCTTCGTTGACTGGCGACCGTGTCGACTATTATCCGCCGGAGCTGCGCGTTGAAACCGATCGCATCAACGCGCGCGTCTACAGGGACGTGAATATCGGCGTCTATCGCGCCGGCTTTGCGACGACACAGCAAGCCTATGAAGAAGCCTGCCGCGAGGTTTTCGCGGCGCTGGGTTGGCTCGAAGAGCTGCTGTCGCGCCAACGTTATCTGGTCGGGGCCCGCTTGACCGAGGCCGATTGGCGCTTGTTCACGACGCTCGTCCGGTTCGACACGATCTATTACAGCCACTTCAAATGCAATCTGCGCCGGATCGCCGACTATCACAACCTGTCGAATTACCTGCGTGACCTCTATCAGGTATCCGGAATTGCCGACACCGTGAATATGGATCACATCAAGCGGCATTATTTCATGAGCATGACGGCTATCAATCCGACCCGGATCGTGCCGCTCGGACCGGAACTGGATTTTGCCGCGCGCCACGATCGCGGCCGGTTCGAACAGCGGGCGAGAAACCTGCTGCGCCATCATTAGACGTGGCGATCGCGTCGGGGCTGATGTTTGGACAAACGGCCGACCGGCGCGAGCACGCGCGCCGAAGGTCGATCTGGCACGTTACCGCATTACCGCGGCAAGCCGCCGCTTTCCAGCTTCAGGCCGCCATTTCCGAAAGCAGCAATGTGTCGTCGAAGGGATCGACGATGCCGGCAAGCGCGGCGCCGCATTTCTCGCATTCGAGGCTGTAGCTTTCAAATCCGCAGGCGTCTATGTGAGGCGTGCTGTGGCGATGAAACGCCAGCCCCGTGCTGCAGGCCGGGCAAGCCAAGACCGGCAACGCCGACGCCTTGGTCAGATCTGCCAAATTCATCGTTGGGCGATAATGCTTCATCGAGATCGCTTTCAGCGCTAAACATCGTCAGCGCTGAACTTCTTGTATCCGATGCTTGGAAAGAGTGCCTGAAATAGGCCGGCAGCATTTTATCGCTCCGCTTAAATCGCGGCTAACCGTTCACACGATTAGTTGACGAAGGCAGGCAGCTGTCGGCTGCTGCCGAGCCGAAGGTGCGCGATTACCGGCGACTTAGCGCCTTGGTGCCCGAGGCGGACTCACGAGGCGACGCGCGCCGCTGCGAGTTCAGCGAAAGGCCGGTTGGATTCTCGCGACGCTGACGGCTCTTGCGAGCTTGATAGCTCGTGATTGGAGCGATCACTCGCATGCTGCGGCCGTTCGAACAGTTTGCGCCGCTCGGCGAGAGTCGAAGGAATAAATGGATATCGCTGCCACAGCTTGTCTACGACAGAGGGGTAATGGACCGCCATCAGACTGATCGGCTTTGATAGATGCGGGTAAGGCCGCGCTTCACCAATCAACCGCTGGTTAAAAGCGCGCCGGTAGAACGCTTGGTGCTCCTCTCTTACAGCCGCGAGTACGAGGTCGGCACCGAAATGTTCGGCCGCCACCATGGAAAGCCGGAGTGTGGCATACGGCAATCCGCGATGGAGCCGAGACAGGGTCTCGTCGGCCACAAAGCGGGTTGGATCAATAATGACTTTGCCGGCGTCGAGTTCGGGTTGCAAAATATCGGGGAAGACTTCGAGCGAGGGAAAGTTAGGGCGTTCGCTGGAGCCTACGTGAATACGAATCGAGCTGGCTAACTGGTCGTCGATATACAACCCGAAGAGATAGGCATTGGGCGTCTCGTCATAGGGGTCGGAAAACGTCCCGGTCGAATTGGGGGGAATCGCTCCTTCACGCAGATAAGCTTGATAGCGAAGGCGAAGAACGGGTTCCCGTTCCTCACCGGAATCCGCGCGCCGACAATCGATTCGGGCCAGAAGCTGCGCGACACGATCGGAAAGACTGTTCTCTGACCCTGCGTGATCCGATTCAGACGCACAAGCCACCACCCCAACCATACGCGCCTCACTTTACGGCGCCCCGCCAGCGCCAGATAAAGAGAGGTTAACATTTTGTTATTGCGATTACAATTTTGACGGTTCTTTAGGGTTAACCCAATGCAACTTATGGTTAACCTCGTGCAACTACTGAAAGAAGAGGCAAGATTAAAAATTCGATCACGCGGCGTCGTTGCGGACTTTTGCCGGCCACGACGCAATCGGCGCGGGGGCGACATAGGAGGCGTACAGCAGCTTCCGCAGATCTGCCGCCGGCATAGGTCGGCAAAGCAGATATCCTTGGACCTCGTCGATGCTGTCTTCGCCGGCGAGCAATTCGAGTTGCTCTTGGGTCTCGACGCCCTCGACAACAACCTTCAGGCCCAATTGCGCGCTCAGCCGCGTCATGCCGCGCAGCAAGGTGACCCTGCGTTCGTCGTCGCCGAGGCCTTGCAGGAACGACTGGTCGATCTTCACCTTGTGCAGCGGAAAGCTGTGCAAATAGCTGAGGCTGGAATAGGCGGTACCAAAATCGTCCAACGATAGTTTCACCCCCAGCTCCGCCAGTTGGTTCAGGTCCGCGCGGGTCCTCTTCGTGTCTTGAAGCAGAGTTGACTCGGTGATCTCAAGCTCGAGCCGGTGGGGCGCAAGATTGGTGGCGGCGAGCGTCTCGCGAACCAGCGCCGGAACATTGGAGCGGTCGAACTGGATCGAGGAGAGGTTGACCGCGACGGCGGTATCGCCGGGCCAGCGCCGGCATTCCAGACAGGCCTTGTACAAGACCTGATTGCCGATTTCGACGATCAGTCCCATCTCTTCGGCAACGGGAATGAACTCCGCCGGGGAAACCATGCCGCGTTCGCGGTGAGGCCACCGCAGCAGCGCCTCGCAAGCCTCAATGCGTCTGGTCTTCAGATTGAACAGCGGCTGATAATGGAGTTCGAATGCTTCGTTCTCCAACGCATTGCGCAAATCAAGTTCAAGATTTCTGCGCGCTTGCGCGTTGGCTTCCATTTTTGCCTCGAACCAGCGCCACGTACCGCGGCCGTCGGATTTCGCCTGATACAGAGCCATGTCGGCGTTGCGCAAAAACTGGTCCGGATCGATCCGGTTTTTGGCGACCGCAATGCCGATACTGGCGGTGACGACGACTTTGTGTCCGTCCAGATCGTAGGTGCCCGCGAGAGCGTGCAGGGCGCGCGTGGCGAGAGCCTCCGCCTGATCGAGGGATTTGATCGGTGCCTGAAAAATGACAAACTCGTCACCGCCGAAGCGCGAAATGACGTCGGCATCCCGAATAGAGGTTCGCAGCCGCTCGGCGACAGCCTCTAGAAGCATATCGCCCCTCGTGTGCCCCAAGGTATCGTTGACCTGCTTGAATTGGTCGAGATCAACGAAGTGAACAGCGCACATGTTGTCGGGCCGCCATGCGCCCAGGGCGCGCTCCATGTGATCGCGCAAGACGTTGCGATTGGGCAGGCCGGTCAAAGGATCGAATCGCGCCAGATGATTGATCTTGGCTTCGGCAATCTTGCGCTCGGTGATATCCTCGACGATGGCAACCATGCCGCCGTTTTCCATGGGCTGCACAGTGAACTCGAGCGTCCTCCCGTTGAGCATATCCACACCGAAGGCGGTATCATCGCTGCCGGAAAGCCGGGCGTCCAGGTGGTCGATCAGACTCTGCGCATTGAAGCCAGAAATCATGCCTGCGGTGACAACGCTTTCAACCAGGTTACGCACGGTCGAGCCTTTCAGCTCGAAATCTGCCGGCAAGCCCATTTCCTGATTCAGCTTCTGATTTGAGACAACGATGCGATGCTTGGAATCGAACATACACAAGCCATGAGGCATGTTGTTCAGAGCGGTATCGAATCGCTTGGCGAGCATCGACATGTCGCGCGATGAGATCACCGCATCGAGCAACGTGCGGCGCCATCTATCCGCTATAAATTTTATCGCCAGAAAGGACGGGATAAGGAGGCCAGCAAAAATCCAATGAAACAGATTTCCGTAAAAGAGGAGCGCCACCGTCATCGGCAACCACGCACAAAAAATTTGCACAATTACAAATCGAGCGTTTGCAAAGTTTCGTCCGAAGATGCCCGCCAGATAACCTGCCGTCAATGAAAAGCTAACGAGATGCGCAAATGCATCAGAGGTCTGGGAGAAGGCGACAAAGCACCAAATTCCGAGCAGCGCGACCGACACGGTCGCTCCCACGACGTAGCGATGTTCCCATCGCTTGGCGATTTCCGTGCTCGTAACCGTTGCGCGCGCGCGCAAATATTCGTACATCACGAGTCCGCGCGCGCAGGAGACAAAAACGACCGCAATTGCGCAGTAGAGAAGAATGATTTCGCCGGTCTTCCAATATGTGGTGAAAATGGCGATCGCGGCAAAGACGCTCCCAGAAATGAGAGTCCGACTGTCCTTGTAAAGCGAATCGACCAGCGGGAGGTAAATGTCTGCCGGAAGCGATTCGTGTACCTGAACGGGTCGGCGAATTCGGAGCGCAGAGCTCATTCCATTGCACCGTGGCAGTCGCGCGGGCTCAAATTGGCCTAGAGGTATGACACCAAAGGTCTCTCCACCGAGTAAATGTGGATGCCTTTCTGCAATGGTGGCCGGGAATTAACGAAATCTGTGGCAAGCCGTTAGCAGAAGATTAGCCATGCGGCGGCGTCCCCTCCGGATCCAAGGCTCACACGCCCCTCGATCTCGAGGCTCGAAGGGGAGCCGGAATTTCGGGATCAATCTCTCCACACGTGATCCGCGTGTCGCACTGCGCATGCGCGCACTGGGCTGCTTCGATCGCGGGATTCTTGCGGATCGCTTACCGAATCTTGTGAAAATCGCCGTGCCGACCGAGGCCGTCCTTGAAGCGGGTTGCACCCGCGACGCCGTCTTCGATCAGAGCCTTACGCCCGTTGTACCATTCCTGGATCAGAGCCTCGCGTACGCTCAGGCCGTGACTTTTGATGGCCGAGCGCCGGTCGGCACGTACGCAAACCTGCGGGAAACGCGCGATCTCCTGGGCCAACTCCTCCGCTTTTTGCCGGGCGCCGCCTTTTGGGGTGACGTATTCGCACAGGCCAATGCTCAGGCATTCCTCGGCCGGCACTTTACGCCCGGTGAGGATGATCTCCAGCGCGCGGCCCTGGCCGACGATCCGTGGCAGCCGCACGGTTCCGCCGTCAATCAGCGGTACCCCCCAACGGCGGCAATACACGCCGAAGTAAGCATCCTTGGCCATGACCCGGAAATCGCACCATAAGCCCAGTTCCATGCCGCCGGCGACGGCGGGACCCTCGATCGCCGCGATCACGGGCTTGTCCAATTCAAGCCGCGAAGGCCCCAGCGGTCCGCGAGGAATCTCGCCGCCATTGCCACGCGGGCCGGCGGTCGGAATATCGAGCTCGCCCAGCGGATGCTCGGCATTGAGCGTACTGACATATTTGAGGTCCCAGCCCGCGCAAAACGCTCCGCCGGCACCATAAAAGACCGCGACTGAAGCGTCCTTATCGGCGTCAAATTCGAGAAAGGCTGCGGTCAGCGCATCCGCGCTCGCGGGGTCCATCGCATTACGGGCTTCAGGCCGATCGTGAATCACCGTCCACACGGTCCCGTTTTTCTCAATTCTCACTGCCATATTGGATGTCCTTCTATGACGATCGTTCCAGGGGTGGCCGACTTGCCAGCGCTTCACTCCGGCGTGCTACCGGCCGGTGAAAATCGGCGGGCGCCGTTCCGACATTGCCTTCACGCCTTCCTTGAAATCCTCAGTCTGGCGCAACCGGGTTTGCTCTGCCAGCTCGTGGTCGGTCGCCTCGCGCACGCGGTCGGCAAGATTGCCGCGCATGGTGGCGCGCGTCGCGATCAGGCCGAGCGGCGAGTTTTCGGCGATCTCGGCGGCGAGCGCCAGCGCTGCGGAACGCACCTCGTCCTGCGCCACCAGCACATCGGCGAGACCCATGGCGTGGGCCTCGTCGCCGCGGACACGGCGGCTGGTGTAAAACATCAGCGCCGCCTTGGTCGGGCCGATGACCGCCGGCAGCGTGACGGTCAGCCCGAAACCCGGGTGAAAACCAAGCCTGGTGAAGTTGGCGCAGAAGCGCGCCTCGGGGCAGGTCACGCGGAAATCGGCTACCATCGCCAAGCCGAGCCCGCCGCCGACCGCGGCGCCGTGAACGGCGGCGACGATCGGCTTCTTGGTGCGAAACAGCCGGGTGCCTTCGATGTAAAGATGCGCCGTGCCGGGCGTCGGTCCGCCGAGCAGCGCGCTGCCATCGCGGTCGGGCGTGCCGCCGTCGCCGAAATTGGCGCCGGCGCAAAATGCCTTGCCCTGTGCCGCCAACACCAGCGCGCGGCAATCGGCATCCGCATCCAGCGCCTCAAAGGCGGCGGCGATTTCCTTGATCAGCGCGGCGTCGAAGAAATTATTCGGCGGCCGTCTGATCTCGACCACGGCGACATGGCCGGTTTTCTCGACGCCGATATCCTTGAACGGACCCATTACGATTTTTCCTCCGCGCGTTGCTACTCGGCCGCGCCGCGGCGTTCCATCGTTTGACTATCGCGCTTGACGATCACCGCGTCGACCACCGAAACGCCGTCGCCGCGCGTATGGACGATGACCGGATTGAGATCGATCGCGGCAATGTCATCGGCGTGATCTGCCGCAAACTGCGACAGTCGGACCATGAGGTCGGCCAGTGCCTCAGTGTCCGCCGGGGGCAAGCCGCGATAGCTCTCGAACACCTGTGCGCCCTTGAGGCGGCCGATGAGCGCGCGGGCGCCGGCGTGATCGAGCGGCACAGGAGTGAGCGCCACATCGGCGAGCACCTCGACCAGAACGCCGCCGAGGCCGACCATCAACAAGAGTCCCCAAGTCGGGTCGCGGCTGACACCGAGAAGGACCTCGCGCCCCGGTGGCGCCATCGGCTGCACCAGCACGCCGTCGATGCGCGCCGCCGCGGCGTAACGTTTGGCGGCGGCCAGCACGCGGTTGTATGCCGCGCGCACGATGTCGGCTCCGGCGAGGCTTAAAGCGACGGCGCCGGCTTCGGTCTTGTGCGGAATATCAGCGGACTGAACTTTGAGCGCGACAGCGCGTCCGATCGCCTGTGCAGCAGCGACCGCCTCGTCGATCGAGTGCACAAACTCGCCCGCATCTTTCGTGCCGATGCCATAGGCCGACAGCAGCGGCCGTGCCCGGTATTCGCACAGCACCGAACCGGATTCCGCAAGCATGGCACGGACTTTCGCGCGCTCCGGCCCGCCAGGCGTTTTGATGTCGATCGGACGCAGCAAATGCTCGCGCGTCGCGCGGTAATCGACCATCGCCCGCATCGCGCGGGCGCAACTCTGCGCGCCGGTGAACAGCGGATAGCCGGTCTCGTTGAGGATATCGATGCTGCGTTCGGACGGCAGCGTGTAGGTCCACATGAACACAGGCTTGTTCGACTCGCGCGCCAGGTCCTTGAGCTTCGGCAGATCGCTCTCGAGAAAAGCCGATCGGCGCGCTGTCACCACGACGATGACCGCGTCGATCAACGGCGACTGCGCCACCAGACGGGCGAATTCCGCGTAACCGACTTTGTGCACGCCCTGCGCGGTGGAATCGACCGGGTTTTGCGAGGTGCCGTAAGACGGCAGGTGAACGTCGATGGCAGCGCGCGTCTCATCATCGAGCACCGGCACGTCGAGCCCGGCGGCGGCGCAGGCATCCGCCATCCAGACGCCGCCGCCACCGGACGACGTGCAGATGCCGATGCGATTGCCCGCCGGCATGCGGTCACCGCAGGCGAGGAAGCCGGCAGCCATGTCGATCATCTCGTCGAAGTCGCCGCCTTCGATCAATCCGTAGCGATCGAATATGGCTCGGTAGGCAGCCTGCGAGCCTGCGAGCGCCGCGGTGTGCGAAGCCACCGCGCGGCTGCCGGCCCCGGACTGGCCGATCTTGCGAACGATCAGCGGCTTGCCGGCCTTGAGCGCCTTTTCCGCCATGCGGACGAATTTTTCCGGCGTCTTCACGGCTTCGAGTAGCAGCAGAAAGACGTCGGTGTTGCCCTCGTCGAGCATGTAGTCGACGAAGTCGGAGGTCTCGAGGACCGCTTCATTGCCGGTCGTCACGATGTAGCGGAAGTTAAGATTGCGCGAGCGCGCGCGGTCGAAGAAAGCGAAGCCGAGACCTCCGCTCTGCGAGACCACCGACACCTGACCGCGGCCGAGGCCGCGCACCGGCTTCAGCGGCCCGGCGTTCTTGTCCATCGCCGGGCTGAAGGTGGCGCAAAGCGCGGCGGCGATATTGGCGAAGCCCTCGGTGTTCGGCCCGCTGACCGCCATATCGTAACGCTGTGCGGTGGCGGCGATCTCGCGCTGCAGGCGAGCGCCGGTTTCACCCAGCTCCTCGGCGAAGCCGGAGCTGAGAATGACGGCCGCCTTGACCCCGGCGCGACCGCAACGCTCGATCTCCGCCGGCACATATTCCGCGGGCACGATCAGGATCGCCAGATCCACGGGCTGCGGCAGGGCGGTCACGGATGGATAGGCCTTCAGGCCCTGGACTTCGGTGGCGCTGCGACTCACCGGATAGATTTGGCCGGCAAACGGATGGCTGCGAATGACCTCGAGAATCCGGCCGCGCAAGCCGCTCGTATCGGAGGAGGCGCCGACCACCGCCACCGACTTGGGCCAAAGCAATTTTCCGATGTCCGGCACGCCTCGTTTGCCTCTTACCGCAAGCCCAGCCCGCGCGCGATGATGCCGCGCAGGATTTCGGTGGTGCCGCCCTGCAGCGTGAGCTTCGGCGCGACCAGGGTGGCGAAGGCGAGCTGGTCGGCGAGCGAAGCGCGGTTCACGACCTCCGGCTCGAGGAACGCAGTGAGCTCGCGCACCCGGCCGGGCAGTTTCTGCTCCCAGATGGTGCCAAGGTCCTTGACAATCGAGCCCTCCACCACCGGCTCCTTGCCGGCCTGCAGCATGCCGGCGACCGAGACCGACATTCTGCGCAAGGTATGCAGTTGGGCGACCAGGCGGCCGAGTCCTTCGGCGCTGCGCAAATCGGGTTCCGGTCCGAGCACGCGGATCAGCTCGAGCAACACGTAAAAGGTTTCGAGGAAGCGTTCCGGCCCGCTGCGCTCATAGGCCAGCTCGCTGGTCGCCTGTTTCCAGGCACCGTCGATCTCGCCCATGACGTGGTCGTCGGGCACGAAGGCGTTTTCGAACACCACTTCGTTGAAACCGCGATGTCCCGTCATCTGATAAATCGGGTTTATCGTGATGCCGGGGGTCTTCATGTCGACCAAAAACTGCGTCAGCCCATGCCGGCGGTTCTCCTTGGTCGGAGGCGAAGTGCGGAACAGGCCGAGCATGTAGTCCGCGATATGGGCACTGGTGGTCCAGATCTTGCTACCGTTGATGCGCCAGCCGCCGTCGGTCTTGGTGGCCTTGGTCTTGGCGGCGAACAGATCGGAGCCGGAGCCCGGCTCACTCATACCGATGGCGAAACACAATTCGCCGCGGCAGATACGCGGCAGGATGTCCTTCTTAATGTGTTCAGGAGCATATTTGAGCAGGATCGGGCCGCTCTGGCGGTCGGCGACAAAGTGCAGGTGCGCCGGCGCACCGGCCGCGCGAAACTCTTCCGTTACGACATAGCGCTCCAGCTGGCTGCGCTCGTGCCCGCCGTATCGTTTCGGCCAGGTCATGCCGATCCAGCCTTTGGCACCGACCCGCCGGCTAAAGCCGCGATTGTGCGAATCGCCGTGCCCTGGCCGATGCGGATCGAAAGTGCCGGTGACGATTTCCTCCGCCAGGAACGCGCGCACCTCAACGCGCAGCGCGTCGCATTCGGGCGGCAGCCGGATCGGATCGAATTGCAAATCGGTGCTCATCGCGAAGCCACCAAAGGCCAGAATTCGTCGGCGCCGCGGCGGGCGACGTGCTTGCCAAGCTCGGCCGCCCAATAGCTTTCGTTGCCGAAGTCGTCGCGCCAGGACAGCATACGCAGCGTGAAGCGGTGCAGCACGTGCTCCTGAGTAAAGCCGATGGCGCCGAAGACCTGGTGCGCAATCGCCGAGCCTTCGGCGGCGGCTTCCGCGGTGCGAATCTTGGCCGACGCCGCCTCAAGGAACACGGCGTCGTCGAATGCATCGGCTTGCGCGATGGTGTCAGCCGCTGAACCGGCAACGGCGAGCGCGGCGGCCACTTCGCCGGCGAGCCGCGCCAGGTTCTGCTGCACCGCCTGGAACTTGCCGATCGGCCGCTCAAAGGCGACGCGCTCGTTGGCGTAGCCGACGCTGAGCGACAGGATCGTTTCCAGCGCGCCGGCGGTCTCGATACTGCGGATGGTCGAACCCATCAGCAGCAAAGCGGACTGATCGAGCCCGCGGGGCGCCGGTGCGCTGGAGAGCGGCTTGGTGTGCTCGAAGGTGACGGTGTTTACGGCGTCGCCGGCGAGATTGTGGCCTTCGCTCAGCCGGCAGTTCTTGACTTCGACCAGCGCGACCCGCCGCTGCGCACGATCATCGGCAAGCACCACGATATGCTGGCAATCCTGCGCAAACGGCACGCCGATGGCGCGGCCGCTCAGCGTCCCGTCGATGTCGAAGGTGATGCGGTCATGCGGGCGCACCGGGGCGAGTGTCATGGGCGTTGCGGGCGCCTCAAGGCCGGCGCGTGCCAACAGCCAGCCGGCAGCTAGCGTTTCCGCCAGCGGCACCGCCAAGGCGAAACGCCCGGCGACGCCAAGAATGGCGAAGCCATCCGCCAGGCTTGCGCCCGCGCCGCCTAATGTTTCCGGAACCCAGGCCAGCGGCAGCCCGGCATCGCTGAGCGCACGCCACAGCGGCTCCGCCCAGGCGCGGCTCTTGGCTTGGTTGATGGTCTGGGGATCGGCGAAGTCCGCGAAAATCCGCTTCGCTGTCTCGGTGATGATAGTGCTGGCTTCCTCCGCCACGACTTCGCTGACCTCGGTTTTTCCGCCACGACAGCAATAGCCACGCTGTCGCTTTCCCATGCCCCATGGTGGGGGCATGCCGGAGCGTTGGCAAGTTGCCTGCAAGCTGGGCAGTGGCTCGGAAAGCGCAGTTTCGCCAATTGGGGAGACGGCGCATAATGTTTGACTGGGCGGCCGCTTGACGCATCGAGATGTCCGCGGAATGTAGGAGGACAGGTTGGCGAAGCGACATGCTACCGCAGCCGTGATCGGTGCCGGCGATTTCATCGGCGCGGCGATCGCCAAAAAATTCGCGGTCGAGGGATTTTCGATCTTCGCCGGCCGCCGCAATGCCGACAAGCTCGCGCCGCTGGTTGCCGACATCGAAGCGGCCGGCGGCGAGATCGTCGCGCGCGGGCTCGATGCCCGCAAGGAAGACGATATTGCCGGCTTCCTGCGCGCCGCCGACGCGCATGCCCCGCTCGAAGTCTGCATCTTCAATGTCGGCGGCAACGTCAATTTCCCGCTGCTGGAGACGACCGAACGCGTGTTTCGCAAGGTCTGGGAACTGGGCTGCTATGCCGGTTTTCTGACCGGACGCGAGGCCGCCCGGGCGATGTTGCCGCACGGCAAAGGCTGCATCTTCTTTACCGGCGCCACCGCCAGCGTTCGCGGCGGTGTCGGCTATGCGGCGTTCGCCAGCGCCAAGTCCGGCCTGCGCGCGGTCGCGCAAAGCATGGCGCGCGAGCTCGGTCCCAAAAACATCCATGTCGCGCATCTGGTCATCGACGCCGGTGTCAATACCGCGTTCGTGCGCGAGCGCATCAAGCAGCAATCCGGCGCGGAGGCCTTGGAGCGTCTCGATCCGGATCAGCTCATGCACCCAGAGTCGGTGGCGGAGACGTATTGGCAGCTCTACCGGCAGCCGCGCGATGCCTGGACCTTTGAACTCGACATGCGTCCGTATCGGGAGGTTTGGTGAGATGGCTAAAGTGGAATTCCATTTTGACTTCGGCAGTCCCAATTCCTATCTGGCGCATTTGGTGATTCCCGAGATTGAGGAGCGTACCGGCGCCAAATTTGAGTACGTGCCGGTCCTGCTCGGCGGTGTCTTCAAGCTGACCAACAACCGCTCGCCAGCGGAAAGCATGGCAGGTATCAAGAACAGGCTGGAATACGAGGCGCTGGAGCGAGAGCGCTTCGTCCGCCGCCATGGCATCACGCAATTCACGTGGACTCCGTTTTTTCCGGTCAACACGCTTCTGATCATGCGCGGCGCGATCGCGGCGCAGCTCGACGGCGTGTTCGAACGCTATGTCGACGAGATGTTCCGCCACATGTGGGCCGAGCCGAAAAAGATGGACGATCCCGAGGTGGCGCGGGCGGCTCTCGAAGAATCCGGCTTTAACGCCGCGTCCTTGCTGGCGCGGACCCAGACTCCCGAGGTCAAGGACCGCCTGCTCGCAAACACACAAGCCTCTGTCGCGCGCGGCACGTTCGGCGCCCCGACTTTCTTCGTCGGCGACGAAATCTTCTTCGGCAAGGATCGGCTGCGCGATGTCGAGGAAGAGATCGTTCGCGCCAATGCCTAGACCCGTGTCGCTTCTCTGAGCTTACGCGTCCGCCGCGGCGATGGCGTGGAAGAATGCCCCGGTAACGCGGCCGCGCCGGCCGCCGGCCATCACAGCGCCACGGCCTTCGCTGTCGGTCAGCTCGGCGAACGGCTCGTCGCTGCCGGCGGACGTCAGCGACGCATAATGGAATTCGTGGCCGCGCACGATCGTTCCGCTGCGGCCGAGCACGCCGTCCGACAGAAGCCGCGCGGTGCGATAACCGAGATGCAGCTGGCGCCGGGCGAAGCTCGTTGCATGGCCAAGCAGCCCGGTCATGGCGTGGCGCTTGCCCGCCGCATCCTCAAGAGTCTCGCCCAGAACCATGTAGCCGCCGCACTCGCCATGCACGGGGCGCGTCTCGGCGAAACGCCGCAGTCCTGCGGAAAATCTCCGCGCGGCGGCGAGCGCCTCGGCGTGCAGTTCCGGATATCCGCCGGGCAGCCAGCCACTATCGGCAGCCTCGGGCGGTGGCTCGTCGGCCAGCGGCGAAAACAGCATGATCTCCGCGCCGGCGCGACGCCACGCCTCGATGAGGTGCGGATAAACGAAGCTGAAGGCCTGATCGCTCGCCAGCGCGATGCGCTGGCCGGGCGGCGGCAGGGCCGGAACATGTAGCGGTCGCGCCATCGCCGCGGCGGTCATGAATGGCGCGGCGCGTGCGATCATGGCGTCGAGATCGAGATAGCGTTCGGCCGCTGCGGCGAGGCGGTCGATCATCGCGGTAAGTTCGGTGTGCTCGCGGGCCTGGACGAGGCCGAGGTGCCGCTCCGGCAGCACCAGCGCAATTTCGCGCGGCAGCGCGCCGAGAACGGGAATATCGAGCGCGGCGATGGCGTCGGCGACCAACGCGCGGTGCCGTTCGCTGCCGACGCGGTTGAGGATCACGCCCGCAATCTTCACCGCCGGATCGTGCGCGGCAAAACCTCGCACCAGAGCCGCGGCCGACTGCGCTTGCCGCGCGACATCGAGCACCAGGAGGACCGGCAGGCCAAAATGCGCGGCAAGATCGGCCGTTGCGCCGCGATGGCCGGCCGCTGCGACAGCGCCGTCGAACAGGCCCATGACGCCTTCGATCACGACGATATCGGCGCCGTCCGCGGTTTGCGCGGCGAGCCCGTCGAGAAGCTCGCGCGACATCGCCCAGGAATCGAGATTGACGCTTGCCGAGCCGGTAACGGCGGCGTGGAACGCCGGATCGATGTAATCGGGTCCCGCTTTCGCCGCGCGCACGACAAGACCGCGCCGCCGCAGCGCCGCCATGAGCGCGAGCGCCACTGTGGTCTTGCCGGCGCCGGAATGCGGCGCGGAGATAATAAGGCCGCGGGCCGTCACTCTCGCTCCGTTTCTTTGTTCTCCGCCGATGCCTCTTCACCGACCAGCAAGGCGCGAAAATTCACGATCTCACCGATCACCACGATCGCCGGAGGTTCGAAGATCCGCTCGCGCGCATCTGCGGAAAGTTTCTCCAGCGTCGAGACAAGGACCCGCTGTTTCGGCGTGGCCGCCGAAGCGATGATGGCGGCCGGCGTTGCCGCCGCGAGTCCCGCGGCCATCAAGGCAGCGACGATTTGTTCGAGATTGTGCATCACCATGTAGAGCACGATCGGCTGGCCGGTGCGGGCGAGCGGCGCCCAATCGAAATCCTCGTCGGCGCCGTGGCCGGCGGCGAAGATGACCGCGCGGTTGACGCCGCGCAGCGTTGCCGGAATCGACGCCGCGGCAAGCGCCGCCAGGCCGGCGGTGACGCCGGGGATGACCCGGAAGGGAACGCCGGCGGCCGCGAGCGCTTTCGCCTCCTCGCCGCCGCGTCCGAACACGAACGGATCGCCGCCCTTGAGCCGCAGCACGCGTTGGCCGGCGCGTGCCAATTCGACCAGGCGCCGGGTGATGTCGCCCTGCGTCGCCGATGGCTTGCCGCCACGCTTGCCGGCGAATTCGAGCCGCGCTCGCGGGCCGGCGAGCGCCAAGACGCGCGGATCGACAAGGGCATCGTGCACGACCACATCGGCCTGTTGCAGGCCGGCGAGCGCGTCAAGCGTCAGCAGGCCGGGATCGCCCGGACCCGCGCCCGCGAGCCAGACCTGGCCCGGAGCCAGGACCGGCGCGCCGCCGCGTCGTACCGCTAGCGCATCCCAAGCCGTCATGGCGGCGTGCTCCCGTGGTGACGATCGCTCCGTGCCGCACTAAAGGGAGAAGCATGGAGAGGCAGCAACGCCCATTGCGCCGGGGATGGACAACCGGCACCTGCGCCGCCGCGGCGGCGAAGGCGGCGTTCACGGCGCTGCTCACTGGTGAGTTTCCCGATCCGGTCGAGGTGACGCTGCCGCGCGGCGAGCGGCCAAGTTTCGCGCTCGCATTGACACGGAAGGACAAAGGTTCCGCCACCGCCGGCGTGATCAAGGACGCCGGCGACGATCCCGACGTGACGCATGGCGCGCTCGTCCTCGCCACGGTGCGCGCTGGAGCCCCGGGCGCCGGCGTGACGTTTCGTGCGGGCGAGGGCGTCGGCACGGTCACGCGGGCCGGCCTTCCAGTCCCGCCGGGCGAGCCGGCCATCAATCCGGTGCCGCGCCGCATGATCCGCGACGCTATCGCCGAAGTCGCCGCCGCGTGCGCAGGCGCGGCCGACGCCGAGGTCGAGATCGCCATTCCCGGCGGCGAAGCGCTGGCGGCAAAAACACTCAACGGACGGCTCGGCATCGTCGGCGGATTGTCGATCCTCGGTACCACCGGGATCGTCGTGCCCTATTCGTGCTCGGCGTGGATCCACTCGATCCACCGCGGCATCGATGTCGCGCGCGCCGCCGGCCTCATCCACATCGCCGGCGCCACCGGCTCGAGCTCGGAGGCTGCGGCGCAAAAGCTCTACGACCTGCCGGAGATCGCGTTGATCGACATGGGCGATTTCGTCGGCGGCATGCTCAAATATCTGCGTGCGCATCCGGTGCCGCGCGTCACCATCGCCGGCGGCGTCGCCAAGATCACCAAGCTCGCACAGGGCCTCACCGATCTTCATTCCAAGCGCGGCGTCGTCGACCGTGCGCTGCTCGCCACTCTGGTGCAGGCGGCCGGCGGTTCCGCAAGATTGTGCGAGCGCATCGTGACCGCCAACACCGCGGCGGAAGTTTTTGCGCTGGCGCAAGCCGAAGGCATCGCACTCGGCGATGCGGTCGCGCATGCCGCGCAGCAAACGGCCGAACGCGTGGTGGCAGGGCGTGACATTGCCATCGAGATCGTTTTGTTCGACCGCGAGGGCGCCCTCGTTGGCCGCGCGCCGTTCAAGTCTGCTTAGGCGCTTGCTCAACTGCCGCCTCCGCGAAAGCGGCGACGATAATCGGCGTCATAGAGCGCGCTCTCGCGAAAATCCTGCGCGGCGAGCGCGCGGCCGACAAGGATGAGCGCCGTGCGCTCGATATGCGCGTCCGCAACCTTTGCGGCGATGTCGGAAAGTGTGCCACGGAGGACGAGCTGAGTGGGTGTGCTCGCCTGCACCACGATCGCGACCGGACAATCGGCGCCATAAAACGGGGTCAACTCGTTGACGATGGTCGCGATGGCGTGGATCGCAAGATGGATGACGAGCGTGGCGCCGCTCGCGGCGAATGTCGCGAGCTTTTCCGTCTCAGGCATGCGCGAGGCGCGTCCGGGCATGCGGGTCAGCACCACGCTTTGCGCGATCTCGGGCACGGTCAGCTCGCATTCCAACGCCGCCGCCGCCGCCGCAAAGGCCGGCACGCCGGGCGTCAGCGTATAGGGAATGTCGCGCCGGTTAAGCCGGCGAAGTTGCTCGGCGAGGGCCGAGTAGATCGAAAGATCGCCGGAATGCAGCCGCGCCACATCAACGCCGGCGGCGTGGGCTGCGGCAAATTCCGCATCGATCTCGTCGAGCGACAGTGGCGCGGTGTCGACAATGCGTGCGCCCGGCGGGCAATGCGCGAGCAGTTCAGGCGGCACGATCGAGCCGGCGTAAAGGCAGACCGGACAACGTGCGATGAGATCGCGGCCGCGCACGGTGATGAGGTCCGCCGCGCCCGGGCCGGCGCCGATGAAATGCACGGTCATCAGGCGTCTCTTGGGGTTTGTCCCGACGCGGCCAGCGCGCAGGTGGCGGCGCCGACGACCAGCCGCGGGCTGATGAGGCGCGAGGCCGGCCCGGCGGCAGCAAGCGCCGCCGCTTCCGCCACCGACGGTACGCCGGCGAGCGCAAGCACGCGCTCGGATCGGGTTTCCGTGCGGTCGATTGCGGTTTTCACGTCCGCGTCCGCGACCACGACGACGGAGACGCCCAGTTTCTCCGCCGCCGCTTGAATGCCGGCCTCGCCGCGCTTGGCCGCGATCGTGGCGATGACATCAAGTGCGCCCGTAGCGATATTGGCGCGCGCCAGCGCCGCGCGGACCGCCGCTTCGATATCGGGCGCCGGCGCGCCCCGTCTGCATCCGACGCCGGCGACGATCATGGCTTTGTCCAAATCCACTGCGTGACCGGCATCGCCGCGCGCCAGCCGGTTTTGCCGCCGACGGCACCGGCCCGCGCAATCGCGATGCGAATGAGTTCACCGCCCAGCGTCGCGTGCCGGGCGAGTAGGAGCGCCTCGGTTTCCAGGGTGACGGCGTTGACAACCAGACGGCCGCCGGCGTGCAGCGCCGCGATTGCGGCGTCGAGCACGCCTGGTTCGCTCGCGCCGCCGCCGATGAAGATCGCATCGGGCGGCGCGAGGCTGGCGAGCGCGGCCGGTGCCGCGTCCTCCACGATCTCCAGCCCCGGCACGCCGAACGCGGCGGCGTTGCGGCGGATGCGCGCGGCGCGATCCGCGCGTTGTTCGATCGCAATAGCGCGCATCGTGGGGTCGGCCAGCATCCATTCGATCGCCACCGACCCGGCGCCGGCGCCGATGTCCCAAAGGAGTTCGCCGCGACGCGGCGCCAGCGCCGACAGCGTCACCGCGCGCACTTCGCGTTTGGTGATCTGACCGTCATGCTCGAAAAGCTCGTCGGCGAGGCCAGGCGCCCGCGCGATGACGCGCGCATCCGGCGCGGCCGCAACCTCGATCGCGACCGTATTGAGCGTACCGACCGGGCCGAGGTCGAAAGCCACCGCAGTCGTCGCGCGGATACGCTCGCGCGCCCCGCCGAGCGCTTCCAGCACCGTCAGACGCGAAGCGCCGAAGCCCGATTCCGCGAGCAGGCGCGCCAAAGCGGCCGGTCCGTCGCCGTCGGAGGTCAATGCCAGAATGCGTGCCGCCGGCTGCAGATGCGGCCTGACGAGATCGAGGGTGCGGCCATGCACCGAAAGGAGCACCGTGTGCGGCAGCGACCAACCGAGCCGTGCCGCCGCCAGGCTGAACGCCGACGGCGCCGGCAGCACGATCATCTCCCGCGCATCGATCCTTCGCGCCAGCACCGTACCGACGCCGTAGTGGAACGGGTCGCCCGAGGCCAGCACGCAGATTTGGCGGCCACGATGATGCAGCACTTCGTCGGCGGCGCCGTCGAAGGGGCTCGGCCACGGCCGCGCCGCGCCGCGAATAAGCGGTGCCGCGAGGCTCAGATGACGGCGGCCGCCGAACACGATCTCCGCCGCGCCGATCAGCCCGCGCGCCGCTGCGCTCAAGCCATCGATGCCATCCTCGCCAATGCCGACAATGGACAGCCAGCGCGGCGATGCGGCACTGTCATGCTCGATCGCATCAGGGAGCGGCATGCCACGCATCCTCATTCTGGGCGGCACTACGGAAGCACGCCTGCTGGCCGAACGCCTGGCCGGTCGTCGCGAACTTGACGTCACCCTTTCTCTGGCCGGCCGCACCGCTTCGCCCGCGCGCCAAAGCGTGCCGGTTCGCAGCGGTGGTTTCGGCGGGGCTGCAGGTCTCGCGGCCTATCTCGTCAACGAACGCGTCGACGTCCTGATCGACGCGACGCATCCCTACGCCGCCGTCATCTCGGCAAACGCTGCTGCAGCGGCGCGTAAAACCGGGGTGCAGTTCGTCCCTCTGCGGCGTCCGCCCTGGGTTGCCGTTGCCGGCGACCGCTGGAGCGAGGTGAACGACGTGCGCGATGCGGCGCGAACGCTGGGCCAAGCGCCGCGCCGCGTCTTCGTCACGCTCGGCCGCAACGAACTCGCGCCATTCAAGGAGGCGCCGCAGCATCATTATCTCATCCGCAGCGTCGATCCGGTCGATCCGCCGCTTCCATTGCCACATGTGAGCTACGTGACCGGCCGCGGGCCATTCCGTGAAGCCGATGACCGCGCGCTGATGACCGCGCGTGCGATCGAAGTCGTGATCGCGAAGAACAGCGGCGGCGCCGCCACTTACGGCAAGATCGCCGCCGCGCGCACGCTCCGCATCGACGTGATCATGGTGCGGCGACCGCCGGCGCCGGCGGCACCTGCCGTCGAAACTGTGGACGATGCGCTCGCATGGCTCGATCATGCGCTCACCTCGGCGACGACCCGCGACGTGTAGACCAGCGGCGGGCGCCCGGGGCGTTCGATCACGCGGGTCTCGCGCGATCCGACAATGACGAGTGTCGCCATGTCGGCATGCGTCGCGTCGGCGGCATCAAGCGTGACGACGCAGACCTGCTCATCCGGCCGTCCGACGGCGCGGCCGAACACGACGGGCGTCGAGGGCGGCAGATGCCGGCGCAGCCGCTCGATCGCGGCAGCAAATTGCCACGGCCGTGCCCGCGACACCGGATTGTAAAACGCGAGCACGAAGCCCGCGCCCGCGGCCGCGTCGAGCCGCCGCTCGATCAGCGCCCACGGCTTGAGATTGTCGGAGAGTGAGAGCACGCAGAAATCGTGGCCGAGCGGCGCGCCGATCCGCGCCGCGACGGCGAGCATCGCCGTGATACCGGGCACGATGCTGACATCGAGCGTGCGCCAGCTTTCCGGTCCGGATTCGATTTCTTCGCAGACCGCGGCCGCCATGGCGAAGACGCCCGGGTCGCCGCCGGACACGACGGCAACGCGCGCGCCTTGCACCGCGTGAGCGAGCGCGGCCGCAGCGCGCGCGCGTTCTTCGCGGTTTTCGGAAGCGTGGCGGCTCTGATTTGCGCGCACCGGCACGCGGTCGAGATACGGCCCATAGCCGTAGAGCGCCTGCACGGCGGCCAGCGCCTCGACCGCTTCCGCCGTGAGATAGCGGGCGTCGCCCGGTCCCAATCCGATGACCGCGAGATGCCCGCTCATGGCCGTTCCTCCCAGCCCGGCACCAGCACGACCGCAAAGTAGGGCGCGTCGTCGTTCGTCTTCGCCGCGAGCGGAATCATGACCGCGTCCGCCATGGTGCCGCGCTCGACATAGATGGCGCGCGGCAGCCGGCCGCTTACTTCGAGCGCGCGGCGTAGTTTCGGCAGATGCCGCCCCACCTTCATCACCACGGCGGCGTCGGCATCGGCGAGCCGGCGGGCGAGTTCGCCTTCCGGCAAGGTGGCGGGAAGGACGGTGAAGACGTCGTCACCCTGCGCGATCGGCATTCCGGCCGCCGACCAGCAGCCCGACATGCCGGTCACGCCGGCGACGATCTCGGTCGAAAACCGCGGCGCCAGCCGCGCATGCAGATGCATATAGGAGCCGTAGAACAGCGGGTCGCCCTCGCAGATCACGGCGACAACGCGTCCGGCTTCGAGATGCATTGCGATTTTTTCGGCCGCTTCGTCGTAGAAGTCGCGGATGATGTCGCGGTAGCCGTTGCTGCATTTCGGCAGCTCGGTGGTGACGGGATAGAGGAGCGGCAGTTCGGTCACGCCAGCGCGCAGGTGCCGCGCCGCAATGGCACGCGAATGACTGGGGTTTCCGGCCTTGGCGAAATGCGCGACCACATCGGCCTCGCCGAGCGCGCGCATCGCCTTTAGCGTCATCAGTTCGGGATCGCCCGGCCCGACGCCGACGCCCAAAAGTTTTCCGCTGAGTTTGGCGCCGCTCATAGCCCAGCCCTCGCCAGTGCGTTGACGGCCGCGGCAGTCATGGCGCTGCCGCCCATACGCCCGCGCACGATCAGGAACGGCACGCCGCGCGGATCGGCGGCCAACGTGTCTTTGGCTTCGGCGGCGCCGACAAAGCCGACCGGGATGCCGAGGATCGCCGCCGGCTTCGGCACGCCGGCATCGATGAGCTCGAGCAACCGGAACAATGCCGTCGGCGCATTGCCGATGGCGACGATGCTGCCGGCGAGGCGGTCGATCCATAAATCGAGCGCCGCCGCCGACCGTGTGGTGCCGAGCTTTTCGGCGAGCGCCGGCACCCGCGGATCGTGCAGCGTACAAATCACCGCGTTGTCGGCAGGCAGTCGCGCGCGGGTAATCCCGTGCGCCACCATCTCGGCGTCGCAGAAGATCGGTGCCCCGGCGGCGAGTGCGCTCCGCGCCGCCGCGACCAGATTGCGGCCGAACACGATATTCTGCGCCGCCTCGACGGTACCGCAAGCGTGGATCATACGCGCCGCAATGTCGACTTCCTCGGCGGAAAAGCGCGACAGATCGGCCTCGGCGCGGATGATGGCGAACGAGCGCTCATAGATCGCCGTCCCATCACGCAGATAGGCCGCACGCTCAGACATGGCTGCTCCCGCCCCCGCGCGTGAAATTGGCAATTGCGTCCGGCAATTCATTGGTCGGGACAAGCGCGTAGGGGACATCGAGCGTCGCGCCATCGGCGATGAGCGCGCATCCGCTCGGCGTACCGACGATCGTCAGCGCGGCGGGCGCCGGATGGGCGCAGCCCTTGGCGCAGCCGGAAATGTGAATGGCGAACGAGCGGCCAAGATGCGGCGCGGACGCTTGCACGATCGCAGGCGCGACGGCACGCGCGGCAATGTGCGCGGCAGAACAGATCGGCGCACCGGCGCAAGCGACAACATGCCGGCGCGGGTCGTCGGCGCGAACGATAAAGCCCAGCCGCTCAGCGTCGGTGACGAAAGACGAAGCCTTTTCTTGTTTGAGGCCGATGACCATGAGCACCCGGCCCGGCGCGGCGCGCAGTCCGATGGCGCCGGCCATGCCGGCTGCTTCAGCTAAGCTTTCGAGTGCCGCCGCGTCGCTATGGCCGAAGGCAAGGCCAACGCCGTAAGCAAAGGATCCGCCGCGCAGCGCATGCCGGCCGATGGCTTCGCTACATTTGCGCGCAGCGCACGGCGGCGCGTCGCCCATGAGGACATCCGCAAGGGCCGAGCGAAACGGCGCCGCGCCCTCGGCGGCCAAGATATCACGCGCCCGCGCATCGCGGCCGCGGCGTGCAATGACTTCGAGCAATCGCATGGCCGCGTCGACGGCATTGTCGGGTGCGACCATACCGAGTTGCGTGCCATGTGCCGCAACGCCGCCGACGCAAAGCGCCACGCCGTTGTTTGTTGCCTCGGCGCAGAGGCGAACATCGGCAGCAAGCTCGTCGAGGCTCAATCCTCCGCCGCCGTCGACGGCAACGGAGACTTTGGGGGCGAGCCTCGCGGCGAGCGATGTTCGCGCCAGCGCATGGCGCAAATCAGCAGCGAGCGCGCCGGCGTCCAAGATCTCTTCTGGATCGAGCCCGCTGAGCGGATTGCTGTGAACTGGAATGCCGTCGTCCGCCGCGATGCCGAGTGCGGCGACGGCCGCGGCGAAGCGCGGCGCCGACGCAGCATTCAAGCCGCGGACCTGAATGCTGCCCCGCGCGGTGACTTCGATGACCCCGTTGCCGTGCTGCCGTGCCGCCGCGCAAAGTGTCCCGAACGCCGCAAGCGGAATGGTGCCGAGCGGCATCAGCCGTACCAGCAATCCGTCGCCGGTCGGCATGGGCGCCGACAATCCCGGGCACGCGCCGCGGCGCTGGCGAAGATTGACAGCCTGGGCGGTCATGCGTCGACCTCCGCGCGTAGCGCCGCGAGGCCGGCATCGACATCATTGCGGCGCGGATGCCAAAGACCGCGCCGCCGCGCGGCATCGAGCCGGTCCGCAATCGCCGCCGCAGCCTGCGGATTTTCGCGTAGCAGGAACGCGCACACGTCGGGATCGGCCACATAGGCCTCGTGCAGGAGATCGAATAGTTCGCTGGCGACGGCGTCGGTCGTTGCGGCGAAGGCGGTGAGCCGATCGACGGTTTCGGCAAGCTCGGCGGCACCGCGCGGGCCGTGGCGCATCTGCCCGGCGATGAAGCGCGGATTGACCGCGCGTCCGCGCACGATCCGCGCCAGCGCCGCCGACAGCGTCCGCGCCCGCGGCCGCTGCGGATCGGTCAGATCGAGCATGACGAGATCCACCGAGCGGCCGAGCATTTTGGCCGCCGCGGCGAAGCCGCCGACGAAGGCCGCATCCTCGGCGCCTTCGAGGAGATCGCGGCCGGGATCGTCGCTCGGATGGAGGAGAATATCTGTGCTCGCGACGCGCTGGGCGAAGGCGCCGGGCGCCGCATCGCCTTCCGCTCCGGCGCTGCCGTAGCTGTGCGAAGCGGCAGCGAGATAAGCAGCGCCGACCGCGTCGGTGTCGGCATTCCGGCCGAGCAAATCTTCGACCCCGGCGCCATAACTGCCGGGGGCGGTGCCGAAGATACGGTCGAGCCGCGTTGTGGCGCTCGCGCCGGCGGCGCGGCGCGCGGTGGCGAGCGGATTTTCGTCGTCGGTCTCCTGCCGCGCGGCGACCGCCTGCACGGCGGCATCGATGAGCGCGATCTGTGCCGGGAAGAGATCGCGGAACAGGCCGGAGATGCGCCAGGTAACGTCGACCCGCGCGCGCCCCATCGCGGCGGTCGGCAGCACCTCGACGCCGGTGACGCGGCCGCTGGCATGCTCCCAGATCGGCCGGCAGCCCATGAGCGCCAGCCCCTGCGCGATTTCCTCGCCGCCGGTGCGCAAGGTGGCGCTGCCCCACAGGTCGATGACGACCGCGCGCAAAAATTCGCCGTGGGTCTGCTGATGCGCGCGCACCACTTCATCGGCGGCGAGCCGGCCGAGCTCCATCGCGGTCGGCGTCGGCAGCGTGCGCGGATCGGCGGTGAAGAGGTTGCGGCCGGTCGGCAGCACATCGCGCCGTCCGCGCGTCGGCGAACCGGCCGGGCCAGGTGCGACGCGGCTGCCGTCGAGTGCCGCGATCAAAGCTGCGCGCTCAGCCTCGGCGCTCGCTCGCCATAGCGGATCCTCGCTGCCGGCGGGCGTGCGGCCGTAAATGTGCAGGCCGTCCTTGATGGCAAGGTCTTTGAGGTCGCACAGCCACGCATCGATGCGGCGCAACGCGTCGTCGGCTGCGACCGTGCCGCCGATGCCGGCTTCGCGCGCCAAGCCGGTCCGTTGCGCGGTCTCGACGATCAGGCGCGCAAGGCGCTCGCGCCGGCGCCGGTCGAGCCCATCGGCCTGGGCATATTCGTCGATCAGGCGTTCGAGCTCGCGCGCCGCGCCGGAAAGCCCGCCAGCGACCAGCGGCGGCGGCAGGTGACCGATCGTCAACCCGGCGATGCGACGCTTGGCCTGCGCCGCCTCGCCCGGATTGCTGACGATGAAGGGATAGATCACCGGCAGCGGCCCGGTGACGATCTCGGGAAAGCATTCCGCGGTGAGCGCGACCGCCTTGCCCGGCAGCCATTCCAGCGTGCCGTGGGCGCCCATGTGTACGAGCGCATCGACCTTCGCCACGTGTTGCAGCCAAAGGCCAAAGGCGACCAGCGCATGCCGCGGCGGCAACAACGGATCGTGATAGTCGGCGCGCCGCTCTGCGGAGCGGCCACGATCGGGCGGCAGCGCGACCCAAAGCTTGCCGAATTTTTGCACCCGGAAACAAAAGCTGCCGTCGCGCACATTTGGATCGTCAGCAGGCTCGCCCCAGGCTTCGAACAGCCGCGCGACCGCTGCCTTCGGCACGCCCGCAAGCAGATGTTGGTAGCGTTCGACCGTGAGCGTCGCGTCATCGGCGGAAGCCGCCAGCGCATCCAGCAAGTCGCGCGGCGTCTTCGGCGCGGCGCTCACGGAATATCCGGCCTCTGCGAGATCGTCGAGGAGCGCGATCACGCTCGCCGGCACGTCGAGCCCCACGGCATAGCCGGTGCGCCCCGGGGCCCCGGGATAATCGGGCATCAGCACGGCGACATGCCGCTCGCCGCGCGGCAGCGCGCGCAGGCGGACGAGCGCGGCGATGCGGTTCGCGACCATCGCGATGCGGTCCGGCTCGGGCCGGCTCGCGAGCGCAGTGAAGGCGAGGCCATCCTGCGCCGGCAACGGGTCTTTGAAGGCGACCGCGCCGGCGAGAATACGGCCGTCCAGTTCGGGAAGGACGACATGCATCGCCAGATCGGCGGCGCCGAGCCCGCGGACGCTGTCGCGCCAGGCCGTGCGCCTCGTGGTGGCGCTGACGACCTGCAGCACCGGAACGTTCGGTTCGTCGAGCGGTGTCGGCTCGCCGATGTTGCCGCCCGCGGCGAATGCAGTCATGGCGACAATGACCGCGGGATCGAGCCGGGCGAATGCCTGGCGCAGGAAGGCGGCCGCCTCGCGATCCTTCAAGCTGGTAATGACGAGCGCCGCCGGCGCCAGACCGCGTGCCGTCAGCGCCGTGCAGAGCGCATCGATCGGCGCGGTGTCGGCTGCCAGCAGCATCGCCCGGTAGAAGATGATCGGCACAACCGGCTTCCCGGGCTGGAGGTTTGCCGCCAGCCGCTCGAGATCGACTGCGCCCGTGCCCGGCAAGTAGCCCGCCAGCCGCGGCACCGGCGTGGGCTCAAGCGCTTCGAGGTCGCGCCCGGCGTGGCGCGCCAGCCGCCGCAACAAGGCGCGCAAATTCTCGCGGCCGCCTTCGCGGAAAAACCGCAGCAAGATGTCGAGCTCCGACGGCGGCAGCGTCGAAGCTGCGGCCAAGCGAACGTCATCGCGATCTTCGCCCGGCAACACGGCGAGCGTGATTTCGCGCGCGCGCGCCAGCGACGATAGGCGCTCAATCCCGTATTTCCACCAATCGAGGCCACCGAGCAGGCGAACCACGATCACCTTGGCGTGCGTGCCGACGCGGTCGATCCACAGATCGACCGACATGGGATGGCGCAAGTCGCGCAGATGGGCGAGACGAACGCTGGGCAGTGCTGCTCGTTCCGCCTCCCAGGCGGCAGCAAGGCCGGCGAGGTCGCTATCGGCGAACGACAGCACGGCGATGTCGCCCGGCGGCTGGCCGAGATCCACCGCTCCGACGATCTCGTCGAGGCTGGTTGACGTCGTCGTCAGCAGGTGCATCGCCTAAACCGATTTCAGTTTGCGCATGATGCTCATGCCTACCCAACGAGCGCGCGCGTCACCGTGGCGCGATCAAGCCCCTTCAGTCCGATCACCACCAGCCGGCCTTGGCGGGTCTCGGCAGCAGCCCACGGCCGGTCATATTGATACGTGACCCGCGGTCCGACCGCCTGCACCAGCAGGCGCAGCGGCTTGTCGGCCACCGCGGCAAAACCTTTGACGCGCAGCACGTCGAAATTCTCCGCCAGCCCGGCGACGCGTGCGGCCAGCTCGGACGGCTCGGCGATCTCGCCGAGCGGCACGACGAAAGAGTCGAAATCGTCGTGGTCGTGCTCCGCTTCCGCATCGTGCCGGGTGCGCCGGTTGGCGATATCGTCTTCGGTGCCGACGCCGAGCCCGAGCAAAAGCGTCTCGTCAACCTTGCCGTCGGCGACGGCGATCACCTTGACGCTGCGCGGCAGCACGCTTGAGATCGCCGCTTGCGCCTTTTCGATGCCGGCGGCGTCGATGAGGTCGCGTTTGTTGAGCACGACCAGATCGGCGCAGGCGATTTGGTCCTCAAAGACCTCTTCGATCGGATCGTCGTGCGCCAGCGCGGTATCGGCGACCCGCTGCTGCGCCAGCGCGTTGAGATCGTGGGCGACGCGGCCCGCCGCGAGCGCGGCGCCGTCGACCACGACGACGACGCCGTCGACGGTCACGCGGCTCTTGATCGCCGGCCAGTGGAACGCCTGCACCAAAGGCTTCGGCAACGCCAGGCCCGAAGTCTCGATGACGATGTGCTCGACGCCGTCGCGCGCCAGAATGGCATCGAGCGCCGGCACGAACTCGTCGGCGACCGTGCAGCAGAGGCAACCATTGGCCAGCTCGACGATGTTCTCCTCCGGGCAGGCGGCATTGCCGCAGCCTTTGAGGATTTCGCCGTCGATGCCGACGTCGCCAAACTCGTTGACGATGACGGCGAGACGGCGGCCCTGCGCGTTGGCCAGCACGTGGCGAATGAGCGTCGTCTTACCGGCGCCGAGAAAGCCGGTGATGATGGTGCAGGGGACGCGCGCCAGCGAACCGTTCATACGTCGACCTCTTGGAAATCGATGGGGGGAATGCGCGCGATCAGCCCGCGCTTGAGCGGCGCCGGCCGGCCGCGCCAGGGCAGAATGCCGTCGGCGGCGCGCGCTAATAGACGCGCGCCCTCGACCAGCGCCACTGCGCAGCTCACGTCGAGACTGCCGAACACATAAGTCCACGAGCCGTTGCTGCGCAGGGCGGCGCTCGGACCGCGCGTGCAGTTGGCGAGGCAGCGGACCGGGCGAACCTCGACTTCGGTGCCGGCGGCGGCATGGGCGGTCGCAGCAGCGAGGTCTGCGCCCGGCCGCAAAACAGAGTCAGGCTCGCCAACTGGCCTGCAGGTGATGCACACGTAAATGATTGGAGCGGTGGGAGAAGCTGCGCTTTTGGCGGCGTCTTCCGTCGCGCTCGTCGCATCGATGCGGCTCACCCGTGCTGCTCCGTGGCGCCATAAAACGGGTGCGATACGAACCGACCTGAGCCGAGGCACCCCGCCCGGCGGCGACCGCATCGACGGCAGGTCTCCTGGCTCGCGGTTCGCTGCCCGTCACCGCCTTCCCGGATGCTCCAGTGGCTCTGTGGTTCGGGCTTGCCGCTTACAGTTGCGGGGGCAGCTGCGGATTAGGAACCTTCGTTCCGCACCGCATTCCCTGTTCGCTCTCTTACGAAAGACCGTCGATGGCAGCACTTAACGGTTGCCGGTGCGCCTTTGTCAATGGCGCCGCAGGATCGCTATAGTACCGCGGATTGACGGTTCCCGCTCCGCGAAGGGCCGCAAAATGGCACGCGCAGCGATACAACGCATGACCCCGGAAGGGCCGCCATGGGCGCCTCGCTGACCTTCGTTCTTGGCGGCGCGCGCTCGGGCAAGAGCCGCTATGCGGAGCGCTTGGTCGCCGCCTTGGCGCCGCCCTGGGTCTATGTGGCGACGGCGGAAGCGGGCGACCACGAAATGGCCGCGCGCATCAGGGCCCATCGATCGCGCCGCGGGCCGTCCTGGCAGACCATCGAGGCGCCGCGCGATCTGCAAGCGGCGCTTGCGGCGTGCGAAGGGATGCCAGTGTTGGTCGATTGCCTGACGCTGTGGCTTTCCAATCTCCTGCTTGCCAACGCAGATATCGACACGGAAATCGGCAGCCTGGAAAAGACGCTGGCGGAAGCCGCGGCGCCGATCTTTCTGGTCGCCAATGAAGTGGGATCCGGTATCGTGCCGGATCATCCGCTCGGTCGAAAATTCCGCGATCTGCAGGGCCTTCTCAACCAGCGCATCGCCGCGCGCGCCGACCGCGTCGTCCTCATGGTCGCGGGCTTGCCGGTCGCGGTGAAGGGTGCTCTGAAGGAGACGCCATGACGGAAACGATCGATAAGGCCGGAGCCGAGCGACATCGCGCCAAGATGGCGAAGCGCAAAGCGGTGCAAGATGCCGAGGTCGCTGAGAAAAAAATCGAGAAAGGCCTTCTCATCGTGCATACCGGCACCGGCAAGGGAAAATCGACGGCCGCCTTCGGTCTCGCCTTGCGCATGCTCGGCCGCGGTCACCGCGTCGGCGTGGTGCAGTTCATCAAAGGCGCCTGGCACACGGCGGAGCGCGACGCGCTCGCCCAATTCGGCGAGCAAATCGCCTGGTACACGATGGGCGAAGGTTTTACCTGGGAGACGCAGGATCGCGCGCGCGATGTCGCGGCCGCGGAGCGGGCGTGGTCGAAGGCGCGTGAACTCATGGCCGATCTGAGCTTCGGACTCGTTATTCTCGACGAGCTCAACATTGCGCTGCGCTACGACTATCTCGATCTTCATGCCGTCGTCGCCGCGCTCGCCGCGCGCCGTGAGGGCCTCCACGTCGTCGTCACCGGCCGCAACGCCAAGCCGGAACTGATCGCCGCCGCCGATCTCGTCACCGAGATGACGCTGGTGAAGCACCATTTCGCCGCCGGCGTGAAGGCCCAGCCGGGCATCGAGTTCTGAGCGGAGCGCCGGGGATGGCGTCCGCCCGCGCACTTATGTTTCAGGGCACGGGCTCGGATGTCGGCAAATCCTTGATCGTCGCCGGGCTGGCGCGCGCGTTCACGCTACGCGGCCTCGCGGTGCGGCCGTTCAAGCCGCAGAATATGTCCAACAACGCCGCGGTGACCGCGGACGGCGGCGAGATCGGGCGCGCGCAGGCTTTGCAGGCGCGCGCCGCGCGCACGCCCGCCAGCATTCATATGAATCCGGTGCTGCTGAAGCCGCAGAGCGAGATCGGCGCGCAGATCGTGGTGCAGGGCCGCGTCTACGGCAGCGCCAAGGCTGCCGCATACCAGCATATGAAGAGCGATCTGCTGCCGTTCGTGCTCGACAGTTTTACGCGCCTGCGCGGCGAGGCCGATATCGTGCTCGTCGAAGGCGCCGGCAGCGCCGCGGAAGTCAATCTGCGGGCAAACGACATCGCCAATATGGGATTTGCGCGCGCCGCCGCTGTGCCGGTCGTCCTGATCGGCGATATCGACCGCGGCGGCGTCATCGCCAGCCTCGTCGGCACCAAAGCCGTGCTGGCGCCGGAAGACGCGGCGCTCATTTGTGGCTTCATCGTCAACAAATTCCGCGGCGATGCCGCGCTGTTTGCCGCGGGAATGGTGCGCATCGCGCAAGCGACCGGATGGGAGGCGCTCGGCTTGGTCCCCTACTTCGCGGATGCGCGCTTGTTGCCGGCCGAGGATGCGCTCGCGCTGGAGCAAAGCCGGCCGTCGAAACCGCAAGCGCGCGTGCGCATCGCGGTGCCGATCCTGCCGCACATCGCCAATTTCGACGATCTCGATCCGCTCGACGCCGAGCCTTCAGTCGATCTCATGCGCGTGCGTCCCGGCGCGGCGCTTCCCGGCGACGCCGATCTCGTCGTGCTGCCAGGCTCGAAGGCGACCATCGCCGACCTCGCCGCGCTGCGCTCCGCCGGGTTCGACATCGATATCGCCGCGCACCACCGCCGGGGCGGAATGGTGCTTGGCCTTTGCGGCGGCTTCCAGATGCTCGGACGCAGCATCGCCGATCCCGGCGGGATCGAAGGCCCGCCCGCTGCGGTCGAAGGCCTCGGCCTGCTCGATGTCGCAACGACGCTCTCAGCGGAGAAGCGCTTGGAGCCGGTGCAAGGTACGACTGCCGACGGTGCGCCGTTTGCCGGCTACGAGATGCATATGGGCGTGACCGACGGGCCCGCTTGCGCGCGGCCTTTCGCGCGGCTCGCCGACGGCTCGCCGGAGGGCGCGGTCTCGGCCGACGGCCGCGTGCTCGGCACCTATGTCCACGGCCTGTTCGCCGACGACCGGCAGCGCGCGGCGCGGCTTGCTCGCTTTCAGGGCACGGCGACCATCGCCTACGACGCCTTGGTCGAGCGGACGCTCGACGCTCTCGCCGCCCATCTTGCCGCCCACCTCGATCTCGATCGCGTGCTTACCTTGGCGCGATAACAAAGACTGTCGCCACGGCGAGGAGCGCAAGCAGAATCGCGTCGGCGCGCCGGTAGAGCGCAAGCGCGCGGACAATGTCGGCGCTATCGGCGTCGCGGCGCCCGTCGCCCATCGTCGCGTCCTCGACGGGCACGCCGCCGTAGACGCGGGGACCTGCGAGCGAAAGGCCGAGCGCTCCCGCCATCGCCGCTTCGGGATAACCGGCATTGGGCGAGCGGTGGCGCGCCGCGTCCTGCCACACGGTGCGCCATGCGCCATTGGCGGATGCATCTTTGCTCAAGCCCGCAGCCGCGATGAGAAGGAGCGCCGAGAGCCGCGACGCCGGTAGGTTGACAAGGTCGTCGAGCCGGGCGGCGGCCCAGCCGAAGGCCTCGTGGCGGCGCGTGCGATGGCCGATCATACTGTCGGTGGTGTTGATCGCCTTGTAGAGTGCGGCGCCAGGGAGTCCGGCAATGGCCAGCCAGAGGATCGGCGCGACCACCGCATCGGAGAAATTCTCGGCGAGGCTCTCGATCGCTGCGCGGGCGACGCCGGCCGCATCGAGCGCCTCGGTATCGCGGCCGACGATGTGCGACACGGCGGTCCGGCCGGCTTCGGTGCCTCGTTTCTCCAGCGCGACGGCGACATCCGCCACGTGCCGGTGCAAGCTCCTTTGCGCGATCAATGTGCTGGCGAGGAGGCCAATAACGAGGAGACCGAATGGAAGGTGCAGAAGCTCGCGCTCCACGACCAAGCCGACCGCCCCGACGACAACGATCAGAATCAGCACCGCGACGATGCCCGCCGCGCGGCGCGCACGCGCTCCAATCGTTTCGCGATTGAGCAACCGATCGAGCGCATCGATCAAGCGGCCGATCCAGGTTACCGGATGGCCGATGGCGCGGGCGATGCGCTCCGGGTAACCGAAACAGAGTTCGATCAGCATGGCGATGAGGGCAAGCGCGACTGACATGGTCCCCATTGGCGGCGCAGACGAACCGCTGCTGCATGGCGGCGATCTCGGTGCCGCCCGGCGCCTATTCCCGAGCGCACCCGAACCATTCCTCGACCTCTCGACCGGGATCAATCCCCATCCCTATCCGCTGCCGCGTTTTTCTGCCGATCTGTTCGCCCGTTTGCCGGAGCCTGCCGCCGCCACCGTGGTCGCGGCCGCCGCCGCGCGCGCCTATGGCGCATTGTCAGCGGCGCATGTCGTGCCCGCGCCGGGAACGCAGATTTTGTTGCCCCTAGTCGCCGCGCTGGTCCGACCATGCCGCGCCGCGATTGTTGCGCCGACCTATACCGAGCACGCCCGCGCCGCGGCCTTTGCCGGGCACGAGGTCAAAGCGGTACCCGGGATCGACGCCTGTAAAGACGCTGGGCTCGTCATCGTCGGCAATCCAAACAATCCCGACGGCAGGCTGCACGCCCGCAGGATTTTGCTCCATCTTGCCGAAGACCTTCGCCGCCGGGACGGCCTGCTCGTGGTCGACGAGGCGTTTATGGATGTCGGGCCGCAGGAGGCGAGTCTTGCCGCCGACGTGGCGTGCGGCAATGTCGTGGTGCTTCGTTCCTTCGGCAAGTTCTTTGGACTCGCCGGGATTAGGCTTGGTTTCGCCCTCGCCGCGCCGGCACTGGCCGCGCGGCTTGGTGCCGCGCTCGGCCCCTGGGCGGTGTCCGGCCCGGCGCTTGCCGCCGGCGCCAAAGCGCTGGCGGACGCGGCCTGGCGCGAACGGACGCGGGAGCGGCTCGAAAAGGCGGCAAAACGGCTCGACGCGATTCTCGCCGACTCGGGTCTCGACATCGTCGGCGGCACGAGCTTGTTCCGGCTGGCGCAAACGCCGGACGCTGGCGCATTATTCCGTCATCTGGGCCGTGCCGGGATCTTGGTGCGCGCCTTCCCGGACAACCCGAGCTGGCTGCGCTTCGGTTTGCCGGCGAACGAGCGGGAGTGGCGGCGATTGGACGACGCCACGGCTTCTTTCCTGGAAAGCGTAAAGGGCCATCGCTCATGAGTCCGCCGCCGGACCCGCAAGTCGGAGAGGTAGCCGCAGTGCCAAAGACGTCAACCGCGTTCGACGATACTTTTCGCGGCCGCTTGCGCGATCTTTTGGTCTGGCGCCGGGATGTCCGGCGCTTCCGCCGCGATCCATTGCCGAGCGGCACGCTTGAAGCCCTCATCGAGTCGGCATGCCTCGCCCCTTCGGTGGGACTGAGCCAGCCCTGGCGTTTTGTCATCGTCGACGACGAGGCGGTCCGCGCCGCGATCCGGCGGAATTTCGCGACTTGCAACGCCGCCGCGCTCGAGGCGCAGAGCAACGAGCGGGCCGGCCGCTATGCGAAGCTTAAGCTCGCCGGATTGGAAGAGGCGCCCTGTCACTTCGCGGTCTTCGCCGATCGCGGGACTGCGCAAGGGCACGGCGTCGGACGCCACACCATGCCGGAGATGATCGAATATTCGGCAGTGACCGCCGTGCACACGATCTGGCTCGTTCGCGCGCGCCCAAGGCATCGGGATGGGCTGGGTGTCGATCCTCGATCCGAAAGCGGTCGCTGCGCTACTCGATGTTCCTGCGGAGTGGAAGTTCATCGGCTACTTCTGTCTCGGCTATCCCCAACTCGAAGACACCGTGCCCGAGCTGGAGCAGGTGGGATGGGAACAGCGCCGGCCGCCATCATCGGTCATCCTCAAACGTTAACAGGGCCGCGGAAATCCGCGCCTTCTGTGCCAAAATAGGGCACGGCCGCTGGCATTGGGCTTGCTCGCTCTCGATCGACGCTTGGCGCCTGTTCCGGCAGGTGAAATCTTGTTTTCGAACCCCGCGCCGCGTCACGAACGAGAGTGGAACCGGGGTTGCACCTCAACCTGGCCACGCTCGCAGGGAGAGAGCGGTGTTAACCAATCGTCGTGCTGAAGCATCGTTCGCGTCGCAGTCGGCCGCGTCGGTCAGCGCCGCGATTGTCCTGGCGCTCGCCGCCTTCACCTCGGCCTACGCCGGGACCGTCATCGATCTGAGCTGCGTCGGTCCGGCGAAGAGCTTCAATTGCGCGGCGCAATGGGGAACCGCGGGCGATCCTTATGTCAGGCAGGTGCCGGAGGCGCTCGGCGAGGCCGACAAGGCGCGCCTCGCGGCGCGCGATCACAAGTGGCTGGCCCGGTGCCGGCCGGCCATCGAGCGCGACCGTTATGGTGTCGCCCGCTATTACTATGCCGCGCCAGGTTGCGAGTTCGGCGTCGGCACCGATTGACGCCGATCGTGCTCTAAGTCCTTGTTTCATCGCGCGTCCGGACGGAAAACCGGTTTCCACTTTTCCTGGACGCGCTCTAACGAACCGGATTCGCCGATTTCGCAGTGCTTTGCGGATGCCTGATCGTGGATGTCGTCAGAACCTGCCGCGGCAGATACTTAGCGACTACGATGGGATCGAGTTCCTTCATTGCAGTGTCGGGCAGGCGATACCAGACCTCGTCGCGCCCAAGGAACTCAAAGGCGAGGTAGCCGCGAACGGTCAGCTGCTGGCCGTCAGGGCTAACTGTCATCGACGCGCTGTAGATGTTGCCGTCCCGCGGATCGAGGATGTTGCCTTCCACGTACCGCAACCCATACCGCTTCATGTCTTTGATGATCGGCAATCCCAAGAGTGGCGCATCCTTGCGCTCGTCTCGGCACGTCGTACAGACCGGCGGCGTCGGACCGTCACTCGGCCGGGGAAACAGCTTCGCAGCGACCCCTTGGTAAATTCCGTCATTTTCGACGAACAGGAACCAAATGACCGACTTGCCGGTCTCAGGATCGATCTTTTGCCACAGACCGGCCGCCGACGGTTCCGCCGCCGGTGGTCCGGCCGCGGCCAGGGGCTGAACGGCGGCGCTGAGCGCCACGAGCCCCACCGCAACCAGCCTTGTCAATTGCGCTGCCAATTGGCTTCTCCATTCGTTCACGCCCGCCAGAATCACCAATTGCTATTGATGGCGCGGAACTATTCGTTCCACAATGCGGTGATTTCAGGACGCTCAAATGCCGGGAGTCCGGAAAATGCCGGCCAAACGCGGCCATTTCCTGCTTGCAACGGCCGCGGCACGCTCCAATGATCGAGTTGCCGGTCATTGGATCATTTGGCCGATCGGGACTTGACCTGCATGCCGCGTCCTGCCGCCCTGTCCCGCTCCAGCTTGGCCCTCGATAACTTGCGGGCCATCGTCATCCTGATCGTGCTCGCCTTCCACTCGGTGCTGGCTTACGTCGAGTGGCCGCCGGCGACCTCTGCCGGCTTTGACGATCCGCCCTATGCGTGGCGCGCCTTTCCGATTGTGGACAGCCACCGCTGGTTCGGCTTCGACCTGTTCTGCGCTTGGCAGGACGTCTACCTGATGTCGCTCCTGTTTCTGCTCTCCGGGCTGTTCGTGTGGCCGAGCCTCCTTCGCAAGCAGAATTGGGGCTTCTTGCGCGACCGCCTGCTCAGGCTCGGCCTGCCCTTTGTCTTCGGTGTCGTCTTCCTGATTCCGCTCGCTATTTATCCGGTTTACCGGGTGACGGCCGAGGATCCGAGCGTGAGCGCGTATTGCCAGCACTATCTGGCGCTGCCGTTCCTGCCCAATGGGCAACTATGGTTCCTCTGGCAGCTCGTGGCGCTGAATGTCGTGGTGACCGGTCTCAATTGGGTCGCGCCGAACGCGCTGAAGGCTTTGGGCCGATGGTCGACCGCAGCGGGCAAACGTCCGAGCCGCTATTTTGCCGTCCTCGCCGCTACCTCCGCGCTGGCCTATGTCCCGTTGGCGCTCGCGTTCACGCCATGGGCGTGGTCCGATTCTGGGCCGCTTGCCGTGCAATTCTGCCGTCCGCTGCTCTATGCCGTCTATTTTTTTGCTGGGGTCGGGATCGGCGTCGAGGGTATCGACAGCAGCGTCGTGGCGGTCGACGGCCCGTTACCGCGGCGTTGGGCGTTGTGGCTCGCTGCGGCGCTCGGTTGCCTTTTTCTCTGGATGGGCCTGACCGCATTGACCATGAACGGTCCGGCGCTGATCGCCGTCGACATTGCCGCCGATTTCAGCTTCGTGCTGGCATGCGCCAGCGGCTCGCTCTTCCTGATCGCCGCAAGCCTGCGCTTTGCCGCCAAGCGCTCGCCAATTCTCGACGGCCTCTCAGCCAATGCCTACAGCCTTTATCTGGTGCATTACGACTTCGTCGTTTGGCTGCAATACGCGTTGCTTACTGCCACACTGTTTGCGGTTATCAAAGGCGCGATCGTGTTCGGCGTGACGCTGATCTTGAGCTGGATCACCATCCTAGCCGCCCAGCGCATTCCATTCGGTGCGCGGCTTATCGGCGCCACGCCGCAGGCGATCGCAGCCGCGCATTTGGGCTTGCGGTCTCCCGCGGGCCTTTTTGCGCGGCTCCGGCAATTCGTTTCGCTGTAGGCGCGTTCATTCCAGCGCCTGCCGTGCTGCCTTGCCGATGGCGGCAAGGCCTTTATCCACATCATCCGCGATGTGTGCGTGTAACAGGCGTCGGCCGCGCTCGGCGAGCACACGGAAATCGCCTTGCGCCTGTGCGGCTTCGATCACGCCGAAGCTCGCCTTGCGCCCGGGAATAGCGAGATCGGGAGCCGGCTGCGCGGTGATCTGGAGAAAGACGCCGGAGTTCGGTCCGCCTTTGTAGGCTTGTCCGGTCGAGTGCAGGAAACGCGGCCCGAACTGCAGGCAGGTCGCGATGCGCTTGCGGTCGCGCACGGCCGTGCGCAGGCTCTGCAGCGAGGCCAGCCGCGCGTCGTCGCCGTCGATATAAGCAAGCAGCGCGAAGTAATCCCCATCATCAAGGCGGGCGAAGTGCGCCCTGAGCCAGCTTTCCAGAGTGGTATTGGCTCCCATCTGCCGGAGAGCTTCAGCGTTACGCTTGTCGGTGTAGAGCGCGATGCCATTCTCCTGGAACACCGGCGGCTCCGACGGCAGCGAGCCCGTCTTCTCGAATGCCTCCGTCATCTCCCGCGTCGCGATCTTGCTCGCTTCGACGTCGGGCTGATCGAACGGGTTGATGCCGAGCACTGCTCCGGCGACGGCGGTCGCGATCTCAAAGCGGAAGAACTCCTGCGCGAGAAGCTGGGGCGATTCGACGCCGATGCGCACGACTGGGTGCCCGGCACGTTCGAGCGCATCGACCGCCTGGTCCTGCACCTGATCCGGATGCACGGCGTCGCGCAAGAACACGAACAGCCGATGCGCGTCATAGACCGACGGCGCGCCGAGCGGCTCTCCGGCGATGGGAATGACACCCTTTCCGCTCTTGCCGGTCGATTCCGCGAGCAATTGCTCCGCCCAGGCGCCGAAGCCGGCAATCGACGGCGAGGCGATGATCGTGAGCTTGTCGCGTCCGTGACGGGCAAGAACACTGATCGCCAGACCGAGCGCGACGCCGGGATTTTCCAAGTCCGCCACCTCGGGACCGCAAGCCCGCGCCATGCGGCGGGCCGCCTCGAGAAACGCGCGCAGATCATGACCGGCCGCCGCAAGTGGCGCCATGCCGAAATTGGAAAGGACGGAGTAACGTCCGCCGATGCTTGGCACGCCAAAGAAGTTGCGGCGGAAACCCTTTTCCTCCGCCGTCTTTTGCAGGTGGCTTCCGGGATCGGTGATGGCGACGAAGTGCCGGGCGGAAGTGCCGCCGACGGCTGCGGACGCTCTGGCAAAAAAATAGTCCATGAGCACGTTCGGCTCGAGCGTCGTGCCCGATTTACTCGACACGATGAACAGCGTGCGCGCGACATCGATGCGGCGCTCGAAGCGACGCACCTGCTGCGGGTCGGTGGAATCGAGCACGTGCAGCGTGGGATAGCCCGGCGCCGATCCGAGGCTTTTGGCCAGCACCTCGGGGCCCAGGCTCGATCCGCCCATGCCCAAGAGCAGCACGTCGGTGAATTTCTCGGCGCGCACCTCGCCGGCGAATTCCTGCAACAGCGCGACGTCGCACAGCTTATTCTCGGCGATATCGAGCCAGCCCAGCCAATCGCTTTCATCGCCGCCGGTCCACAGCGTGGCATCCGCGCTCCACAGGCGGCGCGTGTTGGCGTTCGAGCGCCACGCCTTGAGCGCCTTGTCGACCTCGCTCATCAAGGTTGGCGGCAGCGCGATGGTCTGTTCGTTCAGCTTCATGCCCAAGCAGCGCCCCTACCGATGATTCGACGATTTATGCGGCTTGCGCCCTGCCGCCGCAACCGAGTTCGAACTCGCTGCCACGCACGAAGTTCCGGCGCTGCGGGTTCAAATTGGCTCGTGAGGCAATGATGACGATGGTTCGCGCCTGCCGAACGGAATAAGTTCCGGGGGTACCGGGCGAGGTTGCTGCCATGATGCGGTTGCGCGCACATGCGATGCTGGTGGCATTAGCCTTTGCCACGCTCGCCCTGCCCGCCAGAGCGGCCGAGCGGGCGCTGGTGCTCGAGATAGATGGAGCGATCGGTCCCCCGATCGCCGACTACATCGTGCAGGAATTGCGGACGGCCAAACCGGAAACGGCCGGGCTGATTATTCTGCGCATGAACACGCCCGGCGGCCTCGACAGCTCGATGCGCCAGATTGTCAGCGCCATCCTCGCCTCGCCGGTGCCGGTTGCCACCTATGTCGCGCCGAACGGGGCGCGCGCGGCCAGCGCCGGCACCTACATCGCCTATGCGAGCGCGATCGCGGCGATGGCGCCGGGCACCAATATCGGCGCGGCAACGCCGGTTCAGCTTGGCGGTATTCCGCTGCTGCCGGCGGATCAAAAAGAACAAAAACAGCAAGGCAAGAACGGCGAACCGGCAGATACGGAGACCCGCAAGATCGTCAACGACGCCGTCGCCTATATTCGCAGCCTGGCCGCGCTCAACGGCCGCAATGCCGACTGGGCCGCCGAGGCCGTACGTTCCGCCGCAAGCCTTCCGGCCTCCGAGGCGCTGACGCTGCACGTCATCGACATGATCGCCGACGACAACGCCGATCTGCTGCGCAAGATCGATGGTCGCACGGTGACGGTCGCCGGAAAACCGCAGCGTCTGGAAACCGCCGGGCTCAAGCTCGTGACCGTGCCGCCGGGCTGGCACACCGATCTGCTCAGGCTGGTCACCGATCCGAACGTTGCCTTCCTCCTTATGCTGATCGGAGTCTATGGCCTGATCCTCGAATTCTTCAATCCGGGCAGCGTCCTGCCGGGCCTGGTCGGCGCCATCTCGCTCCTGGTCGCGCTCTATGCACTCGCCTTCGTGCCGATCAATTATGCGGGTGCCGCGCTGGTGCTGCTCGGCGTCGCGCTCATGGTCGCCGAGGCCCATATCGGCGCCTTCGGCGCGCTCGGCGTCGGCGGGATTGCCGCGTTCGTCATCGGCGCGCTGCTGATGTTTCCCTCGCGGGCGCCCGGTTTCGCTCTCTCCGGCGCGGTCGTCGCCGGGGCCGCTATTGGCAGCGCCGTGCTGCTCCTCTTTGTCCTGACGGTGCTGCTGCGCTCGCGCAAGCGGCCGGTGGTAACCGGGGCCGCCGCACTGCTCGGCGCCGAGGGCGAGACGGTGGCCTGGCAGGACGGCGAAGGCCGCGTCAGGGTGCACGGCGAAATCTGGCGCGCTCGCTCGAAGGGCGCGCTTGAAGTCGGCAGCCGCGTCAAGGTGGTCAGCCGCGACGGTCTCGTCCTTGGCGTCGAAGCCATTCGGCCTGGCTAGAATTCATTCCGCTCAGTCCCGCGCTGCCAGCCGCGGCAATCCAGCGGCCGCCATAAGCGCCGTAACAGCCCGATACTACCTGCGGTATGCAGGCCGACCCTATTCTAGAGCAAACCTAAAAATGCCGGAGGCGGGAGGACATGCGCAGTCGGAGAGGCGTTCCGTGCGCGCCGCCACTATTCGCCGGTGACGCCATGGCGGATTTCGTCTGCGACGAGCCGCATCTCGATCCTCACCTGACCGATCCGCACCCCGCGGCAACGTGCTCTCCAAACAGAAGGACGCGGAGGTCTGCAAAGCCGTCATCGTTTTTCTGAAGGACCAGAAAGGATCGAAAGCCGTAATGCCATCATAACAAAGCAAGGAGGACCCCATGAGAGAAGTCGATCGTCGCAGCAAAATCGATCGCCGTAACTTCCTCAAGACCGCCGCCGCAGTCCCGCCCGCCGCGGCGGTTGCGGCGACCACGGGCTTGTCGATCGACGGTGCTTGGGCCGAAGCCGCCACAGCACTGAAGCCCGAAACGATGAAGACGCTCGCGCGCGTGGCGCGCGACATCTATCCGCACGATCACCTCGCTGACCATTATTACGTCGCGGCGGTGACGCCTTGGGACGCCAGAGCCGCGTCTGACCCGAAAGTCAAAGCGCTGATCGAGGACGGAATCGTCCGCCTCGATGAAGACGCCCGCGCCAAACATAAATTGCCGTACGCGGCGGTCGCCTGGGAGGAGCAACGTGTCGACCTTTTGCGCGGCATCGAGCACACCGAGTTCTTCGGCAAGGTCCGCGGCGATCTGATCGTCTCGCTCTACAACAATCACGATGTGTGGCCGAAGTTCGGTTACGAGGGCTCTTCGGCCGAGCACGGCGGCTACATCACTCGCGGCTTCGACGACATCGACTGGCTATCGAACGGTTGAGCCAGGGGAGGACACAATGGCAAAATTCGACCTCAACGACGACGGTCTCGTCGTCATCGTCGGTTCCGGCGCGGGCGGCGGAACGCTCGGCAACGAGCTCGCGCAAAAAGGCATCAAGGTCGTGATTCTCGAAGCCGGCGACCGGCACGAGATTTCGGACTTCATCAACGACGAATGGACCAGCTTCACCCAGCTCGCCTGGAAGGACATGCGCACCACTTCCGGAACTTGGCGGGTGGCGCATGATTTCCCGAACCTGCCGGCCTGGATCGTTAAGTCGGTCGGCGGCTCCACCGTTCATTGGGCGGGGGCGTCGCTGCGTTTCGAGGAGCACGAGTTCAAGATCAAATCGGTCTATGGCGACGTTCCCGGCGCCAGCCTGCTCGACTGGCCGATCACGCTCGCCGAGATGGAGCCGTGGTACGCCAAAGCCGAATTCAAGATGGGGACGACGCGCACCAACGGCATTCCGGGCCTGCCCGGCAACAACAATTTCAAAGTCATGGAGGCGGGCGCACGCAAGCTCGGCTACAAGGAGGTTCACACCGGCCGGATGTCGATCAACAGCCAGCCGCGCGACGGCCGCGGCTCATGCCTGCAGATCGGCTTCTGCTTCCAGGGCTGCAAGTCCGGCGCAAAATGGTCAACGCTCTACACCGAAATCCCCAAGGGCGAAGCCACCGGAAAGCTCGAGGTCCGGCCAAACAGCATGGCGGTGCGGATCGAGCATGACGCCGCCGGCAAGGTCAACGGCGTCGTCTATGTCGACGGCGAAGGCAAGATGCAGAAGCAGAAGGCCCGTGTCGTCGCGGTCGCCGGCAATTCGCTGGAAAGTCCGCGGCTGCTGCTCAACAGCCACTCGAGCATGTTCCCCGACGGCCTCGCCAACAGCCCCGGCCAGGTCGGCCGCAATTACATGCGGCACATGACCGGCAGCGTCTACGCCGTTTTCGACAGGCCGGTCCATATGTACCGGGGCACCACGATGGCGGGCATTATCCTCGATGAGGCGCGCCATGATCCCAAGCGCGGCTTCAACGGCGGCTACGAGATGGAAACGCTATCGCTCGGTCTGCCATTCATGGTCGCCTTCCTCAACCCGGGCGCCTGGGGCCGCAGCTTCACCACCGCGATCGACGGTTACTCCAACATGGCCGGCATGTGGCTCGTCGGCGAGGACATGCCGCAGGAGACCAATCGGGTCACGCTCGATCCGGTGGTGAAGGACGCCAATGGAATGCCGGTCGCCAGCGTCCACTATGACGACCATCCCAACGACATCGCCATGCGCAATCACGCCTATCAACGCGGTGCTGCGGTTTACGACGCCGTGGGCGCCACCCGGACCTTCCCGACGCCGCCCTATCCCAGCACGCACAACCTGGGGACCAACCGGATGAGCGAGAAGCCGCGCGACGGCGTGGTTAACAAATACGGGCAGGCACACGACATCAAGAACCTGTTCGTATCGGACGGCATCCAGTTCACGACCAGCGCCGCGTGCAATCCGACGCTGACCATCGTCACGCTGGCCATCCGCCAGGCCGACCATATCGCAGGAGCAATGCAGCGGGGCGAGATCTAAGATACCCTCAAGACCCCAAAAGCGGAACGGATACCGGCAATTCCTGACCAAGCGAGCGCCCAAGCGCGCTCGCTTGGAGCCGGGATTGTGCCGACTGAGCGGAACATCCGTTTTGCTCCATTTGACGCGCTATGCCGCCGGCGCGATCTCCCGCAACGGCAGCGGGTCGCCCTGCACCACGCGCGGCCCGGTTTGGAGGTAGATGAGGCAGCTGCAACGCAGCAACGATGCGAAATTACGAACGCTGCCATGGAGTTCCAGCACCTCTTCGCTGAGCTTGGTCAGGAGCTTGCCAAGGCTCATTTCCTCCGATGCAGCTATTTCCTCCAAGATGGTCCAAAATAGCGATTCCAGCCGCACCGAGGTGCTGTGGCCCCCGATGCGCAGCGATCTTGTTTCGAACGCGTAATTAGACGGATCCTGGTGCGCAAAGAGCCGACACATCGTCTCCTCCCGAATTGACCGAACCGGCGAATTGCAAACCTCAAGTGGCGGCTTGTCAACAAGCAGGCCGGTTCGGTCGCACGCCAGCTTGAGGACGCCGGCGCGATTTAGCTCTAGGACAGCCGGTGTCCCGCGCCGTTTTGTGTCAACCTCAGGAGGAACGCCGTCATACCCAAAACTGCCGCCCTATCCCGAAAGGAGCACCGCCATGATTCTCACAGCCGTCATCGTCATCGCCGCCTTGCTGCTGATCTTCATCTACGCCTCCATTCGAATCTTACGCGAATATGAGCGCGGCGTGGTCTTCACCCTCGGCCGCTACACCGGGACCAAGGGGCCCGGGCTCTTTCTGCTGGTGCCGTTCGTGCAGCAGATGGTGCGCGTCGATCTGCGCGTCGTCGTCGACGAAGTGCCGCCGCAGGACGTGATTTCCCGCGACAACGTCTCGGTCAAGGTCAGCGCCGTTCTCTATTTCCGCGTCGTCGATCCCGAGCGCGCCATCATCCAGGTCAGCAATTACCTGATGGCGACGAGCCAGCTCGCCCAGACCACGCTGCGCTGGGTCTTGGGCAAGCACGACCTCGATCAGATGCTGGCCGAGCGCGACAAGCTCAATGCCGACATCCAGGACGTCCTCGACAAGCAGACCGAAGGCTGGGGCATCAAGGTCTCCACGGTCGAGATCAAGCGCATCGATCTCGACGAGAGCATGATCCGCGCCATCGCGCGCCAGGCCGAGGCCGAGCGCACGCGCCGCGCCAAGATCATCAATGCCGAGGGTGAGCAGCAGGCGGCGCAGAAGCTGGTCGATGCCGCGCGAATCCTGTCGGGCGTGCCGCAGGCGATGCAGCTTCGCTATCTCGCCACCCTGTTCGACATCGCGGGCGAACGCTCTTCGACAATCGTATTTCCGTTCCCGATGGAGCTGACGCAAGCCTTCGCGGCGATGGCCCAGCGGGCGTGATCGGCGCGGTGGGGCACAAGGCCGATCCGTCATGTTACGTCCGCGGTGACGGAAGTACGGAATGACCCGATCTCGACATCCGGCGGCGGCCGCGCGCACGATAATGTTTGAATGACGCCACGCGGATGTTATGTGATCGCGCGAAGCTCGCGGCCGCCGGGGGATCGAGGCCGCGATTTCATGACGAACGTATGACAACATCGAGAACCGGGCATCGCCGATGCGCGTGATCGTCCCAATCTCCGTCGGCGGCTGGGGGCGTTTTTTCACCCGCTGGGACGTGGTCGCGCTGCTTTTGATCCTCGGGCTTTTGGTGTTTTTGGCCGAGGCCAGCCGGCACCTGTTGCAGCCGTTGGCGGAACTGCAGCGCCAGCCGGTATCGCTCGATCCGGCCAACCTGCCGGACTATGCCGCGCGCACGACGCTGCGCATGCTCATCGCCATGGCGCTATCGCTGCTCTTCACCTTCACCTATGCGACGGTGGCCGCCAAGAACAAGCGGGCCGAACGGCTGCTCGTTCCGCTGCTCGACATCCTTCAGTCGGTGCCGATTCTCGGCTTCATCTCGGTCACCGTGGTCTTCTTCATGGCGCTCGCGCCCGGCCGCGTGCTCGGCGCCGAATTCGCCGCGATCTTCGCGATTTTCACCAGTCAGGCCTGGAACATGGCGTTCAGCTTCTACCAGTCGCTGCGCACCGTGCCGACCGAGCTGGTGGAGGCGTCGCGCAACTTCCGGCTCAGCCCGTGGATGAGCTTTTGGCGCCTCGACGTGCCGTTCGCGATGCCGCAGCTCATCTGGAACATGATGATGTCGATGTCGGGAAGCTGGTTCTTCGTCGTCGCCTCCGAAGCGATCAGCGTCGGCAACACGACGATCACGCTGCCCGGCGTCGGCTCCTATATCGCGCTCGCCATCGAGCATCGGAACCTGGCGGCGGTCGGCTATGCGATCGTGACCATGCTCATCGTGATCCTGATTTACGATCAACTGTTGTTCCGGCCGCTGGTGGCCTGGGCCGATCGCTTCCGCTTCGAGCAGGAAGCCGGCGTGCTGCCGCCGCATTCGTGGGTGCTCGACGTTCTGCGCCGCTCCCGGCTGGTGGACCGGCTGACGCAGACGCTGTCCTCGTACTGGCGAAGCTTGATGCGCCCGCGCCCGCCGAGCGCTGCGGAAGCGGTCAAACGCGCGCCGCGAAAGCCGGACGGTTGGACCGCGCTTTTATGGAACGGCCTCGTCATCGCGCTGGCCGCGCTGGCCCTCTATGAAGTCCTGCGCTTTGCCACCGAAGACGTCAGCGCCGCCGACGTCGGCACCACGCTGCTGCTCGGCCTCGTGACGCTGACCCGTGTCGTCGTGCTCATTGCCATCGCCAGTCTCATCTGGGTGCCGATTGGCGTATGGGTCGGCACGCGCCCGCACGTCGCCGAGCGGGTGCAGCCGGTGGCGCAGTTCCTCGCCGCCTTTCCGGCCAATCTGCTGTTCCCCATTATGGTTTCGGCCATCGTCGCGCTGAAGCTCAATCCGAATATTTGGCTCAGCCCGCTGATGATTCTCGGCACCCAATGGTACATCCTGTTCAACGTCGTCGCCGGCGCGGCGGCGATCCCTGCCGAGCTGCGGGCGGTCGGAGCCAATCTGCGCGTGCGCGGCTGGTTGTGGTGGCGGCGGATCGCGCTGCCGGCGGTGTTTCCGTACTACGTGACCGGCGCGATCACCGCCTCGGGAGGATCGTGGAACGCCAGCATCGTTGCCGAGGTCGCGTCCTGGGGCGACCAGCACCTGCAAGCGATCGGCCTCGGCGCCTATATTGCCCAGGAAACCGAGGCCGGCGATTTCCACCGCATCGTGCTCGGCATCGCCGTGATGAGTTTTTTCGTCGTCCTGGTCAATCGCACGTTCTGGCGTCCGCTCTACCGCTACGCCGAACGCAAATTCCGCTTGGGGTGAGGTGTTACCATGAGCGCCGCTCTGCTCGATATTCACGGCCTGCGGCAGACCTTTCCGCGGGCCGACGGCGGCGAGCTTCTGGTGCTCGACGGCGTCGATTTCCAGTTGTCGCAGGGGCAGATCGTCGGGCTGCTCGGCCGTACTGGGTCGGGCAAGTCGACCTTGCTGCGCTCGATCGCCGGTTTGATGCCGCCATCGGCCGGCAGCATCACCTATCTCGGCCAGCCGGTGGTCGCACCGGCGCCCGGCATTGCCATGGTGTTCCAGTCGTTCGCGCTGTTCCCCTGGCTGACGGTGCTGGAGAATGTCCAGCTCGGCCTCGAGGCGCTCGGGCTTCCCGAGGCGGACATCCGCCAGCGCGCGCTGGCGGCGATCGATCTCATCGGCCTCGACGGCTACGAATCCGCCTATCCGCGCGAACTGTCGGGCGGCATGCGCCAGCGCGTCGGCTTTGCCCGGGCGCTGGTCGTTCATCCGAACATTCTGCTGATGGATGAGCCGTTCTCGGCGCTCGACGTGCTCACGGCGGAGACGTTGCGCACCGACTTCCTCGAGCTGTGGGGCGACGGCAAGCTGCCGATCAAAGGGGTCCTGCTGGTGACCCATAACATCGAGGAAGCGGTGCTGATGTGCGACCGCATCCTGCTGTTTTCGACCAACCCGGGCCGCATCATTCGCGAGATCGCCGTCGAGCTCAAGCAGCCGCGCAACCGGCTCGACCCGCAATTCCACGAGCTGGTGGAAAAAATCTATGCGGCGATGACCGCGCGCACGCCGACGCCACCGCCCATCGGAACTGCGCCGGGCACCGTGGCGGCAACGATCGACACCATCCTGCCGCGGGTCTCGGCCAACCTGTTGTCCGGCCTGCTGGAAGCGCTCGCCGCTGAGCCCTATAACGGCAAGGCCGACCTGCCGGTCATCGCCGACGAACTGCACATGGAAGCGGACGAGCTGTTTCCGGTGTCGGATGCCTTGCAGATTTTGCATTTCGTGGAGGTCGAAGGCGGCGACATCAAGCTCAGCGAGGCCGGCAAACAATTCGTCGAGGCCGGCACCGACGATCGCAAGAAGATTTTCCAGCGCCAACTTCTGACCTATGTGCCGCTGGCCGCCCACATCCGCCGCGTGCTGCAGGAGCGCGCCAACCACGTGGCGCCGAAAAGCCGCTTCTTCGACGAGCTGGAAGATCACATGAGCACCGACGACGCCGAGCAGACGCTGCGTGCGGTCACCGCCTGGGCCCGCTACGCCGAAGCCTTCGCCTACGACGACGATTCGCAGACCTTCAGCCTGGAGAATCCGACCTAAGGCTGCGGTATTTAAGCCGCGCTGCGCCGCGCCTTCACCGCGATCGAGAGCAATGCCCGTTCGGCGATGGTGTCGGCGAGCGCCGGCGTGCGCCGCGAGGCGAGGACGGCGTCGGCGAGGTCGGCCATGGCGGCGGTCAGCCGGGCCGCGCTCCACTGCTTGAGCGCCGCTTCGACCAGGCTTTTGCGCCGGAAGTGCAGCGGCGGCTGCACGCTGTCGAGCGAGAAATATCCGCCTTGCTCGATCGCCGTGCGCCATTTGTGCAGCTGCGCGAGTTGGCGCTGGGCGGCAAAAAAGATCGAGCCGACGGCGCTGCCGGCGGCGCGGGCCTTGGCGAGCTGCGCTTCGAGTTCCGCCGGCCGGCCGGCAAACGCCGTGTCGACGAGGTCGTCGAGCGCCAGCGTCGAGGCGTCGGAGACCACCGCGGCGACGTCGTCGACCCCGATCCGGCCGGCATCGCGCGCGTAGAGCACGAGCTTGCGGATCTCGTTGCGCGACGCCGCCCGGTCGCCGCCGAGCAAAGGAACCAGCAGGGCGCGCGCCTCGGGCGCAAGCGTCAGGCCGGCGGCACGCATCTCGGTATCGATCAATCGCGCCAGGTCGCGCTCGGAATCCGCGTAGCACGGCAGCGCCGCGGCGTTCTTGGCGCGCTCGCACAAGGTGCGCAGCGGCGCGCTGCGGCGCAGGTCGCCGGCCTCGATCACCACGCGGCATTCGCTCGCCGGCAGCGCCAGCAGCGCCTCGACCGCCGGCGCGATGTTACGGCTGCCGGCCTTCACCCACACCGCGCGCCGGCCGCCGAACAGCGGAATGGTCTGCGCCTCCTCGACCAACCGGCCGGGATTGGCCGCAAGCTCCTCGCCTTCCAGCCGCACCAGCGAGAACGGATCGTTGGGGTCGTCGACCGACGCCTTGACCAGCGCATTGACCCGCTCGCTGACCAGGCCGGCGTCCGGACCGAACACCAGCACGACCGGCCGCCCCGGATCGGGGCGGGCGATAAAGCCATCCACGTCTGCTGCTTTGACGGCGGTCATGAGCGAAGTTCACGAGTAAAGTTCACGAGCGAAGTTCACGCCACCACATTGACGATGCGTTGCGGCACGATGATCACCTTTTTCGGCGGCTTGCCGTCGAGCGCCTTGCGCACCGCCTCAAGCGCCAGCACGGCGGTTTCGATCTCGGCCTTTTGCGCGTCGCGGGCGACGGTGACATCGGCGCGCTTCTTGCCGTTGATCTGCACCGGCAGCGTCAGCATGTCCTCGATGAGGAGATCGCGCTCGACGGCCGGCCACGGCGCTTGCGCGACCAGCGTGGCGTGACCGAGCGCGGCCCAGCATTCCTCGGCCAGATGCGGCATCATCGGGTGGAATAATTGCACCAGAATTTCGGCAGTTTCGCGCACCGCCCAGGCAAAGTCCGGCGTCATCTGCTCGGGCGCGTCGATGTCGCCGATTGCCTCGCCGAGCGCGCTGCACAGTTCGTAGATGCAGGCCACCGCGACGTTGAAATGCAGCTTTTCGATTTCCTCGGAAACTTTTGCCAGAAGACGATGCGTCGTTTTGCGAAGTTTCCAAGCCGCTGCACCGAATTCGCCAGGCCGGGCCGATGGAGCGGATTCGGAGATGACAGCCGCTTGGTTGATTTGCCGCCAAAGCCGCTGCACAAACCGGGAGGCGCCTTGGACGCCCCGCTCGGTCCATTCGACGTCCCGCTCCGGCGGCGAGTCCGACAACATGAACAAGCGGGCCACGTCGGCGCCGTAGGTTTCGATGATCTCGTCGGGATCGACGGTGTTCCGCTTCGACTTCGACATTTTCTCGATGGCGCCGATCTCGACCGGCTCGCCGGTGGCGAGCAAAATGGCGCGGCGGCTGTCGCCGTCGGTCTCCATCTTCACTTCGGCCGGCGCTGCCCATTCACCGTTCGCGGTGCGATAGGTCTCATGCACGACCATGCCCTGGGTAAACAGGCCGGCGAACGGCTCATCGAGCCCGACATGCCCGGTCGCCTTCATCGCGCGGGTGAAGAAGCGGCTGTAGAGCAGGTGCAGGATCGCGTGCTCGATGCCGCCGATATATTGATCGACCGGCATCCAGGCATCGACCATCGGCCGATCGGTCGGCGCAGTCGCGATCCACGGATCGGTGAAGCGCTCGAAATACCATGACGAGTCGACGAAGGTGTCCATGGTATCGGTCTCGCGCGTCGCCGGCGCGCCGCATTGCGGGCATTTAACGTGCTTCCAGGTCGGATGGCGGTCGAGCGGATTGCCGGGCCGGTCGAACGTCACGTCCTCCGGCAGCGTCACCGGCAAATCCTTTTCCGGCACCGGCAGCACGCCGCAGCTTTCGCAGTGAATGATCGGGATCGGGCAGCCCCAATAGCGCTGGCGCGAAATGCCCCAGTCGCGCAGGCGGAAATTGATTTGGCGCTGCGCGACCGGAATGGGTTCCGTGAGGTGCAGCATTTTGCGATCTTCGAACTGTTCCTTCTGTCCAATGACGAAATACCGACGATTCGGGTGCCAATGACCAGGCAGCAGGCCCCATTGATAAGACTTTGAATGGAACTCCCAGTTAGTATCAAACGGTGGGACCGGCTTGCCATGGACATCGCGGACTATCGGAGTAACCAAGCATCCCGGTCTTTCCTCTGTTCCTTCAGGAAGAACCAACCTGTAGCCCCAAATCTCTTTTTCTAATCGATTCGCCACTTCCTGCTTCGCCTGCTCAATCGTCATCCCATTGAGAAAGCGCGAATTGATCATGCGGCCCTCGCCCTCATAGGCTTTGTCGGTGATGACGAAGGTCTTCGGGTCTTCCTCAGGCGGGCACACCACCGGAGTAACGCCTAGGTGGTATTTGTTAGCGAAATCCAAATCGCGCTGATCGTGCGCCGGACAGCCGAAGATGGCGCCGGTGCCGTATTCCATCAGAATAAAGTTCGCGACATAAACCGGCAGCTTCCAGTTCGGATCGAACGGATGCACGGCTTTGATACCGGTGTCGAAGCCAAGTTTTTCTGCGGTATCAATCTCAGCCTGTGCAGTGCCGCGTTGCATACACCTCGCGGAGAATGCCGCAAGCTCTGGGTTTGTGCTTGCCGCTGCAAGTGCAACCACGTGATCAGGCGCGAGTGCTATAAAGCTAGCCCCAAACAGCGTGTCAGGCCGTGTAGTAAATACTTCGATTTCAGTCTCCTGCAATGGCGCTGTTGCGGGATTTAATCTGAACTTGATTTTCAACCCCTCTGAGCGCCCGATCCAGTTCTTTTGCATCAACCGCACCTTTTCCGGCCAGCGATCGAGCTTATCGAGCGCGTCGAGCAGCTCCTGGGAATACTTCGTGATCTTGAAGACCCACTGGTTCATCTCACGTTGCTCGACCAGCGCGCCGGAGCGCCAGCCGCGGCCATCCTCGACCTGCTCGTTGGCGAGCACGGTCTGATCGACCGGATCCCAATTCACCCTGCGCTTCTCGCGCTCGACCAGGCCGGCGCGCAAAAAATCGAGGAACATCTTCTGCTGGTGCTTGTAGTAGGCCGGGTCGCAGGTCGCGATCTCGCGGCTCCAGTCGAGCGACAGCCCCATCGACTTCAATTGCGCCTTCATCGCCGCGATGTTCTGGTAGGTCCATGCCTTGGGGTGGACCTTGCGCTCCATGGCGGCGTTCTCGGCCGGCATGCCGAAGGCGTCCCAGCCCATCGGATGCAGCACGCTAAACCCCATCGCCCGCTTCACCCGCGCCACCACGTCGCCCATCGTGTAATTGCGCACGTGGCCCATATGGATGCGCCCCGACGGATAGGGGAACATCTCCAGCACGTAGTACTTTGGCTTGTCCGCCGCGGCGCCCTTGCGCGCAGGCGGGTTGGGCGTGGCGAAGATGCCGCGCTCGTCCCAGATTTTCTGCCAGCGGGCCTCGGCCTCGGCGGCGTTGTAGCGGTCGGTAGCCATAGGGAATCGCAGTCGTTTCCGGGTGTTATTTAAGGCATGATCCCGAAAAAATCTGCCCTCGGACTTGACCCGAGGGTGGATGCCGGTTTTCGGAAAAGATCATGCCCCACAAAAGCCGCGCGACGTGACACGAAAGCGCGCGGCCGGTCAACGGTAGGCCGAGCACGATGCACGGTACGTCGGCTCACTTGCGACTACCGGGGCATGGCGTCTGAAGGACGCCGGCGCGAAGCGCCTTGTGCCCGGCTATGACGATATAGAAAATCGTTCACGCGACGCGTTCACGCTCCCTCTCCCCGCGCGCGGGGAGAGGGTTGGGGTGAGGGGGCTATGCCGCCACGCTCAGAATAGCGACAGCGCCCCCTCACCCTCGTTCGCTGCGCTCACTCGACCTCTCCCCGCAGGCGGGGAGAGGTGAAAATAAAAATTCGTTCTCGCGACGCGCTCCGCGCCCGAGGTTTGCAAACCACCACAACGACAAAGCTCTTTTAGATTCGCCTCCGGCTAAAAAAGGGAGGCGGAGCGCCGAAAGGCGCAAGTTCATTGAAGTCCGCGCCACACCGCCAGACGTTGCCGTCTGACGGTGCATCGCAGACAAGTCTACGCAGTCTGCGCAAACTTATCTGCTGCGCGGAAGC
>JBEKIC010000027.1:0-51755 GCA_050011955.1 Xanthobacteraceae bacterium
CAGGACCGCGAGAAAGCGGATTCCGGTATGCAGGATAGGCGACATGGTTGTCCCTCCGGGGAATAGCGTCCCCCGGTAGACTGGCACGATGGCCCCTTATCCGTAAAGAGGGGGATCATCGCCCTCACCAAAGGACGTCGGCCGGGTGACGCCGGCCGATGGGGCAAGAGCGGTTCCCGCGGGCAGGGGCTCGTCACCTCCGCTCCCGGGCGGCTAACGGGAAAACGCCCGGCCGGCATGATGACCGGTCTGCGACTTTGTCGCTGGACTGGGATAGGAGACGGCGGATAACGCCCGCCGACAACCGCGTCCCAGGAAGCGCGTTCTGGAGCTGAGCGGCGGCGTTGGCTCGCGGCCGCAAGTACCGCGGTGGAACGCCGTCAGGCGAGCGCGCCACGTTTGGCGCGAGCCGCGCCCGTATGGCGCGGACCATCGGAAGACATGCGCCTGGCGGCGTTCCGCTTCCTTTTTATTTGTCGAGCATGATCCGGAAAAGTGGATACCGGTTTTCCGAAAAGATCATGCTCAAATGAATCACTTGGGCATGATCGAGCCAAAAGCCGGTCCCACCGCCGGTTCAGGCGTGACGCGATGGTGCTCGGCGAGTCGATGGACGCGTTGTACGGCATGCCTCGGGCGCGCATCGCGCCGCGAGAACGATTTTCTTTTCCTTTCCTCACCGAACTCGGGTGTTCCCGAGTTCGGCAATATAAGTGCCCGAAGTCGGAAACATCCGACTTCGGGTGCGGGGAGAGGTCGCGAGCGCAGCGAGCGGGTGAGGGGACGCTGCCGCGATTCTGAGGCTAACGGAGAGGCCCCCTCACCCCAACCCTCTCCCCGCACGCGGGGAGAGGGGGATTACGCCGATGTGGTCTATTGAACGCCGCGTAACTATTTCTGCGCGACCTTGCCAAGTCCCTTGCGCAGATCGTCGGCGTTCATGACCGGCGTGAGCTCGGTCGTGGCATGCAGATTGAGGAGGAGCGGCTCGACAACCTCGGGAATCTGCGAGGGATCGGCCAAATCAAAAAATATCAGGCCGCCGCGTTTGCCGTCGAATGGCGCAAAATAAGCCGCTTCCGGTTTGAGCTTGGTCATGATCGATTCCAAAGTTCGCGCGATCGCGCCGTCTTCAATCGCTGCGTTTCCCTTCTCGACCGGAAGCGTAAACTTGAGCATCATGCGCATTGTCGTTTCCCTGTGCTGAAAATAATTTTCTGTAGTTCTGTGATAAGAGTCTATTTCGGCTTTCGCAATGTGACGCTTCACGTGCTTTCCGTGCGCCGCGCAACGCCAGGGTTCATCGAGCGCAGCCGCGCCTCGCGGCCAAGCCGCCGAGCAAGCGTGGCCGGATGAGCCGCGCGTCAGGTCACGCCGTCGCGCGCGTCTGCTCCTCGGCCGTGCGCGCGATGGCCGCGGCGAGATAGTCCGGCGATTGCGCGCCGGTGACGATGATGCTTGAGCCGAAGATAAAGCAGGGCACGCCGTCGATGCCGGCTTCCTTGGCGCTGTCGGCCTCGCGCTCGACGCGCTCGACGTCGGCGTCGCTGGCGAGGAGCTTGCGCACCAGGCCGCCGTCCATGCCGCAATCGATGGCGGCCTGCACCAGCGTTTCGGGATCGCTCAGATCGGCGCCCTCGGCGAAGTAGAGCTCCATCAGCCGCTGTTTCATGCGGCCGGGATCGATGGCGCTGCGCGACCACAGGATGAGGCGATGGCAGTCGAGCGTGTTGGGCTGCCGGCTCACTTTGTCGGGCGCGTAGAGCAGCCCCTCTGCGGCGGCGGCGGCGACGACGCGTTCGGCGATCGCGTGATAGCGCGCGACCGAGCCGAACTTGGTCTCCAGATAAGTCTTGCGGTCGATGCCCTCGCGCGGGATCCAGGGATTGAGGAAAAACGGCCGCCAGGTGATGGTGACGGCAATATCGGGAACGAGCGCGGTCGCCGCTTCAAGCCGGCGTTTGCCGATATAGCACCACGGACACACGACGTCGGAGACGACATCGATGCGCAACGGCGCCGGCGCGGAAGTGTCATCGGTCATGGATTCAAGCTTTCGCGGCTGGCGCGATTTGCCGGCAACAACCGGTTGCCGCATCGGCCAGCATTGACCCGGCATAAATGGGGCCGCCTTCAGCCGGCGGCAACCTCGCCCGCCACCCGCGCGATCAGGGACTCGACATTATCGGTGGGCTTGAGCGTCGCCAGCGTCACCGCGGTTTCGATGCCGGAGCGCTTGCGATCGGGCGCCAGCATGGTGTGCTTGAGCACGCTGGCGATGCGCCGGGCAATGACATGAGCGGCGCGCAGATCGGTCTCGGTGAACACCGCGAAGATCGAATCGTCGGCTTCGCGGCAGGCGAAATCGACCTGGCGCATCAGCCGGCTCACCAGCCGCGCGGCATCGAGGCTGACGCGGCGATCGCCGCGTTCGAAGGAAAAACGCGCGATCGACAGGCCGACGCCGCGTTTTTCGGCATCGTCGACGGCGCGGTTGAGATCGCGCCAGAACACCTCATGCGCGAGCAGACCGGTGCTCGGATCGATCATGCCCTTGGCGTCGAGCGATTTGAGCATGCGCTTGAGGCGCTCGCCGAAAGCGTGCAGCCGCACATAGGGCAGAACGCGCTCGACCAGCCGGCCGTGGCCTTCGGCGATGCGCTCGAGATTGGGCAGGAGCGCGTAAAACGCTTCGACCGCGCTGGGCTGGCCGCCGAGCACGGCGACCGGCAGGTCGCGAAAGCGCGCGTCCTCGGCGAGCACGGTCAACAGCGCCTCGACGACGCGCGGGCTGAAACCGTCGCCGATCACCATGCCGTTGATGTCGCGGGCGTTAAGCGCGCCCGCCGCGCTCTCGACGCTGAGCGCGCCGACCAGGCCGACGCGCTCGCCGACGGCGACGGTCAGGCCCGGATAAGAGCGGCCGCGGCCGACGACCAGCACGGTCGCTTCCTCGAGCGGATCGCTGGCCGGTATTTTTGGAACCTGCTCGCCGCGCGAAACGAGCGTTTCGGTCCGGCGCAAAACCGTGCCATGCAGCGCGCGGATGCGTGATGCCGCCGCGAGCCGGCGCGCGATCGCGGCAGCCGGCGCGCTCGCGGACATGGCCAGCGCATCGGGCACGAGGCTCGCGCCGTCGTCACGCAGGCGGGCGATCACCGGCGTGAACGCGCCGCCGCCGGCCTTCAGTTTATCGGCGAGCGCGCGCGCAAACTCATCGGCGTGTTCGCTCGCGCTGCAGGAGTCGGCGAGCACCACGCCTTCCGGTTCGACCGAGGCGACCGCCGCGGCCGCGTCGGGCCAGTCGGCTTCGACGATCGGGAACGCGCCCGCCGCGCGCAATGCGTCGACAACGTCCGGCGCCGGATTGTCGGCAACGACGAGAAACGGACCTTGCAGCGCCATGGCGGGATACGAATTCGAGGAAGAACCCTCGAACCATGCCAGAGCGCTGTTAATGGGCCGTCAACAGAACGCTCAGGCCGCACCGGCCAGCGTGCCGCCAAGTTCCCGCTCGCCGCGGTTGCAAAATGCCGCGGCGACGATGGGATTGACGCCGGCCGCATCGAGCGCTGCCCGCATCGTATCGCGCATGACCGCATCACCGATCAGGCGCTGGCCGAGAACGACATCCGGCAAAGCCGTGAGCGTGGCGCCGCCGTCGACGCGGCGCACGATCTCCTGCAGCGCGCGGAGCGGAAACCGATAGCCGCCGACGCTGGCGATGCCGGCAGGCGCTTCGGTGACCACGATCGTGTTGCCGGGATCGATCCGGCAGGCATAGCCGGTGTCGACCACGCCCCGGTGCCCGACCTTGAAATAGGGCAGGCCGGAGCCTTCGATTCCCGGCGGGAACGAATGATGCGGCACCATCGGACCGCGCACCGCGAGCGTGCCGGCGCCGGTGCGAATAAGTTCGGCAACCGTAACGCCGGGCGCGCCGTCGCGCGACGCCATAACCGGACCGAGGCGAATTGTGCTCGGCGCGCCGTCGGCGCCGCGGCGCGAGGGAACAACAGCGGCTTCGCCGAAGACCGAAACGTCGACGAGTGAGGTGCCCGGTTCGCGCCAGACAGGACTCATGGCGAGCCGTTCCGGCGCACGCCAGGCCGCGATCGCACATGCCGGGCTGTCGCCGGCGAAGGCACCGGTCTCGGCGAGACTGAAGGTCACGGGAGCGGGAAGGATCAGCGCGCCGCATCGATCGGTTTGCCGCTGAGTAACGAAAATATCGGGATCGAACGCGTGATGCAGGACGAGCGTGCCGCCGTTGAGAAGCCAGGGCAACAGCGTCAGGCTGATGCCGGCGAAGGACGAAGGCGGCAATGCCGAGAGAATGCTCGCACCCCGTGGCAAGCGACTTTCCAGCAGCACGGCAAGGCCCGCCGCGAGCAGCTCGGGATGGCTGCGCGCGACCGGCACGATGCCGCCTTCGCCGACATCGAAGGTGACGGCGGCGACGTGCGCGGCGGCATTATTCCGCCGCTCGCGGTCGAGCGGCAGAACCGGGTCGAGCGTCTCGGCGGTGAACAAATCGTCGAACGGTACCATGCCGTCCGGCAGATTGCTGCCGAACCCGCACACGTAGCGAATGGAAAATACTTCCGCCGCCACGTGCAGCGCGAGCCCACTATGATCGAAGGCGCCGACATGGCCGCAGGTGATCAGCACCTTGGCGCCGACGCGCCCGAGCGCGGCGACGGCGTCGGCACGCCGCCACAACAGCGGCAGCGGCGCGACGATCATCCCCGCGCGCAGCACGCCGAGCATGGTGAGAATATTCTCGACGATATTCGGCAATTGCACGCCGACGATGGCGTCGGTCGGCAGTCCCATGCCGCGCAGCCGGCCGGCGATCGCCGTGACCATGCGATCGGCCTCGGCAAAGGTGAGCCGACGCGGCGCTGCGTCGGTAAAGCTGTTCCGGTTGGGCGGATCCGCGAGCGCCAGCGCGCCGGCCCGCTGCTCTGCGAGGCGGCGGAACACCGCGTCGATGGTGAGGCGGTTGCGCGGGTGGGGCGGTGCCGCCGCGGCTGATATGGCATCGCCGAGGATCATTGCAGCGCCGGTTTCGGTTGATGCCACCAGGTTTCCGGCAGGTAGCCGAAGAGCGACGTGCGCGCCGGATGCGCGATCGTGGCCCAGCGCGCCACCCATTGCTCCGGCAGATAAAATAGCGGCACGACGTAACAGCCGGACATCAACACCCGATCGAGCGCACGCACGGCGGCGACGAAGTCGGTGCGCGCGCGCGCGCGCAGCATGGCGGCGATCATGGCGTCGATCGCCGCGCTGCGCACGCCCATATAGTTGCGCGAGCCCGGTTCGTCGGCGGCTGCGGAGCCCCAGTAGAAGCTCTGCTCATTGCCGGGCGACAGCGACTGCTCCCAGCGATACTCGATCATGTCGAAGTCGAACGACACCCGGCGCTGATTGTACTGCACCGCGTCGACGAGCCGGACCTGCACCGCGATGCCGGCGCGCGCGAGATTGCTGGCGAATGCGAGCGCCAGCCGCTCCTCATCCCGGCTCGTCACCATGATCTCGAAGCTAAATGGGCGTCCGCTCTTCCGCTCGCGCAACGCCGTTCCGTTGAGCGCATAGCCGGCGGCGCCGAGCAAGGTCAGCGCCTGGCGCAGGCTTTCGCGGTCGCGGCCCGAGCCGTTGGCGCCCGGCAGCGACCAGGTGCCGTCGAGCATGCCGGCGCGCACCGCGTCCGGAAACGGCGCCAGCAGTGCGCGCTCGCGCGCGTCGGCCGGACGCTGATAGGCCGACAGCTCCGAGCCGGGGAAAAAACTCGCGCTGCGCCGATACAGATCGAAGAAGAAGTTGCGGTTGACCCATTCGGCATCGAACAAGAGCGAAATCGCCTGGCGCACGCGAATGTCGGAGAAGATCGGCCGCCGCGTGTTGAAGACGAAAGCCGAAGTCGGCTTGGGCAGGCCATTGGCAAACGATTCCTTGACGATGCGGCCGTCGCGCACCGCCGGAAAGTCATAGCCGGTTTGCCAGCGGCTCGGATCGGTCTCGCTGCGTACGTCATAGAGCCCGGTCTTGAAGGCTTCGAAATAGGCGTTGGCATCGCGATAATAGTCGAAGCGCAGCGCATCGAAATTCCACAGGCCGCGATTGATAGGAAGCGCGCGGCCCCAGTAATTGGGATCGCGCTTGAGCGTGACGCTGCGGCCCGGATCGACGTCCGTGACGACGTAAGGCCCGCTGCCGACCGGCTTGGCCAATGTCGTTTCCTCGAAGGTCGCGACATCGATGGCGTGCTTCGGCAGCACCGGCATCAGCCCGAGGATGAGCGGCAACTCGCGATCGTTGCTGCCGCCAAGATCGAAACGCACGGTGCGTGCGTCGAGGCTCGAGGCTTTGACCACTTTGGCGTAGTAGGCGCGGTGGTTGGGCCGGCCGTGATCGCGCAGCAGTTGCCAGGAGAAGATGACGTCTTCGGCCGTGACCGGAACGCCGTCGGAGAAGCGCGCCGCCGGATCGAGCCTGAAGGTGACGTAGCTCCGCGCGTCGTCGGTCTCGACGGTGCGCGCGAGCAGACCGTAAAGCGTGAACGGCTCGTCATAGCCGCGCGCCATCAGGCTTTCGACCACATAGCCGCGGATCGCCTGCACGGCGAGGCCCTTGACGATGAGGGGATTGAGGCTGTCGAAGGTTCCGAGCACGCCCTGCACCAAGCGGCCGCCCTTCGGCGCCTCCGGATTGGCATAGGGAAGCGCGCTAAAGCCATCCGGCATTGCCGGCGCGCCATGCATGGCGATGGCATGAGCCGCTTCCGCCGCCGCGGCGGCCGTCGCCGCCAAAACCGCGAACACCGCGCACAAAGCGGCGTGAGCTCCCAAGGCGACACAGGCGTTGCGGATGGCGTGCATCGGCGGCAGTAGAGCTCGCGATTCGGAGCGGAGAATGGGCAAATCTAGCACGGTGATACCGTGCGGCTTAGCTCGGCGGGCGATCGGTCAACAGCGTCTTATCACCGCGGTCGAAGCGCGCGCTTTATCCGCAGGGCCAAGTGGGCTATCTCGGGGTCGCGGCGGAGCCGTGGTGTCACGCTGTTGCCGTAATCTACGTCGAATGACCGTCCAGTGGGGGACTACCCGCTTGGCGGGCGCGGCGAAATCGCCGGTCGACATCAGGTCGACCCGACATCCGTTGCAAATCAGGTCGATTTGCGGGCGGCAGCATTAACGAGGGACTGCATCTCATGACCTATTGCACCGCGCCGGCGAAGCTGGCGAGCCGGACGCTCGCTTTGGCCAAGATTATCGCCCTGAGTGTGCCGTTGACGGTCGCGCTGGCGATTGCGGCCGGCGCGCCTGCTTCGGCGCAAGACCAGCCCGCCCCGGCGCCAGCACCAGCCGCGAAGGAGAAGGAGAAGCCAAAGGCCAAAAAGCCCAAGGCGGCTGCACCCGCAGCGCAGCAGCCCCCGGCCCAGCAAGCCCAGCAACCGGCCCCGGCACCGCAAGGCCAGCAGCCGCCGCCGCAAGGGCAGGCCGGCCAGCAGCCGGTGCAATTGATCTTTTCGCCTTGGACGAAATTCTGCCTCAAGGGCCAACCGGGACAAACGCCCGATCCCAATGCCAAGCAGATCTGTTTCACCGGCAAGGACGCCCGCATCGAATCGGGCATGCCGGTGGCCGCCGCCGTGCTCATCGAACCGGAGGGTCAAGAGCGCAAGATTTTGCGCGTGACCTTGCCCTTAGGCATGCAGCTTGCTCATGGCACGCGCGTCATCATCGACCAGAGCCAGCCGCTGACCGCGCCCTACGTGATCTGCTTCACCAATGGCTGCATGGCTGATTATGAGGCCAATGCCGACATGATCGGCAAGATGAAGAAGGGGCAGGGACTGACAATCCAGGCGATCAATTCGACCGGCCAGCCGATCAGCTTGGCGATGCCGCTCACCGATTTCGCCAAGGCCTATGACGGGCCGCCGACCGATCCAAAAGTGTTCGAGGAGCAGCAGAAGAAGCTGCAGGAAGAGCTGCAACGGCGCGCCGATGAAGCGCGCAAGAAGCTGGAAAACCAGCAGAACGCGCCGCAGTCGTCGGCAACGCCGCCGGCGGCACCAGCGCCAGGTGGCAAGACGCAGTAATCGATGGCTGTTCGCGTCTCCGCACACGCGGAGACGCGGCCTGCCGCGCGACCAGATCTCGTTGTTTGGGATTCCGCGCTCGCTCGGGAATAAGCGAAATTGATCTAATCAGTGCGTGGTCGCGTGACGCGGGCGGTAGCCGCCATGGCCGTCCTGCACGAAAACTTTCGCCACCTGCGGATGCCGGATCGGCTCGCCGCTGTCATCCGGCAGCAGATTTTGCTCGGAGACGTAGGCGATGTATTCGGTCTCGTCGTTCTCGGCGAACAGATGATAGAACGGCTGATCCTTGTGCGGCCGGACTTCCGCGGGAATCGACTCGTACCATTCCTCGGTATTGCTGAAGATCGGATCGATATCGAACACGACGCCGCGGAACGGAAACAGCCGGTGGCGGACCACCTGGCCGATCTGATATTTGGCGATGCGGAGCTTGTTCATGGCCGAAATGAGATCACAGAATTGTGGCGCCCGGCAGGCCGCGCGTTGAATGTTTGTTCATAGCGCATTTCATGGCACGATTCCCGGCGCGTTTATAGCCCGTAGCGGGCGGCCATTTCGGGGTCCTTGGCGGCGACCAGACGGGCGAGATCGACCAGCACCTTCGCCTGCTTCCATGTAGCGTCGTCCTGCATCTTGCCGTCGATCATCACCGTGCCGCTGCCGTCCGGCATGGCGGCGATGATCTTCTTGGCAAAAGCCACCTCGGCCGGGTCGGGCGAAAAAACGCGCTTGGCGATCGGTACCTGGCTCGGGTGCAACGACCAGGCGCCGACGCAACCCATCAGGAAGCTGTTGCGGAACTGCACCTTGCAGCCGGCGCTGTCGGCGATGTCGCCGAATGGACCGTAGAACGGCTTGATGCCGGCGGCGGCGCAGGCATCGACCATCTTCGCCATGGTGTAATGCCAAAGGTCCTGCTGATAGGCGGCGCGCGGCGCGTCGGCGGCGCTGCCGGCAGCGGCGTCGGCCAGCACCTTGTACTCGGGATGGCCGCCGCCGACGCGGGTGGTCTTCATGGCGCGCGAAGCGGCAAGGTCCGCGGGACCGAGGCTGATGCCGTGCATGCGCGGTGACGCGGCGGCGATCGCGGCGACATTGTTGACGCCCTCGGCGGTCTCCAGAATGGCGTGGATAAGGATCGGCTTTTTGACCGCGTGCTTGGCTTCGAGCTGGGCGAGCAGCTGGTCGAGATAATGAATGTCCCATTCGCCCTCGACCTTCGGCAGCATGATGACGTCGAGCTTGTCGCCGACGGCGGCGACAAGCTCGGTAATGTCGTCGAGCACCCACGGCGAGTTGAGCGCGTTGACGCGGGTCCACAATCCGGTCGAGCCGAAATCGGTAGCCTTCGCCATGGCGACAAATCCCGCGCGGGCCGCCGCCTTGGCGTCGGCGGGAATGGCGTCCTCGAGATTGCCGAGCACCACGTCGACCTGGCGAATGAGCTCGGGCACCCGCGCGCGCAGCTTTTCCAGGTGCGGCGGCACGAAGTGAATCATGCGCTCGAGCCGCACCGGCAATTCGCGCAGCGGCGCCGGTGCCCCGATCGCGAGCGGCTTGAAAAAATTACGCGGCAATTTCATGCGACGACCTCGAACTTATTCTCGCGGCAGACCGTAGGATGAACGGCAGGACCCGCCAAGCCAATTTTGAAGTCACTGGTGCCTAGTGTCCCGATTCCGAAGTTCGCAAGTGCTAGCGGCACACTCTCATGCGAACTTCGGAATCAAAGGGACACTAGCAAATTTACGATTCTAGTGCGGTTTTTGGATTTGAAGTTCCTATGCTAGTTTGCGGCTGGGCTGTAGGAACTTCAAATCCACCGCACTAGGAAATAGCGAGCTTTCACGGCATTATGGCGATGCTGCACCGGGCGTGCGCCTCTCACATATTCAAGGGCGTCCATGGAAATCCCGGGCACATGGGATTTGAAGCGATGGTGGAACTTCATAGGGGCGGCTGGCCTGCTGCTCGCTATCGTTTCCGCTCCTGTGCAATTCGTCGCCGGTGTGGCGATGGGATTGGGGCTGCTCTCCTTCGGCGCCGGCGAATGGGGCAACCACGCCATTCATATAAAACGAACTGACGGGAACACTGCAGAAAGCTACCCGTGGTATCCTTATTTTTTTGGTCTGTTGCTGGACGCGGTTGGCATCGGGCTGTTCGGCTTTGGGCTGTATCGGCTTGTGGCGTTTGGGCCATAATACCGGTTGCTCACACCATTTCGCCGCGCATCAGCCGCGGTTGCGAGGCGGCGGGCGCGACGCCTTCGCGCATCAGCGCGCGGCGCAGCGGGCCGATGCGGTCGACCAGGAACAGCGACAGGCCGCGGACGCCCTGGACCGGGATGAAATCGGAAAGCAGGCTGCGGTTGAGCAGATCGATCGCGATCCTGCGGCTGGTTGCGTCGGCGCGGCGCTGGGCGTCGTAGCGCGCGAGCAGGCTCGGCGATCCAACGTCGAGGTGTCGGCGGTGCGCGTCGGCGACGAGCTCGGCGAGCGTCGCCGCGTCGCGAAGCCCGAGGTTGAGGCCCTGCGCCCCGATCGGTGGCACCACGTGCGCCGCCTCGCCGACAAGCGCAATGCGTGCGCGTCCAAAGGAATGCGCGGTTTCGACCGCGAGCGGAAACATGCCGCGGCCGCGCTCGACCCGCACCGCGCCGAAGATCGAATGCGCGCGGCGCTCGATCGCGGCGGAAAGCTCGGCGTCGGTGGCGGTGGATAATTCCGCGGCACGTTCCGGGTCGAGCACCCAGACGAGGCTCGACCGCCGGCCGGGCAGGGCAACAAGCGTGAACGGGCCGCTCTCGGTGTGGAATTCGGTCGCCGCATCCTGATGCGGCCGCTCATGCGCGAGATTGAGCGTCAGCGCCGTCTGCGGATAAGCGCGACGATCGGTGCCGATCCCGGCCGCGGCGCGGCACAGCGAGCGCTGCCCGTCGGCCCCGACCACAAGCCGTACGCGCGCGGTACTGCCGTCATCGAGCTTGATGGTGACGCCCGTCGCATCGCTGTCAACGGCGACGGCCGCCGCGCCAATGCGCGTGATCTTCAACTGCGCCGCGCGCGCATAAAGCGCCGCGATCAGATGCCGGTTCTCGATATTGTAGCCGAAGGCGTCGAGGCCGATGTCCGCGGCGCTGAAGATGACCTCCGGCGCCCGAATGAGCCGCTGCGTGTCGTCGATGATGCGGATGGTGACGAGCGGCGCGGCGTGCGGCAGGCAGGCCTGCCATACGCCGAGCGTCGATAACGCGGTAACCGAGCCGGCGAGTAGCGCGGTGGTGCGGTGGTCGTCTTCCGGCTGCCGGGCGATAAGCAGCGTGTCGACGCCGCCGGCCGCGAGCGCGATCGCGCTCATCAGACCGGCCGGTCCGCCGCCGACGACCGCCACGTCGGCGGTCCTAACGTCCCTCGCTCCGTCCACGAATGCCATCGGCTGCCCTGGTGAATTCGGTTGCTTGGAATGTATGTCGAAAGATTAGCAATAACAGCTAGATTGCGCACGATCTCTCCATTCCAGTGTAGGATCGCAAAATGGACCCGACCGAGGCACCGGCAAAGCCGGCGGCGCCGCGCATCGTGGCTGCTTTTGCGGTCCACGTCTTTACCGCCTGCGGCGCGGCCTGCGCGCTGTTGGCGCTGATGGCGGCGGTGCGCGCCGAGTGGGCGCGCATGTTCCTTTGGCTTGGGCTGGCGCTTATCATCGACGGCGTCGACGGCACCTTGGCCCGGCGACTGCGGGTGGCGGAGCTATTGCCGCGCTGGTCGGGCGAACTGCTCGATTTCGTCGTCGATTTTCCGACCTACGTGTTCGTGCCGGCCTATGCCATCGCCGCCGGCGGGCTGTTGCCGCCAGCCGCGGCGCTCGCCCTCGGCGTTATCGTCACGGTGACCGGCGCGCTCTATTTCGCCGACCGGCGGATGAAAACGTCGGACAGCTATTTCCGCGGCTTTCCGGCGCTGTGGAACGTCGCGGCGTTCTATCTGTTTCTGCTCAAGCCGCCGCCCTGGCTCGGCGCCGCCGCGATCCTCGTACTGGCGGCGGCGACATTCGCGCCGATCCATTTTGTGCATCCGGTCCGCGTGCCGCGATGGCGCATGTTCAATCTGGCGGCACTGGTGCTGTGGGCCGTGCTGGCACTGTTCGCGCTCGAGCAGAATCTCGATCCGCCCGCGTGGGTCGGCGGGGCGCTCACCGCGATCGCCGTCTATTTCGTGATCGCCGGTCTCATGCGCCGCTAGAGCATGATCCGGAAAAGTGGAAACCGGTTTTCCGAAAAGATCATGCTCCACCAAGGAATCTAGAGCGCCAATCGATTCAACGTGAAGCGATTGCGCTCTAGGGCTGGATCACCCAGTAGGTGGCGCCGTCCTTGGCACGCGCTTCCAGGCCGCGGCTTGCCGCCATGGTCTCCTGGTTGACGATTTGTTTGAAGTCCTGCATCGCCTTCGGTTCGTCGAACACGTAGGAGTGCCCACTGAGCTTGGCGTCGACCGATTCGACGTTGCCGGTGACCAGAATATTGGCGCCGCCGCTGCCCGCGCGCGGCGCCTTGTGATAGCTCTCCGAAATCAGGATCGCGCGATCATATTCCGAGGCGTAGAGCGTGCGGATGGTCGCGACCTTGCGCGCCAGCCGGATCTGCTCCTTGAAGACGTCTTGCGCGATGTCGGGCGCGGCAAATATGGCGGCGCCGATGGGCAAGTTCTCCCGCGCCTGACCGAACTCGCGCAGCATCTGCAACAGGATGCGATTGCCCATGCTGTGCGCGGCAAAATCGAGTTGCAGATTTGGCGCGGCTGCCGCGACGTCGCGGACCAGTTCGGCCACGTGCGGCTCGCTCCAGGTGCTGGAATCCTCGTCATAGGCATAGCCGAAGGCCGACCCTTCCGATGGCCAGCTCCACACGACGACCACGCCGGCATAGTCGAGGTTGGCGGCCAGCTTCAACCCCCGCGTGGCGACATACTCGAAGTCATTGTTGAAGCCGTGAATCAAGAACAGAACTTTGGAGAAGCCGCTGGCCTTGGCCTGTTCAACGATCAGACGAACGCAGTCGTCCTCGCCCTTGGTGAGAGTTTTTGGCGCCGGCGGCAGATGCGGATCGTTCATTGACGGGGCCGGCGTGCCGAGGAGGCCGCAGGTCAGCTCCATAGGGTCGAGGCGCTTCGAGCCGAACCGGGTGGCATAGTCGAGGGTTTTCTCGTCATTGCGGTCAGTGACGAAAAGCACCGGCGAATTTACGTGTTTCCGGGGTGTTGCGACGGCCTCTGGTTGCGCCTGACCGTGCACCTCGGTTTCGGCCTTGCTCCACAAGCTCATGCTGTTTTCCAGCTTTTTCACGCCATCGCCGGCGGCTCGCTTGGCCAGCCCCATTTGCGAGGAATGATCGAGACTAGTCATCTCGATGTTGGGGTTTTTGCGGATGGCGTCCTCCCGGGCCAGGATTTCGCTGTTGGACGCGGCCAGCGCCGCCACCGTTGCCGCCTGCCATGCTTTTTTTCGGCCTCGCTGAGCCCGAGCCAATAATTCGGCGCGGCCGCCAGTATTCCGGTCACCGGCCAGCCCGTCGTCAAATAAAGCTTGTGCCCATATTGCGCGACAAACTCCTGCGTGGCGGCGTCGAGCTGCGTTTCAAAGCCGTTCACCGGCCCCGCCATCATCGACTGCGTGCCCCCCGCCGCGGAGACCCTTGCGGAGGCTGCGACAGCGGAAATGATCTTGACGTCGTGGGCGTTGGCGTCCGATGCAATCGTCAGCTTCTTGAAGTCGCTTTCGCTGCGGATCGGATCTTTGGTGAGGAAATAGGTGACGTTGTGATTCCACAATTGCAGAGGGAAAAGGCCGGAGCGGCCGGCATCGGTGACGGCGGCCTGTGCCAGGAACGATTTCTGCATCAGCACGACTTCTTCCGCCGATTTGAACAAAAACGGCTGCGCCAACAGCGCCGCCTCGGACCCCGACTTTTCCAAAGCGCGGCGGTCCGCTTCGGCAACGCTGAAGACGCTCAGAGCGGCGGCGCCGGAATTCACCGCAGCCATGGCCTCGTGATCGGTCGTGGTGGCCAGCGGTATCGGTTTGATGCCAACCTCCGCCAGTTCTTTCGAGGCGAGCAGCGATTTCAGGAAAACGTCTTGCAAATAGGGCTTGGGGACCGCGATGCGGACCTCGGCGGCGTAAGCGCCATGCGAAACGAAAAGAATGAATAGGGTCGCGAGCGCACGGCGCAGCATGGCGGACCTCTCTGCGAAAGATACATCCGGCATATTCTCGTGCAGTATTGTGACGTTTACAGCCAGCCTGCGGAGCGAGAATAGGCCCCTCGTTGCCCCAAGATACGTAATTATCGGCTCGTTAGGTTCAAAGGACGGCGCAGAGCCTGAGCAATTCGCTTCACAAGATCGCGATTTATGCCGTGATCGTCGGTCTGTTGCGCGTGGCGACTGGTCCCTTGCGCTGCCTTGGCGACCACCTATGATCGCGCACCCCCAAAAGTCAGCATGAATAACAGGAGAAGACGATGGTTGCGGCGGTGCGTGTGCATAAGACCGGCGGTCCCGAGGTCTTGACTTACGAGGACGTCGCCGTTCCCGCTCCCGGCGCGGGTCAGATCCGGGTCAAGCAACATGCCTGCGGCGTCAATTTCATCGACGTCTATTTCCGCAACGGCCAATACCCGGCGCCGGGCGGCTTGCCGTTCATCGCCGGCAACGAAGCCGCCGGCGAGGTCGTCGAGGTCGGTCCCGGCGTCAGCGAATTCAAGGTCGGCGATCGCGTCGCCTATGTCGTCGGGCTGGGCTGCTACGCGGCAGAACGCGTCGTGCCGGCCGACCGCGCGGTGAAGCTGCCGGCGAATATCGGCTACGAGCAGGCCGCCGCCATGATGCTCAAGGGCATGACGGTGGAATATCTCCTGCGCCGAACTTTCAAGGTCGAGAAGGGCATGAACGTGCTGATGCACGCGGCCGCCGGCGGCGTCGGCCTGATCCTGTGCCAATGGGCGAACCATCTCGGCGCCAATGTCATCGGCACCGTGGGATCGAAGGACAAGGCCGAACTGGCCAGGGCCAATGGCTGTCACCACACCATCCTCTACCGCGACGAGGATTTCGTCGCCCGCGTCAAGGAGATCACCGGCGGCAAGCTGTGCGACGTGGTCTATGACGGCATCGGCAAGACGACCTTTCCGGCGTCGCTCGACTGTATCCGTCCGCTCGGCATGTTCGTGAGCTTCGGCGCTGCGTCGGGGCCGATCGAGGCCTTCAATATCAACCTCCTGCAATTCAAGGGCTCGTTGTACGCCACGCGGCCGACGCTCAACACCTATGCCGCCAAGCGCGAGGATTTGCTGGCCATCGCCAACGACCTGTTCGCGGTGGTCGGCAGCGGCGCGGTGAAAATTCCGATCAATCAGAAATACGCGCTGCGCGATGCCGCCAAAGCGCACCGCGATCTCGAAGCGCGCGCCACCACCGGCACCTCGATCCTGGTGCCGTGAGAACGCGCGGCAATCCATGAGGATTTGGGGCTATTGGGCCACGCTCGGCTGGGCGTTCCTCGCCTTCCTCGTGGGCCAATTCGCCGCGCTGGCGGTGTTGCTGTGGTTGCGGATCGGCGATTTGAATTCGCTGCTCGCAACCCCGTTCGACGGCGTCTCGGTGACGCTGTTCATCGTGATCGCCAATCCGATCATGATCGCCGTGATGGGGCTTGCGGTGTGGCTCGCAGGCAGCTCCCAAGCCGATTACCTGGCGCTCAGGATTCCGCGCACGGGTTCCGTGGCGGCGGGAATCCTCTGGCTGGTGGGTTTGATCGTGATCGGCGACGCGCTGCTTTATCTCAGCGGGCGCGCGCTGGTGTCGCCCTTTCAGTTGCAATCCTACACCACCGCCGCCGCCGAGGGATGGCTTCCGGCGCTGCTGGCCGGGGCCATCATCGTGGCGCCGGCCGGCGAAGAGATCATGTTCCGCGGGTTTTTGTTCCGCGGCTGGGCGCGGAGCGACCGCTCGGCGTGGCCGGCCATCGTGGCGATCTCGGTGCTGTGGGCGGCGCTGCACGTGCAATACGACTGGGCCGGCGTGCTGCAGATTTTCGTGATCGGCCTGTTCCTCGGCTGGATGCGCTGGCGCAGCGGCTCGACACTGCTGACGTTCCTGCTGCACGCGCTGTTCAATCTCGAAGGCACGCTGGAAACCATGCTGCAGGTGCGGTTTTTCTCCTGAGCGATCGGCGCGCCGTGCGGGCGCCGTCAACCCTGGCGGCGCGGCCGCGGCAGGCCGATCACCGGCTCGGTGAAACGCCCGATGGAAGCCACCACGTCGCCGAGCGGGATGCTGCTGCCGGGGGTCTCGCTGACGATGGTCCCGATAACGTTCAGGTCGCGCCGGAACAGCGAATCGAGCGCGGTCAGCGTATGGCTGATGGTGCCGCGATAAGAGCCGGTGACCAGGATGAGCGGCAGGCGCAGCGCCATCATGACGTCGAGGATGGTGCGGTGCTCATCGAGCGGCACCATGATGCCGCCGACGCCTTCGATCAGCAGAATGTCGCGGCGGCGCTCGACCGCGCCTTGGCAATAGGCCACCACGGCGTCGACATCGATGCTGCGGCCCTCGCGGCGGGCCGCAAGGTCCGGCGACACGGCGGCGCGAAAGCGCCAGGGCGAAATACGATCGACCGCTTCCGGCGAGAGCGGCAGGCCGAGCGCGTCGATGAGAAGGCCGGGATCGCTCGCCGCCGCCAGCGTCGCATCGTATCCGCTGACGATCGGCTTGATGGCGTCGACCGCGCGGCCCATTTGCCGCAACAGCCGGATGAGCGAGGCGACGACGAAGGTCTTTCCAACGTCGGTCCCTGTGGCAGTGATGAAGATCGCGGTCACGGTTCGGCGCCTCGTGCCCGGCATGAAAGCGCCGAATGTTCGGCAATACCAGAGAAAACAACCGATCCGGCCGCCGCGCAAGTGCGGCCGCAGCCTCGGATCAGTAACCGACCGCCGTGCCGTAGAGGTCGTAGGCGTCGGCGCGCTCGATCTTCACCGTGGCGATTTCGCCGACCCGCAGCGGCCGGCGGCTTTGCACGTAAACGCTGCCGTCGATCTGCGGCGCATCGCCCTTGCCGCGGCCCTTGGCGTTCCCCGGGCTTGATCCCGGCGGACCGACCTCATCGATGATGACGCGCTCGCGCGCGCCGACCTTGCGTTGCAGGCGCTTGCGCGAAATCTCATGCTGGCGCTGCATCAAGCGATGATAGCGCTCCTGCTTGAGCGCCTCGGGTACCGGCGCGGCGAGATCGTTCGCGGTGGCGCCGGCGACCGGCTCGTAGCGGAAGCAGCCGACGCGATCGAGTTCGGCCTCGCCGAGCCAGTCGAGCAGCAGGGAAAAATCCGCCTCGGTCTCGCCGGGGAAGCCGACGATGAAGCTCGAGCGCAGCGTCAGGCTGGGGCAGGCCGCCCGCCATTGCCGGATCCGCTCCAGCGTTTTTTCCTGCGCCGCCGGCCGGCGCATTCGCTTGAGCACGGCGGGACTGGCATGCTGGAACGGCACGTCGAGGTAGGGCAGCACCTTGCCCTCCGCCATCAGCGGGATCACCTCGTCGACGTGCGGGTAGGGGTAGACGTAGTGCAGCCGCACCCAGACGCCGAACTCGCCGAGCGCGCGCACGAGGTCGATAAATTTGGCCCGCACGTCGCGGCCTTGCCAGTCGCTGGCGGCATATTTCAGATCGACGCCATAGGCCGACGTATCCTGGGAAATGACCAGCAGCTCCTTGACACCTGCGGCGACAAGACGTTCGGCCTCGCGCAGCACGTCGGCGGCCGGCCGCGAAACCAGGTCGCCGCGCAGCTTGGGGATGATGCAGAACGTGCAGCGATTGTTACAACCCTCTGAAATCTTGAGATAAGCATAGTGCCGGGGCGTCAGCTTGATGCCCTGCGGCGGAATGAGATCGATATGAGGATCGTGCTGCGGCGGAACGGCACGATGAACCGCGGCCAGCACGCTCTCGTATTGCTGCGGGCCGGTCACCGCCAGCACGTTCGGGTGGACCGCGGTGATCTTTTCCGGTTCGGCGCCCATGCAGCCGGTGACGACGACCTTGCCGTTTTCCGCCAGCGCCGCGCCGATGGCCGCCAGCGATTCCGCCTGGGCGCTGTCAAGGAATCCGCAGGTATTGACGATGGCGAGGTCGGCGTCCGCGTGGTCGCGGCTAAGCTCGTAACCCTCCGCGCGCAGCCGCGTCACGATGCGCTCGGAATCCACCAGCGCCTTCGGGCAGCCGAGCGATACGAAAGAGATGCGGGGAGGGCGATTCATCAAGGGATCTCGAGCGCTTCCTGGCGCGGCTTGCCGCCAAATTCAAGGCGCCGGCGGCGGAAGCCTTACCGAAGTGGCGAGGAGGGAGGCAGTATTCAAGCTGCGCCCGCGGCGATAGCTTCGCAGCGCGGCTTCGATTTCGCCGATCAATGGGAAATTCACCAAAAATGCAGCTTCCCGACCCGCCGCTCCTCGTGGTGACCGACCGCCGGCAGGCGCGGCGTCCGCTGACGAGAATCGTCGCCGCCGCCCTGGAAGCCGGCTGCCGCTGGGTCAGTCTGCGCGAAAAGGATTTGCCGCGGGACGAGCAAGTCCTGCTGGCGCGGGCGCTCGCGCGCATGGCGCACGCGCAGGGCGCGACGTTGACGGTGCATGGCGAAGCGGCGCTGGCGAAAGCTGCCGGCGCCGACGGCGTGCATCTGCCGTCGGGCAGCGATGCCGCAGCGGCCCGTCGGCTTCTTGGTCCCGGCAAGCTCGTTGGCGTTTCCATCCACACGGTCACCGAAGCCGAGGCGATCGCTCCGGCCTTCATCGACTATGCACTGGCCGGTCCGGCCTTCGAAACGGCAAGCAAGCCAGGCTATGGCCCCGAGATCGGCCGCAAGGGATTTATCGACATCGCGCGCGCCGCGCGCGTGCCGGTGCTGGCGATTGGCGGCATCAATGCGGCGCGCCTCGGCGAGCTCATCGCCGCGGGCGCGGCCGGGGTCGCGGTCATGGGCGGCGTGATGCGCGCGACCGATCCGGCGCAAGAGGTGAGGGCGCTCATCGCGACGCTGAAAGGCTCGCTCGCTATCAGGGCGTGAGTGCATGATCCCGAAAAGTGGCCACCGGTTTTCGGAAAAGATCATGCACCACTAAAACCTCTACCGCGCCCGATAGGTGCTGATGCCTTGCTCGGGCATCCAGACGCCGGCCGGAAGCTTGCCAGCCTGCCAGAACACATCGATCGGCATGCCGCCGCGCGGATGAAAATAGCCGCCGATGCGCAGCCATTTCGGCTGTAACAGCGCGACGAGTTTTTTGCCGATGGCGACGGTGCATTCCTCATGGAATGCACTGTGATTGCGGAAGCTGTTGAGATAAAGCTTCAACGATTTCGATTCCACCAGCCAGCCCTTTGGTACATAATCGATCACCAGGGTGGCGAAATCCGGCTGGCCGGTAACCGGACACATCACGGTGAATTCGGGAAAGGTGAAGCGGGCGACGTAGTTCGTGTCCGGGTGCGGGTTGCGGACGCGGTCGAGCACCGCCTGGTCGGGCGAGGCCGGCATCGGCGTGGGGCGGCCGAGTTGAAGGCGTTTCTTCGGCATGGGTTGCAGAGCCGACAGGCGTCCATTGCGGTTATGTCAGAACTCACTGCATGCCCCGCTTGCCGGGACATGACAAGCGCCTTGCCGATCCTGTAGAAGCCCCGACAGAAGCTAGCCGGGGGCGCGCATGACCGCGATCATCGATATCATCGGCCGCGAAATTCTTGACAGCCGCGGCAATCCGACCGTCGAGGTCGACGTCGTATTGGATGACGGCTCGCGGGGCCGCGCCGGCGTGCCCTCGGGTGCATCCACTGGCACCCACGAGGCCGTCGAGCTGCGCGATGGCGATAAAAAGCGCTATCTCGGCAAGGGCGTGCGCAAGGCGGTCGAGGCCGTCAACGGCGAGATTTTTGACGCCTTGAGCGGCATGGACGCCGAGGCCCAGGTCAAGATCGATCAGACCATGATCGCGCTCGACGGCACCCCCAACAAGGGCCGGCTCGGCGCCAATGCCATTCTCGGCGTGTCGCTCGCCGTCGCCAAGGCGGCGGCCGCCGCGAACAAGCTGCCGCTCTACCGCTATGTGGGCGGCACCGCGGCGCGGCTCCTGCCGGTGCCGATGATGAACATCGTCAATGGCGGCGTGCATGCCGACAACCCGATCGACTTCCAGGAATTCATGATCGTGCCGCTCGGCGCCAAATCCTTCGCCGAAGCCTTGCGCGCCGGGTCGGAGATTTTTCACACGCTGCGCGCGGCGCTCAAAGCCGGCGGCTACAACACCAATGTCGGCGACGAAGGCGGCTTCGCGCCCAATCTGCCTTCGGCCGAGGCCGCGCTCGATCAGATCGTCGCGGCGATCGAGAAGGCCGGCTACCGGATCGGCGACGACGTCATGCTGGCGCTCGATCCGGCCGCGAGCGAATTCTTCAGCGACGGCGCCTACCGCTACAAGGGCGAGGGCAAGACGCGCACGATCGAACAACAGGTGGAGTACCTGGCCGCCCTGGCGCAGCGTTATCCGATCGTGTCGATCGAAGACGGCATGGCCGAAGACGATTCGGCCGGCTGGAAACTCTTGACGCAGAAAATCGGCGCGCGTTGCCAGCTCGTTGGCGACGACAATTTCGTCACCAACGTCACGCGGATCAAGGAGGGGATCAGAAACGGCATTGCCAATTCGGTCCTGATCAAAGTCAACCAGATCGGCACGCTCACCGAGACGCTGGCGGCGGTCGAGACCGCGCACAAAGCCGGCTACACGGCGGTGATATCGCATCGCTCCGGCGAGACCGAGGATTCCACCATCGCCGACCTCGCGGTTGCCACCAATTGCGGGCAGATCAAGACCGGCTCGCTGGCGCGTTCCGACCGCACGGCGAAATACAATCAGCTCCTGCGTATCGAGGAGGAACTCGGCGCCCAGGCGGTCTACCCCGGCCGCGCGGCATTCAAGGCGCTCGGATAGCGAGTATCGCCGCCTGCTTGTCCGGCGCGGGCAATCAGAGCTATACCCAATCGTTTTTGGAAATATTCGGGGCGCGCTCGGACAGCGAGGTTCGGCATGGACCAGCCGCTTGAGTTGAAGGCGGGCAGCCGCAAACTTGCGATCGAACGGCTGCGCGATTTCGTCGTCTCGGCGGTCGATGCGGCGGTCGCCTCCGACGCCCCGTTCTATCATCTCGTGCTCGACAGAGTGTTTCCGGATGACATCTACGCCGCCATGCTCGCCAACATGCCGGCGGCATCGGACTATCGGCCGATGCACGGCCGCAGCAAGGGTCTCGATCTCGCCGACGGCACGCATACGCGCGTGAAGATCGATCTATTTCCGGAATACATCCGGCACCTGAAGCCGGAAAAACGCGCGGTATGGGACCTCGTCGGCCGCGCGCTTTGCTCTGCCGCGGTGCGGGACGCGTTCGTTCGGCGGCTTAAGCCGGCGCTCGAGCGCCGCTTCGGCCCCGGCTACGCCAAGGTCGGCATGTTTCCCATCCCGGTGCTCACGCGCGACATTCCGGGCTACCTGATCACGCCGCACACCGACACCAAATGGAAGGGCATCACCGTGCAGCTCTACCTGCCGCGCGACCGCTCGACCACGCATATCGGCACCATTTTTCATGAAAAGCTTCCCGACGGCTCGCTGCCGAAGAGGAAACAGATGACGTTCGCGCCCAATAGCGGCTACGCGTTTGCCGTGGGCACCGACACCTGGCATTCGGCCGATCCGGTCGGCGCCGAGGTCAAGACGCGCGACAGCATCCTCTTGACCTACTTCGTCGATGCCGGGCTGCTGCGCTATCTGCGCAACCGCGGCAAGCGGTTCGGCAATTTCGTCCTCAGCGAGTTCCGCAGCCGCTGGTCCTAGGCAGCCGCGCGCCGGCCATTAATCCGGCCTTAAGCGGCGCCCTCGCATGCTTGCGGCATGGTCACCCGCAAACGTCTGCGCTCGATCCTCACCGCGCTCGGCCTCTACGTCATGGCAGCCTTGCTCATCGGCTATTTCGGCGTGAATGCGTTCAGCGGAAATCACGGGCTGAAGGCGAAGCAGGACATCGACCAGCAGATCGCCTCGCTCTCGACCGAGCTCGGCCGGCTGCAAATCGAGCGCGCCCAATGGCAGCGCCGCGTCGCCTTGCTCAAGTCCAACGGCCTTGACCCGGATATGCTCGATGAACGGGCCCGGGCGCTGCTGGACTATGTGCATCCCAATGATTTGACATTGATGTTCGACGCGCCCCGCGGCTCGCCGGCTGACGGGCCTTGACCTCTCCGCCTCCCAAGCCGAAATAAATTTACGGCCAACGGGTTGCCGGCAGGAACCGGTCGCCGGGCCGCGACTTCCGCCATAGCGGGATTTCCGCTATGGGATGACACCCGCGATATCTCGAGGACGCTGATGGCCGTCGCCAAAACCAAAGATGCGGAACAAATCGCGGAAGACCGCCGCCCAGCCGCGGCGGCGGCGCACGCAAGCCCGGTCGCGGAATTCACCAAGGACGAGGAGTTCCAGGCGCTCCGCCAGATGCTGCTGATCCGGCGTTTCGAGGAAAAGGCCGGTCAGATGTACGGCATGGGGCTGATCGGGGGGTTCTGCCACCTCTATATCGGCCAGGAGGCGGTCGTCGTCGGCATGCAGATGGCCAAACGCGACGGCGACCAGATGATCACCGGCTATCGCGATCACGGTCACATGCTCGCCTGCGGCATGGATCCGAAAGGCGTGATGGCAGAGCTCACCGGGCGGCGCGGCGGCTATTCCAAGGGCAAGGGCGGCTCGATGCACATGTTCTCCCGCGAGAAACATTTCTATGGCGGGCATGGCATTGTCGGCGCGCCGGTGCCGCTCGGCACCGGCTTAGCCTTCGCCAACAAGTATCGCGGCAACAACAGCGTGTGCTTGACCTATTTCGGCGATGGCGCCGCGAACCAGGGCCAGGTCTACGAGAGCTTCAACATGGCGGAGCTGTGGAAGCTTCCCGTGGTCTACATTATCGAGAACAACCGCTACGCGATGGGCACTGCGGTGACGCGCTCTTCGGCACAGCCCGATTTTTCCAAGCGCGGCGTCTCCTTCAATATTCCCGGCGCGCAGGTCGACGGCATGGACGTGCGCGCGGTCAAGGCCGCCGGCGACGAGGCGATCGCCTGGTGCCGCGCCGGCAACGGCCCGACCATCGTCGAAATGATGACCTACCGCTATCGCGGGCACTCGATGTCCGATCCGGCGAAATACCGGAGCAAGGAAGAGGTCGACAAAGTCCGCACCGAACACGATCCGATCGAGCAGGTGCGGGCACGGCTTCTGGCCAAGCAATGGGCGACCGAAGATGAGCTGAAGAAGATCGACGCTGCGGTGCGCGCCGTGGTCAACGAAGCGGCCGAATTTGCCACCAACGATGCCGAGCCCGACCCGGCGGAACTTTACACCGACGTGTATCGGTGACAGCGATCATGCTTGTGCACACGCGTCCGCGATTTCCTCAGGCGTGACGATCGACGAGTTAACCCGCCATGCCGATTCAAGTCCTCATGCCCGCGCTCTCGCCCACCATGGAGAAGGGCAATCTTGCCAAGTGGCTCAAGAAGGAGGGTGACACCGTCAAGTCCGGCGATGTCATCGCCGAAATCGAGACCGACAAGGCCACCATGGAGGTGGAAGCGGTCGACGAGGGCACGCTGGGGAAGATTCTGGTGCCGGAAGGCACTAACGATGTCGCGGTCAATACGCCGATCGCCATGATCCTCGCCGAGGGCGAGGACCAAGCCGCGCTCAAGAACGGCAAGCCGCAGCAGACAAGCGCCGAGGCGACCCAGCCGGCGCGGCAGCAAAAGGCCGCGGAATCCGCCCCGCCCACGGAGAAGGAAGAAGCGGCAAAGAAAGCCGAAGCGCCGGCGCCGGCGAAAACCGGGACCGCGCCGCCGCCTCCGGCCCAAGCCATGCCCGAGCCCGAAGTGCCGGAAGGCACCGAGATGGTCACCATGACCATGCGCGAGGCGTTGCGCGACGCCATGGCCGAGGAAATGCGCCGCGATGCCGACGTGTTCGTGATCGGCGAGGAAGTCGCCGAATACCAAGGCGCTTACAAGGTGACACAGGGTCTGCTCCAGGAATTCGGCGCGCGGCGCGTCATCGATACGCCGATCACCGAGCATGGCTTTGCCGGCCTCGGCGTCGGCGCCGCGTTCGCGGGCTTAAAGCCGATTGTCGAGTTCATGACCTGGAATTTCGCCATGCAGGCCATGGACCATCTCATCAACTCGGCGGCGAAATCGCGCTACATGACCGGCGGCCAGGCCGACGTGGCCATCGTCTTTCGCGGACCGAACGGTCCGGCCGCCCGCGTCGCTGCCCAGCACAGCCAGGATTATTCGTCCTGGTATTCGCATGTCCCCGGCCTCAAAGTGATCGCGCCCTCGACGGCGGCCGATGCCAAAGGGCTGCTCAAGGCTGCGATCCGCGACCCCAATCCGGTGATCTTCCTGGAGAACGAAATCCTCTATGGCGTGTCCTCGCCGGTGCCGAAGCTCGACGATTACGTGCTGCCGATCGGCCGCGCGCGGGTGGTGCGCGCCGGCAGCGACGTGACGCTGGTCGCCTGGTCGATGGGCATGACCTACGCGCTCAAAGCCGCCGATGAATTGGCGAAAGACAATATCAATGCCGAAGTGATCGATCTGCGCACGCTCAAGCCGATGGATAGCGACACGATCATCGAGTCGGTGAAAAAAACCGGGCGCCTGGTCACCGTGGAAGAAGGCTGGAAGCAGTCCGGCGTCGGTGCCGAGATCGCTGCGCGGGTGATGGAAGAAGCCTTCGACTACCTCGACGCGCCAGTCGCGCGCGTCGCCGGCAAGGATGTGCCGATGCCTTACGCCGCGAATTTGGAAAAACTCGCGCTGCCGTCGGTCGCCGAAGTGGTCGAGGCGGCGAAGGCCGTCTGCTATCGCTGACATTTATTGGTGAATTGACGCGCCATGCCCATCAACATTCTCATGCCGGCGCTGTCGCCCACGATGGAAAAGGGCAACCTCGCCAAATGGCTCAAGAAGGAAGGCGAAGCGGTCAAGACCGGCGACGTGATCGCCGAGATCGAGACCGACAAGGCGACCATGGAATACGAAGCCGTCGATGACGGCGTGCTGGCGAAGATCGTGGTTCCGGAAGGCACCAACGATGTGCCGGTCAACCAGCTCATCGCCGTGCTGGCGCAAGAAGGCGAGGACCCGAAAGCCGCTGCCGCGGGGGCAGGCAAGGGCGCCCCGGCTGCGAAGGCGCCCAGCGCCGGAACCCCCTCACCCCGACCCTCTCCCGCAAGGGGAGAGGGAGTTCCGCAGAGTGTTCCGCAGCGCACTCCATCTACCTCTCCCCCGGCGGCAGAGGTCGCTGCGCCAACGGGTCCGGCCCGAAGTGGCCGGCCCGATGACAAGCTCCGCGTGGCGGGTGAGGGGGCTCAGGCCAACGGCCATGGCGCGAACCGGATTTTCTCATCGCCGCTGGCGCGGCGGCTGGCGAAGGAAGCCGGCATCGACATCGGCCGCATCGCCGGAAGCGGCCCGCATGGCCGCGTGATTGCCCGCGATGTGGCGGCGGCGAAAGAAGGCAAGGGCCTGCGCGCGCCAGCAGCGGCACCGGGTGCGGCCCCTGCGGCTGCCGGCGCGCCCGCGATTGCGCCGTCGATGTCGGATCAGCAAATCCGCGCGCTGTATGAAGAGGGAAGCTACGAGCTCATTCCGCACGATGGCATGCGCCGGACCATCGCGCAGCGGCTCACTGCCTCAGTCCAGACCATTCCGCATTTTTATCTCACCGTGGACTGCGACATCGGCAAGCTTGTCGCCGCCCGCGAGGAGATCAATGCCGCCGCACCGAAGGACAAGGACGGCAAGCCGGCGTACAAGCTCTCGGTCAACGACTTCGTCATCAAGGCCTTGGCGCTCGCTTTGCAACGCGTGCCGGATGCCAATGTCAGCTGGACCGAGGCCGGCTTGCTCAAACACAAGCATTCCGACATCGGCGTCGCGGTGGCGCTACCGGCCGGGCTGATCACGCCGATCATCCGCAATGCGGAAACGAAATCGCTGTCGGCGATCTCCAACGAGATGAAGGATCTGGCGGCGCGGGCGCGAGCGAGAAAGCTTAAACCGCAGGAATATCAGGGCGGCGGCTCATCGGTTTCCAATCTCGGCATGTACGGCATCAAGGATTTCACCGCTGTGATCAACCCGCCGCAGTCGACCATTCTCGCCGTCGGCACGGGCGAGGAGCGCGCGGTCGTGCGCAACGGCAAGATCGAGGCAGCGCAGATCATGAGCGTGACCATGTCGTGCGATCACCGCTCGGTCGACGGCGCGCTTGGCGCCCAACTCATCGGCGCATTCAAGGCGCTGATCGAGAACCCGGTGATGATGCTGGTGTAGCCGTTATGACGGCTTTGCATCTTGCCATCGTAGTCCACGCGCGGATCGTCAGACTGTAGGGTTTCCTGATGGACGATCTGATCGAAGGCTATCGCCGCTTTCGCGCCGGGACCTGGCGCGCCGAACGCGCCCGCTTCGAGGAATTGAGCCGCCACGGGCAGCGGCCGCGGGCTCTGGTCATCGCCTGCTCGGACAGCCGCACCGATCCGCAGATGGTGTTCAACGCCGCGCCCGGCGAGCTGTTCGTCATCCGCAACATCGCCAATCTGGCGCCGCCCTACGGTCCCGACGACCGGCCGCATGGCGTGAGCTCGGCGATCGAATTCGCGGTGCGGTCGCTGCGGGTGCGCGAGATCGTGATCATGGGCCACGCCATGTGCGGCGGCATCCAGGCGCTGCTTCACGGCGCGCCGCCGGAGGCTCCTGATTTCGTCGGTCCGTGGGTCCGCCTGGCCGAACCGGCGCGGCAGGTTGCGATGCAGGCGCCGCCGGAGAAGCAAGAAGACGTCTGCGAGCACGAATCGGTTCGCCTGTCGCTCGCCAACCTGATGACGTTTCCGTGGATCAAGGATGCGGTAGCAGCCCAATCGCTCAAGCTGCACGGCTGCTTCTTCGATATCCGCTCCGGCATTCTCGAACGGCTGGGCGAGGACGGCGAATTCCATCCCATTCCCGATTAGACCATCGTCATGGCCGGATTTGTTCCTGCCATCCACGTCTATAGATCGGCAAGACCGCAAAGATCTGGAGGCCCGCGACAAGCGCGGGCATGATCGCTAGAGTGTACGTGTGAGGCTTTGAATGGCAGACAATACTTTCGACATCATCATCATCGGCTCCGGTCCGGGCGGCTATGTCACCGCGATCCGCGCCGCACAGCTTGGATTCAAGACCGCCATCGTCGAGCGCGCGTATCTGGGCGGCATCTGCCTGAACTGGGGCTGCATTCCGACCAAGGCGCTGCTGCGCTCGGCCGAGATTTTTCATTATCTGCAGCACGCCAAGGATTACGGGCTGTCGGCCGGCACCGTGACCTACGATCCGGCCGCGGTGGTGAAGCGCTCGCGCGCGGTGTCGAAGCGCCTCAACGACGGCGTCGGTTTTCTGATGAAGAAGAACAAGGTCGCGGTGATCTGGGGCGAGGCGGCGATCGAGGCGCCGGGCAAGGTCACGGTGAAGGCGGCAAAGAGCGAAGCGCCGAAGGGCGCGCTCGGCCCCGGCTCCTATCAAGCCAAGCACATCATTATTGCCACCGGCGCGCGGCCGCGCGTTCTTCCCGGCCTCAAGCCCGACAAGAAGCTGATCTGGACCTATTTCGAGGCCATGGTGCCGGATCGTATTCCGAAATCGCTCCTCGTCGTCGGCTCCGGCGCGATCGGCATCGAGTTCGCCTCGTTCTACCGCACGCTCGGCGCCGAGGTGACCGTGGTCGAGGTGCTGCCGCAGATCCTGCCGGTGGAGGACGCCGAGATCGCGGCGTTCGCGCGGAAAAGTTTCGAGAAGCAGGGCATCAAGATCTACACCGGCGCCAAGGTGACGAAGCTCGACAAGGCCGGCGACGGGGTGACGGCGACCATCGACGACGGCAAGGGCGGCACACAGACGCTCAACGTCGAGCGCGTGATTTCCGCCGTCGGCGTCGTCGGCAACACTGAGAATTTGGGCCTGGAAAAGCTCGGCGTGAAGATCGAGCGCGGCGCCATCGTTACCGACGGTGGGTGCAAGACCAATGTGCCGGGCATTTATGCCATTGGCGACGTCGCCGGGCCGCCGCTTTTGGCGCACAAGGCCGAGCACGAAGGCGTCATCTGCGTCGAGGCGATCAAGGGGCTGCACCCGCATCCGATGGACAAGCAGCTTATCCCCGGCTGCACCTATTGCTTCCCGCAGATCGCTTCCGTTGGGCTGACCGAGCAGGCGGCGAAAGAGCAGAAACTCGACATCCGCGTCGGCCGGTTTCCCTTCGTTGGCAATGGCAAGGCGATTGCGCTCGGCGAGGACCAGGGTCTGGTCAAGGTGATCTTCGACAAAAAAAGCGGACAGCTCCTCGGCGCCCACATGGTCGGTGCGGAAGTCACCGAGCTTATCCAGGGCTACGTCATCGCCATGAATCTCGAGACCACGGAAGAAGAGCTGATGCACACCGTGTTCCCGCATCCGACGCTGTCGGAGATGATGAAGGAAGCGGTGCTCGACGCTTACGGCCGGGTGCTGAATATTTGAAGTCCTTCAGGCCCATCGGCAGCCGCCTTGCGGAGCGGGGCTCCGACTCGTAAGTAAAGGCCGACGCATTGGAGCTTTCATGACGGTCCTGATCGACACGGTCGGCGCCGCAACTCCGCCCCGCCATCCGGAAAAGGCGCATCGGCCGGACCAGCCGGTGCTGCGCAAGCCGGACTGGATCAGAGTCAAGGCGCCGGTCTCGCCGGGCTACGGCGAGACCCGGCGGATCGTGCGCCATAACGGTCTGCACACCGTGTGCGAGGAGGCCGGTTGCCCGAATATCGGCGAGTGCTGGGAGAAAAAGCACGCGACGTTCATGATCATGGGCGACACCTGCACGCGTGCCTGCGCCTTCTGCAACGTCAAGACCGGGATACCGGCTGCGCTTGATGACGCCGAGCCGGCGCATGTTGCCGAGGCGACCGCCAAGCTTGGCCTCGCCCATGTCGTCGTCACCTCGGTCGATCGCGACGATCTCGACGACGGCGGCGCCGCGCATTTCGCCGCGGTGATCCGCGCCATCCGCGCGCGCTGCCCGCAGACGACGATTGAGGTACTGACCCCGGATTTTCTGCGCAAGGCGGGCGCAGTGGAAACAGTGGTCGCGGCGCGGCCCGATGTGTTCAACCACAACCTGGAAACCGTGCCGTCCAATTACCTGACGGTGCGGCCCGGCGCACGCTACTTCGCCTCGATCCGCCTGTTGCAGCGCGCCAAGGAGATCGACCCGCTGATCTTCACCAAATCCGGGATCATGGTGGGGCTCGGCGAGGAGCGCAACGAAGTGCTGCAAGTCATGGACGATTTGCGCGCCGCCGACGTCGATTTCGTCACCATCGGCCAATATCTGCAGCCCTCGCGCAAGCATCACCCGGTGGTGCGCTTCGTGCCGCCGGACGAGTTCAAGGCGCTGGCGACGATCGCCTATGCCAAGGGCTTTTCAATGGTCTCGGCGAGCCCGCTGACGCGCTCCTCGCATCATGCCGGCGAAGATTTCGCCCGGCTGAAGGCGCTGCGGGCGGCGCGTTGATCCATGCCGCAATTGTCCACTACCAGGCGCGTGCGGCACGCCGCTTCCGAGATGTTCGACCTCGTCGCCGACGTCGAGCGCTATCCCGAATTCGTGCCGCTGTGCCAATCGCTGAAGGTCCGTAAGCGGATGCAGGTGGCCGGCAAGGACGTCATCGTCGCCGACATGACCGTCGCCTATAAAATGATCCGTGAATCGTTCACCAGCCGCGTCACGCTCGACCGGCCCAATCTCGAAATCCTGGTCGAATATCTCGAGGGACCGTTTCGCCGCTTAAACAACCGCTGGACATTCCGCCCGGCTGGCGACCGCGTCTGCGATGTCGATTTTTTCATCGCCTACGAATTCCGCAGCCGCACGCTCGGGATGCTGATGGGTGCCGTGTTCGACGCCGCCTTCCGCCGTTTCTCTGCCGCCTTCGAGCACCGCGCCGATCAGGTCTACGGCACGCGGCCGGCTTAGGACGCGTTCACAGTTAGCGGCATTTCTTCCGCCAGCAACCGCAACAGCTCGAACGCCTCGGCAACCGAGCGCTGCCGTACGCGCCGGCGCCCGATCTTGCCGTAACGGCGCGTGCGTGCGAGGCGGCGGCCGCCGCGGCTTGCCGCGGCGAAATAGACGAGGCCGACGGGCTTTTCCGCCGTGCCGCCGCCGGGGCCGGCAATCCCCGTGATCGCCACCGCCACATCAGCCTGCGAATTCTTCAGCGCGCCGGCGGCCATGGCCGCCGCGGTCTCGCCGCTCACGGCGCCATGGCGCTTGAGCGTCGCTTCCGGCACGCCGAGCATCGCCTGTTTCGCCGCGTTGGAGTAGGTGACGAAGCCGCAATCGACCACGTCGGACGAGCCGGCGATTTCAGTCAGCGTCGCGGCGACGAGGCCGCCGGTGCAGGACTCGGCCGTGGCAACCTTGAGGCCGCGTGCGCGACAAAGATCGAGCACGCGCTTGGCCGCTGCGCGCAGATCAGCATCGATCACGACGCGCTCCACGGCAGGCGGATGGTCGCGGTCGCCATCGCCACAATGCCTTCGCCGCGGCCGGTGAAACCGAGCTTTTCACTGGTCGTCGCCTTGATCGCCACGCGGTCGATCGGAATGCCGGCAATCGCGGCGATGCGCGCCCGCATCGCATCGCGATGCGGGGTGACGCGCGGCGCCTCGCATACGACGGTGACGTCGAGATGCGCGATCATGCCGGAACGCGCACGCACGCGCTCACAGGCGAAAGCGAGAAAGCGATCCGACGACACGCCGCGCCACTGCGGATCGCTGGGCGGAAAGTGCACCCCGATGTCGCCTTCGGCGAGCGCGCCCAGGATGGCGTCGACCAGCGCGTGCAGCACCACGTCGGCGTCGGAATGCCCGGTCACCCCGCGCGAATGCGGGATGCGGACGCCGCCGAGCATGACATGATCGCCGTCGGCGAAGGCGTGGACGTCGAAGCCGTTGCCGGTGCGCACGTCGGCAAGCGCCGCCATGCGCAACGCTTCAGCGCGCATGAGGTCGTCGTTCGTCGTCAGTTTCACGTTGGCAGCCTCGCCGGCGAACACCGTGACACGATGACCGGCCCATTCGGCGAGCGCGGCGTCGTCGGTAAAGTCCTCACGGCCGGCCGCCGCCGCGCGCCGATGCGAATCGGCGATCAGGCCGAAGGCGAAGGCCTGCGGTGTCTGCACGATGCGCAGCCGGCTGCGATCGAGCGTTTCGGTGACCACCTCGTGCTCGTCGATCATTTTGACGGTGTCGGCGACGGCGATAGCCGGCACCGTCGCGCCGTGCTCTTTGGCGGCAGCGATGGCGCGGGAGATCAGAGCACCGGTCAAGAACGGCCGCGCCGCGTCATGGATCAGCACGATGTCGGGCGCAGCGGCGCGGAGCGCCTCGAGCCCGGCGCGCACCGAAGCCTGCCGGGTCGCGCCGCCGCAAACCGGCGGCAGCAGGTCGTTGAGGCCGGCGGTGGCGGCGCGAAACAGGTCCTCGTCGTCGGGATGAATGACCGGTTGCACCGCGTCGATCTGCGGGTGCGCGAGGAACGCACGCAGAGTAGGGCGGATGACCGCCTCGCCGGCGATGGTCCGATATTGCTTGGGCACCTCACTGCCGGCGCGATGGCCGCGCCCGGCTGCGACAATGACGGCCGCAACCCCCCCGGTCATGAATGACTCCGTTCGTTATGCCGGCAACGCTTTAGCGCATGTCCCCAAAATGTGCGAACGCCCCCGAGCCGCCCGTCCCCACCGTGGGAGCCGGATTTCGATCGGTAAGCAGCTGGGGATGAATGAGGTGATATTGCAGTGCAGCACTTGCGTCCTGAGCGAATTTGGCTAAACTCTATGCAGAACATGAGAGGCGCCTAATTCGTGTGCACATACTCAATTGTTCCCATCGACCCTCGCCGACTAGCCGGGCCTAGAGAGCCGCAGCAGCGAGCTTTCCTGGCTTTGGCGTCATGGCGTTGGAAGAAAGCGGCGAGAAGCATGGCATGAGGACCGCCGAGCCATTGTTGGCGGCAACGCCTGCCGATGCGGTGCTCAACGCCTTGCCGCATCCCGTGATCGTTGTGTCGTCCGACGGCAAGGTCGTGGACGCCAACGTGGCGGCGGAAGCCTTTTTCGAGGTTTCGGTGTCGCTGTTGCGGCGTCACCTGCTGCGCGATCTCGTGCCCTTCGGCAGTCCGTTGCTGAGCCTGGTCGAACAGGTGCGGGCGAGCGGGGCGGCGGTCAACGAGTACAAGGTCGATCTCGGCACGCCGCGCAATCCCGGCGACCGCGTAGTGGACCTGCACGTCGCGCCGCTGCCGGAACGGCGGGATTTCGTGGTGGTGATGTTGCAGGAACGCACCATCGCCGACAAGATGGATCGCCAGCTCACGCACCGCGGCGCCGCGCGCTCGGTGATCGCACTCGCCGCCATGCTCGCGCACGAGATCAAGAATCCGCTGTCTGGCATCCGCGGCGCGGCGCAGTTGCTCGAGCAGTCGGTCGAGGACGACGACCGTACGCTGACGCGGCTGATTTGCGACGAAGCCGACCGCATCGTGAAACTGGTCGATCGCATGGAGGTGTTCGCCGACGAGCGTCCGGTCGAGCGCGAACCGATCAACATCCACGTGGTGCTCGACCACGTGAAGCGGCTGGCGCAATCCGGCGTCGCCCGCCACGTTAAATTCGTCGAGGACTACGATCCGTCGCTGCCGCCGGTGTGGGCGAACCGCGATCAGCTCGTTCAGGTTTTCTTGAACCTGGTGAAGAACGCGGCCGAGGCGATCGGCGAGAGCAGCGGCGGCGAGATCGTGTTGTCGACCGCATTTCGTCCCGGCGTGCGGCTGTCGGTGCCAGGCGCTAAAACGCGCATCTCGCTGCCGCTCGAATTTTGCGTCAGGGACAACGGGCCTGGCGTGCCCGAGGAATTGATGCCGCATCTGTTCGATCCGTTCGTCACCACCAAGCCGACCGGCTCCGGCCTCGGGCTGGCGCTGGTCGCCAAGATCGTCGGCGATCATGGCGGCATCATCGAATGCGAGTCGCAGCCGCGCCGAACCATCTTTCGCGTGCTGATGCCAATGTACAGCGGCGACGGCGCCGTTCAGCCACGAGGGGATCATTGATGCCAGCGGGAAACATTCTCGTTGCCGATGATGATGCGGCGATCCGGACCGTGCTCAATCAGGCGCTGTCGCGCGCCGGCTATGAGGTCCGCTCGACCGGCAACGCCGCGACGCTGTGGCGCTGGGTCAGCCAGGGCGACGGCGATCTCATCATCACCGACGTGGTGCTGCCGGACGAAAACGCCTTCGATCTGTTGTTGCGTATCAAGAAGGTGCGGCCGGATCTGCCGGTCGTCGTCATGAGCGCGCAGAATACTTTCATGACGGCGATCCGTGCCTCGGAGCGCGGCGCCTACGAATATCTGCCCAAGCCGTTCGATCTGAAGGAGCTGATTGCGATCGTCGGCCGCGCGCTGTCGGAGCCGAAGGAGCGGGTACGGCAGCCGGTCAAGGTCGAGGATTTTGAATCGATTCCGCTGGTCGGCCGCTCGCCGGCGATGCAGGAAATCTACCGCGTGCTGGCGCGGCTGATGCAGACGGATTTGACCGTCATGATCTCAGGTGAATCCGGCACCGGCAAGGAGCTGGTGGCGCGGGCGCTGCACGATTACGGCAAGCGCCGCACCGGACCGTTCGTCGCCATCAACATGGCTGCGATCCCGCGCGACCTGATCGAATCCGAGCTGTTCGGCCACGAGAAGGGCGCGTTTACCGGCGCCAACACGCGCAGCGCCGGCCGCTTCGAGCAGGCCGAAGGCGGCACGCTGTTTCTCGACGAGATCGGCGACATGCCGATGGAGGCGCAGACCCGGCTTCTGCGCGTGCTGCAACAGGGCGAGTACACCACGGTCGGCGGCCGCACGCCGATCAAGGCCGACGTCCGCATCATCGCCGCGACCAACAAGGACCTGCGTCAGCTCATTCAGCAGGGCTTGTTCCGCGAGGATCTGTTTTTCCGTCTCAACGTGGTGCCGCTGCGCTTGCCGCCGCTGCGCGAGCGCACCGAGGACATTCCCGATCTGATTCGGCACTTCTTCGCCCAGGTCGAGCGCGAGGGCCTGCCGGCAAAGCAGATCGATCAGGCCGCGCTGGAGCGGCTGCGGCGACATCGCTGGCCGGGCAACGTTCGCGAATTGGAAAATCTCGCCCGCCGCCTCGCCGCCCTCTACCCGCAGGAAACGATCACGGCCGCCGTGGTCGACGCCGAATTGTCGCAGCCGACGCTGAGCGCGCCCGGAGAGAGCCAGCGCGGCGACGAAAATCTATCGAACTCGGTCGAGCGCTACCTCGTGCGCTATTTCTCCGGCTTCGACGAGGGCCTGCCGCCCCCAGGCCTTTACCACCGCATTCTGCGCGAGGTGGAAGCGCCGCTGCTCTCGGCCGCGCTGGCGGCCACGCGGGGCAATCAGATCCGCGCCGCCGACCTTCTTGGCGTCAACCGCAATACGCTGCGCAAGAAAATCCGCGACCTGGAAATCCAGGTGTATCGCACCGGCGGCGGGTAGCGGCTCCTGGATGGGCTTTGATTCAAAGCCTGACGCCCAGGATTTGTCGCAATCTAGCAACATTGTTGTATAAATGCCTCACCGGTCCGGATGGTTTTGGGGCACCATTCGTCTGCGCCGCTCACGTCCCGCGCCTCCCAAGGCCTCCATGACGACTATCGATCAGCTTGCTCCGCTCGATCCGGCTGCAGCGGCGCCGATGCCGGTCGCGTCGCGGCTGATCGGGGCGATTGCGGTCGGCATCGCGCTCCTGTCCGCCACGGCGACCTTCGTCGTGCTTGCGGGACTGACCCCGATCGCGCCGGTCCACGAGGTCGTGGTCAAGCTCCTGCTGGCCGATCTCGCCGCCGGGCTTTTGCTGCTCGCCATCATCGGACGGGAAGTCTGGGTGGTGGTGCGGGCCCGCCAGCGCGGCACCGCCGGCTCGCGGCTCCACGTGCAGATCGTCGGCCTGTTCGCCGTGATCGCCGCGGTCCCGACCGTGTTGGTCGCCGTGGTGGCATCGACGACGCTCGATCGCGGTCTCGACCGTTTCTTCTCGACGCGCACCCGCGCCATGATCGAGCAATCGCTCATTGTCGCCGACGCCTATGTCAGCGAGCACGCCCAGGCGATCCGCGGCGAGATCATGGCAATGGCCTTCGACATCGGCCGCGCCAAACCGATGTTCGACCAGGACCGCGAGCGGTTCCGCACCTTTCTCACCGCGCAGGCGAACGCGCGCGGTGTCTCCGCCGCCTTGATGATCCATTCCGACGGCTCCACCGTGGAGCGCGCCGACGTGACGATGGACAAGGCGATCGTGCTCCCGTCCAAGGAGCTGCTGCAACGCATCACCGAGACCGAGCCGCAGGTCGCGCTCATTCCCGAAGGCGATCACGTCGCCGCCGCCGTCAAGCTGCACGGCTATGACGACACCTATCTCTATGTGGCGCGCTTGCTCGATCCGCGTGTCGTCGCGCAGTTGCGCGCGACCCAGGAAAGCGTCGGCGAATACGCCAACCTTGAAGCGCGCCGGCTTGGCATTCAGATCGCATTCGCGCTGATGTTTGCCGTCATCGCGCTCATCGTGCTTTTGTCTTCGGCCTGGATTGGCCTCGATTTTGCCAATCGGCTGGTCGCCCCGATCCGCCGCCTGATCGGCGCAGCCAACATCGTCTCCACCGGCAATCTCCACGTCCAGGTGCCGATCCACCGATCGGAAGGCGACCTGGCCCAGCTCGGCGAGACCTTCAACAAGATGACGCACGAACTGCGCACCCAGCACGACGACATCGTGCGCGCGCGCGACATGATCGACAGGCGCCGGCGATTCACTGAAGCGGTGCTGGCCGGAGCCAGCGCAGGCGTCATCGGCGTCAATGCCGACGGTCGCATCACTATCCTCAATCGCTCGGCCGAGCAGCTGATCGGACGCGCGGAAAGCGCGGTGCTCGGGCTTCCCCTCGCCGAGGTCGCGCCCGAGCTTGCCGATATCTTTCAAGCGGCGCGCAACGGCACGCAGCGCCTGGTGCAGCGCCAGGTGACGGTCAGCCGCAACGGCCAGGAGCGCAATTACTCGGTCCGCGTGACCAGCGAACAGGCCGCCGAATCCGAGCACGGCTACGTCATCACCATCGACGACATCACCGAGCTGGTGCTGGCGCAACGCTCCTCGGCTTGGGCGGATATTGCGCGGCGAATCGCCCACGAGATCAAGAACCCGCTGACGCCGATCCAACTGTCGGCCGAGCGGCTGCGCCGCAAATACGGCAAGGTGATCGTCGAGGACGCCGCCGTTTTCGAACAGTGCACCGCGACCATCGTGCGGCAAGTGGACGATATCAAACGCATGGTCGACGAATTCTCGCGCTTTGCCCGCATGCCGAAGCCGGTCATCGCCGCCGAGGACGTGGCCGATACCGTGCGCCAAGTCGTCTTCCTGATGCGCGTCGGCCATCCGGATATCGACTTCGAGGTCGAGCTGGCGGAGGAGGCGATGCCGGCACGCTTCGATCGGCGGCTGATCTCGCAGGCGCTGACCAACATCATCAAAAACGCGACCGAAGCGATCGGGGCGGTGCCGGCCGCCGACCTCGGCCGCGGCCGTATCACGGTGAGCGCGCGGCGCGACGGCAAGGACGTGGTCATCGACGTGATCGACAACGGCGTCGGCCTGCCGAAGGAGAACCGCGCGCGGCTGCTCGAACCCTACGTGACGACGCGCGACAAGGGCACCGGGCTCGGGCTCGCCATCGTCGGACGCATTCTCGAAGAGCATGGCGGGCGTCTCGAGCTGCGCGACGCCGCGGAGATGGTGCGTGGCGCCCGCGGCGCCTGGATGCAGTTGCGCTTTACCGCGGAGACGATCGCGCCCGCCGCCGAAGCGGCCGAGCCGCGCAGAGTTACGGTCTGATCATGGCTTCCGATATCCTGATCGTCGATGATGAGGCGGATATCCGCGAATTGGTCGCCGGCATTCTGCAGGACGAAGGCCACGGCACCCGCACGGCGGCCGACAGCGACGAAGCGTTGGCTGCGGTCGTGGCGCGCCGGCCCAACCTGGTGTTCCTCGATATCTGGCTGCAGGGCAGCCGGCTTGACGGACTGCAACTGCTCGACATCCTCAAGCAGGAGCACCCCGAGCTGCCGGTGGTGATGATCTCGGGGCACGGCAACATCGAGACCGCGGTGTCGGCGATCAAGCGCGGCGCCTACGATTTTATCGAGAAGCCGTTCAAGGCCGACCGGCTGTTGCTGGTCGCCGAACGAACGCTCGAGCACTCGCGGTTGCGGCGCGAGGTGAGGGAGCTCAAACAGCTCGGTCCGCTGTCGGCGACGCTGGTCGGCCATTCGCCCGCCGCCAATCAGCTGCGGCAGACGATCGAGAAGGTGGGGCCGACCAACAGCCGCGTGCTCATCGTCGGCCCCTCGGGCAGCGGCAAGGAGCTCGCCGCGCGCACTATTCATGCGCTGTCGGCACGCGCCAACGGCCCGTTCGTGGTGATCAACGCCGCCGCCATCATGCCGGACCATATGGAGGTCGAGCTGTTCGGCGTCGAAGCCGGCAACGGCACGAAAAGCCGCAAAGTCGGCGCGCTCGAAGAGGCCCATGGCGGCACGCTGTTCATCGACGAGATCGCCGACATGCCGCGTGAAACCCAGAACAAGATCTTGCGCGTGCTGGTCGATCAGACTTTCCAGCGCGTCGGCGGCAGCACCAAGGTCACGGTCGATGTGCGCATCGTCTCGTCCACCAGCCGCAATATCGAGGCCGATATCGCCACCGGAAAATTCCGCGAGGACCTCTATCATCGGCTGTCGGTGGTGCCGATCCGCGTGCCGCCGCTGGCCGAGCGCCGCGAGGACGTTTCCGAGCTGGTCGAATATTTCATGACGCAGATTTCGCAGACCACCGGCCTGCAGAAGCGCACGGTCGGCAGCGACGCGCTGGCGGTACTGCAATCGCACGACTGGCCGGGCAACGTCCGCCAGCTGCGCAACAACGTCGAGCGGCTGATGATTCTGGCCGGCGGCGAGCCGGATGCGGTGATCACCGCGTCGATGCTGCCGCAGGACGTCGGATCGATGATTCCCTCGATGCCGAACGGCAACGGCGGCGAGCACCTGATGAGCCTGGCGCTGCGCGAGGCACGCGAAGTGTTCGAGCGCGAATATCTCTTGGCGCAGATCAACCGCTTCGGTGGCAATATTTCGCGCACCGCCGAGTTTGTCGGCATGGAACGCTCGGCGCTGCACCGCAAGCTCAAGGCGCTGGGGATTGACTGACCAGGCATCAGTGATCTGTGGTCAGTAATCAGGTGATTGAGCTGATGAATATGCCGGATTTTTTCTTTCTGATTACTGATTACCGTTTACCGATCCCTGGCCACTGATGTCCCGCATCGCCTACGTCAACGGCCGTTACCTGCCGATGCGCAATGCCACGGTCCATGTCGAGGATCGCGGCTACCAGTTCGGCGACGGCGTTTATGAAGTCTGCGAGGTGCGGGGAGGGCGGCTCATCGACGAGCGGCGCCACCTCGATCGGCTCAAGCGCTCGCTCGCCGAATTGCGCATCCGCCCGCCGATGTCGCCGGCCGCGCTCGGCGTCGTGCTGCGCGAGGTGATCGCCAGGAACCGCATCGGCTACGGCATCGTCTACCTGCAGATCACCCGCGGCGTGGCGCGGCGCGACCACGGCTTCCCGGCGCCGGAGGTGCGCCCCAGCGTGGTGGTGACCGCGCGCCCGCTAAACAGCGCGCGCAACGAGGCGCTCGCCGCCGCGGGCATCGCCGTCGTCAGCGTGCCGGACAACCGCTGGGGCCGCGTCGACATCAAGACCATCGGGCTCCTGCCCAACGTGCTGGCGCGACAGGCGGCGATCGAGCAGGGCGCGCGCGATGCCTGGTTCGTCGACAAGGACGGCACCGTCACGGAAGGCGCTTCCTCGAACGCCTGGATCGTCACGCAAGCCAGCACAATCGTGACCCGGCCTGCCGATCACGGCATCCTAAGCGGCATTACGCGCACGGTCGTGCTGGAAGCCATCAAGGCGCAGGGGCTAGCCGTGGAGGAGCGGGCCTTCACGCTCGAAGAGGCCTACGCCGCGCGCGAAGCCTTCGTCACCGCGGCCAGCCAGATCGTGCTGCCGGTCGTGCGCATCGACGGCCGCCTGATCGGCGACGGCAAACCCGGCCCGGTTGCGACAGCGTTGCGGCGCGAGTTTCACCGCTATGCGGAGAGCGGATGCGCATGAAAAAGGAGGTTTTTGTCCTCTCCGAGGGATGTCGGCGCGCATGAGGGGCTCGCATTGGCTGCGAAGTTGGGCTTGCATCGCCCCTCGCCGTGCCCTCTAATAATTCGCTTGGCTCCGTCGGTCGGGATCGGCGGGCCGCAAACCTGGAGGATGGCTGGGCGAAGCGTGCCCATTTCGTCCGGCAGTGCAGCTACGGTGGGTTTCGCTTCGCTCGACCCACCCATTGGATGAAGCGTAAGAAAAGACCCGCGGGGCAGGGGCCTGCGGTACAAGAACGGAAACAACGGCCATGGCAGCCGACCGCGCACAAAACCTGCAAGACACGTTCCTCAATCACGTCCGCAAGAGCAAGATACCGCTCACCATTTTTTTGGTGAACGGCGTGAAGCTGCAAGGCGTGGTAACCTGGTTCGATAATTTCTGCGTGCTGTTGCGTCGCGACGGGCATTCGCAGCTCGTCTACAAGCACGCCATCTCAACCATCATGCCGGGTCATCCCGTCCAGCTGTTCGAAGGCGCCGAGGATGCGCCGGCCGGGGAAAAGGTCTGATTGGAGCCGCGCCGCCGCGACACGCGCTCTGACCGGCTAAGCTCCGTAGGCTCGGCGACCGGCCGGGCGCTGGTCATCGAGCCGGTGTTGCGACGCGCCGCTGGGCGCGCCGCTGCCGCCGACCGCACGCCAACGGCAAAGCTCGACGAGGCGGTAGGGCTTGCCCGCGCCATCGATCTCGATGTCGCGCAGGCCGGCATCGTCATGCTCCGCGCGCTACATCCCGCGACGCTTTTGGGCAAAGGCAAGGTCGAGGAGACTGCCGGCCTGGTGCGAACGCTCGAGGTCGGCATCGTCGTGATGGACTGCGCGCTGTCGCCGGTGCAGCAGCGCAATCTGGAAAAGGCCTGGAACGTCAAGGTGCTCGACCGCACCAGCCTGATCCTGGAAATTTTCGGCCGCCGCGCGCGCACCCGCGAAGGCGCGCTGCAGGTCGAGCACGCGCACCTGACCTACCAGAAAGGCCGGCTGGTGCGCTCCTGGACCCATCTCGAGCGCCAGCGCGGCGGTTTCGGCTTCCTCGGCGGGCCCGGCGAGACCCAGCTCGAAGCCGACCGGCGCCTGATCGAGGAGCGACTCGCCAAGATCGAGACCGAGCTTGCCAAGGTCAAGCGTACCCGCGAGCTGCATCGCGAGAGCCGGCGCCGCGTGCCTTATCCGATCGTGGCGCTGGTCGGCTACACCAATGCCGGCAAGTCGACGCTGTTCAACCGCATGACGCAGGCGAGCGTAGTCTCCGCCGACATGCTGTTCTCGACGCTCGATCCGACGCTGCGCGCCGTCGATCTGCCGCATGGGGCGCGGGTGATCCTGTCCGATACGGTCGGCTTCATTTCCGACCTGCCGACGATGCTGATCGCCGCGTTCCGCGCCACGCTGGAAGAGGTGATCGAGGCCGACGTGATCCTGCACGTGCGCGATGTCTCGCACGAAGACGCCGAAGCGCAGTCGCAGGACGTGGAGAACGTCTTGCGTCAGCTTGGCATCGACCAGCATGACGGGTCCCAGCACAAACGGGTGCTGATCGAAGTGTGGAACAAGCTCGATCGGCTCGATGCCGACGAACGGGCGCGATTGCGAAACCTCGCCGAACGGCGTCCGGCGGACGAACGGCCGGTGCTGGTTTCGGCCTTGACCGGGGAGGGGCTCGCGGCGCTGTCCGCCGCCATCGAGAGCCGGCTCGCCGCCGGCCGTGTCCTCATCGAGCTTGTGCTCGATAACACCGACGGCGCCGGCGTCAGCTGGCTGCATCGCCACACCGAAGTGATCCACAAGGCGGCGGACGAGAAGACCGGCCGGATCGCCATGACCGTGCGGGTCGAGCCGGAAAAGGCGAGGGCGGTAAGGGAGAAGTTTGCGGCCGCCGCGCGAAGCAACTTGTGAACCGTTCCGTCACTGAGGTGCGAGTGAAGCGAGCCAACCCAAGTCGGTTGTTGCCGACTTGGGAAGTTGAAAACCCGAAATCAGGTACACCCGATTTCGATCGGGGCGATGGCCCGGTTCCTTGGCCACATCCTTCGAGGGCCGCTTCGGGCCACCTCTGGATGATGGGTCGAGGTCAGAGGACCGCTACTCGTTCGCCTTGGCCTCGTCCCACAGCGCGTCCATTTCGGCGAGCGTGGCATCCTGCGGCGCTTTTCCGCGCGCGGCGAGCGCGCGCTCTATTGCCGCAAAACGGCGCTGGAATTTCTGGTTAGTCTGCCGCAACAGCGCTTCCGGGTCGGCGCGCAGATGGCGCGCCAGATTGACGGCGGCAAAGAGCAGGTCGCCGACTTCGGCCGCAGCTGCCACTTGATTACCATCAAGCGCTTCTTCGATCTCATCGGCCTCTTCGCGGATCTTGCGGAGCACGGCGCGCGGATCGTTCCAGTCGAAGCCGACTTTGCCGGCCTTGGCTTGAAGCTTAAGCGCGCGGGTCAGGGCAGGGAGCGCCACCGGCACGCCGGCCAGCGCGCCTTGCTCGCGCCAACTGCCGCGCGCCGCCTTTTCCTCCGCCTTGATCCGTTCCCACAGGCCTTCGACGGCCCGCGGGCTGTCCGAGTGTTCGTCGCCAAAGACGTGCGGATGGCGGCGAATGAGCTTATCGGTGATGGCCTCGACGACATCGCCGAAATCAAAGGCGCCCTGTTCCTCGGCCATGCGGGCGTGGAACACGACCTGCAGCAGCAGATCGCCCAATTCCTCCCTGAGATCGGCGAGGTCGTTGCGGGCGATGGCGTCGGCGACCTCATACGCCTCTTCCAGCGTATAGGGCGCGATGGTCGCAAAGTTCTGCGCCAAATCCCAGGGACAGCCGCTCTGCGGCGTCCGCAGTGCCGCCATGATGTCGAGGAGCCGGCCGATATCGCGCGAAGGGGTCATAGGGGAATCCCGCGTATTGCTTGCGGGAACCCCTACCAGACCCCGTCATTGCCGGCCAACCGGTCCAGCCGAAGCGGCCGGCTTGCGGCGCGTGTCGAGGGCTCGGACTTTGTTGTTCACGGCATCACCTTCGGGCTATGACGGGATGACAAACCGGCGCGGCCGCTCAGCCGAAGCGGCGGGGCGGGCTTGGTAAGCAACGCCGCCATGACGACTTTGGTTCCGTGCCTCGGCAAGGCGAGGGCTCTACCAGTGCCCGCTTCCGCTTACATCCAGTCGGTCGCTTTCTTCGTTTTGGCGGCTGTGGCCCTGTTTGCCGCGGCCGGTACAGTCGCGATCGTCACCTACTGGGTTTATCTCGCGATATTTGCCGCCGTGTTCCTGGCATCGTTCCGGTGGCTCGATCCCGATCTGGCGCGCGAGCGAATGCGCCCAGGCGGAAAGAAGCCCCCGCCGGCGCTGCGGCTGTTTTCCGGGGTCCTGTTCGTGCATTGGGTGATTGCCGGTCTTGACCACGGCCGCTTCCATTGGAGCGACAGTGTGCCGATCTGGCTGCAATGGACGGCGCTGATTGCAGTCGCGGCCGGCTACGCCTTCTGCTTCTGGGCCATGCGCGTGAACCGCTTCTTCTCGTCGATCGTGCGCATCCAAAACGATCGCGGGCAGGTTGTCATCACCACCGGCCCTTACGTCTTCATCCGTCACCCGGGCTATCTCGCCGGCATCGTCATCGTGGTGGCGAGTGGTCCGGCGCTCGACTCGTGGATCGCCGCGGCCATGCTCGTGGTCTCCACTGTGCCGTTTCTGCTGCATCGCGCCGCGACGGAGGACCGTGTGCTGCTTGCCGAATTGCCCGGCTATCGCGACTACGCGGAGCGGGTGCGCTGGCGGCTGCTGCCGGGAATTTGGTGAAGGGCGGCAGAGCCCGCGCGGCGGCGCCTTCATGCGACATCTGAACCGTCCATTCGCATAAGACATATTATGGAATATTCTGAGCTTCCACTGTATGGCTTGGATTGCTGTGCGTTTAAGAACTCGCGGCAGACCGCTGAAAAAGACGCCGCTATTCGCCGCGCGCGATGGGTCAATCGGCGATCGAAAATGTCATCCCGTCGTAGGCCGGCTCGACGTGCGGCGGCACCGCCTTGCGCACGGCCTCGTAATCGAGATCGGCGTGCAGGTTGGTGAGGATCGCGCGCCGCGGCTTGAGGCGCTCGATCCAGGCGAGCGCGTCGTCGAGCGAGAAATGGCTTGGATGCGGCCGGTAGCGCAGCGCGTCCACGATCCAGACCTCGAGACCGGCCAAGGCGGCCACGCTCGCGGAAGGCATGCCGCTCAGGTCGCAGGAATAGGCGAGCTTGCCAAAGCGAAAGCCGAGCGACGGGATGTCGCCATGCTGCTGCAGGATGGGGAGGGCTGTGATGGCGCCGCCCTGCCCTTCGATCGTGATCTCATGGCCTGCCACCAGGCGGTGCTCGCTCACCATCGGCGGGTACTCGCTGCCGGGCGGCGACTTGAAGCAATAGCTGAACCGGGTGTGCATCATCGCCGCGGTCTGTTCGTCGAGGTAGACATCGACCAATCGCCGCCGTCTCATGAACAGCGAACGCAGATCATCGATGCCATGGGTGTGGTCGGCGTGCTCGTGGGTGTAGAGGACGCCGTCAAGCCAATCGACGTCGGCGTCGAGAAGCTGCTCGCGCAAATCCGGCGAGGTATCGACCAAGACCCGGGTGACGCCGCCGGAATTGTGACGCTCGACCAGGAGCGACGTGCGGCGGCGGCGGTTTTTCGGATTCTTGGGATCGCAGGCACCCCAGCCCAGCGCCGGCCGTGGTACGCCGCCGGAAGAACCGCAGCCGAGAATGGTGAATTTCAACGTCATGCCGCCGGCGCACCAAGTTTGGGCGGATGATCCGCATCCGCGCTGGCCGGCCGTGGCACCTTGCTGAACAGGCGGAAGAAGTTCTCCGACGTTTGGCGCGCGATCTCGTCGAACGAGACGCCGCGGCACTCGGCGAGCACTTTGGCGATTTCAACGACATGGGCCGGCTCGTTGCGCTTGCCGCGAAACCGCCCGGGGGCGAGGTAGGGCGCATCGGTTTCGACCAGGATGCGGTCAGCCGGCAGCTCGGCGGCGATGGCGCGCAGCGCCGTCGAATTCTTGAAGGTCAGAATGCCGGTGAAGGAGATAAAAAGCCCAAGCGCGACGGCGCGGTGGGCAAGCTCGCGGCCGCCGCTAAAGCAGTGCAGCACGGCGGGGAAGGCGCCCTGCCCCGTCTCCTCCTCGAGAATCCGTGCGGTATCGTCGTCGGCCTCGCGGGTGTGGATGACCAACGGCAATCCGGTCTCGCGCGCTGCTGCGATGTGCGTGCGAAATCCGCGCTCCTGCGCCTCGCGCGGCGAATTATCGTAATGGTAGTCGAGCCCCGCTTCGCCGAGCGCGACGACCTTGCGATAGCGCGTCCGCGCGACGAGGTCAGCCGCGGTCACGTCCGCTTCCTGATGGGCGTAATGCGGGTGCGTGCCGACGGAGCAAAAAACGTCGGCAAAGCGCTCGGCGATCGCCAGCACCTCGGCGTGGCGGTGAACCCGCGTCGAGATCGTGACCATGCGGGCAATGCCGGCGGCGCGCGCGCGCGCGACCACCGCGTCAAGTTCGGCGGCAAAATCGGGGAAATCGAGATGGCAATGGCTGTCGATCAGCATGGCTATTGCGCCGCGCGCGTTTCCGGCTCGACATAACGCGGGAACACTGGCGCCGGTGCCGGAAGTTTTGCGCCCGCGGCGATGCGATGGGCTCCGCCGAGGAATGAGAACAGCCGCTCCCCGGCCGACACCGCCAGGAGATCGAGCAATTTCCCTGCCGACGCCGGCATGAACGGCTGCGCCAGGATCGCTACCTGCCGCAACACCTCGGCGGTCACGTAGAGCACGGTGCCCTGCCGCGCCGGATCGCTCTTGGCCAGCGCCCAGGGCGCCTCGCCGGCGAAATAGCGGTTAGCGTCGGCGACCACCGCCCAGACGGCGTTGAGCACCTGATGCAATTGCTGGGTGGCCATGGCGTCACGCGCCTTGCCGATCATGGCGTCGGCGGCGGCGAGGATCGTCTGGTCGGTAGCGCTGAAGGCCGCCGGCTGCGGCAGCACGCCGGCGAAATTGCGCGCCACCATGGTCAGCGAGCGCTGCGCCAGATTGCCGAGGTCGTTGGCGAGATCGGCGTTGATGCGGTTGACGATGGCCTCGTGGCTGTAGTTGCCGTCCTGGCCGAACGGCACCTCGCGCAGGAAGAAATAGCGCAGCGGATCGACGCCATAGGCCTTGGCCAGCGCGAACGGATCGATGACGTTGCCGACCGACTTCGACATTTTCTCCCCGCGGTTGAACAAAAAGCCGTGGGAGAAAATACGCCGCGGCACGGCAATGCCGGCCGACATCAGGAAGGCCGGCCAATACACGGCGTGGAAGCGCACGATGTCCTTGCCGATGACATGCAGATCGGCGGGCCAGTATTTGCGGAATTTTTCACTGTCCGTATCGGGATAGCCGACCGCGGTAATGTAATTTGTCAGCGCGTCGACCCACACATACATGATGTGGCCGTCGCGGCCGGGCACGCGGATGCCCCAGTCGAAGGTGGTGCGCGAGATTGAGAGGTCCTGCAGGCCGCGTCTGACGAAACTCGCGACTTCGTTCAGGCGTTCCTTCGGCATCACGTAGTTCGGCCGCTCGTAGAGGTCGAGCAGCTTCTGCTGGTAGGCCGAGAGCTTGAAGAAATAGCTCTCCTCCTCCACCCATTCGACCGGCGTGCCGGTTTTGCTCGCGAGGCGCTGCTTCTGCTCGTCGAGGTGGGTTTCGTCCTCGGCGTAATAGGCCTCGTCGCGCACCGAATACCAGCCGGCATATTTGCCGAGATAGATGTCGCCGTTCTGCTCCATGCGCCGCCAGATTTCTTCCGACGATCGGTGGTGGCGCTCCTCCGTGGTGTGGACGAAGTCGTCGTTCGAGCAATTGAGCTGCTTCACCATGGCCTCGAACAGCGGCACGTTGCGGTCGAGCAATTGCCGCGGCGTCAGGCCTTCGCGCGCCGCCGTCTGCTGAATCTTCTGGCCGTGCTCGTCGGTGCCGGTGAGGAAGAACACATCATAGCCGTCGAGCCGCATGAAGCGGGCGATGGCGTCGGTGGCGATCGCCTCATAGGCGTGGCCGATATGCGGCGGGCCATTCGGATAGGAGATCGCCGTGGTGATGTAATAGGGTTTGCCGGCCATTTCGCATTGTCCGCGCCGCATAATGACCAATGGCCGGGACAGGCCCGGCCAAGGACGGCGCATAGGTATCAACCGCGCGTGGCCTCGGCAAGCAAGCCGAAAACACTGAAGACCAGCGGCTTTCGCTCCAAATTGTAAGTTTCGGCGTCGCGGGCGGCTTGATTGATCCGTTCCCAGGCCTCGGCCAGCCGCACCACCCGGCCGATTTCACCCTGGTTGCGATGAAGGCGCTGCGACAACCAGGCATTGACGGTATCGACGAAGGCAGCAAGCGGCTGCGGGTCGGTTCCGGCGAGCGCTTCTCCGAGCCCATGCAGCGCGTTGCTGTCGAGCGCGGGCAGACGGTCGAGCTGATCGAGCGCGCGCTGGCGCAGCGCCAAGGCTCCCTCGTCGAGGAAGGTCAGCGCCCGCCCGACGCTGCCCTCCGCGGCGGCAGCGGCGGCCTGGATCTGCGGATCGCTGGACGCCCGCCCGACCGCCGCACCGAGCGCCGCCGCGACCTCGGTTTGCGCCAAGGGCCGCAGCGCCACGATACGGCAGCGCGAGCGCAGCGTCGCCGGCACCCGCGCCGCGGAATGGCAGACCAGCAGCAAGAGGGCGCGTTGCGGCGGTTCCTCGAGGACCTTGAGCAGCGCATTGGCGCCCGACCGGTTGAGCTCGTCGACCGCATCGATAATGGCGACCCGCCAACCCCCCTCCCCGGCGGCGGTGGCGCCGAAAAACGACACGGTGCGGCGCACGTCGTCGACCGCAATCTGCTGGCGTAAATTGCCCTTCTCGTTGACCGTGCGCTCGATGACGAGAAGGTCCGCTTGGGCTTGCGCCGCCATCCGCCGCGCCACCGGATGTTCGGGATCGACGGCGAGCGATGTCGCCGCCTGGACCTCCGGCGCGGTCGGGTCTGGATCAGCGAGCACGAAGCGGGCCATGCGGTAGGCGAGCGTCGCCTTGCCGATGCCCTTGGGGCCGATGAGCAGGAAGGCGTGCGGAACGCGTCCGCCGCGATAGGCGGCAAGAAGCGCGGCCTCGGCGTCGGCATGGCCGTATAGCGCGTCGGTTATACGCGGGGGCGGCGCTTCCTCGGCTTCGTCCGCGGCCGGGCTCATGACGCCACGTTTTCCAGCACGGTCGCGGCACGCGCCGGTTGGAGCCTGGAATTCACCGCCTTCCACACTTGCCTTGCGACCTTTTCCTTCGGCGCGGCTGCATCGACGACCACGCAGCGCTCCGGCTCCGCTGCGGCGAGCGCAAGGTACGCCTGGCGCAGCTTGTCATGAAAATCGATTGTCTCTGCTTCAAAACGATCGGGATTGGCGCCGCCGCGCCGCCGCGCCGCCCGCTTCAGTCCCAATGCGGCGGGTACATCGAGAATGAGAGTGAGATCGGGATAAACGTCGCCGAGGGACACGCGCTCGAGCGCCTTGATCAGGCGCTGATCGACTTCGCCGAGCGCCCCCTGATAAACGCGCGTGGAATCGGCGAAGCGATCGCAAATGACCCATTGGCCCGCTTCGAGCGCCGGCAGGATGGTGCAGCGGATATGGTCGTCGCGGGCAGCGGCGAACAGCATGGCTTCCGCCTCCGGCCCGAACGGCTTCGCCGCGCCGGATAGCAAAACGTGGCGGATGATTTCGGCGCCGGGCGAGCCGCCCGGCTCGCGCGTGAGCAGCACGCGCAGCCCAAGCGATTCCAGCCGAAGCGCCAGCATCGCGGCTTGCGTCGACTTGCCGGTGCCCTCGCCGCCCTCGAAGGTGATGAACTTGCCTCTCATATCGGTCCGCGAAACCCCAAACTGCCGGTGTCAGTGCCTTCGAGGCAATTGGAAACGAAGAAAAATCAGCTTCTTATGTCTGTCTCTTCGCACACCATGGAAGCATAAAGTGGAAAAGCGACGCCGATGAACATATAGGCGCACGCGACCTTGGGCGCATGCGCGCCTCACGCCAGCGCCCATGGATCATAGCCGGTCTACGCCGGCCCGAAACAGGCCGATCATCAGCTCGGTGGCGCCGTCCATGGCGCGTTGCGGCATGCTGCCCTTCCCTACGTCCTCGGCGGCCTTCAGCGGCGCTTCGAGAGCAAGCTTATCGCCACGCCAAACCTTGAGCTTGCCGATGCTTTGACCCTTGCTGACCGGGGCGGCCACCGGCCCGGTATAGACGATGCGCGCAATGAGCCGCTCGCTGCCGTTGCGCGGCATCATCAGCCGGATGGTGCCGGGCGCGACAAGCGGGACGTAGCTTGTGCTGCCGCCAAAGACCTTGGCCTCGCCGATCGTCTGCCCTTCGGCGAACAGAACGCGGGCCTCGAAACCGTGAAACCCCCACTCGAGCATCTTGCGCGCCTCGTCGGCGCGCTCCTTCTCGGATTTCGCGCCGGTGATGACGACGATCAGGCGAAATCCGTCCTGCACCGCCGATCCGACCAGATTGAAGCCAGCCTCGGCGGTCTCGCCGGTCTTGAGCCCGTCGGCGCCGATGCCCATGGCGAGCAAGGGATTGCGGTTCTGCTGCCGGATGTTGTTCCAGGTGAAGTCGCGCTCGGCGAAATACGGATAGAACTCGGGATAGGTCTTCATGATGTGGTGCGCCAGCGTCGCCATCTCGCGTGCGGTGACGCGCAGGTTGGGATCGGAATAGCCGGTGGCGTTGGTGAAGGTCGACTTCTCCAGCCCGATCTCGCGCGCCCGCTTGGTCAGCATGGCGCCGAACTCGGGCTCGTTGCCGGCGAGCGCTTCGGCCACGGCGATGCAGGCGTCGTTCGCGGAATCGACGATGATGCCGTGGATGAGGTCGTCGAGCTTCACCCTGCTGTGGATGGCGGCGAACATCGTCGAGCCGTGCGACGGCGCCCCGCCCTTGCGCCAGGCGTTCTCGCTGATCGGGAATTCGTCGTCGAGCTTGATGTGACCTTGCTTGATTTCGTTGAACACGAATTCGAGCGTCATCAACTTGGCGAGGCTCGCCGGGGCCACGAGCTGATCGCCGTTCTTCTCGTACAGAATGCTGTCGCTTTCGGGATCGAGCAGCAGCGCGGCGGCAGCGCCGGTCTGGAAAGCCTCGTCCTTCTTGACGGTCATGTTCGAGGCGGCATGACCGGCCGCAACGGCCGCGACCAACAGGCCGGCCGCAACGGCCGCGACCAACAGGCCGGCGGCGGCGGCCCAAACCGCCCAGCGCGACAGCAAGCCTAGACGATGCCCGGTCTGCAAGAGAGTCTCCAACGCGCCGCTCGACCGTGTGACGGGTCAAATCTCACGCGAGCTTCCCGCGCGCAATAGGGCGCGCGCAAGGCACATTGCACAAACGACAATTAGGGAGAAATACGGATCAGTAGAGGCCGCGGCCGTTGAGGAACTGCTCGGTGCCGTCGCGGCCGCTGGGCTGAGCGGCGTACGACATGGCCTGCGACCCGGTCGTCTCCGGCAAGGCGTCGCTCGAAGCGGCGCTGGCGAACCGGGCGCGCGAGGAAGACGCGGTCCAGGTAGCCGGCACGAGCGGTGTCGCCGCGAGCTTGATGCTGCCCGGAGGCGGCGCCGGCTCGTCCTGCCGCAGCGTCGCCGCCAGGATGCGGTCGTCGGAGCCTTCGATCGGCGCCCGCCCCACATAATCGACGCGCACCCAGGCGGTGCCGCGATTGTGGAAGTCCAACAGGTGCGCGGCCCTGGTGGAGACGTCGATCAGGCGGTCGCCATGATAGGGCCCGCGGTCGTTGACGCGCACGATGAGCGAGCGGCCGTTGGAGAGGTTGGTCACGCGCGCGTAGCACGGCAGCGGCAGCGTCGGATGCGCCGCCGTGATGCTGTCGCGGTCAAAGACTTCGCCATTGGCGGTCAAGCGGCCGTGAAAGTCGTCGCCGTACCACGACGCAAGACCTTCGGCGCGATAGCGCGGGTTCTCTTCCGGAACGTAGGTGCGGCCGGCGACCACGTAGGGCGCGCCGACTCGGTAGACGCCGCCGCCCTTGGGTACCGGCTCGCCGTCAGCGACGACTCGTGGGCTGGCGGAAACGCCATAGCGGGGATCGATTCGGCTGGAGTTTGAGCAGTTGGCAAGCAGCAGGCAAAGCACGGCGCAGGCGCCAATCGCCGCAAACCGTCCGAATGCCGCGCTGACCCGACCGCGCATTTATCCCCCGTCCCCGCCAACGTATTAAACCTGAGCGTGGTCAGATTGTGGCGAAAATGGGCAAGAGGATTTCGATAGTGAATGGAACGTTGTGAGGGTGGGGTCCGGATTGTCGTCCTGTTGGCGATCCAGGCTCCTTGGGTCTGCCTATACTCCCGCGACGATCGGCACGCCGGCATAGAGTAGGATGAGCAGCACGACCAGACCGCCAATGAAAGCCCCGAATAAGATGTGTGACAATGTTTGCCAATTTGCCGCGAGTCTCTTTTCAACGGAGCCGATGAGTTTTATTGCAATTGTCGACATTGGCACTGCTGCCTTTCTCACTGTTACTGGCTTTTTTCTGAGTTAATGGCGCGCGCGCGGCGCCGCCATCGGGCGCGATTAATCACGTACCGGCCGAAATGTCCATACCCTGCTACAGCCGCTCGGCTGGCCTCGAAGGGTGCCGCTTATCCGCGACGGTCACCCGTCAGAGGAGAAACGTCAGGGCCGTGATCAGCAGGACGCCGGCTGTCAGCATCAGTATCTCAGCGGCGCCGAAGAGTTTGATTGTTTGCAAGGGCACCTCCCAAGTGCCCCGACCGCCCAAGATGCCAGTTAGCGCGACAGAATAGGCAAAATTATGGAAGTGGATACCTGCGAAGCTTAAAAGGCGCCGTCAGTCCCAACAAGGGACCCAAGCACCGGCAAGTTGCTAGGACGTAGGCAGAGGATATATCGGTAAGGTCTTGATTTTGCAGACCTGGAAGGGTGGCCGAGTGGTTTAAGGCACCGGTCTTGAAA